>NZ_JACCAC010000001.1:3011350-3613620 GCF_013409425.1 Nocardioides perillae | reverse complement strand
TGTCGTCGTCGCCGAGCAGCTGGTCGCCCAGCAGCAGGCCGAGCGCGACGCCGAGGTCTTCGGCACCGGCGTGGCCACCCTCGACGAGGACTCCGCCACCGCCCTGGTCGCCGGCGCCTTCACCAACACCGTCGGGGGCGAGGCCGGCGCGCCGTTCCCGGTCTACCTGCGCCTGCAGCTGGTGCTCGTCGACGGTGAGTGGCTGGTCGACGACTTCGGCTCCGCCGTCGCCGACGAGGAGGCGGGCGGCGGCCTGCCGGGCGAGGACGCACCCGTGCCGGCCCCGGGCACCGAGCCCGGTGCGGAGCCGAGTGCAGAGCCGTCCGCGCCTTCTGATCTCCAGACGGACATCCAGCCGCAGGAAGGGGCGACGCCGTGACCCCCAGCTGGTACGACCTGCTCGACGTCGAGCCCACCGCCAGCGCCGACGAGGTGCGCGCCGCGTGGCGCGCCCGGGTCGCCGACCTCGACCCGACCGACCGCCGCTTCGCGGTGCTCAACGAGGCCGCCGCGGTGCTCCTCGACCCGCAGCGGCGCGCCGCGCACGACGCGGAGCTCGCGGGCCGCGACGCCCCGGCCTCCGGTGCCCCTGCCGCCCCCTCGGCCCCCACCGCCCCGGTGAGCCCGCCGCCCGCCGAGCCGGCGCCGGCCGACGCCCCCGCCCCGCGCCGGTCGGTCCGGCTGCGCCGCGGCGCGACCGCCGCCGGCGCCACCACTCCCGCCGCCCCGACCGGGACCCGCCCGACGACCACCACCGACGCGGGTGCCGACGCGGGGGCCGAGGTGGAGGCCGACGGCGCCCGCACCGGCCGGCTGCCGTGGTGGGTGCCGGCGCTCCTGGCGGCACTCGCCATCGCCGTGGTCGGGGCGGCCACGTGGTTCGCGCTGACGGTGCCCTCTGACGACGAGGTGCTCTCCGGCACCCGCACGGCCCAGGCCACGGCCGAGCGGGCGATCGTGCCGGTGCTCTCCTACGACTTCGAGACGCTCGAGGAGGACCGCGCCGACGCCGTGCAGTACCTCACCGACGACTTCCGCGACGACTACGAGCGCCTCTTCACCCAGATCGAGGAGAACGCCCCCACCACGCGCACGGTCGTCGAGGCCGAGGTGCGGGCCTCGGCCATCACCCGCGGCGGCGCCGACCGCGTGCAGGTGCTGCTCTTCGTCGACCAGGTGACGACCAACGCGCAGACCACGGAGCCGGTGACCTACCGCAACCAGGTCACCGTGACCATGCAGGAGGTCGACGGCCGCTGGCTGGTCGACGACCTGCAGACCACCCGCGGCTGACCCGCCCGCCGACCCACCGGCGTACGCCGTGTCCCCAGGCGGGCGCGGCGGTGCTTGACCCCGGGCGGGGGAGCGGCGCATGATCTCCGGCAGATCGCCCGGTTGCGGCCCCCCTCGAGGGGGGTGACCCCGGGTTGTGTGCGTGTGCTGCGTGCCGTATCCTTCGAGGTTGCGCCTGCCCTCAGATGCCCTCCGCCCTGCCCGGTGGTCGGAGGTGTGGTGGTCCAGGCTCGCACGCACGCGGAACTGAAGAAGGAAACCTCTTGGCCTCGCGCACCAACGCCGCCGACAACCCCCGCCGCATCTCCTTCGCGAAGATCTCCGAACCACTCGAGCTCCCGCAGCTCCTCTCGCTCCAGACCAGCAGCTTCGACTGGCTGGTCGGCAACGAGGCGTGGGACGCGCAGGTCCAGGCGCGCACCGACGCCGGCGAGGACGTCAGCCCCAAGTCGGGCCTGCAGGAGATCTTCGAGGAGATCTCGCCGATCGAGGACTTCTCCGAGACGATGTCGCTCTCGTTCGAGAACCCGGTCTTCTACGACCCGAAGTACACGGTCGAGGAGTGCAAGGAGAAGGACTTCACCTACTCCGCGCCGCTCTACGTCTCGGCCGAGTTCACCAACAACGACACCGGCGAGATCAAGGGCCAGACGGTCTTCATGGGCGACTTCCCGCTCATGACCGACAAGGGCACCTTCGTCATCAACGGCACCGAGCGCGTCGTCGTCTCCCAGCTGGTCCGCAGCCCGGGCGTCTACTTCGAGCGCTCCGCCGACAAGACCTCCGACAAGGACATCTACACCGCCAAACTCATCCCGAGCCGCGGTGCCTGGCTGGAGTTCGAGATCGACAAGCGCGACCTGGTCGGCGTGCGCCTCGACCGCAAGCGCAAGCAGAACGTCACCGTGCTGCTCAAGGCCCTCGGCCTGACCGTGGAGGACATCCGCCGCGAGTTCGCCGACCCGGCCAACCCCGAGCGCGCCTACGAGTCCATCGAGCTGACCCTGGAGAAGGACCACACCCAGGGCCAGGACGACGCGCTGCTCGACATCTACCGCAAGCTGCGCCCGGGCGAGCCGCCGACGCGCGAGGCCGCGCAGACGCTGCTCAACAACTACTACTTCAACCCCAAGCGCTACGACCTCGCCAAGGTCGGCCGCTACAAGATCAACAAGAAGCTCGGCCTGACCGAGGCCTTCGACCAGCAGACGCTGACCGTCGACGACGTCGTCGCCGCGATCCGCTACGTCGTGGCGCTGCACGACGGCCAGACCCAGGTCGAGGCGCCCCAGGGCACCCTCGAGGTGGCGGCCGACGACATCGACCACTTCGGCAACCGCCGCATGCGCACCGTCGGCGAGCTGATCCAGAACCAGCTCCGCACCGGCCTGGCACGCATGGAGCGCGTGGTCCGCGAGCGGATGACGACCCAGGACGTCGAGGCGATCACGCCGCAGTCGCTGATCAACATCCGGCCCGTGGTGGCGGCGCTGAAGGAGTTCTTCGGCACCTCGCAGCTCTCGCAGTTCATGGACCAGACCAACCCGATCGCGGGCCTGACGCACAAGCGTCGTCTCTCCGCGCTCGGCCCGGGTGGTCTCTCCCGTGACCGCGCCGGCATGGAGGTCCGCGACGTCCACCCGTCGCACTACGGCCGCATGTGCCCGATCGAGACGCCGGAAGGCCCCAACATCGGCCTCATCGGGTCGCTGGCCTCCTACGGCCGGATCAACCCGTTCGGCTTCGTGGAGACGCCCTACCGCAAGGTCGTCGACGGGCAGGTCACCGACCAGATCGACTACCTGACGGCCGACGACGAGGACCGCTACGTCATCGCGCAGGCCAACGCGACCCTCGACGACGACATGCGCTTCGTCAACGAGCGGGTGCTGGTGCGCCAGCGCGACGGCGAGGTCTCCGAGGTCGTGCCGAGCGAGATCGACTACATGGACGTCTCGCCGCGCCAGATGGTCTCGGTCGCGACCGCGCTCATCCCGTTCCTCGAGCACGACGACGCCAACCGCGCGCTCATGGGCGCCAACATGCAGCGCCAGGCGGTCCCGCTGATCACCAGCGACAGCCCCCTGGTCGGCACCGGCATCGAGTACCGCGCCGCGGTCGACGCCGGCGACGTCGTCACCGCCTCCAAGGCCGGTGTGGTCAAGGAGGTCTCGGCCGACCTGGTCGAGACGATGAACGACGACGGCACCTACACCTCCTACCGCCTGCAGAAGTTCCAGCGCTCCAACCAGGGCACCTGCATCAACCAGCGCCCGCTGGTCAGCGAGGGCGACCGCCTCGAGGTCGGCTCGCCGATCGCCGACGGCCCCTGCACCGACGACGCCGAGATGGCGCTGGGCACCAACCTCCTCGTGGCCTTCATGCCGTGGCAGGGCCACAACTACGAGGACGCCATCATCCTGAGCCAGCGCCTGGTCCAGGAGGACGTCCTCACCTCGATCCACATCGAGGAGCACGAGGTCGACGCCCGCGACACCAAGCTGGGCCCCGAGGAGATCACCCGCGACATCCCCAACGTCTCCGAGGAGATGCTGGCCGACCTCGACGAGCGCGGCATCATCCGCATCGGCGCCGAGGTGACCACGGGCGACATCCTGGTCGGCAAGGTCACGCCCAAGGGCGAGACCGAGCTGACCCCCGAGGAGCGCCTGCTCCGCGCGATCTTCGGCGAGAAGGCGCGCGAGGTGCGCGACACCTCGATGAAGGTCCCGCACGGCGAGTCCGGCACCGTCATCGGCGTCCGGGTCTTCGACCGCGAGGAGGGCGACGAGCTCCCGCCGGGCGTCAACCAGCTGGTGCGCGTCTACGTCGCGCAGAAGCGCAAGATCTCCGTCGGCGACAAGCTCGCCGGACGCCACGGCAACAAGGGCGTCATCGCGAAGATCCTGCCGGTCGAGGACATGCCGTTCATGGAGGACGGCACCCCGGTCGACGTGATCCTCAACCCGCTGGGCGTGCCGCGACGCATGAACATCGGGCAGATCCTCGAGCTGCACCTCGGCTGGCTGGCCAAGCAGGGCTGGGACCTCAACCTGTCGGGCGACCCCGACGACGCGGAGTGGAAGCAGCGCCTGATCAAGATCGGCGTCGAGACCGCCGCTCCGGACACCCGTGTGGCCACCCCGGTCTTCGACGGTGCCCGCGAGGACGAGATCACCGGTCTGCTGGGCGCGACCTACCCCACCCGCGACGGCGTGCGGATGATCGACGAGACCGGCAAGGCGCACCTGTTCGACGGTCGCTCCGGCGAGCCGTTCCCGGACCCGGTCTCGGTCGGATACATGTACATCCTGAAGCTGCACCACCTCGTGGACGACAAGATCCACGCCCGCAGCACCGGCCCCTACTCGATGATCACGCAGCAGCCCCTGGGCGGAAAGGCCCAGTTCGGCGGCCAGCGGTTCGGCGAGATGGAGGTCTGGGCGATGGAGGCGTACGGCGCCGCCTACGCTCTGCAGGAGCTGCTGACCATCAAGTCCGACGACGTCCCCGGGCGCGTCAAGGTCTACGAGGCCATCGTCAAGGGCGAGAACATCCCCGACTCCGGCATCCCGGAGTCGTTCAAGGTGCTCGTCAAGGAGATGCAGTCGCTCTGCCTCAACGTGGAGGTGCTGTCGCAGGACGGCACGGCCATCGAGATGCGCGACGCGGAGGAGGACGTCTTCCGCGCCGCCGAGGAGCTCGGCATCGACCTGTCCCGCCGCGAGCCCAGCTCGGTCGAAGAGGTGTGAGCCGCCGGGCCCGGGGGCCGGTGGTGCGCGTGAGCGTGCCGCCGCCCCCGGCCCCGGCCTCCGCCCCCCTCATCTCTCACCTGTAGAACCTACGAAGGGTTGCAGCCACCGTGCTCGACGTGAACTTCTTCGACCAGCTCCAGATCGGCCTGGCCACCGCCGACGAGATCCGCACCTGGAGCCACGGCGAGGTCAAGAAGCCCGAGACCATCAACTACCGCACGCTCAAGCCCGAGCGTGACGGCCTCTTCTGCGAGAAGATCTTCGGTCCCACCCGGGACTGGGAGTGCTACTGCGGCAAGTACAAGCGCGTGCGCTTCAAGGGCATCATCTGCGAGCGCTGCGGCGTCGAGGTGACCCGCTCCAAGGTCCGCCGCGAGCGCATGGGCCACATCGAGCTCGCCGCGCCCGTGACGCACATCTGGTACTTCAAGGGCGTGCCCTCGCGCCTGGGCTACCTGCTCGACCTGGCGCCGAAGGACCTCGAGAAGGTCATCTACTTCGCCGCCTACATGATCACCTCGGTCGACGAGGACGCCCGCCACCGCGACCTGTCCTCGCTCGAGGGCAAGGTCGGCCTGGAGCGCGAGCGCCTCGAGAAGCGCCGCGACACCGCGATCGAGGACCGCGCCAAGAAGCTCGAGGAGGACCTCGCCCAGCTCGAGGCCGAGGGCGCCAAGGCCGACCAGCGCCGCAAGGTGAAGGACGGCGCCGAGCGCGAGATGAAGCAGCTGCGCGACCGCTCGCAGCGCGAGATCGACCGCCTCGACGAGGTCTGGGACACCTTCAAGAACCTCAAGGTGCAGGACCTCATGGGCGACGAGCTGCTCTACCGCGAGATGAAGAACTGGTTCGGCAAGTACTTCGAGGGCCACATGGGCGCCACGGCGATCCAGAAGCGCCTGCAGGACTTCGACGTCGAGGCCGAGGTGGAGTCGCTGCGCGACACCATCGAGAACGGCAAGGGCCAGAAGAAGGTCCGCGCCCTCAAGCGCCTCAAGGTCGTCGACGCCTTCCGCAAGACCGGCAACCAGCCGATCGGCATGGTCCTCGACGCGGTCCCGGTCATCCCGCCGGACCTGCGCCCGATGGTCCAGCTCGACGGTGGCCGCTTCGCGACCTCGGACCTCAACGACCTCTACCGCCGCGTCATCAACCGCAACAACCGCCTCAAGCGGCTGCTCGACCTCGGCGCGCCGGAGATCATCGTCAACAACGAGAAGCGGATGCTGCAGGAGGCCGTCGACTCGCTCTTCGACAACGGCCGCCGCGGCCGGCCGGTCACCGGCCCGGGCAACCGCCCGCTCAAGTCGCTGTCCGACATGCTCAAGGGCAAGCAGGGCCGCTTCCGCCAGAACCTCCTCGGCAAGCGCGTCGACTACTCCGGCCGCTCGGTCATCGTGTCGGGCCCGCAGCTCAAGCTGCACCAGTGCGGTCTGCCCAAGCAGATGGCGCTGGAGCTCTTCAAGCCGTTCGTGATGAAGCGCCTGGTCGACCTGAGCCACGCGCAGAACATCAAGTCGGCCAAGCGCATGGTCGAGCGCGCCCGCCCGGTCGTGTGGGACGTGCTCGAGGAGGTCATCACCGAGCACCCGGTGCTGCTCAACCGTGCGCCTACGCTGCACCGCCTCGGCATCCAGGCCTTCGAGCCCCAGCTGATCGAGGGCAAGGCCATCCAGATCCACCCGCTCGTGTGCACCGCGTTCAACGCGGACTTCGACGGTGACCAGATGGCGGTGCACCTGCCGCTGTCGGCCGAGGCCCAGGCCGAGGCGCGGATCCTGATGCTGTCGACCAACAACATCCTCAAGCCGTCGGACGGCCGACCGGTGACCATGCCGACCCAGGACATGATCATCGGCCTGTTCTTCCTCACCACCGACCGCGAGGGCGAGCCGGGCGAGGGTCGGGTGTTCTCCTCGCAGGCCGAGGCGATCATGGCCTTCGACCGGGGCGAGATCTCGCTGCAGAGCAAGGTCCGCATCCGCTTCCCCGACGCGGTGCCGCCGGTCGGCGAGGCGCTGCCCGAGGGCTGGTCCGAGGGTCAGCCGCTGGTCCTCGAGACCACGCTGGGCCGCGCGATCTTCAACGACACGCTCCCGGGCGACTACCCCTTCGTGAACTACGAGGTGGGCAAGAAGGCCCTGGGTGCGATCGTGAACGACCTCGCCGAGCGCTACACCAAGGTCGAGGTGGCCGCCTCGCTCGACGCGCTGAAGGACGCCGGCTTCCACTGGGCGACCCGCTCGGGCGTGACCGTGTCGATCGACGACGTCACCACCCCGCCGGAGAAGGCGACCATCCTCGCGACCTACGAGGAGCAGGCCGCCAAGGTCCAGAAGCAGTTCGAGCGCGGTCTGGTCACCGACGACGAGCGCCGCCAGGAGCTCATCGAGATCTGGACCCAGGCCTCGGCCGAGGTCGGCCGGGCGATGGAGCAGACCTTCGACCGGGCCAACCCGATCTACATGATGGTCGACTCGGGTGCCTCCGGAAACATGAACCAGATCCGGCAGGTCGCGGCCATGCGTGGTCTCGTGGCCAACCCGAAGGGCGAGATCATCCCGCGCCCGATCAAGTCGAACTTCCGCGAGGGCCTCACGGTCCTGGAGTACTTCATCGCGACCCACGGTGCCCGCAAGGGCCTCGCGGACACCGCGCTGCGCACCGCGGACTCCGGCTACCTCACCCGCCGCCTCGTCGACGTCTCCCAGGACGTCATCATCCGCGAGGACGACTGCGGCACCGAGCGCGGCCTGCCCAAGCGGATCGGCGAGAAGCTGGCCGACGGCAGCGTCGTGAAGGCGGAGAACGCCGAGACCGCGGCGTACGCCCGCTCGGCCGCCGTCGAGGTCACCCACCCCGAGACCGGCGAGGTGCTGGTCGAGGCGGGTGGCGACCTGGGCGACGTGAAGATCGGCGAGCTCGTGGCGGCCGGCATCGAGGAGGTCAAGGTCCGCTCGGTCCTGACCTGCGAGGCCCGCACCGGCACGTGCGCCAAGTGCTACGGCCGCTCGCTGGCCACCGGCAAGCTCGTCGACATCGGCGAGGCCGTCGGCATCATCGCGGCCCAGTCGATCGGTGAGCCCGGCACGCAGCTGACGATGCGCACCTTCCACACCGGTGGTGTGGCCTCGGCCGACGACATCACGCAGGGTCTGCCCCGCGTGGTCGAGCTCTTCGAGGCCCGCTCGCCGAAGGGCCGCACGCCCATCAGCGAGGCCGCCGGTCGCGTCGAGATCGAGGAGACCGACAAGGCCCGGACCGTCATCGTCACCCCCGACGACGGCTCCGAGGTCCAGGAGTACCCCGTCTCCAAGCGCTCGCGCCTGAACGTGGAGGACGGCCAGCACATCGAGGTCGGCCACCACATCACCTCCGGCACGCCGGACCCGCAGGACGTGCTGCGCATCCTCGGTGTCCGCAAGGCGCAGGAGCACCTGGTCGACGAGGTCCAGGAGGTCTACCGCTCGCAGGGCGTGGCGATCCACGACAAGCACATCGAGATCATCGTGCGGCAGATGCTGCGCCGCGTGACGGTCATCGAGTCGGGTGACACCAACCTGCTGCCCTCCGACCTCACCGACCGCGTGATCTTCGAGGAGGAGAACCGCCGCGTGGTCTCCGAGGGCGGCAAGCCGGCCTCGGGTCGACCGGTGCTCATGGGCATCACCAAGGCCTCGCTGGCGACCGAGTCGTGGCTCTCGGCGGCCTCCTTCCAGGAGACCACCCGGGTGCTCACCGACGCGGCCATCAACGGCCGCAGCGACTCGCTGCGCGGTCTGAAGGAGAACGTCATCATCGGCAAGCTGATCCCGGCGGGCACCGGCCTCGAGCGCTACCGCAACATCCGGGTGGAGCCGACCGAGGAGGCCCGAGCCGCGGCGTACTCCGTGACGGGCTACGACTCCTACGACTACGAGTTCGGCGGTGCCGGCGGCCAGGCCGTCGCCCTCGACGACTTCGACTTCGGCTCCTACCAGAGCTGAGCGCCGAGCTCGACGTCCGACCGACGGCCCCGTCCCCTCCGTGGGGGCGGGGCCGTCGGCGTACGCCGCCGCGCACGGTCGGCGGGCCGGCCCGGACCCGGGACCTTCGGCCGTCTAGCCAGGTGCGTGCGGAGGCGAGCGTTCCCTCAGGTCGCGTGCCTGTGCCGCCGATGGGCGGGATGTCGCCTCCCGCACGTCCGCGGGCGCGACCGCCGCCGGGGGACTCCGGGGGTGTCTCCCCACGCAGACGAGAAGGAGCTCACATGTCTGTCACCGGAACGCGGTCGCCACGGACGGCTGCCCTCATCACCGGTCTGGTCCTCGGAGGGACCGCCCTGTCCTACGTGCCGGCCAACGCCGCACCCCAGCTCGGTGCCGCGCCCGTCGTGCGCGCGGCCACCGTCACCCCGACCACGGTCGTCAAGCGGCTGTCGGAGAACAAGGGCCCGCTGGCCGGAGGCGGCACGGTCCTCATCACCGGCAAGGACCTCGCGACCGGCACCGGTCCCTACGTCGCGAAGGCCGTCACCTTCGGCACCGTCACGGTGCCGACTGCGGACGTGACGGCCCTCAGCACCGGCGCCCTGCAGGTCGAGGTCCCCGCCGGCGTCGCGGACACCCCCGTGGTCAAGGTGCTCGTCGGCGACGCGACCGCCGGCCCGAAGTACACCTACGAGCTGCTCGAGGCCACCGTCTCGACCACCCAGACCACCCTCAGCGGCTGGGCGCCCGTCAGCGAGACCGGCCTGGCCGACCAGGTGCTGACCGGGGCGGGCTTCCAGAAGACCACCGCCGTGCTCGTCGGCGGCAAGCGGGCCCGGGTCACCCCGACCCCGCGCGGTACCACCTTCGACCCGACGCGCATCGAGTTCGACCTGCCGGCGGGTCTCGTGGGCGTGCACGACGTCGTCGTGGCCGACAAGCGCGGCACGGCCTACGTCGGCTACGTCACCTACGTGGCCAAGACCATCGACGCCACTTCTGCCGACCTGCCCTACGCCGTGAACGAGGCGGCGACCGCCATCCCGGTCACGGGCACCAACCTGGACGCCGTGGCCACGGCGACCTACAGCGACGGCACCACGACGCAGAAGGCCACCGTCAAGAAGGTCAGCGCGACCCAGGTGGTCATCGGCGTGCCCGCTGGCGCCGCCCTCAACGACGGCACGCTGACCCTCAAGGGCGCCTACGGCAACAGCGACACGCTGACCCTCGACCGCCAGGCGGCCGGCCTGCCGACGGTCACCGCGGTCACGCCGAAGACCGGCGTCGACCTCGGCGTGGCCTCGGGCGTCGTCACCCTGACCGGCACCAACCTGGTCAGCCTCAAGGCCGTGAAGGTCTACTCCAAGACCGCCACCGTCAAGACCTACGCGGGCTCGGCCATCAAGGTCCTCAGCGCCACCAGCGCCGAGGTGAAGCTGCCGAAGCTGCCGGACGACGCGGCGTACGACATCGAGGTCGTCACGGCGCACACCGTGCCCTCGGCCAAGTTCGAGTTCTCCGTGGGCACGCCCGCGGTTGCGGCGCCCACCGTCTCGGCCGTCACCTCGGCGGACGGCGAGACGGTGGCGATCACCGGGACGAACCTCACCGGGACGTCGCAGGTGACCTTCACCGACTCGGTCCCGACGACCGTCACGGCCACGACCGGCATCACGGTCAACAGCGCGACGTCGGTCACCGTCGTGCTCGGTTCCGCCCTGGCAGCGGGCAGTTACCAGGTGGTCGTCACCACGCCGGGCGGAAACGCCGCAGCTGCGACGCTGACCGTCTCCTGACACCCCGCACCACCCGCACCACTGACGTGACCGGCGTCGGCCGCCCCGCAGGGGCGACCGGCGCCGGTCTCGGCGTTCCTGGGGTGGTCTGGGAGAATCGCGTCGTGAGCACGACCGTCCCCGAGCAGACCGACGTCCTCGTCGTCGGCGCCGGCCCCGCGGGCTCGGCGGCCGCGGCCTGGGCGGCGCGCCACGGTCTCGACGTCGTGCTCGCCGACGCGGCGGTCTTCCCCCGCGACAAGACCTGCGGTGACGGCCTCACGCCGCGCGCGGTGCACGAGCTCGGCCGGCTCGGGCTGACCGACTGGCTGCGCGCCCACACCGTCAACAAGGGTCTGCGGGCCCACGGCTTCGGCCAGACCCTCCACCTGCCCTGGCCGGGCGGCACGCTGCCCGACTGGGGCTCGGCCGTCGCCCGCACCGAGCTCGACGACCACCTGCGCACGACCGCGCTGAAGTCGGGCGCGCAGGCCCTCGACGGCGCGCGGGCCGTCGGCGTACGTCGTGACGGGGCGCGGGTCGCCGCCGTCACCTTCGCGCGCGACGGCGAGCAGGTCGAGGTGGCCTGCCGTCGCCTCGTCGTCGCCGACGGCGTCCGCTCCCAGCTCGGCAAGCTGCTGGGCCGCACCTGGCACCGCGACACCGTCTACGGCGTCGCCGGACGTTGCTACGTCACCTCCGGCGCCGGCGACGACCCGTGGATCAGCAGCCACCTCGAGCTGCGCAGCGAGGAGGGCGAGGTGCTCTCCGGCTACGGCTGGATCTTCCCGCTCGGCGCCGGTTCCAGCGGCGAGGGCGAGGTCAACCTCGGGGTCGGCACGCTCGCCACCGCGAAGCGGCCGGCCGAGATCGCGCTCCGCCCGCTGATGCGCCACTACGCCGAGGCGCGGCGCGAGGAGTTCGACCTGCGCGGCGACCTGCGCGCGCCCACCTCCGCGCTGCTGCCGATGGGTGGCGCCGTGTCGGGCGTCGCCGGGCCCAACTGGGCCCTCGTGGGCGACGCGGCCGGCTGCGTGAACCCGCTCAACGGTGAGGGCATCGACTACGGCCTGGAGACCGGGCGCCTCGTCGCCGAGCTCTTCGCCGACGACCCCGGCGCCGACCTCGGGGCCGTGTGGCCGCAGCTGCTGCGCGACCACTACGGCGAGGCCTTCTCGATCGCGCGCCGCCTCGCCGGCCTCGTGACGGTGCCGGGCCTGCTCAAGACCCTCGGCCCGGTCGGGATGCGCTCCGAGCTCGGCATGACGCTGGCCCTGCGGTGGATGGGCAACCTGGTCACCGACGAGGACCGCGACCGCGCCGCGAGGGTCTGGGCCTGGGCCGGGCGCCGCTCGATCGCGCGCGACGCCCGCCCTCCCTTCAGCTGAGCCGACCGTGCGGGAGTCGGTCGTGCGGACGTCGGTGGGGCACGTGCCGGGCACGACGCGGCGCGAGAGCCCCTTCTACGCCGCCACGATCGGGCTGGGGCGGGTGGCCATGAGGGCCCTCGCGCTCGACTTGCGGGTGCGTGGCCTGGCCCACCTGCCCCGCACGGGGCCGGTGCTGCTGGCGAGCAACCACGTGTCCTTCCCCGACTTCCTCTTCGTCGGCCGGGCCGCCCTGGAGCGCGGACGCCACGTGCGCTTCCTCAGCCGGCACGACGTCTGGGGCTCGCCGTTGGTGGCCCGCGCGATGGACGCGATGGGGCACGTGCCGGTGGACCGCCAGGCACCCGCCGCCGCCTACCTCCACGCGCGCCGGCTGCTGCGCGCGGGCGAGGCCGTCTGCGCCTTCCCGGAGGCCGGCATCTCCTGGACCTGGACGGTGCGCTCGCTCATGCCGGGGGTGGCGGCACTGGCCCGGGAGACCGGGGTGCCGGTCGTGCCCGTGGCGGTGTGGGGGCCGCAGCGGCTCTGGAGCGTCGACGCGGCGGGTGCCTTCGCGCCGCCGCGGTGGGTGCGCGGCCTGCCGGTCGAGGTGTCGCTGGGGGAGCCCGTCGCGGTCGCTCCGGGCGCGGACGTCACGGCGGCCACCACCGACCTGGGCCACCGGTTGACAGCCCTGCTGGAGGAGCTGCAGCGCGACCCGGTGCACGCGCCGCGTCCCGGCGAGCACGCGCCGTGGCACCCGGCGCACCTCGGCGGTCAGGCGCCGGCGCGCCCCGAGGTCGCCTCGCTGGAGTCGCTGCCGCGCTCGGCGGTGCCGCCGACCTGGGGGCCGCTGCCCGTGCGGGGTGCGGGCACCGCCGGCCCGGTGGAGGCGCCCGCCGAGGACGTCACCGGCTGAGCGGGCGCCGCCGCGACGCCGGTCGCGTGCCGGGCCGCGCGGTGGCGCTCGACGCTGCCGACCGGGTCGACGAGCCAGGTGAGCCGGGCGGCGACGGGCGGCCAGGCCAGCAGCACCGCGATCGCGGTGCCGACCACCGCGGTGATGGCCATCTCGACGGGGCCCGGACCCGGGAGGCGGTCCCAGAAGTCGGCGTACTCGAGGCCGCGCACGACGAAGCCGTGGCACAGGTAGACCACCATGCTGGCCGCGCCCAGGCGGCTCCACCAGGAGGCGCGGCGGGGCACGAGGGCGAGCAGCGCGAGCGTGCCGACCGAGGAGATCGCGATGAGGGTCAGCCGCGCCCAGACCGCGTGGTCGAGCGGCGCGTCCATCTCGTCGTAGGAGGAGCGGTAGTAGAGCCACTCGGTGCGGATCCACTGGTCGGTCTGGCCGGCCGTCCACCAGATCCAGGCGAGCACCGCCACCGCGAGCACCCGCATGCCGGGCAGCCGCACCAGGGCGAGCTGCTCGCGGCGCAGGTGCAGGCCGAGCACGTAGAAGGGCAGCAGACCGAGGACGCGGTCGACGTCGAGCACGTCGTAGGCCGTGAGGGGGCCGAGCAGCGACACGCCCACCGAGGCCGGCACCCACAGCCAGTGCGCGCGCAGGACCGGCGTCATGAGCCGCCAGCAGAAGAGCGCGGCGAGGTACCACATCGGCCAGTGCGGGTCGATCCACAGCTGGTCGAGCGGCTCCTCCCCGCCGAGGTCGACGCGGAAGGCGGCCATGAGCGCCTCGAAGACGACGTAGGGCACGACGAGGGTGGTGAGCAGCGAGCGGAAGCCCTTGCGGTCCCACGCGAAGCGCGCGGACAGGTGGCCGGTCAGCAGCACGAACGCCGGGATGTGGACGTAGTAGACCGCGTCGTAGAGGTGCGAGGTGAAGCCGCTCGACGGCACGAAGGCGATGCCGTGGCCGATGACGACGAGCGTCACCAGCGTCATCTTCGCGTTGTCGAACCACGGGTCTCGTGCGGCTGCCACCCCGGTCTCGTACCCGCGCCGCTACCGTTCTACGCGTGAGCCACCTCCCACGACGACAGCGCGTCGCGGCCTACGCCGTGATCGTGCGCGACGACGCGATCCTGCTCTCGCGCATCGCGCCGCGCATCTCCGCGGAGGAGCTCTGGACGCTGCCCGGGGGCGGTCTCGACCACGGGGAGGACCCCCGCGACGCCGTCGTGCGGGAGGTGCACGAGGAGACCGGCCTCGACGCCCGCGTCGGCGCCGAGGCCCGCGTCTACTCCGCCCACGCCCCCAGTGCGTGGCGCGACGGGAAGCGCGTCGACGCCCACGCGCTGCGCATCGTCTACGACGGGTGGGTGGCGCCCGACGCGCCCGAGCCCCGGGTCGTCGAGGTCGACGGGTCGACCGTCGAGGCCCGCTGGGTGCCGCTGGCCGACGTCGCGTCGGGGGCCGTGCCGACCGTGCCGATGGTGCGGGAGGCCCTCGCCGACCACCGGCCCGCGCAGGTCCAGCGCCTCGCGGCGTACGCCGTGGTGCGGCGGCGCGGCCGGGCGGGAGGGTCGGCGGCGTCGGCGGGGGACGAGGTGCTGCTCACGCGCATCAGCGCGGTCGGTCACCACCCCGGGGCTTGGACGCTGCCGGGCGGGGGCGTCGACCACGGCGAGCGGCCGGCGGCCGCGCTGGCGCGCGAGGTGCGCGAGGAGTGCGGCCTGCCCTGCGAGGTCGGCGCGCTGCTCGGCGTGCACGACGTGCACTTCACCGGCACCGCACCGACGGGCCGGCGCGAGGACTACCACGGCGTCCACCTGCTCTTCGCGGCGTCGGTGCCCCTCGACGCCGAGCCGCGCGTCACCGAGGCGGCCGGCACCACCGATGCGGTCGCCTGGGTGCCGGTCGACGACGTGCGGACCGGGCGGCTCGAGGCGCTCGACGTGGTCCGCCATGCCCTCGACCTCTGACCTCCTCGCCGAACTGCGGCGGCGCGGCGTCGAGGGTTGCGACGACTCGTCCCTGACGCGGGCGCTCTACGCCACCGACGCCTCGCTCTACCGCGTGCCGCCGCGCGCGGTCGCCCGGCCGCGCGACACCGACGAGCTGCTCGCGGTGCTCGACGTGGCCCGCGCGACCGGGGTGCCGCTCACCGCGCGCGGCGCCGGCACCTCGATCGCCGGCAACGCCGTCGGCCCCGGTCTGGTGGTCGACTGCGCCCGGCACCTGCACCGCGTGCACGACCTGGACCCCGGCACCCGGCTCGCGCGGGTCGAGCCGGGGGTGGTGCACGCCGTCCTCCAGGGCCGTGCCCGCGCCCACGGGCTGCGGCTCGGCCCCGACCCGTCGTCGCACACCCGCTGCACGGTCGGCGGGATGGTCGGCAACAACGCGTGCGGGTCGCGGGCGCTCGGCTACGGGCGCACCTCCGACGTCGTCGAGGGCCTGCGGGTCGCGCTCGGCACGGGCGAGGTGGTGGCGGTGGGGCCGGCCGCCGGAGCGGGGCAGGGGGCGGAGATCGGGGCGGAGGCCGGGGCGGGCGCGGCGCTGGCCGCGCGGCTCGGCCACGTGGTCGACGGCGACCTGGCGCGCGTGCGCACCGGCTTCGGCCGCTTCTCGCGGCAGGTCAGCGGCTACGCGCTGGAGCACCTGCTGCCCGAGCGCGGACGCCGCGTCGACCGCTTCCTGGTCGGGTCGGAGGGCACGCTCGGGCTGGTCCTCGAGGCGACCGTGCGGCTGGCCGCGGACCCGCCCGCCACGGCGTTGGTGGCCTTGGGCTACCCCTCGATGCCCGAGGCCGCCGACGCGGTGCCGGGACTGCTCGCGGCCTGCGGTCCGGCCGTCGGCGGCGCCGTGACCGCGTGCGAGGGCCTCGACGCGCGCATCGTCGACCTGGTGCGCGCACGGCCGAGGCACGCCGTGCCGGAGCTGCCCACCGGCTCGGGGTGGCTGCTGGTCGAGGTCGCGGGCGGCTCCGCGGGGGAGGCCGCGGCGCACGCCGCCCGGGTGGTCTCGGCGGCGGGAGCGCTGGGCTCGCGGGTCGTCGTGGGGGAGGAGGCCGCGGCGCTGTGGCGGATCCGCGAGAGCGGTGCGGGCCTGGCGGCGCGGAGCCTCGGCCGGCCCGCGCACGCGGGCTGGGAGGACGCGGCGGTCCCGCCCGAGCAGCTCGGCGGGTGGCTGCGCGACTTCGACGAGCTGCTCGCGGCGCACGGGCTCGCAGGGGTGCCCTACGGCCACTTCGGCGACGGCTGCGTGCACGTGCGCGTCGACGTGCCCTTCGCGGAGGAGACCGCCGCGGGGCGACAGGCCGAGGGTGTGCGGAGGTTCTCCGACTTCCTCGAGGCCTCGGCGCGCGCCCTCGCCGCGCGCGGCGGGTCGCTCTCCGGCGAGCACGGCGACGGCCGCGCGTGCTCGTCGCTGCTGCCGCTGATGTACGACGCGTCCTCGCTCGCGCTCTTCGCCGCGGTGAAGCGGGTGTGCGACCCCGACGGCGTGCTCAACCCCGGCGTGCTGGTCGACCCCGCGGCCGCGACGGCCGACCTGCGCCCGCCGCGGCCCCGCCGCGAGCCTCCGCTGGCGCTCCGCCTCGTCGACGACGGCGGCTCGATGGCGGCCGCGGTGCACCGGTGCACGGGCGTGGGTGCGTGCGTGGCGCCCGGCCCTGAGCTGGGGCGGGCGCCGGCCGGCGGCGGCGTGATGTGCCCGTCGTGGGTGGCGACGCGCGAGGAGAAGGACTCCACCCGCGGCCGCGCGCGGGTGCTGCAGGAGGCGCTCGACGCCGGCCCCGGCAGCGACGCACTCGTGCGCGACCTCGCCGACCCGGTCGTCCACGAGGCGCTCGACCTCTGCCTGGCCTGCAAGGGCTGCGCGCGCGACTGCCCCACCGGCGTCGACGTCGCGACGTACAAGGCCGAGGCGCTGCACCAGCGCTGGCGGGGCCGGCTGCGGCCGCGCAGCCACTACGCGCTGGGCCGGCTGCCGACCTGGGCCCGCCTGGCGGCGCCGGTGGCGGGGGTGCTCAACGCGGTGGCCCGCACCACCGCCGGGCGCCGGCTGGCCGCGGCGCTCGCCGGCACCGACCCCGCCCGCACCCTGCCGCCCCTCGCGGTCCCCTCCGCCCGCGCCGGTGCGCGCGCGGCGGGGGTGGCGGGCACGGCCGGAGACGCGCCCGCCCCCGACGTGTGGGTCTGGGCCGACACCTTCACGGACCGGTTCGCGGCGGGGCAAGCGGAGGCGGCGGTGCGGCTGCTGGCGAGCGCGGGGCTCGAGGCGCGGGTGGTCGACCTCGACGCCTGCTGCGGCCTGACGCTCGTCACCACCGGACAGCTCGACGCGGCGCGGCGGCGGGTGGAGCGCACGCTCGCCGCGCTCGCGCCGTACGCCGCGTCCGCCGCGCCGCTCCTCGGCCTCGAGCCGTCGTGCGTGGCCACCCTGCGCGACGACGCGCGACGGCTCACCGACGACCCGCGGGCCGAGCTCGTCGCGGGCGCGGTGCACACCCTGGCCGAGCTGCTGGAGCGGCTCGCGGTGCCGCTGCCGGACCTCACGGGTGTCGAGGTGGTCGCCCAGCCGCACTGCCACCACGCCTCGGTGCTCGGCTGGGACCGCGACGAGGCGCTGCTGATCCGCGCCGGTGCCCGCGTGACCCGCGTCGGCGGCTGCTGCGGGCTGGCGGGCTCGTGGGGCATGGAGCGCGGCCACGGCGAGGTCTCGCGAGCGGTCGCCGAGACCCGGCTGCTGCCCGCGGTGCGCGAGGCGCCGCCGGGTGCGGTGGTGCTCGCCGACGGGGTCTCGTGCCGCCACCAGCTGGCCGACCTGGCGGGCGTCACCGCGGTGCACCTCGCCGACCTGCTCGCCTCGCGGCTGCCCGACCGCCGGTAGGCTCGCGGGGTGAACCCCCGCTACCGCCGCCTCGTCATCCCGCTGGCGCTGGCCGGGCTCATCGCCGTCGTCGTCGTCTCCGCGCTGCTCTGAGGGCGCCGTGGCCTCGACGACCGAGCCCCTGCTGCGCGTGCTCTCCCGGGTCCGTGCGGCGCTGCTCGACGACGCCACCCTCGTCCGCGCGGTCGCGTCGGGCCGCCAGAAGGGCGCGAGCCCGCGGTGGCGCCGCGTCGAGCTGCGGTGGGTCGACCTGAAGGGCGGGCGCCACCTCCAGGTGACGGCGTACGACGCGACGCAGGCGCACACCACCAACCACCTCGGCGGCGCCCCCCACCCCGACGCGACCGCCGCCCGCGACGCCGTCGACGACCTGCTCGACCAGCCCTTCGGCAACTGGCACGTCGAGACGACGACGCAGACCCACCAGGTGCGGGTGACCAAGAAGGGCGACGCGGTGCTGCACACCCAGGACCGCGCCCAGCCCGTCGCCGCCGACCGCGCGCACGACCGCGACAAGGGGCGGCTGCTCCCCGAGGACGACCCGGTGCTCGTCGCCCTGGGCATCTCGGACGCCTCCGGGCGGGCGAAGCCGAGCCGGCAGGCGAAGTACCGCCAGGTCGAGGAGTTCCTGCGGCTGCTCGACGCCTCGGTCACCGACGCGCTCGCCAAGGGGCACCTGCGCACGCCCACCGAGGACGACCCGCTGCGCATCGTCGACCTCGGCTGCGGCAACGCCTACCTGACCTTCGCCGCGCAGCGCTTCCTCACCCACGTGCGCGGCCTGCCGGTGCGGCTGACCGGTGTCGACGTGAAGCAGCAGGCCCGCGACCACGGCACCGCCCTCGCGGCCCGGCTCGCCGAGGAGACCGGGCTGCCGGCCGGCGAGTTCGTGGTCGGCTCGATCGCCGGGGTCGAGCTCGACGCGGCGCCCGAGGTGGTGCTGGCGCTGCACGCCTGCGACACCGCGACCGACGAGGCGCTGGCGCGCGCCGTCGGCTGGGGCGCACCGCTCGTCCTGGCCGCCCCCTGCTGCCACCACGACGTGGCCGCGCAGCTGCGGCGCGCGCCCACCCCCGCGCCGTACGCCGCCCTCACCCGCCACGGCATCCTCCGCGAGCGCTTCGCCGACACCCTCACCGACGCGCTGCGCGCCTCGCTGCTGCGGCTGCAGGGCTACCGGGTCGACGTCGTGGAGTTCGTCGAGAGCGAGCACACGCCGCGCAACACCCTGCTGCGCGCGGTGCGCACCGGTCCGCCGGTGAAGGGCGGCGGCGTCCGCAACGAGTACGACGAGCTCGTCGGCGCGTGGGGCCTCACGCCCGCGCTCGCGGTGCTGCTCGAGGGGTCGCCCGGCTCGAGCGGGCCGTGAGCGGGTGGCGAGCGGGTGGTGAGCACGTCGTGAACAGGTCGGAGGCGTTCGCGTCCGTGGCGCTCGCCGTGCCCTTCCTCGCGGGGTCCACAGCCGCGCCGGCGGGACCGGGGGGCGAGGAGCTCTTCCGGTTCACCGACGCCGAGGTCGTCGAGTCCTCCGGGCTCGTCGTCGACGGTCCGCTGCTGGGCGGCGGGCTGGTGCTGACGGTCAACGACTCCGGTGACGAGGCGCGGGTGTTCGCGGTCGACCCGGCGACCGGCGACACCGTGGGCACGACCACCTTCGAGCCGACCGACGGCTCCGACGTCGACGACGTCGAGGCGCTCGCACCCGCGGGGCCCGGCCGCGTCTGGGTCGCCGACATCGGCGACAACGCCCGCTCCCGCGACGAGGTGCGGCTCTACGAGGTGCCCGTCGGCCGCGGCGAGCGCAGCGTCGAGGCGGAGCCGCTGACCGTGTCCTACCCCGACGGCGCGCACGACGCGGAGTCGCTGGTGCGCCACCCCCGCACCGGCCGGCTGGCGATCGTGACGAAGGACGTGCTCGGCGGCACGGTGCACGCACTGCCCCGCGGGGCCGGCCCCGGCGACGAGGTGGTCACCGAGCCCCTCGGTGGCGTCCTGGGGCTCGCGACCGACGCCGCCCTCTGGCCCGACGGCCGGCACCTGCTCGTGCGGGGCTACGGCGGTGCTCGCGGCTACACCTGGCCGGGCCTCGAGCCGGTCGGCGACCTGCCGCTGCCGCGGCAGCGGCAGGGCGAGGGGCTCGCGGTCAGCGGCGACGGTCGGGTGCTGGTCAGCAGCGAGGGGCTGCGGCAGCCGGTGCTGGCGGTGGCCGTCCCCCCGCCGCTCCGCGCCGTGCTGGAGGGCCGCCGCGCTGCCGACCCGGGTGCGCCCGAGCCGCCACCCGCAGCCCGGCCCGAGGGCGCCGAGCCGGGGCCGTGGTCGTGGGCCGGCGGTGCCCTGGTCGTCGCGGTCGTCGGCCTGGCGGGCTGGGCGCTGGTGCGCCGCCCGCGCGGCGCCTGAACGGCGTACTCACCGGGCTTGTGGCCCAGGTCCTGCACTTGTGGCCCGAGTTCTCGGGCCCCCAGTGCAGGAGTCACCGGTCAGCCGGGGACTCCGACGGGCGGGCACCGGCGGCGGCCGCTCCCGCCCGGGTGAGGGCGCAGGTCGGTACGTTCTGCGCATGGTGCGGCTGAGGCGGACGTCGCCCGACCAGCCGGGGTGGACCCGGCGGCGGGCGGGGTCGGGCTTCGCCTACCTCGACCAGCACGGCCAGCGCCTGGCGCCCCAGGACCGCGCGCGGGTCGAGGCGCTGGTCATCCCGCCGGCCTGGCGCGACGTGTGGATCACGCCGCACCGCAACGGCCACCTGCAGGCGGTCGGCACCGACGACGCCGGGCGCCGGCAGTACCTCTACCACCCCGAGTGGCGCACCCGTCGCGACGCGGAGAAGTTCGCGCGGATGGAGGAGTTCGGTGCCGCGCTGGCCCGCGCCCGCGAGCTGGTGGTCACCGACCTCGGGCGCGAGGGCATGCCGCTGGAGCGGGCCTGCGCGGCGGCGGTGCGGCTGCTCGACCTCGGCTACTTCCGCATCGGCAACGACGTGTACGCCGACACGCACGGCAGCTTCGGGCTCACCACGCTCGAGCGGCGCCACGTCCGGCGCCGGCAGGACCAGCTGGTCTTCGCCTTCGTCGGCAAGTCGGGCGTCGAGCACCGCATCGAGATCGACGACCGCGTGGTCGTCGAGGCGATCGAGGTGATGCGGCGCCGACGCGGGCAGGACGCCCGGCTGCTGTCCTACAAGCACGGCCGGTCCTGGCGCTCGCTGCTGCCCGACCTGGTCAACGACTACGTGCGCGAGTCGACCGGGCTGCAGGCCACCGCCAAGGACTTCCGCACGTGGCACGCCACGGTGCTCGCTGCCGCAGCGCTGGCCGAGACGCCCGAGCACGGCGAGACCAAGGCGTCCCGCAAGCGCGCGGTGTCGGGGGCGATGAAGGAGGTGTCGCAGTTCCTGGGCAACACCCCCACGCTGGCGCGCAGCTCCTACGTCGACCCGAGGGTCGTCGAGGCCTACGAGCGGGGCGACACCATCGCCGCCGCGACCGGCAAGGACTACGACAACCCCGACGAGCGGCAGGCGGCGCTGGAGCGCGCGACGCTGCGCCTGCTGGCGCGGGACTGAGGCGGCTGAGGGGGCAGCGTGGACGTGACGGTGGTGGAGGGCGACCTGACCGCCCAGGAGGTCGACGCGGTGGTCAACGCCGCGAACCGGCGGATGCGCGGCGGGGGAGGGGTGGACGGGGCGGTCCACGCCGCGGGCGGTCCCGAGGTGCTCGACGACTGCCGGCGCCGCTTCCCCGACGGCCTCGCCACGGGCGACGCCGGCTGGACCACGGCGGGGCGGATGCCCGCGCGCTGGGTGGTGCACGTGGTCGGGCCGGACCGGCACGCGGGCGAGACCGACCGCACCCTGCTGACGTCCTGCTACCGCCGCGCGCTCGAGGTGTGCGAGGAGCTCGGCGCCCGCACGGTCGCCTTCCCGCTGGTCTCGGCGGGGGTCTACGGCTGGTCGCGCGAGGAGTCGGTCGACGCCGCGCTCGAGGTGTTCGCCGAGGGCGGGTGGGACCTCGACGAGGCCCGGATCGTCGCCTACGGCCGTGACGCCGCCCAGGTCGTGCGCTCCCGCGTGGGGCGCACGACCTGAGCGGACGACGTCAGCGGGTCAGAGCCGCTCGACGACGTGGTCGACGCAGCGCGTGAGCGCCTCGACGTCGGCGGGGTCGACCGCGGGGTACATCGCGATGCGCAGCTGGTTGCGACCCAGCTTGCGGTAGGGCTCGGTGTCGACGACGCCGTTGGCCCGCAGCACCTTCGCGACGGCCGCGGCGTCGACGGAGTCGTCGAAGTCGATCGTGCCGATCACCAGCGAGCGGTGCGCCGGGTCCACGACGTACGGCGTGGCGACGTCGGAGGCCTCCGCCCACCCGTAGAGCGCGTCGGAGCTCTGCGTCGTGCGCGCGACCATGCCGGTCAGCCCGCCGTTGGCGTTCATCCAGTCGAGCTGCTCGGCCATGAGGAAGAGCGTGGCCACCGACGGGGTGTTGTAGGTCTGGTCCTTGCGGGAGTTGTCGATCGCGGTCGGCAGGTCGAAGAAGTCGGGGATCCACCGGCCGCTCGCCTTGACCTCCTCGACGCGGGCGAGCGCGGCGGGCGACATGATCGCGATCCACAGGCCGCCGTCGGAGGCGAAGCACTTCTGCGGCGCGAAGTAGTAGGCGTCGACCTGCGAGAGGTCGACGGGCAGACCACCGGCACCGGAGGTGGCGTCGACCAGCACGATCGCGTCGTCGTCGGCGCCCTCGGGGCGCAGCACCGGCGCCATCACGGCGGTCGAGGTCTCGTTGTGGGCCCAGGCGTAGGTGTCGACCCCCGCCTCGGCGACCGGCGACGGCCGCGAGCCCGGGTCGCTGCTGATGACCGAGGAGTCGGAGAGGAACGGCGCGGCCTGCGTGCACTTGGCGAACTTCGAGGAGAACTCGCCGAAGGCCAGGTGCTGGGCCTTGTCGCGCACGAGGCCGAAGGTGGCGATGTCCCAGAAGGCGGTCGCGCCGCCGTTGCCGAGCACGACCTCGTAGCCCTCGGGCAGGTCGAAGAGCGCGGCGAGCCCCTCGCGCACCCGGCCCACGGTCTTCTTGACCGGCGCCTGGCGGTGGGAGGTGCCGAGCAGCGACTGCCCGGTCGCGGCGAGTGCGTCGAGGTGCGAGGTCTGGATCTTCGAGGGCCCGGCGCCGAAGCGGCCGTCGGCGGGCAGGAGGTCGGCGGGGATCTGGATCGCGTCGGTCACGGAGTGTGCCTTCCGGTGTCAGGGTGGTGCTGCCGGTGCTGCGGTGACGACGCTGTCAGCCGGGTCCTAGTCTGTCACCCCCCGCCGCCGCGGCGCAGCCCACCTCGACAGACCGGATCCGGAGACCGACCCTGAGCACGCAGCCCGCCTCCCCGCCGGACGCCGGAGCGCTCGCGCTCCTGCGCGTGCCCTTCGACCACCCCGACGCTCAGCTGCTGGTCGCCGAGGTGCAGCAGGAGTACGTGCGCCGCTACGGCGGGCCCGACGAGACGCCGCTCGACGCGGCGTACTTCGAGCCCCCGGCCGGCAGCTTCTTCGTCGGCTACCTCGGCGCCGAGCCGGTCGCGACCGGGGCGTGGCGGCGTCGCGACGACGTCGAGGCGCTCGGGTCGCGCACCACCGCCGAGGTCAAGCGCATGTACGTCCGCCCCGCCGCCCGTGGCCGGGGCCTGGCCCGGCGCGTGCTGGCCCACCTGGAGGCCACGGCGCGCGCGGCCGGGGCCGAGGTGATGGTGCTCGAGACGGGCACGATGCAGCCCGAGGCGCTGGCGCTCTACGCCTCCTCGGGCTACGTCGCCGTGCCCGCCTTCGGGCACTACGCCGACGCGCCGCTGTCGCGGCACCTCGGCCGTCGCCTCACCTGAGCCCGGGCTCCCTCTCCTGGGCCGTGCGTCGTGCGGTCCGCACGCAGCTGCGGGCGGGCCGCACGACGCGGCGCGGCCGGACGGCCTCAGTCGCGGTGGCCGACCTCGTCGTAGTCGACGTAGGCCTCGGCGTCGCTCGTGCCGGGCTCGGGCCGCTCGATGTCGGCGACCTTGCCGCGCGTCGCGACGAGGCTCGCGACGACCGTCACGGTCAGGATGCCCAGCACGACCAGCAGCGAGGCGACGGTCGGGATCTCCGGGACGTCGGGGGACACGGTGTGGCCCCAGTGCAGGGCCAGCTTGACGCCGATGAAGGCCAGGATCGCCGCCAGGCCGTAGCCGAGGTAGATCAGCTTGGACAGCGCCGCCTCGAGCACGAAGTAGAGCGCGCGCAGGCCGAGCAGGGCGAAGGCGTTGGTCGCGAAGACGAGGTAGGGGTCACCGGTGATGCCGTAGACCGCCGGCACGGAGTCGACCGCGAAGACGATGTCGGTGATGAAGACCGCGAGGACGACCAGGAAGAGCGGCGTGATGGCGCGCTTGCCGTCGACCTTCGAGAACAGCTTGGGGCCCTCGTAGTCGGGGGTGACCGGGAAGATGCGGCGGGCCAGCTGGACCGAGCGCATCGAGTCGACGTCGACCTCCTGGTCGTGGCCCGACAGGGTGTCGCGGAGGATCTTGACGGCGGTCGCGACCAGGATCAGGCCGAAGACGAGGAAGACCCAGTCGAAGGCCGACAGCGCCGCGGCGCCCAGGGCGATGAAGATGCCGCGCAGCACCAGCGCGCCGACGATGCCGTAGAGCAGCACGCGCTGCTGCAGCTCCTTGGGCACCACGAAGGCGGTGAGCAGGAGCATGAAGACGAAGAGGTTGTCGACGCTCAGCGACTTCTCGACGAGGTAGCCGGTGAGGTACTCGACGCCGCGGTCGGTGCCGTACTCGTTCCAGATCCAGGCGCCGAAGGCGAGCGGGAGCGCGATGTAGAAGGCGGACCAGCCGGTGGCCTCCCTGATCGAGACCTCGTGGGGCTTGCGGGTCAGCAGGAAGTCCATCACCAGCAGTGCGATGACCGCACCGATCGTGACGGCCCACAGCGTGGGGGTGCCGATGGTGTCGAGCACAGGTGTCTCCTCGGACAGGGGGAAGCGTCCGAGGTCTCCCTCACCCGCCGGAGCGGGCGAGCGACCGGGGCGGACGTGGGACCGCCGTGGTGACCGGACGCTGCTTGGTGAGGTACTCCCCTCGACGGCCGAGTGTACTAGCCGTCTTCAAGGGCTCGGGCCGACGGCCACCCGCGAGACCCACGCCGCCACGACCGGCACCACCACGGCGGGCGTCCGCACCCACCGCAGGTGGTCGGTGCTCAGCCCGCTGCCGGGCGCGGGCGACACGTGGTGGCGCTCCACGTCGGCTGCCGCCCACCAGCGCAGCAGCCCGTCGGTGCTGCGCGGCGGTGTCAGGTCGTCGCCGTCGAGCGTCACTGCGAGCACCGGCAGGCGCAGCCCCCGCAGCGCGGCGGTGTGATCGCGCACCCGCCCGTCCAGCCCGGCGAAGCGCAGGCGCCCCGTGCGGGCCAGTCGCGCCCAGTCGCGGGTCTGGGTCGGGGCCTCCCGCCCGGCGAAGCCGAAGCGGTGGCCAGGGAAGTGCCCCAGGACCCGGGCCAGCAGGGCGGCTCCCTGCGTGAGCGCGAGGAGCCGCACCGCGCCCCAGCCCGCGGCGTCGTCGGGACGGCGGCGCCAGTCGCGCCAGTACGGCGAGCCGCTCGCGACCAGGGCCAGCCCGGCGGCCGCGTCGGGTCGCTGGGCGAGCAGCGCGCTCGCCACCTGCCCGCCCAGGCTGTGCCCGAGCAGCACGAGGGGCCCGCCCACCTCGTCGGTGAGCAGCCGGGCGGCGGCGTCGAGGTCGGCGACCAGGTCGGCGTACCCGTGGTCGTGCCGGCGCCCCGGCGGCGGTGCGCCCTCCTCGTGGCCGCGGGTCTCGGTGGCGGCCGCGTGGACCCCCGCCGCGGCGAGCGCCTCCAGGAGCGGGCGGTACCACCGCGCGCCGAGTCCCATCGCCGGCACGATGAGCACGACCGCCGCGTCGGGGTCGGCCGCCCGGTGCAGCGTCACCGCCCACGACGAGCCGTCGGGGCGGTGCAGCCGGTGGGCCTCCGGCGGGCTCAGCCCTCGCCCCAGGCGTCCTGCCAGCCCTCCACCTCGGAGGCGGGGCGCGACGGCGGGCCGGCGTAGACCGCCGACGGGCGGATCAGGCGGCCGGTGCGCTTCTGCTCGAGGATGTGCGCCGACCAGCCGCCGGTGCGCGCGCAGGTGAACATCGAGGTGAACATCGGCGCGGGCACCTCGGCGAAGTCGAGGACGATCGCGGCCCAGAACTCCACGTTGGTCTCGAGCACCCGGTCGGGGCGGCGCTCGCGCAGCTCGGCCAGCGCGGCCTTCTCGAGTGCCTCGGCCACCTCGTAGCGCGGCGCGTCGAGCTCGCGCGCCGTGCGGCGCAGCACGCGGGCGCGGGGGTCCTCGGCGCGGTAGACGCGGTGGCCGAAGCCCATGAGGCGCTCGCCGCTGTCGAGCAGCTCCTTGACGTAGGAGGCGGCGTCGCCGTCGCGACGCTCCACCTCCTCGATCATGCCGAGCACCCGGGAGGGGGCGCCGCCGTGCAGCGGGCCGCTCATGGCGCCGATCGCGCCGGAGAAGGCGGCGGCCACGTCGGCGCCGGTCGAGGTGATGACGCGGGCGGTGAAGGTGGAGGCGTTCATGCCGTGCTCGGCCGCGGACGACCAGTAGGCGTCGATCGCCTTCACGTGCTTGGGGTCGGCCTCGCCCTTCCAGCGGATGAGGAACTTCTCGGCCAGGGTGGCGCCGGCGTCGACCTCGCTCTGCGGCACGACCGGCTGGTGCAGGCCGCGGGCGGACTGCGCGGCGTAGGACAGCACCATCACCGCGACCCGGGAGAGGTCGGCGCGAGCCTGCTCGTCGGAGATGTCGTAGGTCTGGCGGAAGCCGAAGGCGGGGGCGAGCATCGCGATCGCGGCCTGCACGTCGACGCGCACGTCACCGGTGTGCACCGGGATGTTGTAGGCCTCGGCCGGCGGCAGGCCCGGGGTGTAGGCGCCGTCGATCAGCAGGCCCCAGACGTTCTCGAACGGGACCCGGCCGACGATGTCCTCGATGTCGACGCCGCGGTAGCGCAGCGCGGAGCCCTCCTTGTCGGGCTCGGCGATCTGGGTCTCGAAGGCGACGACGCCCTCCAGTCCGTGGTGCACCTCGGTCATGCGTCGACTCCTTCGTCGGTCCAGGGGTGGACGGCCGGCGCAGTCGCGGCCCGGTGGGCGCGGCCCGGCGCGGGCCCCCGGGCATTCTGCACCCCGCTCCCCGGGGGCGCGACCTACCCTCCCGGTGTGGCTCCCGACCCGACGCCCGACCCGACGCCCAGCCCGACGCCCGACTCGGCGCCCGACCTGACGCGGCAGCTGGCGAACCTGCGCGAGGACTACGCCCGTGGCGGTCTCGACGAGGCCGACCTCGACGGAGACCCGCTCGTCACCTTCGCGCGGTGGTTCGACGACGCCCGCGCCGCGGGGCTCCACGAGCCCAACGCCGTCGTGGTCGCCACCGCCGACGCCGCGGGGCGGCCCTCGGTGCGCACCGTGCTCCTCAAGGGGGTCGACGAGCGCGGCTTCCGCTTCTTCACCAACCTGGGCTCGCGCAAGGGCAGCGACCTCGCCGCCAACCCGGCGTGCTCCCTGCTCTTCCCGTGGCACCCCCTCGAGCGGCAGGTGCGCGTCGAGGGCACCGCCTCGCCGCTGCCGCGCGACGAGGTCGCGGCCTACTTCGCCTCCCGCCCCCGCAGCTCCCAGCTCGGGGCGTGGGCCTCGGAGCAGTCGCAGCCGGTCGCCGACCGCGCCGCGCTCGAGGCGGCGTACGACGAGGTGGCGGCCCGCTTCCCCGGCGAGGTGCCGGTGCCCGAGCACTGGGGCGGCTTCCGCGTGCGCCCCGACGTCGTGGAGTTCTGGCAGGGGCGCACGGGCCGGCTGCACGACCGGCTGGTCCACCGCCGCGTCGACGGCCGGTGGGAGGTCGTGCGACTGCAGCCGTGAGCGCGGCGGAAACCCGTTGAGCCCCCCGGGTCGCCGACGTAGGCTCGTCGCACACGAGGAAGGAGGTGGTCCGAGAACATGGTTTCACTCAGGACGCGTGAGGTGGCTGCGCGCTAGCAGCCGGCTGATAGCCGACAGGGCTGCTGGCGAATCCACCGCAGCCACCCGACCCGCAGACGAACCGGTCGCACGTCCGCCGGTGCGGTCCCCCCTCTGGGGTGACCACGTCTGCGGGTCGTCTGCGTTCGGCGCCCCCGCGCCTACGATGGGCCGGTGAGTGCCCCGCCACGTCCGCAGCCGTCGGCTCCCGACGCCGCGGGGGCGCTGCTCGACGCCGTCGTCGCCATCACCTCCGACCTCGAGGTCCACCGGGTGCTGCAGCGCCTCGTCGACAGCGCGTGCACGCTCGTCGGCGCCCGCTACGGCTTCCTGGGCGTCATGACCGAGGAGGGCCGCTTCGGCGACTTCGTGACCCACGGGCTGAGCGCGTGGGAGGCCTCCCCCATCGCCTCGCTGCCGCAGGGCCTCGGGATCCTCGGGCTGATCACCGAGGACCCCCGCCCGCTCCGCCTCACCGACATCGGCGGCCACGAGCGTGCCCACGGCTTCCCAGTAGGCCACCCCGCGATGCGCAGCTTCCTCGGCGTGCCGGTCAAGATCCGCGGCGAGGTCTTCGGCAACCTCTACCTCACCGAGAAGCACGACGGCGGCTTCACCGAGGACGACGAGACGCTCGTGGCCGCGCTCGCCCACGCCGCCGGCTACGTGCTCGACAACGCCCGCGCCTACGAGCGCAGCGAGCGTCGCCAGGTCTGGCTGGAGGCGGCGGCCCGGGCCACCGACCTGCTGCAGCCCCGACCGGGGATGGTCGACGTGCTGCCCGACGTCGTGCGCGTGGCCCGCGACGCGGCGGGTGCCGACCTCGGCACCTTCGTGCGACCCCTCGCGGAGGGCCACGAGCTCGTCGGCGACCGTCGCGACGGGGTCGACGCCGAGGCGCTCCTGCGCGAGCTGCGCGTCGAGGTCGAGCGTGCCGAGCAGCAGGGTGCGCCGGTCTCGACCCGCGACTCCGGTGGGCAGCCCGTGCTGCTGCTGCCGGTGCCGGCGCGGTTGACCCGGGCCGGCCTGCTGCTGCTCGCGTGGCCGGCCGACCGACGCCCGCCCGACGACGAGGAGGTCGAGCGGGTGCGCGGCTTCGTCGACCACGTCTCGCTGGCGATGGACCGCGCCCAGGCGCTCGCGGAGCGCCAGGAGCTGATGCTGGTCGCCGACCGCGAGCGGATCGCGCGCGACCTGCACGACGTGGTCATCCAGCGGCTCTTCGCCACCGGCCTGCAGCTGCAGGGCGTGCGGCGCAGCGCGGTCGTGCCGGAGGTGCGCGACCGGCTCTCCGACGCGGTCGCCGACCTCGACACCACCATCCGCGACATCCGCTCGACGATCTTCGAGCTGGGGCACCGGCGCGCGACCTCCTTCCGCGAGGAGGTGCGGGGGCTGGTGCGGGAGTACGTCCCCACGCTCGGCTTCTCCCCGCTCGTGCGCACCGCGGGGCCGGTCGACACGGCCGTCGACGGCGGCGCCGACGCCGGGGTCGGCGACCACCTGCTGGCCACGCTGCGCGAGGCGCTGAGCAACGTCGCGCGGCACGCCCGCGCCGAGGCGTGCGTCGTCGAGGTCGTCCTCGAGGCCGACCGGCTGACGCTGTCGGTCACCGACAACGGGGTCGGCATGCCCGTCGAGCGCCAGGAGAGCGGCCTGCGCAACGCACGCCGCCGCGCCGCCGACCTCGGCGGCGACCTTCAGCTGCTGCCGGAGGAGCCCCACGGCACGCGGCTCGAGTGGAGCGTCCCGCTCGGCTCGTGACCGCAGCGCCGGCGTGACGTGCGCCGCACGGCCTCCGGTCAGCGGCGGGTGCGACGTACCGTCGACGTGGTGAACCCCTCGCGCCACCCCCTGACGTCGACGACCCGGCCGGTGGGCCGGCGCCTCGTGCTCGGCGCCGTCGCCGGCGGCCTCGGGCTCCTCGCCGCGGGGTGCGCCGGGTCCGGCGAGGCCGGGTCGCGGCGCGGCTCCACCGCCGCCGAGGCCGGGTGGGTCGACCTCGACGGCCGTGAGGTGCGGCTCGGCGACGTGACGGCGGTGACCGGACCCGCCCAGGTCGACCTCGCCGGCCCGCTCCTGGTCAACGTGTGGGCCACCTGGTGCGCGCCGTGCCGTCGCGAGCTGCCGCTGCTGCAGCGGGTGGGACGGCGCACCGGCCTGCCCGTCGTCGGCCTGGCGCGCGAGCGCGACCCCGGCCCGGTCGCGGCGATGCTGGAGGAGACGGGCGTGACCTACCCCAACTACGTCGACCCCACCGGCCAGCTGCTGGTCGACCTCGACGGCCAGGTGCCGCCGCGGGCGCTGCCGATGACCGTCGCGCTCGTCGACGGCCGGGCCGTGCGCGCGCACCTCGGCGAGATCACCGACGAGGCCGCCTTCGCGGCGACCGCGCTCGAGGCGGTGTCGGCGTGAGGGCCGCGCGGGCAGGGCGCGGCCGCGGCCGGGCCGCAGCCGTGGTCGCGACCGCGCTGCTGGGCCTGGCCGCCGCGTGCTCCGGGAGTGAGCCCGCCGCCCTGACCGGCACGGTGGTCGACCCGCCCTTCGCGGTCGAGTCGGCACGGCTGACGACGGTGGCCGGCGAGACCGTCGACTTCGGCGAGGAGCAGGACAACCGGCTGAGCCTGCTCTTCTTCGGCTACACCTCGTGCCCCGACGTCTGCTCGGCGGTGATGGCGACCGTCGCCTCCGCGCTGACCCGGCTCGAGCCGGAGGTGCGCGAGGAGGTCGAGGTCTACTTCGTCACCACCGACCCCGAGACCGACACCGCGCCGGTGCTCACCGACTACCTCGCCCGCTTCGACCCCGACTTCACCGGGGTGCGCGCCGACCTGGCGCAGACCGCCAGCCTCGGCCGGTCGGTCGGCATCTTCGTCGACGAGGGCAGCGAGGGCGTCGCCGCCGACCCCGACCTGCACGGCACCTACGTCGTCGGCGTCGACCAAGCGGGCGACGCGCCGATCGTGTGGCGCAGCGACACCTCCGCCTCCGAGCTGGCGACCGACATCACGACGCTCGTCGACGGCTGAGCCGACGCGGGGCTCCTCTCGGGTCGGGCTCAGGCGGCGGGCGCAGGGGGCTGAGGCGGCGGGCTCAGGCGGCGGGGTCGCTCGCGCCGCTGCCGGGCGGCACGTCGTACGCCGGTGGGGCGGCGTCGGCGGACGCCGCGCGCTCGGCGGCCGCCGCGGCGTCGCGCGCCTGCACCGCACGGGCGACCTCGTCGCGCGAGGGCAGGACCAGCTCGACCATGACCGAGAACAGCACCCAGCACGCGCCGACGGCGACCAGGTAGCGGGTAAGGGCGGTGTCGGTGGGCATCGTGCCGCCGACGAACCCGCCGTAGAGCGCGGGGGAGGCGACCACCGCGGCGGCCAGGAGCACGGTGCCGTTGAGGGGGCTCACGCGGTCACCGCCATGGTGGGCTCGGCGGTCACGGTGCCGACGGCGCGCACCTGCTGAGCTCCGCTGAGCTCGGTGTAGGCGAGCACCGGCAGCTTCTCGAGCGCCGGTCGCACCAGGCGGCGCACCGCGGCGCGGATCTGCGGGGCGCAGACGAGCACGGGGCGGACGTCGAGGTTCTCGGCGTCGGTCACGAGCCGCGCGAGCTGGGTCAGCACGTGCTGGCCGGTGACCGGGTCGAGCGCGATCACCGCGCCCTGGTCGCCCAGGCGCATGGACTCGAGCATGCGCTGCTCGAGGTGCGGCTCGAGGCTGATGACGTGGACGGTCGCACCGCCCTCGCCGGGCACCACGTAGGGCGCGGCGATGGCGGGACCGAGCGCCGCGCGGGCGCTCTCGACGAGCGCGTCGACGTCCTTCGTGGCCTGCGCGCGCAACGAGAGCGCCTCGAAGATGCGCACCAGGTCGCGCACCGACACCTGCTCGTCGAGCAGCGCCTGCAGCACCCGCTGCACCTCGCCCAGGCTGAGCTGGGCGGGGGTGAGCTCCTCGATGACGACCGGGTGCGTGCGCTTGACGACCTCGGTGAGCAGCTTGACGTCCTCGCGGCCGAGCAGGCGGGCGGCGTGGGTGGTGACGACCTCGGCGAGGTGGGTCGTGACGACCGACGAGCGGTCGACGACGGTCGCGCCGGCCAGCTCGGCCTGGTTGCGCATCTCGGCGGGGATCCACTTCGCGTCGAGCCCGAAGACGGGCTCGCGGGTGGGTTCGCCGGGCAGCGCGGAGAGGTAGTCGCCGATCGCGAGCACCGTGCCGGAGGGGGCCTCGCCGCGCGCGACCTCGATGCCGAAGAGCTTGATCGCGTAGGTGCGCAGCGGCAGGTCGAGGTTGTCGCGGGTGCGCACCGGCGGCACCACGATGCCGATGTCGGTGGCGACCTTGCGGCGCAGCGCCTTGACCCGCTCGAGCAGGTCGCCGCCGGTGGCGGTGTCGACGAGGTCGATGATGTCGGCGGAGAGCTCGAGGCCGAGCGGGTCGATCTGGATCTCCGAGGCGAGCATCTCGGGGGAGTCGGCGACCGCGACCGGCTCGAGCTCCGCGCCCGTGTCGGCCGGTTCCTCCGGTTCGCCCACCCGGGCGGAGGCGAGCAGCATGATCCCGCCGGCGACGATGAACGGCAGCTTGGGCAGCCCGGGGATGAGGCAGAGCGCGAGGGCGGCGAAGCCGGCGACCCGCAGCGGCACCTTGTTGGCCGTGAGCTGCCGCAGGATGTCGGAGCCCATGTCCTCGTCACCGGTGTTGCGGGTGACGATGAGGCCGGTCGCGACCGAGAGCAGCAGGGCCGGGATCTGCGAGACCAGGCCGTCGCCGACGGTCAGCAGGCTGTAGGTCTGCACGGCCTCGCCGAAGGGCATGCCCAGCTGCGCGACGCCGACGGCGAAGCCGCCCACCAGGTTGACCAGGGTGATGATGATCGCCGCGATGGCGTCGCCCTTGACGAACTTCGAGGCACCGTCCATCGCGCCGTAGAAGTCGGCCTCCTGGTGCACCTCGGCGCGTCGGCGCCGGGCCTCGTCCTCGTCGATGAGCCCGGAGTTGAGGTCGGCGTCGATGGCCATCTGCTTGCCGGGCATGGCGTCGAGGGTGAAGCGGGCGCCGACCTCGGCGACGCGGCCGGCGCCGTTGGTGATGACGACGAACTGGATGACCAGCAGGATCGAGAAGACGATGAGGCCGACGATCAGCGAGCCGCCGACGACGAAGTGGCCGAAGGTGTCGATGACCTTGCCGGCGTAGCCGTCGAGCAGCACCAGCCGGGTCGCGCTGACGTTGAGCGCGAGGCGGAAGAGCGTCATGACGAGGATGACGGCGGGGAAGGCGGCGAAGTCGAGCGGGCGCCGCACGAACATCGCGACGAGCAGGACCAGCAGCGCACCGGTGATGTTGAGCGCGATCAGCAGGTCGAGGACGACCGCGGGCAGCGGCACGACGAGCATCACGACGATCATCACGATGCCGACGGGGACACCGAGCTGGGTCAGGCGCTTCAGGGGCAACGGACGGGTCGCTCTCTCACGAGGGGTGCGCGCCGTCCGTGGCGCCGCGTGCGGGCTCCGTCCTGGAGCCCGACGGCCCTATCGGCCGGGTGCCAGCGCTGCTGAGGGAACCGCGTCCGCTGGTGCAGACCGGCGCCGCCGACCGCCCGTCGGGAGCTCCGGCAGCGCGCCCTCGGGTCGCGGCGAGCGGTGCTCGCCGCCGGTGCGGCCCGCCGTGCGGCGGCTGATGACGAAGGCCAGCACCTGCGCCACGGCCGCGAACAGCTCCGCGGGGATCTCGTGGCCGACGTCGCAGGCGCCGTAGAGGGCGCGGGCCAGCGGCACGTCGCGGACGAGCGGCACGTCGTGCTCGGCGGCGCGCTCGCGGATCTTCGCGGCGACCGCGCCGGCGCCCCGGGCGACGACGCGCGGCGCGCCCTGGGCCGCGTCGTAGCGCAGTGCGATGGCCACGTGCGTGGGGTTGACGAGGACGACGTCGGCGTCGGCGACCGCGGCCATCATGCGCGAGCGCGACATCGCCATCTGGCGGCTGCGGATCGCGCCCTTGAGCAGCGGGTCGCCCTCGGCCTGCTTGTGCTCCTGCTTGACCTCGGAGTGCGACATCCGGGTCTGCTTGCCGACCTTGCGGCGTTGGAAGGCGTAGTCGGCGGCAGCCATCACGACCCCGGCGACGGCGACGTTGCGGATGAGGCCGAGCGCCTCGTCGGCCACCGCGGTGAGGACGGCCGGGATCGGCACCAGGCCGCCGACCATCGGCACCATCGCCTTGACCGCGCCGTAGGCCAGGAAGCCGACGACCGCGCTCTTGAGCAGCACCTTGGCGCCCTCCCACAGCGCCTGCGTGCCGAAGATGCGCTTGGCGCCCGAGATCGGGTTGAGCTTCTTGGCGCTCGGCTTGACCGCCTTGGTCGCGAGGTAGAAGCCGCCCTGGGCCACGGTGCCGGCCACGCCGACCACCATGACGCCGCAGCCCAGGAGCACCAGCGCCACGAGCACGTGGCGGGCGCCGTCGCCGAGCAGCTGCAGGGCGACGGCGATCGAGGCGTCCTCGATCGCGGTGACGCTGGCGGCCATGAGGGTGCGCAGCGCCTCGAGCTCGCGGCCGACCAGCGGCGGCAGCGCCAGCCCGACGGCCAGCATCGAGAGCCACCCGCCCAGCTCCTGGGTGCGGGGGACCTGCCCCTCCTTGCGCGACTCCTTCTTCTTCTTCGGAGTCGGCTTCTCTGTCTTCTCCTCACTGCTGTCGGCCACCGCACCTCCCTCAGCCGGCGCCGGCGCCCGCGCCGGCGATCGTGGCCATGGCCTCGAGGGCGAGGTCGACCAGCCGGTCGAGCGCCTCGGGCAGCACGGGGAAGGACAGGCCCAGCAGCACGAGCGTGAGCCCGATCTTGGCCGGGAACATCACGTTGATCGCCTGCATCTGCGGGGCGACCTTGGTCAGCAGCGCGAGGCCGACGTCGGCGATGAACAGCACCGCGATCAACGGCAGCGCGATCTGCACGGCCGTCACGAAGAACATCGAGAACGCCGTGGTGAGCAGGCCCGGGCCGTCGACGTCGGGGGTCTCGCCGATCGGCAGGAAGTGGAAGGTCTTCAGCAGCCCGCCGATGACCAGCAGGTGCCCGCCGCTGGCGAAGAGGAGCATCGTGGCGAGCAGCTGGTGGAACTTGCCGAAGACCGTGTTCATGTTCATCGACAGCGGGTCGAAGATCTGCGCCACCGCGAAGCCGCCGAAGACGTCGACCAGGCTGCCTGCCGCGCCGATCGCCGCGAAGAGCAGCATGGTCACGAAGCCCATGCCGAGGCCGACCGCCGCCTGCGTGAGCGCGGTCGCGGCCAGCTCGAAGGTGCCGGTCGGCATCGTCGAGCGCGCCAGCGACGGCGCGACCGCGAAGGCGAGGCCCAGCGACAGCACGACCTTCGCCATCGCCGGCACCGACCGCGTCGAGAACGGCGGCACGATCGCCAGCCACGCCACGATGCGCACCGAGGCGAGGAGGAAGGCGAGCAGCGGCTCGCCGGCGACGGTCAGGGTCACGGGTCCGGGTCTGGTCTGGGTCAGCCCAGCATCGACGGCAGGGCGTCGAAGAGGTCGTGGGTGAAGGCCATCAGCGTGTGCAGCATCCAGTTGCCGCTGACGAGCAGCGCGATGCCGACGCCGACGAGCTTGGGCACGAAGGCGAGGGTGAACTCCTGGATCTGCGTCATCGACTGGAAGAGGGAGACCGCGAAGCCGATGACCAGCGAGGTCACCAGGATCGGGGCGGAGAGCTTGGCGGCCACGAGCATCGTCTTGAGCGCGATCTCGATGACGGCGGTGTCGGTCACAGGGGTCCTCCGGTGGCGGGCGCGCGGCGCCTAGCCGTAGCTCGCGACGAGGGAACGGATGATCAGCGCCCAGCCGTCGACCATGACGAACAGCAGGAGCTTGAAGGGCAGCGACACCATCACCGGCGGCATCATCATCATGCCCAGCGCCATCAGCGCCCCGCTCACGACGATGTCGATGACGAGGAAGGGGATGAAGATGATGAAGCCGATGACGAAGGCCTGCTTGAGCTCGCTCAGCACGAAGGCCGGGATGAGCGTGGCGGTCGGCACGTCGGCGCGGTCCTCGGGCAGCTCGCGCCCGGCGACGTTGGTGAGGAGCGTCAGCTCCTCGCTGTCGGTCTGGTCGAGCATGAACTCGCGCAGCGGCTCGAGGCCGTCCTCGAAGGCGACGCTGGTGGTCTTGTCGCCGTCGAGGTAGGGCTGCAGCCCGACCTCGTTGATCTCCGAGAGCACCGGGCCCATGATGAAGAGGCTGAGGAAGAGCGCGAGCCCGGCCAGCACCTGGTTGTTCGGCGTCTGCTGCAGGCCCAGCGCGTTGCGGGTGAGGCCCAGCACGATGAGGATCTTCGTGAAGCTGGTGCAGGTCAGCAGGATCGCGGGCAGCAGCGAGAGCAGCGTCAGGCCGATGATGACCGTGACCGACGTGCTCGGCGTGCCGGACAGGCCGGTCAGGTCGATCGAGACCGTGTCGCCGGGGTCGACCCCCGGGCCGGTGGGGCCTGCGGGGCCGTCGACGCCCGGCTCGTCCTGGCCGTCCTGCGGGGTGCCGGCGGGGCCGTCGGTCTGGCCGTCGGTCTGGCCGGGCGTCGGCTCCGGCAGCGTCGGCTGCGCCTGGGCGGGGGCCGCGACGAGGGCGAGGAGCACCCCGAGGACCACCGCCGCGAGGGTCGCGGCAGCGCGGCGGACGAGGGTCACGAGGCCCGCCGGACGGCGGCGATCGCCTGGCGCCAGGTCTGCGGTGAGAGCACCGAGCCGGCGAGCGGGCCGCTCGGCTGCGCCGCCACCTCGCGCGGGGCGCGGGTGCGGCGGGGGGCGCGGGCGGGCTCGGCGGCGGGGGCAGCTGCGGGGGCAGGTGCCGGGGTGGCGGCCGGCTGTGCCGTGGGGGTCGCAGCGGGGGTCGCGGCCAGGGTCTGCGGCATCGTCGCGGTGGCCGGGTCGATGCCGACGCTCGCGAGGAAGTCGTCGAGGGAGACCGCGGGGCGGGCGACGGCGGCGCGCACGGGTGCGGACACGGCGTACGGCGGGGGTGCGGGGGTGGCGGCCACCGCGGGGGTGGCCGGCGGCGCGGCCGGCACCGGGGCGTCCTGCGGGGTCGTCGCGGTGTCGGGGTGGGGGACGGGTGCGGTGACCCGGGTCGCGATGCGGCGGCCACCGCCGGCGTGGGCGGCGGCGGGGGCACCGAGGCGGTGACCAACGGAGGTGAGGACGGGCGCCGAGTCGACCGGCACGGCGGCGCAGCGTCGCCCGCGGACGGGCTCTGAGGCGACGGGAGCCGGAGCGGGCGCGGGGACGACCACGAGCGGGGCGGCGGCCGGGGCGGCGGCGACCGCGGCGGCGTCGGCCGCCAGCGCAGCGGAGCCGGCGAGGCCCGCGAGGCCGGCGAGGTGCGCGGGCACCAGGGAGGGCAGGCCGGCGGGGAGCTCGAGCACCTCCTGGTCGGCGGGCTCCTCCGTCGCGGCGTCCTCGTCGAGAGCGGCCAGCTCGGCGAGCACGCGCAGCTCCTCGGGGCTGAGCAGGTCGGGCTCGACCTCCTCCTCGACGACCTCGTCCTCGAGGGCAGGCTCGTCCCCCTCGGCGCCGTCGACGCCGTCGGTGGTGTGGGCGGTGTCGTCGGGGGTCGCGGCCGGCACGGTCGCGCCCTCGACCTCCGACGGGTCGAGCTCGGCGAGCACGTTGACCTGCTGCTCGGTGGTGCCGAGCACGAGCACGCGGCCGCCGACCTCGACGACCGTCAGGGCCGAGCCGCGCGTCAACGCCTGCCGGTGCACGACGCGCACCGGCGTGCCGGCGCCGCCGCGGAACTTGCGGCCACCCAGGCGCGCGAGCAGCAGCATGAGGCCGACGACGACGGCCAGCGACACGACGAGGCGGACGGTGAGCTCGACCACGGGTCAGCCGCCGACGCTGTCGTCGAGGATCTCGGTGATCCGCAAGCCGAAGTCCTCGTCGACCACGACGACCTCGCCGCGGGCGATCAGGCGACCGTTGACCAGGAGGTCGGCGGGCGAGCCCGCGGCCCGGTCGAGCTCGAGCACGGCACCCGGGGCGAGCGCGAGCAGGTCGCGCACGGTCATCCGGGTCCGGCCGAGCTCGACGGTGACCTCCATGTCGACGCCGTGCAGCATCTCGATGCCGCGGCGCGGCACCAGGCCGCCGCCGGAGCCCGGCGCGTGGTGCACGGCCTGGACGGGGGCGTTGCCGGCGTAGCCGCCGACACCGGCCATCGCGGGCTGAGGCGCGACGGGCTGGGCGGCGGGCTGGGCGACGGGCGGGGCGTACGCCGCGGCAGGCGCGACCGGCTGCCCGGCCGTCACCGGGGCGGCGGCGTCGACCACGGGCTGGCCCGCCGCGACCTGGGCGGCGGTGGCGTCGACCACGGGCCGACCCGCGGCGACCTCGGCGCCGGTGGCGTCGACCACGGGGACCCCCGCGGCGACCACCGGCACGTCGGCCGCAGGCGCGCCCGGCAGCAGGGTGTCGGTGACCAGGAGCGCGGCGGCGATGCCGGAGCCGACCAGCGGCACGGCGGTGAAGGGGGCGCCGAGGTCGGCGAGGACGAGGCTGAGGTCGACCTGCTGGGCGGCGGTCGCGCTGCCGCCGAGCGCCGCCGCGGCAGCGTCCAGGGCGGGCTGCGTCGCGGCGGCGAGGTCGAGGCCGCCGAGCGGGCTGGAGGCCAGCGCCTCGACCAGGTCGGCGCCCACGAGCACGGCGACCCGCCCGGCCCCGCCGGACAGGGTGCCCTCGACGGTGGCGATGGCCGCGCCGGCGAAGGCGGCGGTGACGTGCTCGGTGCCGGGCTGCGCGCCGACGGCGGCGAGCGGCTCGGCGGCCGGGAGCACCGCCGCGGCGGCGGTGGCCGCCTCGGTCGCCAGGGCGAGGGCGGGGTCGAGGCCCGGCCCTGCGGTCGGGTCGGTGGCGTCGCTCATGCGGTCTCCTCGGGTTCGCCCACGATGAGGGCGGCCAGGCGGGGGCCCCGCGCGCCGGCGGACGCGTGGGCGAAGGTGGTGCCGTCGACGACGACGTCGAGCGGGGCGGAGGCGGGGTGGCCCAGGCGGACCACGCCGCCCGGGACGAGGGCGGCGAGCACCTCGGGCGCGACCGGCGTCGGCCGCAGCCGCACCGTCACGTCCACCGGGACGGTGGTGAACCGCTCGCGGAGCAGGGCGGCGGCCCGGTCGCGCTGGGCCCGCTCCCGCTCGGAGACCGGCGCCGGCGCGGCCGCCGCGGTCAGGTGGGGGTGCAGGCCGCTGAAGGGCAGGCACACGGTGAGCCGGTGGGCGCGCTGGCCGATGCGCAGCTCGAGCGAGACGACGACCATGACGTCGGCCGCGCCGGCCGCCTGCGCGAACTGCGGGCTGTACTCCGTGCCCACGATCTCGGGCTCGATCGGCACCAGGCCGGCGAGGGAGTAGCGCATCTCGGAGAAGAGGCGGGCGATCACGCCGCTGATGACGCCGGTCTCGATCTCGGTCAGCGGCCGCAGCGGCTGGGTGTCGGAGCCGGGGCCGCCGAGCATGTGGTCGACGCACGACATGACCGCGGGCAGCGGCACCTCCAGCACCCCGCGGCCCGGCATCGGGTCGACGGTGCACAGGGTCATGTACGTCGTGGCGTCGAGCGAGTCGACGTACTCGCTGTAGGTCAGCTGGTCGATGCTGGCCATCGACACCGAGCAGACGGTGCGCAGCGCCGAGGTGAAGACCTGCGTGGCCTGCCGCGCGAAGCCGTCGAAGGACAGCTGCAGGATGCGCGAGTGCTCGCGCGAGAGCTGGATGGGTCGGCGGAAGTCGTAGCCGACCGGCGCGCCGGTGCGACGGGACGCGTCGGCGCGTGCAGGCACGGCCGCCGGGGTCGCCATCGTCGTCACGAGGGCACGTATCGGCCCCCGGTGGGGGCACCTGAGCGGGAACGCCGGCGGTCGGCGGAGTCGGGACGGAGGTCCCGGCGCGCCGGCCGATCGGTCAGGGGGCCAGGTGTGTGGGAGAGGTGCCGGGGAGCGGGCGCTCCCCGGGCTCACTGTGCGACGTACTCGGTCAGGTACACGTCCATCACGTCGCCGTGGTAGAGGTGGTCGACCTCCTTCTTCAGCTCCTCCTTGAGGTGCTCGCGCTCCTTGGGGGCCATGACCTCCTCGAGCTTCTTGCCGCTGTAGACGTGGATGACCGCGTCCAGCGCCTTGCTGCCCTCGACGTCGTGGGCCACGGTCGTCGTCGCCTGCAGCGCGATGCCGATGCGCAGGAAGTGGCCGCCGGCCAGGTTGACCTGGATCGGCTCGAGGGCGGTGACCTCTCCGGGCTCCGGCGGCGGCGGGGGACCGGAGGGCTTGAGGAAGAACCAGTAGCCCGCGCCGCCGAGCACGGCCAGCAGCACGACGACGATGACCAGCTTCTTCTTGCCGCCCTTCTTCTCCTCCGGCGCGGCGTCGCCGGCGGGGGCGCCGGGCATGGCGGTGATGGTCATCAGTGGGCTCCTTCGGCGTGCTCGGCCGCGTCGGCGGTCTCGGTGGTCTCGGTGGTCTCGGTGTCGGTGGTCTGGGCGGCCCGCTCCGCGGCCTCCTCGGTGCCCGGCGCGGGGCGGGTCGCGGCGCGGGTGACCCGGTCGCGCACCACGTCGTCGAGCAGGGCGCGGACCTCGGGGGGCACGTCGGAGAGCACGACGATGTCGACGCGCTTGTTGACGGCCTGTGAGCCGGGCTCGCGGGGGTCGACGAGGGGCTTCTCCGCGCCGTAGGCCGAGGCGCGCAGTCGCGCGGGCGGCAGGTCCCACTGCTCGGTGAGGTGGCGCAGCACGGTGACGGCGCGGGCGGCGGAGAGCTCCCAGTCGGTGGGGTAGTACTTCGGCTTCACCTTGACCTGGTTGGTGTGGCCGTCGACCTGGAGCGGGTCGGGCAGGTCGCGCAGCACCGGGGCGAGGGTGTCGACGACCTCGCGGCCGCGCGGGCTGAGGCTCGCCAGGTTGGGCTCGAACACCACGTGCTTGCTCACGAGGCTGAGCACGAGGCCGCGCTCGTCGATCGTGGCCTGCACGTCGTCGCCCAGGCCGTGCTCGCGCAAGGCCTTGCCCACGCGCTCCGCGACCTCCTCGAGCCGGCCCGCCTCGGCGGCCGCCTCGGCGTACTGCCGTTGGGCGGCCTGCGCGGCGGCGGTGTTGACGGCCTCGTCGACCAGCTGCGACTCCCGCGGGCTCATGCCGGTGGTGGTCGACGGGGTGAAGGACTCGATGCCGGCGCTGCCCGGCTGGTCGAGGATCGACTCCGACCCGACGAGCACCGAGGTGCTGTCGCCGAAGCCGGCGGCGAGGCCCGACTTGAGCTCGTTGAACTTCTTCTGGTCCACCGAGCTCATCGCGAACATCACGATGAAGAGCACCATGAGCAGCGTGACCATGTCGGCGTAGGTCACGAGCCACCGCTCGTGGTTCTCGTGCTCCTCCTCGTCGTGCTTCTTGGGGCGGCGACCGCCCCCGCCGTGCCCGGACACGTCAGGCCGCTTCCTCGGCGACGGAGCCCGCGGGGAGCAGCGACTTGAGCTTGGCGGCGATCACGCGCGGGTTGGAGCCGGCCTGGATGGCGGCGACGCCCTCGATCGTCACCTCCATCTGGTTGACCTCGAGCTCGCTGAGCCGCTTCAGGCGGTTGCCGAGCGGCAGGAAGATGACGTTGGCCGAGGCGACGCCCCACAGGGTGGCGAGGAAGGCGGCGGCGATGAGGTGGCCGAGCTCCTCGGGCTGGGCGAGGTTCTCCAGCACGTGCACCAGGCCCATGACGGTGCCGATGATGCCGACGGTCGGGGCGTAGGCGCCGGCGTCGCTGAAGAACTTCGCGGCCTGCTTGTCGGCCGACTTCTTCGCCTGCACCTCGGCCTCGAGGATGTCGCGGACCTCCTCGGGGTCGGTGCCGTCGATCGCGAGGGTGACGCCCTTGACCAGGAAGGGGTCGTCGACGTTCTTGAGCGAGTCCTCCAGGGCCAGCAGGCCCTCGCGGCGGGCCTTGTCGGCCAGGGTCACAACGTTGTCGACGATCGCGTCGCCCTTGGGCACGCCCCCGGTGAAGGCCTTCTTCGCCCCGGCCATGGCGGCCTTCATGTCCGCGACCGTGCCGCCGGCCATGGTGATGAAGAAGGTGGTGCCGAAGACCAGCAGCATCGGCGGCAGCAGGATCATGTTGGCCGGGTTGCCGCCCTCGAGGACGTTCGCCGTGATGATGACGACGAAGCCCAGGACGATCCCGATCGCGGGTGCCGGGTCCATCACGCCTCCCCGCGGCAGGAGCGGGCGTCGGCCGGCCGCAGCGCGGCGACGCTGGCCAGGCGGGGCGGCGCCGGCTCGTCGTCGGCGGTGACGCCGACGGGCACGTAGGCGCTGCGGGCGACGATCTCGCCGCGGTGCCGGCGGATCAGCTCGACGACGTCCTCGAGGCCCTCGGCCACGACGTACTTCTTGCCGTCGACCAGCGAGATGACCGTGTCGGGGGTGGCGTCGATGCGCTCGATCAGGTCGGAGTTCAGCGCGAACACCGAGCCCGAGAGGCGCGTGAGCGTGATCATGCAGCACCGTCCTTGTGCGTCGTATCGGGCCGTCCGTGGCCCTGACAGGGTGTCCTTCGGCCTGGCGACCGCGGACTTGAGGTCTTCTGGGGGTTCCGCACCGGGCACGGGCCCGCCGCCACGGTGGCGGCGACGGGCCCGGCGCGGGCGGGGTCAGCGCTTGATGTTGACGAGCTCCTCGAGCACGGAGTCCGAGGTGGTGATGACGCGCGAGCTCGCCTGGAAGCCGCGCTGCGCGAGGATCAGGTTGGTGAACTCGGCGGCGAGGTCCACGTTGCTCATCTCGAGCGCACCGGCGATGAGGGTGCCGCGGCGACCCTCGCCGGCCACGCCGAGCTGCACGGCGCCGGAGTTGGCGGAGGCGCGGAAGGAGGTCTCGCCGACCTTCTCCAGGCCGTTGGGGTTGTTGAAGTCGGCCAGGGCCAGCTTCGCCATGTCGCGCTGGATGCCGTCGGAGAAGATGCCCCGCAGGGTGCCGTCGGAGCCGACGTTGTACGACGTGAGCTGGACGCCGTCCTCGACCGGCGGCTCGAGCGCCGAGGTGTCGAGGGTGATGTCGATGAGGTCGCCGCTCACGGCGCCGTCGGCGTCGAGTGCGTAGCCCTGCACGCGGCTGCCGCTGGGGGTCACCAGGGCACCGGTCTCGTCGAAGGTGAAGGCGCCGGCGCGGGTGTAGAGCTGCTCCTGGCCCTTGCGGACCACGAAGAGGCCGTCGCCCTGGATCATCAGGTCGGTCGCGCGGCCGGTGGTCTGGGCGGAGCCCTGACCGAGGTTGGTCGCGATGGCGCCGACCTGCACACCGAGGCCGACCTGCACCGGGTTGGTGCCGCCGCGGGCGTCGTTGGCGGCCGAGGGCGCGGTGAGCATCTGGCTCAGCGTGTCCTGGAAGACGGTGCTGGAGGCCTTGAAGCCGGTCGTGTTGGCGTTGGCGATGTTGTTGCCGGTCACGTCGAGCATGGTCTGGTTGACGCGGAGGCCGGAGATGCCGGCGAAGAGCGAACGGAGCACGGGAGTTCCTCTCGGAGGACGGCTCAGGCCGTCGGGGACGTGGTGGACGAGCTGGACGAGGGTGCGGTGCCGGAGGTGCCGGAGGTGCCGGAGGGCGGAGTGGTCGATCCCGCGGTGACGGACTGGACGCTCGCGAGCGCCACGCTCGTCCCGCCGACGTCGAGGGTCGGGCCCTCGGCGCCGAAGGTCACCCCGGCCACGGTGCCGGCGACGGTGCTGCCGTCGGCGGCCGTGTAGGTGACGTCACGACCCACCAGGCCGCTCGCGCCGAAGGCCACCTGGGCCGACAGCAGCTGCGCGGTCTGGTCGGCGACGTCCTGCATCTTCTCCAGCGCCGTGAACTGGGCGGACTGCGCCAGGAACTGGCTGGAGTCCGTCGGGTTCATCGGGTCCTGGTAGCGCATCTGCGCGACCAGGAGCTGCAGGAACATCTCCTTGTCGGCCTGGTTGGCCGGCTCGGTCCCCGTCGGTCCGGTGGCTCCGTAGAGCCCACCGGTCCTCGTGACCGCCTCGGTTGCCGGGATCGACACCACTCCTCCTTCACACGGTCACGTCGAGGCCCTGGTGGGCTCGCGTGGCCGTTCCGGTCGGACGCACCCCGGTGGGGGTCACGTCCTGGTCGCCGTCCCTGGCGGTGCTGCCACCACGCGTCCCTGCGTGCTGGTCCCCTCGTCCGCCCGCGGTGCCGGCCTGCTCCTGGCCACTGCTGTGGCCGGTCAGGTCGGCGTGGGCACCGGGCTGGCCGGTGGTCCCCGCGGGGGTGGTCGAGGTGGTCGTGGGGGTGGTCGCGCTCGCCGAGGCGAGGTCGCGGACCACGATGCGGGGGTCGGGGACCCCCGTGGACTCGAGCAGTCGGCGCAGCTCGGGGGTGCCCTCGAGCAGGGCGCGCTGGGCCTCCTGCCCGGCGGCGAGGCTCACCCGCACCGCGCCGTCGCGGACGCTCAGCACGACGCGGACGTCGCCGAGCGCCTCGGGCGCGAGCTGCAGGGTGACGCGTCGGGTCGTCGCGGTGCTGGTGGCGTTGACGAGCCGCACGATCTCCGGCAGCACCTGCTCGGCCACGGGCGGTGCCGTCGCCGGTGCGGTGGCTGCCGCGGGTGCGGCCGGCGCGGTCGGGGCCACCGGTGCGGCGAGGGCGGTGGGTGCGGTCGACGTCGGCGTGCTCGGCTGCGCGGCGGTGCTCGCCGAGGTGGCGGGCGCCGGTGCCGCGGCCTCGCCCGTGGTGCTGTCCTGGGTGGCGGCGCGCTCGGACGCCGGGTGGACCACGGTGGTCCCCGGCACCTGATCGGCCGCGGTCCCCCGGACCTGACCGTTCGTGGCAGCAGGGTTCGCGGGGGTGGTCGGTGCGGGGGTGCTCGGCGCGGGGGTGCTCGGTGCGGGGGTGCTCGGCGCGGCGCCGGTGGTGTCCTGGGGCACCGGCGTGGCGGCGTACTGCTGGGACGCGGTGGCGGGGGTGGCGGGGGTGACGGGGGCCGACGGGGTCGCGGCCACGGTGGGGGTCGCCGCAGCTGCGTCATGCGGTGCGGACGCAGTTGCGTGCGGTGCGGATGACGCTCCCGCGGTGGGGCGGGCGGTCGTCGCGGTTGCGTCATGCGGTGCAGACGCAGCTGCGTGCGTTCCGTATGACGCTGCGGGAGCAGCGGTGGTGGCAGGAGCAGCGGTGGTGGCAGGAGCGGCGGTGGTGGCAGGAGCGGCGGTGGTGGCAGGGGTGGCGGTGGTGGCAGGGGTGGCGGTGGTGGCGGGGGCCGCCGGGGTGGCGGGGGTGGCGGGGGCTGCGTCGAGGTACGCCGGCCGGCCGGTGGGCAGGACGGGCTCGGCCGGGGCGGTGGTCGAGGTGGTCGTGGTGGTCGCGGTGGTCGCGGTGGTGTCGACCGCGGCGGTCGCCGCGACGGGGCCGGTCCCGGTCCGGACGGCCGGCGTCGCGGTGCCGGTCGGCGCGGTGGTCGGGTCCACCGGGGTCGGGCTGGCGACCGACCACCCCGGGGTCTCGAGGGCGGGGGCGGTCGGCTCCGGCTGCTCCGAGGAGGTCGGCGAGGCCGCGTGCTCGTCGGAGGTGCCGTCGAGCAGCGGTGCGACCGGCGCGGTGGCCGGCTGGACACCCGGCCCCGCCGGCTGCTCGACCCGCGGGCACGACCCCTCGGCGCCGGGGACGGCCTGCGGCGACCCCTCGGCGCCGGGGAGGGCGCCGGCGACGAGGGCGGCGAAGAGCTCGCCGGTCGTCACCGGAGCGGGCCCGGTGCCGGTGGGGGCGCCGACGAGGGCGGTGCCCGCGAGGAGCGGGGCGGCCATCGAGGGGGCGAGGGGGAGGGTGGTCACGCTGCGCCTCCGAGCATCGACATGACGGAGCGGACGTACTGCTGCGTCTCGGGGTAGGGCGGGATGCCGTCGTAGCGCAGGACGGCGCCCGGCCCGGCGTTGTAGGCGGCCAGGGCGAGCGGGGTGCTGCCGAAGCGGTCGTGCAGGTCGCGCAGCAGGCGCGCGGCGCCGTCGACGGCCTGCACGGGGTCGAAGGAGTCGGTGACGCCGAGACCGCGGGCGGTCGCGGGCATGAGCTGCATGAGGCCCTGGGCCCCGGCGTGGCTGACCGCGCGCGGGTCGAAGCCGGACTCCTGCCGCGCCACGGCGGCGAGCAGCGGCGCCTCGACGCCGTGCTTGGCGGCGGCGCGGTTGAAGAGGTCGGCGAAGGGCGTCGCGCCGGCGACCTGGCGACCGGAGACCGCGGCGGCGCCCGAGGCCCCGCCGGTCCCGCCCGCGCCCTCGGGCAGCACCCGGCGGATGTAGTCGGGAGCGCCGTGGCCGGCGGCGTCGATGGTGGTGATCCGGATGTCGAGACCCGTGCGCGGGGCCTCGAGCATCTTGCCGTCGCCGAGGTAGATCGCGATGTGGTCGGCCCCGACGTTGCGCCCGGAGTTGTCCCAGGCGATCAGGTCGCCGGGGCGGGCCTCGGCCAGCGACGCGACGGGGGAGCCGGTGCGGGCCTGGTCGGCCGAGACGCGCGGGAGGTCGATGCCGTGCTTGCCGTAGACGTACTGCACGAGGCCCGAGCAGTCCATGCCACCGTCGGCCGGCGAGGAGCCGCCCCAGACGTAGGGCATGCCGACGTACTTCTTCGCCTCGGCGACGACCGAGGCGGCCTGGGCGCTGCTCCCGCTCGACGGGGCGGCGGACGCCGTCGCGGTCGCGGTCGCGCCGGCGGACTGCAGCGAGGACGCGAAGGCCGCGGCGCTCCCCGTGGTGCGGGGCGCCAGCATCGCCAGCTGCGACTGGATCGCGGCGATGCGGGAGGACACGTCGGCGACGCTCACTGCTCCACCTCCGACCGGCGCAGCCACAGCTGGGTGGCGGCCTCGTCGAGGCGGGCCGCCTCGCGCCGGGCGCGCTCCGCGGCCCGCTCGGCGGCGCGGGTCTCGAGCAGCGTCTCGACCGCGCGCAGCCGGGAGTGGTCGCGCTGCCAGTGCTCGCGGGCGGCGTCGGTGATGCGACGGCTGGCGTCGACCTCCTCGCGCGCCTCGCCGACGGCCTCGCCGAGCGCGGTCATCGACGCGCGCAGCGCCAGGAAGGTCGCGGCGCTGCCGGCCTCGAAGACCGGCGAGGCCTCGACGTGGCGGTGCAGCTCCGCGAGCCGCGCCTCGCGATCGCGCTGCTCGGCGCTCGCCTGCTGCAGGCCGAGGCGGCTGTCCTGCTCGCGCACCTCGCGGACCCGCGCGACGGCGTGCATGCCGCGGTCGGCCTCGTGCACGCGGCCACGCGTCGTCGCGCTCACGCCGCCACCAGCTGCTGCAGCCGCTGCCAGGTCTCAGCGGTGGGGGTGCTGTCGTCCATCGACTGCCGCAGGAAGGCGTCGATGCGGGGCATCCGCTCCAGCGCCGCGTCGGCCACCGGGTCGGTGCCGCGCACGTAGGCACCGATCTCGACGAGCTCGCGCACGTCGCGGTGGGCGGCGAGCATGCGCCGCAGCAGGGTCGCGGCCTCGCGCTGCTCCGGCGTGGTCACCGCCGAGACGACGCGCGAGATCGACTCGAGCACGTCGATGGAGGGGAAGTGGCCCGAGGTGGCGAGCCGGCGGGTGAGCACGATGTGGCCGTCGAGGATCGACCGGGCGGTGTCGCCGACGGGGTCCTGCATGTCGTCGCCCTCGACGAGCACCGTGTAGAGGCCCGTGATGCTGCCGGTCGGCGAGGTGCCGGCGCGCTCGAGGAGGCGCGGCAGCAGCGCGAAGACGCTGGGCGGGTAGCCCCGGGTCGTCGGGGGCTCGCCGGCCGACAGGCCGATCTCGCGCTGCGCCATGGCGACGCGGGTGAGGCTGTCCATCATGAGCACGACGTGGCGGCCGTCGTCGCGGAAGGACTCCGCGATGCGGGTGGCCACGAAGGCGGCGCGCAGCCGCTCGACCGGGGGCGCGTCGGAGGTGGCCACCACCACGACCGAGCGCGCCAGGCCCTCGGGGCCGAGGTCGTTCTCGATGAACTCGCGCACCTCGCGGCCGCGCTCGCCGACCAGGGCGATGACGGCGACCTCGGCGTCGGAGCCGCGGGCGATCATGGACAGCAGGCTCGACTTGCCGACGCCGGAGCCGGCCATGATGCCGATCCGCTGGCCGCGGCCGCAGGGGGTCAGCGCGTCCATGGCGCGCACCCCGAGGCCGAGCTGGGTGTCGATGCGGGGGCGGGAGAGGGCGTCGGGGGCACGGTGCTCGACGACGACCGAGCGCAGGTGGTCGAGCGACGGGCCGCCGTCGACCGGGCGGCCGAGGCCGTCGAGCACGCGGCCGCGCAGCTCGTCGCCGACGCGCACGCGCAGCGGCCCGCCGGTGTGGTGGACGTGGGCGCCGACCTGCAGGCCGGTGGTGGGGCCGAGCGGCAGGCACACCAGGCCGTCGGTGCGGCTCGCGGCGACCTCGGCGAGCACGGGCGCGCCGCTGCCCGACGCGGTGGGACCGGCGGGCTCGATGCGCACCAGGTCGCCGACGGCGGCCGGCAGGCCGGTCACGACCAGGTGCAGGCCGACCAGCTCGGAGACGCGGCCGAGCACCAGCGGGCGGGCGGCCGTGCGGGCGCGCGCGACCAGCGCGGGGGACAGGGTGCTCACGCGCGGGCCCCCGGGGCGAGCACGAGGGCCAGGCGCTCCAGCGCGGCCGAGAAGCGCAGGTCGACGACCTGGTCGCTCGCCTCCACCACGGCGTCGCCGGGGGCGAGGGCGGGGTCGCCGACGGCGCGCACGCCGTGCGGCGCGAGCGCCGCCACGACCTGCTCGTCCACCTCGGCGGGGTGCAGGCGCACCACGGCCGCCTCGGGGGGCAGGACCGCGAGCACCCGGCGTACGACGTCGGGGCCGGCCTCCTCGCCGGCGCAGCGCAGCTCGTGGCCCACCAGGTCGCGGGTGAGGCTCCAGGCCAGCTCGCTGGCCTGCGACTCGACGGCCGCGCAGGTGGTGGCGACGGCGGCGGCCAGCCGGGCCGCGGCCTGGTCGAGCGCGGCGAGGCGCGAGCGGTGCTCGGCCTCGCGCCGGGCCTCCTCGGCCTGCGCGACGGCGGCGTCCTCGGCGGCCTGCGCGGCGGCGGCCTCCGCGGCCTCGCGGCGGCCCTCGGCCCAGCCGACGGAGTAGCCCTGCGCGCGGGCGGCCGAGCGGGTGCTCTCGGCGAGGCCGGCCAGCGCCCGCTCGGTGACGGCGTCGCCGAGGACGGTGTCGTCGCCCAGCCGCGTCCAGTCGCCGGTGCGGAGCTCGGGCGTCGGCAGGGTGCGGAAGGTGTGGGGGGTGACGCGCTCAGACGACGAAGTCATCCTCGCCTCCTCTGCGGACCATGATCTGGCCCTGCTCCTCGAGCTGGCGGATGGCGCGGATGACGGCCTGCTGGGCCTCCTCGACCTGGGCGAGGCGGACCGCGCCGAGCATCTCGACCTCCTCCAGCAGGTTCTGGGCCGCGCGCTCGGACAGGTTGCTGGTGATCTTGGCCCGCACGTGGTCCGCGACGCCCTTGAGCGCGAGGGCCAGGCTGGGCCCGTCGACCTGGCGCAGCACCTGCTGCACCGAGCGGTCGTCGAGGTTGACGATGTCCTCGAACATGAACATCCGGCTGCGGACCTCGTCGGCGAGCTGGGAGTCGAGTGCCTCGAGGCCCTCGACGATCTGCCGCTCGGTCGAGCGGTCGGCCCGGTTGATGATGTTGACCAGGGGGTCGAGGCCGCCGACCCGCGACATCTCCTGCGGCTGCAGCATCGAGCTGAGCTTCCGCTCCAGCGTGGCCTCGACGGCGCGGACGGTCTCGGGGGAGGTGCGGTCCATGACCGCGATCCGGTGCGCGACCTGTGCCTGCTGGGCCGGCGCCAGGCCGGAGAGCAGCAGCGCGGCCTTGTCGGCGGTCATGTGGGCCAGCACCAGCGCGATCACCTGCGGGTGCTCGTCGACGATGAAGGAGCGCAGCTGCGCGGGGTCGGCGCGGTGCAGGAACTGGAACGGCATCTTCACCGCGGCGGCGTTGAGCCGCTCGATGATCTCCGCCGCGCGCTCGCTGCCGAGGCTCTGCTCGAGCACCGACTGGGCGAAGGCGAGCCCGCCCTGGGAGATGTGGGTGCGCGCGGTGACCATGTCGCGGAACTCGGTGAGCACCGACTCGGTCTCCGCGGCGCCGATCTGCTCGAGCCGGGCGATCTCGGCCGAGATCGCCTCGACCTCGGTCTCGGCGAGGTGGGCCATCACCTTGGCGGCCTTCTCGCGCCCCATCTGGATGATGAGGATCGCGGCCTTGCGCACGCCGATCCCGGCGAGGGTCGTCGTCGTCATCAGGGCTTCTCCACCAGCCAGCCGCGCAGCAGCGCGGCGACGTCCTCGGGCTGACGCTCGACGAGCGAGGCGAGCTCGTCGCGCAGGTCGTCGGTCAGGGCGTTCTCGGACTGCGCGAGCGCGGCCATCGCCGGCGTCTGCGCCTCGAGCGCGGCCTGCTGGGCGGCCGCAGCACGGGCGGCGGCGTCGGCGCGGAGCTGCTCCACGACGTACGTCGTGGCCTCGGCGCGCTGCTTGCCCTTCTTGCGGCTCTTGAGCCAGGCCACCACGACCAGGAGGGCGATGAGCAGGCCCAGCCCGGCGTTGCGGAAGAGCGTCATCTGGGCGCTCTTCGCGTCGGCGGCCTCGGCCGCGGCGATCTCGGCGGCGGCCGCCTCCTCCGCGGAGCGGTCGAAGGGCATCGACGACACGCTGATGGTGTCGCCGCGCCGGGGGTCGACACCGACGGTGGCGGCCACGAGCTGCTGCACCTGGTTGGGGTCGATCGCCGCAGCGTTGCCGGAGTCGATCACGACGCCGATGCCCAGCTTGTCGATCTCGCCGGGGGCGGACTCGCGGACCTCCGTGATCGTGTCGATCGCGTTGTCCTGGGTGCGGGTCGACTTCTCGTAGGACGACGCCCCGTCGACGGTGCCGTCGGTGCCCTCCATCTGCCCGTCGGGGCCGACGACGCCGCCGACCGTGCCGAGGCCGCCGCCGGCGCCCTCGTAGGTCTCGGTCTGCTCGCTGGAGGACAACGGCGGGTTGTCGGGGTCGGGCTCGTAGCGGGTCGACTCGGTGACGGTCTGGTCGAAGTTGAGGTCGGCGGTCACCTGCACGGTGGCGTTGCCCGGGCCGGCGATCCGGTCGAGGGTCGCCTGGATCCGGCGGGTCATCTCGTCCTGGACCTCGCTGACCTGCTGCGCCCGTGTCGAGGCCGCGCCCATCGCGGAGTCCGCGGGCGGGGTGAGCAGGGTGCCCGCGCCGTCGGCCACCGTCACCCGGTCGGGGTCGAGGCCGTCGATGCTCGAGGCGACGAGGTGCACGACCGACTGCACCTGCTCGGGGGAGAGCGCGGCGCCGGGGCTCGTGCTGACGAGCACCGAGGCGGTCGCGGGTTCCTGCTCGTCGGCGAAGACCTCCTTCTGCGGCAGCGCGAGGTGCACGACGGCCGTGCCGACGCCGTCGATGCCCTCGATGGTGCGGGAGAGCTCGCCCTCCATGGCCCGCTTGAAGTCGGTCTGTTCCTGGAACTCCGAGGTCGACAGGTCCTGGCCGTCGAGGATCGAGTAGCCGCCCTGGCCGCTGCTGGCCGGCAGGCCCTCGCCGGAGAGCGCGATGCGGGTCTCGTAGACGGTGTCCTGGGGGACCATGACCGTGGTGCCGCCGCCGGCGATCTCGTAGGGCACGCCCTGGGCGGTGAGCTCCTCCACCACGGCCGCGGTGTCCTCGGCCGACATGTTGGAGAAGAGCGGGGTCATGGCGGGCTTGCTGGCCCAGCTGAAGACCATGAACGCGGCGAGCAGCAGCGCGCCCGTGCCCAGCACCGCGACGACCTTCTGGCCGGTGGTGAAGGCGGTGAACGACCGCTGGGCCCGCGTGAGGCTCCGGGTGAGGTTGTCCTTCATCGTGCTCAGACCTGCATCCGCATGATCTCGTTGAACGCCTCGACCGCCTTGTTGCGGACGGCGACGGTCAGCTGGGTGGTCACGGCGGCCTCGGTGGCCGCGATCGTGTAGTCGTGGAGGTTGGTGAGGTCACCGGTCGCGGCCTGCACGGCGAGGCCGTCGCTCTTGGCCTGCACCGCGGCGAGCCGGTCGATGCCGTCGAGCACCATGTCGCCGAAGGCGGCGCCGGGGGCCGAGGGGCCCGACACCGAGGTGGCGGGGCCGCTGGCCGACGGGGCGACCGTCGGGGGGACGTACGGCGTGAAGCCGACCGGCTCGATGCCGCCGATGCTCATCAGGCACGTCCGATCGTGAGGGCCGAGGAGTAGGTCTCCTGGGCGTTCTTGGTGACCTGGACCGCGGCCTGGAAGCCGCGCTGGGCCATGACGAGCTGGCTCATCTGGCTGGCCATGTCGACCTCGGGCAAGCGCACGTAGCCCTCCGCGTCGGCCAGCGGGTGGTCGGGGCTGTGCACGAGGCGGCCCTCGGGGTCGCCCTCGGCGATGCCGGCCACCTCGACGCCGCCGCCGGGGCGGGCGCGGGCGACGACCATCTGCGAGCGGAAGGCCTCCTCGTCGGTGGACTTCACGGTGTTGGCGTTGGAGATGTTGTTGGCCAGCGAGTCGAGCCAGGTCTGGTGCATGCCGAGGCTCGAGTTGGCGATGCGCAGGGAGTCGAAGGCGCCCACGGTCAGCTCACTGTCCCGTCACGGCGGTGCGGACGAGGTCGAACTTGTCCGAGACCGCGCGGGTCAGCATCTGGTACTGGAACTGCGACTGGACGGCGGCCAGCGTCTCCTTGCGCAGGTCGACGGAGTTGCCGTCGGGACCCACCGGGGTCTCGGTCAGGGCCGCGGTCGCGACGACGGGGTCGGCACCCGGGACCTCGAACGCCCCGGAGACCAGGGCGGAGCGCAGCGAGTCCTCGAAGGCGACGGCCCGGGCGCGGTAGCCGGGGGTGTCGACGTTCGCGATGTTGTCGGCGATCGTCGACTGGCGCAGGGCGACGCCGTTGAGCGCGCTGTGCAGCGCCCGGCTGACGCCGTCGGTCACCAGACCGTCGGTGGCGAAGGACACGACATCCCTCCATGACGAGGAGATCGGGTGCCGGTCCTTCGGCGGGGGTGAGCGTTCCGTGCTCGCGGGGCCCTTCGGCGCTGCCCCGCCCGGGCTGAGCCGTCGGCGGCGGTCGTCGCCGATCGGGTCCGAGGTCGGGACGGAGGTCCCGGTCTGGTCCGGGACCGGGTGGTCCCGGGTGCGCCACGACCTGGGTGCGCCACGACCTGGGTGCGCCACGACCCGGGTGCGCCACGACCCGGGTGGCCACGTGGGGCCGCCCGGGTCGGGTGAGGGGAGCTGCGAGCGTCAGGTGAGGATGACCGAGAGCCGTCCGCCGCCGTAGCCGGCGACGTCGATGCGCAGGTCCTCGCGGCGGCCGAGCGTCAGGGCCCGGGCCTCCACGTCGTGCGGGGCCTGGTCGCCGACGTGGTGCACGGCGTGCAGGCGGAGGTGCTCGGCCCCGGCGACGTTGAAGGTCGAGGCCGCGATGTTGAAGACCTCCGAGAGGTTCTCGCGCAGGGTGTCGGGCAGTCGGCCCGCCTCCATCGCGTCGAGGGCCCCGGCCGGCGGCACCAGCCCGATCGCGGCGGCACCGTAGGCCGAGAGGGGCATGTCGAGCGCGATCAGCGCCCGCACCCGCAGCGCGTCGTCGACGTACACGCCGTACGTCGCCCGGTTGTAGGGGCCCGGGGCGAAGGGCGAGGTGGTGCTGAGCGTGACCTCGCGCCCGAGGAGGTCCGCGAGGAGCTCGCGGACCTCCATGGGTCCGGGGAGGTGGACGGTCGACACAGCGGGCGACCTCCTCAGCCGGTGGGTGCCAGGACGGCCGAGAGGGCCTCGGCGAAGGTCTCGGCGGTGAACGGCTTGGCGATGAGGAAGAGGGCGCCGGCCGCGGCCGCACGGGCCCGCATGTCGTCGGAGCCCTCCGAGGTGACGAAGCCGAAGGGCACGGCGCAGCCGGCGGCGCGCAGCCCGACGAGGCAGTCGATGCCGTTCATCTCGGGCATGTTCCAGTCGGAGAGCACGAGGTCGGGGGCGTCGGCCAGCACGGCGTCCATCGCGATGCGGCCGTTCTCGGCCTCGACGACGTCGTGCCCGCCGAAGCCGGCCTGGCGCAGGGTGCGGATGACGATCTGGCGCATGACGCGGGAGTCGTCGGCGACGAGGATCTTCACGGGACGTCCTTCGGGTGGGTCGGTGCAGGGGAGGTGGTGCTGCGGCGGGGCGCGCTCAGGCGGCGGCCGCGCCGAAGACGTGGACGGAGACGACGACCGGCTCGCCGAGCCAGCTGGCCTCGACGCGGCAGGCCTCGACGGCGTCGGAGGGGCGCGCGACGCGGCCCACGGCCACCACGGGCAACGACAGCGTGCTGGGGCCGGGCATCAGGCTCTTGACGTTGCCGCCGACCATGTTGACCAGCTCGCCGACCGCGTCGGCGACGTCCTCGTCGGAGGCGACCTCGTCCTCGGCCATGCCGAGCATCTGCTGGGTGACGGCCGCGGCGACGCGGTCGGTCAGCTCGACGGTCACCATGCCCTCCCAGCCACCGGTCACGGTGATCGCGGCGGACCAGCCGCCGGTGGGACCGCCGGCGCCGGGCAGGAGCGGCTCGGCCTCCCCGAGGAAGCTGGCCCACACCTCCTCGGTGAGGGAGCGGACGTCGTCGAGGGTGGGGGCTGCGGTGCTCATGCGGGCACTCCGTTCCGGACCAGGCCGAGCATCTCCAGCTTGTCGGTGATGGCGTCGGGGGTGAAGGGCTTGATGACGTACTCGTGGGCGCCCGCCGCGAGCGCGCGCACGATCTGGCCGTGCTCGCTCTCGGTGGTCACCATCATCAAGGTGATGTCGCGCCACTCGGGGCGCTCGCGCACCTTCTGCACGAAGGTGTAGCCGTCCATGACCGGCATGTTCCAGTCGATGAGGCAGATGGCGGGGGTCAGGCCGCCCTCGAGGTGGTCGAGGGCCTCCTGCCCGTGGCCGGCCTCCGCGGTCTCGAAGCCGAGCTCGGTGACGATGCGGCGCAGGATGCTCCGCATCGCCCGGGAGTCGTCGATGATCAAGGCGTGCATGGTCATGCTCCCGTCAGGGCGGTCCGCGTGGCGGTGGGCGTGATGGTGGGCGTGCTGGTGGGCGAGGCGGGGAACGAGCTCGTGGGCGCGGCGGCCGGGGTGCCCGCCGGCGGGACGGCGCGCAGCTGCGCGGCGGAGGTGACGCCGGTGGGCAGCGGGCGGTGCACCGCGACGCGGCCGACCGGCTCGCGCGACCACGGGGTGTCCATGTCGAGCGTGGTCTCGGACGAGCCGAGCAGCAGGAAGGCGTCGGGGGCGACGACGGCGCGGGTGCGGCGCAGGATGTCGCGCTTGGTCGGCAGGTCGAAGTAGATGAGCACGTTGCGCAGGAAGACCACGTCGAAGACCGGCATCGGCGGGAAGGGCGCGGCGAGGTTGAGGTGCTGCGTGCGCACCATCCGCTTCAGCTCGGGCTTGACCTCCCACTCGGTGCCGACACGGGAGAAGTAGCGAACCAGCTGCGCCGCGGGCATGCCGCGGTTCATCTCGACCTGGCCGTAACGGCCGGCCTGCACGCGCTCGAGCATCGCGGTCGACACGTCGGTGGCGAGGATCGAGGCGCTCCAGCCGGGCGGCAGGTGCTGGTCGAGCAGCATCGTGAGGCTGTAGGCCTCCTGCCCGCTCGAGCACGCCGCCGACCAGATGTTGAGGTGGCGCGTGGTGCTGCGGGCCGCGATCAGCTGCGGCAGCATGTGGTCGGTGAAGACCTGGTAGGGCGCGTTGTCGCGGAACCACGAGGTCTCGTTGATCGTGAGCGCGTCGAGGGTCTTGCGGCGCTCGACCAGGCTCCCGGCGAGCCGGGAGACGTAGGCGTCGACGTCGGCGCAGCCGGCAGCACGGGCCAGCGGGGTCAGGCGCGCCTCGACGAGGTACTCCTTGCCCGGTTCGTAGAGCATCGACGTCTCCCGCTTGACGAGCTGGGAGACGTACTCGAAGCTCGCGGTCGAGATGGTCACGACTCCTCCTTCGGGTGCGGGGCGGGTGATCTGAGGCGTACGCCGCGGGCCGGGCGGCCGCGGGCGGAGAAGGGGCCGAAGGTCCCGGTGGGTCCTCGGGCGGGCGCGTGGCCGCGCCGGGACGGCGGTCAGACGTGCGTGTCGACGTACGCCGCGCGGACGGCCCCGGCGTAGGTCGCGCCGCCGCGGTCGACGTCCTCCTGGCGTCGGCGCAGGTCGACGACGGCGCCGGCCAGCGCCTCGAGGGCCGCGGCCTGGCGGGCGTGGATGGCCTGCGCGCGCTCGCGGAGGTCCTCGGGGATGGGTCCGAGGTCGGTGGGCAGGTCCCACTCGCGCAGGTGCGGCGGGTCCTCGCCGCGTCGCGCCATCCGGTCGCAGACCAGCACGTCGAGCTCGAGGCGGTCGAGCGCGGTCTCCCACGCGAGGTGCTGACGCTCCTCGGGGGTCAGGGTCGACTTCACGGCGGGCTCGGCTCGGGTCCGGCTCAGGCCGAGGCGGCCGTGGGGGCGGCGGCCGCCTGCAGGGCGGCCTGCTTCCACGTGTCGGCGAGGTCGCGCACGAGGCCGAGGCAGTGCTCGGTGAGGGCCGCGTCCTTGCGGACGTTGGCCGCGACCAGCTGGTTGAAGAGGTAGTCGTAGAGCGAGGCGAGCTGCTGGCCGCCGGCGAAGAGCTCCGGCTTCAGCGTGCTGCGCAGCTCCACGACGATGTCCTGGGCGTGCAGCAGCTGGCGGTGGGCCTCCGGGAGGTCGTCGACGTGCTGGGCGTCGAGCGCGCGCTGCACGTCGAGGACCAGCCGGTCGACCAGCATCACGAGCAGCCGGGCGGGGCTGGCGGTGCTGACGGAGTTCTGCATGTAGGCGTTCCGTGCCGTGGGGATCATGAGGTGCCTTCCGTAGCTTCCTCGGCTCAGCCCGCTGCCGAGGGCAGGGAGCTGATCTGACCTGCGAGCCAGTTCGACTGGCTGTTCATCTGCGACAGGGCCGTCTCGAGGGCGGTGAACTGCCGCGTGAGCATCGAGCGGCGCAGCTCGAGGCGGGTGTCCCACGCCTCGATGGAGTCGTTGAGGCGGGCGATGCCGGCCTGCCGGCCGGTGATGGCCGTGGTGATCGTGCCGTCGTACTTGTCGCTGGCGGCCTTCGCCACGTCACGCACCCGCTCGGCGAAGCCACCGGAGACGAGGGTGCCCGCGCGGGCCGGGTCGGCGGCGTACGCCGTCTCGAAGGCGGCGCGGTCGAAGGTGAAGGTGCCGCTGCGGTCGAGCTCGATGCCGAAGTCGGCCAGCGTGGTGGTGCCGTCGCCGAAGAGGGTGCCGGTGAGGGTGCTCTGCACCGATCGCACGATCGCGTCGCCGGCGAGCACGCCGGCCTTGCCGGCTCCGCCGCCCTGCGCGGTGACGGTGCGCATCTCGGACAGCACGGCGTTCAGGCCGTCGACCAGGTCCTTGACCAGCGTGCCGGCCGCGGCCACGTCGCGCGCGACGGTGAGGGTGGCCGGGGTGCCGGGGAAGTCATCGGGCGCGGTGCCGGCCCTGCCGGGTGTGTCGGGGGCGATGGTGACGTCGATGCCGGCCACGAGCTGGCTGAAGGTGTTCGTCGTGGAGGACGCGGTGATGCCGGCGCCGAGCTCGACGAGCGCGTCGCGGCCTGCTCGGACGGTGGGGCCACCGAGCAGCGCACCGCCGTCGAGGGCGGTGAGCGCGAAGTCGCTGGCCTCGCCAGTGGCGGTCGACTCGACCAGCAGTCGCTGACCGTCGGCCGTGCTCACGAGCGTGGCCCGCACCCCGGTCGCGTTGTCGGGGTCGTTGAGTGCGGCCACCAGACCGTCCAGGCTGCCGTCGCCCGTCTCGAGGATCTTGGTGGTGCCGTCGAGCAGGTCGAGACGCACCTGGGTGTCGGCGCCGGTGACGAGGTCGGTGCCCGCCGCGGCCTCGGCGAACCCGAGCTGGTGGGACGCCGCGGTCTGCACGACGGTCAGGCTGATCGTGGTGGGGGCAGCGGTGCCGCCGGCCTTCACCGTCACCTTGTCGCTCGTGGACGCCGCGGCCCACCCACCGAACTTCGCCGGGTCGAGGGCGGCCTCGGCCTTCGTGACGAGCGCGGCGAGCTTGGCGTTGATGCTCTGCAGCGTGCTGACCTGGGAGGTCTCGGTGGTGACCCGGGTCTTGAGGCGCGTCTGCGGGATCGTCTCCAGCTGCATGAGCTGGTCGACGATCGAGGCGGAGTCGAAGCCGCCCAGTCCGCTGATGCTGGCCACGTCGTCCTCCTCCCGGTCGGCGCTGCAGGTCGTGCAGGTGGGTCTGGTGCTGGTGGTGCCGGAACGCAGGAGGCGGGGGTGAGCGGGTGCTCACCCCCGCCACCTGCGGTGCTGGGTCGACCTCGTCGGTGCCGGGGTGGCCGGTGCCGACGGAGGAGACGTCAGCGGAGCAGCGAGAGCACGCCCTGCGGGGCCTGGTTGGCCTGGGCGAGCATCGCGGTGCCGGCCTGCGCGAGGATCTGCGAACGGGTGAAGTTCATCATCTCGCTCGCCATGTCGGTGTCGCGGATCCGGCTCTCGGAGGCCGAGAGGTTCTCCACGGCGACGTTCACCGACTTGATGGTGTGCTCGAACCGGTTCTGCACCGCACCGAGCTCGGCGCGCTGCGTCGAGATCTGCGTGATCGCGTCCTTCACCGACTGGCTGTCCTCGATCGAGGCGCCCGAGGTGTCGACGGCCGCCAGGGCGGTGGCCGAGACCTCGATGGAGTCCTCCGAGGTCGAGCCGACCTGGAAGTTCAGCGCCTCGCCGCCGAAGAGGGCGACACCGTTGAAGTTGGCGTTGGTGGTGATCCGGGTGATCTCCTCCTGCAGCTGGGTGAACTCACCCGACAGCGCCGCCTTGGAGTCGTCGTTCTGCGTGCCGTTGTTGTGCTGCACCGAGAGGTCGTTCATGCGCTGGAGCATGGAGTGGACCTCGGTGAGCGCACCTTCGGCGGTCTGGGCGACCGAGATGCCGTCCTGGGCGTTGCGGACGCCCATCTTCAGGCTGCCGACCTGCGAGCGCAGGCCCTCGGAGATCGCCAGGCCGGCGGCGTCGTCCGCGGCCCGGTTGATGCGGAAGCCGCTGGACAGCTTCTCGAGCGACTTCGACATCTGGTTCTGCGTGACCGACAGGTTGCGGTACGAGTTGAAGGCGTCGATGTTCTGGTTGATGCGGAGACTCATGGTGTTTCCCTCCTGGAAGTCGAGTCGTGGTGCCGGTGCCCGTCCGTGGGCTTCCGTGCCCCTCCCATCGACCCCCCTGCCGGGGACCTGAGGGAAGAGGGTGGGGAATTTCCGGCGCGTCAGGCCGTCGCGTTCAGCGCGCCGCTGCCCGCGGCGGCGGGGCGGCGCAGCGTGGCGGCGTGACGGGAGGCGACGGCGGAGAAGTAGGCCTCGCGGCGGCGGGCGGCGCAGCCGTCGGGGCGGGCCGGGGGCGCGACCAGCTCGGGGTCGAGCTCGCGGTTGATGGCCTCCTTGAGCAGCACGAGCGCCTCGGCCCGCATCTGCGAGACCCGCGACTCCGAGACGCCGAGGGTGTCGGCGATCTCCGCCATCGGCCGCTCGGCGAGGAAGTACTCCTGGACCACGGTGCGCAGCCGCTCGGGCAGCTCGGCGATGGCGTGCACGAGGTAGGCGAGGCGCTCGCGGTGCTCGACGAGGTCCTCGGGGCTCGGGCCGCCGCTGGGGAGGAGGTCGTCGAGCGAGGCGTCCTGCGAGCCCTGGAGCGAGAGCACCTGGGCGCGGGCGATGTCGTCCTCGTTGGCGGCGACGTCCTCGACGCGCAGGCCGGAGGCGGTCGCGACCTCCTGGGTGGAGGGGACACGACCGAGGGTGGCCGCCAGGCGGGTCTTGGTGTCCTCGATGTCGCGGGCGCGGCGGCGCACGGAGCGCGACGCCCAGTCGACCGACCGCAGCTCGTCGAGCACGGCGCCGCGGATGCGGGTCGCGGCGTAGCGGGCGAAGGGGACGCCGCGCGCGGCGTCGTACGCGTGCCCGGCCTGCACCAGCGCGGCGAGGCCGGCAGAGGTCAGGTCGTCGCGGTTGACGTGGGCCGGCACCCGGCCCATCGTCTCGCGCACGATGTGACCGACCAGGGCCATGTGGCTGGTGATCATCGCGTCGGTGTCCATCTCGTTCTCGCTCACGTCGCCACCTTGGGTGCCGATGGGGACGCCTCGAAGGGCAACGGCGCAGAACCGACCGGTCGGTCGGCAGGTCGGGCCCGAAGGTCCCGGGTCCTCCCACCCGGACGGCCCGGAAGTGGTCCGCACAGTTGACTCAGGAGGGTCCTGCGCCGGCCGAAGGGGAGGGAGCAAGGTCCCCGTCGCCGCACCACGGCCCGGGGGCGACGACACGACCGGACGGACCGATCCCGTGATGGAGAAGCTGTCGCTCGTCCTGTGGCGGGAGCGCGAGCTGCTCGACACGCTGCACTACCGCCTCGAGCAGGAGCAGCTGCTCCTCGCCAGCGGTCGCACGCGCTGGCTGATCCGCGCGGCGCGCGAGGTCGAGGCCGTGCTCGAGACGATCCGCGAGACCGAGGTGCTGCGCGCCGTCGCCGCCGACCAGGCCGCCGCGTCGGTCGGGCTGCCGGCCGGCTCGAGCCTGCGCGACCTCGCCGACGCGGCCGACGAGCCCTTCCGCTCGCTGCTGCACGACCACCGCGAGGCCTTCCAGGCCGCGACCCTCGAGATCACCGCGCTCGCCGACGCCAACCGCGACCTCATCACCACGGGCTACCGCTCGGCCCGCGAGACGCTCATGACGCTCGGCGGGCCGGTCGACGGCTACAGCCAGGACGGCACGGCCACCTCGGTCGCGCCGCGGCACCGCCTGGTCGACCGGAGCCTCTGACCCGATGGCCGGCACCTTCTCCTCCTTCGGCAACGCGCTGAGCGCGCTGCGCTACAACCGCGTCGTCATGGACGTGGCGAGCGGCAACGTCGCCAACGCCTCGTCCGAGGGCTACGTGCGGCGCCGCGTCGCGGGGGAGGCCGTCGGGGCGCCCGCCCAGACCGCGATGTGGGCGCGCTACGAGGGCCAGGGCGACGGTGTCCGGGTGCTCGGCCTCGAGCGCTTGTCCGACACGCTGCTCGACGCGCGCGCCCGCGCGGAGCACAGCAGCCGCACCTACCTCGACGTCCGCAGCTCGGTGCTCCAGCGCTTCGAGACCGGCGTCGGCGAGCCCGGGGAGAACGGCGTGTCCGCGGCGATGGACGAGCTGCGCACCGCCTGGCACGACCTCGCCAACAACCCCGGCGGCGACGCCGCCCGCAGCCAGCTCCTCGCCCGGGCGGGCGTGCTCGCCGCGTCCTTCGGCGTGCAGGCGCGCAACGTGGCCTCGGAGGCGTCGGCGCAGCGCGTCGCGCTCACCTCGGCCGTCACCGAGGCCAACACCCTGGCCTCCGACCTCGCCACGACCAACCGCTCGATCGCGGTCGCGACCTTCAACGGCGACGACGCCTCGGTGCTGATGGACCGCCGCGACGCGCTGGCGATGCGGATCTCCGAGCTCACCGGCGCGGTCGCCACCGTGCGGGCCGACGGCGGCCTCGACATGGCGGTCGGCGGTGTGCCGCTCGTGGCCGGCAAGGACGCGGGCCGCCTCGTCGTGACGGCCGGCATCGCCGACGACGGCTCCGCCGACGGCAGCCCCGTCGCGCTCGCTGTCGAGCTGGACGGCGTCGAGACCCCCGTCGCCGGCCTGAAGGGCGACGCCGGAGCCCGGGTCGACCTGCTCAACACCACGCTCCCGGCGTACGCCGAGGGGCTGGGCGCCGTCGCGCGCCGGCTGGCCGAGGAGGTCAACGCCCAGCACGCGCAGGGATACGACAAGGACGGCGTCGCAGGCGGGCCGCTGTTCACCTTCGACGAGGACGACCCGGCGGGCACGCTGGCCGTCGCGATCACCGACGTCCGCGAGGTCGCGGCCTCCTCGGTGCCCGGCGGCGGGCTCGACGGCGGCAACGCCGACGCTCTCGGTCGCCTCGAGGTCGCCGGCGAGGACTACCAGCGGCTGATCAACGGCCTCGGCACCGAGGTGGCCTCGGTGCGGCGACTGGCGCTGAACCAGGACGCCCTGACCAAGCAGGTCGACGGCACCCGGGAGCAGCTCTCCGGGGTGAACCTCGACGAGGAGATGGTGACCATGCTCCAGGCCCAGCGGGCCTACGAGGCGGCGGCGCGGGTGATGTCGACGGTCGACAGCATGCTCGACACGCTGATCAACCGGATGGGCAGCTGATGAGCACCTTCCGGGTCACCCACAACATGCTCGCCCAGCGCTCGCTGGACGGGATGATGACCGCCTCGAGCCGGGTGTCGAAGGTGCAGGAGCACCTCACGACCGGCCGCATCATCAACCGGCCCTCCGACGACCCGACCGGCACGACGGCCGCGATGCGCATGCGCACCTCGATCGCCGAGGCCAAGCAGCACGCGCGCAACGCCGACGACGGCCTCGGCTGGCTCGCGCAGGCCGACAGCACGCTGATGTCCATGACCGACCAGGTGCGCCGGGCCCGCGAGCTCGCCATCCGCGGCGCCAACACCGGCAGCGTCGGCCCGGCCGCGCGCGAGGCGCTGGCCACCGAGGTCGACCAGCTCCGCACGTCGCTGCTCGCCGCCGCCAACACGACGTACCTCGACCGGCCGGTCTTCGGCGGCACCACCGCCGGTGGCGTCGCCTACGACTCGGACGGGCTCTACGCCGGCGACACCGGCCAGGTGCGCCGCACCGTCGGCGACGGCGTGCAGGTGCGCGTCGACACCGACGCCGTCGCGGTCTTCGGCCCCGACGGTGCCAACCTCTTCGACGACCTGACCGCGCTGTCCGCCGCCCTCCGCGCCGGCGACGCGGCCGGGATCGCCGCCGGCGGCGACGCGATGCGCGCCGGCCTCGACCGGCTGACGACGACGCTGGCCGACGTCGGCACCCGCTCGGCGCGCCTCGAGGTGGCCGCCCAGGCCGCCCGCGACGCCGAGGTCGACCTGGTCAGCTCGCTGTCCGAGGTCGAGAACACCGACCTGCCCAAGGCGATGGTCGACCTCCAGCTGCAGGAGGTCGCCTACCAGGCCGCGCTCGCGGCCACGGCCCGTGTCATGCAGCCCAGCCTGATGGAGTTCCTGCGATGATCGCGACGATGGTGCAGACGACGGCCCCCGCCCCCGCGGCGGCCGGGAGCAGGAGCGAGATGCCCGAGGTCTCCGACGTGCCGGTGATCGAGATGGTGCAGCCGGTGCCCGGCTTCCCCGAGCACCGCCGCTTCGCGCTCGTGCAGCTCGACGAGGACGGCGTGCTCTGCGCGCTGCGCTCGCTCGACGACGAGTCGCTGCGCTTCCTGGTGGTGCCGCCCTTCGACTTCTGGCCCGACTACGCCCCGGTCATCGCCGACGACGTCGTCGCCGACCTCGGCATCGAGGCGGTCGGCGACGTGCTGGTCCTGGTCGTCCTCACCGCCGGCGCCACGCTGGCCGAGACCACCGCCAACCTGCTCGCGCCGGTGGTGCTCAACACCGTCACCCGCCGTGCGGCCCAGGTCATCCTCGACGACCCCAGCCTGCCCGTCGCCGCCCCGCTGCCCGTCTGACCGGCCTGCAGGAGTCCCCGGCTGACCGGTGACTCCTGCACTTGTGGCCCGAGTTCTCGGGGCACAAGTGCCAGACTCACCGGTCGACCGGTGACTCCGACAGGCCTCAGAGCAGGGGACCGACGGGGGCGGTGAGGAGGGCCACGGACTCCTCGTCGAGGACGTCGGCGAGCAGGAGGGCCAGAGCCGCGCCGCTGACGGCGTTCCAGCCGCCGGAGGCCAGCTCGGTGGTGGTGAACGGCGCGCGCCGCACGGCGACGACGGCCTGCAGCTGCGCCCGTGCGGCGAGCCGCAGCCGGTCGGTCACGTGGGCCGCCCAGGTCGCGGCGTGCATCGCCTGGGCCCAGCCGGCCGGCCGGGCGGCCCCGGCCGCGTCGAGCAGCTCCAGCACCCCGGCGCGGTCGAGGTCGGCCACGGCGTCGAGCAGGCCGACGACCGCCGCGCCGCCCGGAGCCTCGGCCAGTCCGGGCGCCGCGCCTGCGGCGTCGGGCCCGCCCGCCCGTGCGTCGGCGTAGGCCAGCACGTGGGCGACGGCCGGGTCGTCGAGCTGCCCCGCCCAGCAGGCGATGACGGCGTCGCGCAGCACGGTGGTGGCGCGCAGGCCGGAGGACAGGTGGTCGACCGGCAGGCGGCCGACCCAGTCGAGCAGCTCCTCGCGCACCAGGTCGACCACGACCTCGGGGCCGAGCACCGGCACGCCCTCGAGCAGCGCCAGGGCCTCCTCGGGGCGACCCTCGCCGACGAGGTCGGCGCTGCGGCGCAGCGCCAGCGGCAGGTGCTCGCTGCTCCCGCGCTGCGCCGGCACGTGCGGCTCGGCGGCCCGGGGCACGACGCCTGACGCCAGCCGGTCGAGGTCGTCCTCGACCAGGGCGACCGCGAGGTCGAGCACCCGCGCGGCGGCGGCCCCGCCGGGCAGCCGCACCAGGTCGTAGCCGACCGCCGACATGTTCACCAGACCGCCCACGGCGATCCCCTCCCGTCCTGACGACCCTCACCGTCGTGGGGCTCTCCCGGGCCCCGGAGCACCAGTGTGCTCCTGGATGCCCAACGAGGGGGAGGGGCGCGAGGTCACGGAGCGTCGCCGGTGAGGGCTGCGCTGGACCAGTCAGGTCCGCTCAGGCGAGGGCACGGGCAGGTACGGCGCCCCCGCGGCCGGCGCGCACGCGCGTGGTGATCGCCGCGGCGACGTCGCCGAGCGGCAGCTGCTGGTCGGCGAGGCCCGCGCGCGCCACGGCACCCGGCATGCCCCACACGACCGAGCTGGCCTCGTCCTGCACGTAGACCTCGCCGCCCGCAGCGACCACGTCGGCGCTCGCGCGGGCCCCGTCGGCGCCCATGCCGGTGAGGACGACGGCGAGCGTGCGCCCGCCGTACACCTCGACGACCGAGCGGAAGAGCACGTCGACCGCGGGGCGGCAGTAGTTCTCGGGCGTGCCCTGGTCGAGCGAGACGCCGACACCGGCGCCGACCCGGCGCACCCGCATGTGGAAGTCGCCGGGCGCCAGCAGCACCCGGCCGGGCACGACCACGTCGCCGGCGCGCGCCTCGGTCACGGTGAGCGGGCAGCGCTTGTCGAGGCGCTGGGCGAGCTGGGCCGTGAAGACCGGCGGCATGTGCTGCACGATCACGACCGGCACCGGCAGGTCGGCCGGCAGGCCCGAGAGCACCGTGCTGAGGGCGTCGGGGCCGCCCGTGGAGACGCCGATGGCGAGCACGTCGACCGGGGTCGAGGTGCGGTCGAGGGGCCGGCCTGCGGGCGTGCCCGCGGCGGCAGGCGCGACGGGTCGGCGCACGGGGATGACCGGCGCCGGGGGCGGCGCGCACAGCGCCAGGATCTTCGGCACGATCTGGGCGCGGACCGCGGCCATCGACTCGACCACGCTGCCCACGTTGGCAGGCTTCGTGACGTAGTCGCGGGCGCCACGCTCGAGGGCGTCGAGCGTGGTCGCGGCGCCGCGCTCGGTCAGCGTCGAGAACATGATGACCGGCAGCTTCGGGTGGAGCTTGCGCAGGTGCAGCAGCGTCTCGAGGCCGTCCATGACCGGCATCTCGATGTCGAGCGTGATCAGGTCGGGGTTGAGCTGGGCGATCTTCGCCAGGGCGACCTTGCCGTTGGGCGCCACGCCCACCACGTCGATGCGCGGGTCGGCCGACAGCGAGTCGGTGACCAGGCGGCGGACGACGACGGAGTCGTCGACGACCATGACGCGGATCTTCTTCACGGGTTCCTCACAAGGGGCGTGGTGGGGTGGCGCCCTGCACGGCTCGTGCAGGTCAGAAGCGGAACTGCCCGACGAGCTGCTGCATGTCGGTGGCCATCCGCGACAGCTCCTCGGCGGACTGGCTGGTGGAGCCGGCGGCGGCGGTGGTGTCGTCGGCGGAGCGGGCGACGCCGGTGATGTTCTGGGCGATGTCGGAGGAGCCGGTGGCGGCTTCGGCGACGTTGCGCGACATCTCGTTGGCGGTGGCGGTCTGCTCTTCCACGGCGGAGGCGATGGTGGTCTGGGTGTCGTTGATCTCGGCGATGATCTCCGCGATCTGGGTGATGGCGGTGACGGCGGCGGCGGTGTCGGACTGGATGGCCTCGATGCGGCGGCCGATGTCTTCGGTGGCCTTGCCGGTCTCCTGGGCGAGGTCCTTGACCTCGTTGGCGACGACGGCGAAGCCCTTGCCTGCCTCGCCGGCGCGGGCGGCCTCGATGGTGGCGTTGAGGGCGAGGAGGTTGGTCTGCTCGGCGATGGAGTTGATGACCTTGATGACGTTGCCGATCTCGGCGGAGGACTCGCCGAGCTTGCCGACGGTGTGGTTGGCGTTCTCGGCGACGGAGACGGCTTGGGCTGCGACCTGGGCGGCGCTGGTGGCGTTCTTGGCGATCTCGCGGATGGAGGCGGACATCTCCTCGGTGCCGGTGGCGACGGTCTGCACGTTGTGCGAGACCTGCTCGGCGGCGGCGGAGACCAGGCCGGCCTGGCTGGAGGACTCCTGGGCGGCACCGGACATCTGGCCGGACACCGCGGACAGCTCCTGCGACGCGGAGGCGAGCGAGTGCGACGTCTGCGACATGCGGCGCATCGCCTCGCTCAGCTTGTCGAGGGCGGTGTTGAGGGCCGTGCCCATGCGGCCCACCTCGTCGGTCGAGTCGACCTCGAGGCGCTGGTCGAGCGCGCCCGCCGCGACGGCGTCGAGCACGTCGACCGTGCGGCGCAGTGGGCGGGTGATGCTGCGGCCGACGGCCACGCAGACCACCAGGGCGAGGACCAGGCCGAGCACGAGCGCCAGGCCGATCTGCACCAGCATCTGCCGGGTGAGCCCGGCGACCTGCTCGCGGTGCGCGGCGACCTCGGCGTCGATGTCGGTGCGCAGTCCCTCGAGCAGGTCGTCGAGGACGCTGTTGGCCTCGGCCACGCTGCCCTGCTGCGTGAGCGCCGCCTCCCGGTCGGACACGGCCAGCGACACGAAGTCCTCGATCGCGCCGGTGTAGGTCGCGAGCGCGGTCTCGACGCCGGGCAGCTGCTCGGCGATCCCGTCGGGGAGCTCGAGCGCTTGGACGAGGCCCAGCACCTCGACGGCGCTGGCGACGTCGTCCTGGGTGTCCTGCACGACGACCGTCAGGTCGTCCTCCAGCAGGGCGCGGTAGGCGTCGGCCTTGATCTCGCTGTTGCGGTTGTCGAGGTGGAAGAGCTCGCCGGAGGCCCGCTCGAGGGCCAAGGCGTCCTGGGTCTCCGCGCTGACCGCGCTGTTGCCGAGCACCGCGGCGCCCGTCGCGAGTGCGGCGGGGAGCAGTGCGGTGGCGGTCAGCAGGGACAGCTTGCGTCCGGTGCTGAGGTTGCGCAGCCGGGCGGCGGCGCCGGCGCGGACGGCCTCGGTCATGGGGTGCTCCTGGGGGGTGCGGTGGGGGGCGGGGTGTCCCCTGACACATCGGCAGGCCGGGCCGGGACCTTACGTCCCGGCGCCGACCTGCCGTTGGTCCTGCTGGTGCTGCTGGTGCTGCGGGGTGCTTCGGGCGGTGCTGGGTGGTGCCGGGCTACGACGACCTCAGAAGGTGTAGCGGCCCACCAGCTGCTGCATCTCCGTCGCCATCCGCGACAGCTCCTCCGCGGACTGGCTGGTGGAGCCGGCGGCGGCGGTGGTGTCGTCGGCGGAGCGGGCGACGCCGGTGATGTTCTGGGCGATGTCGGAGGAGCCGGTGGCGGCTTCGGCGACGTTGCGCGACATCTCGTTGGCGGTGGCGGTCTGCTCCTCCACGGCGGAGGCGATGGTGGTCTGGGTGTCGTTGATCTCGGCGATGATCTCCGCGATCTGGGTGATGGCGGTGACGGCGGCGGCGGTGTCGGACTGGATGGCCTCGATGCGGCGGCCGATGTCCTCGGTGGCCTTGCCGGTCTCCTGGGCGAGGTCCTTGACCTCGTTGGCGACGACGGCGAAGCCCTTGCCTGCCTCGCCGGCGCGGGCGGCCTCGATGGTGGCGTTGAGGGCGAGGAGGTTGGTCTGCTCGGCGATGGAGTTGATGACCTTGATGACGTTGCCGATCTCGGCGGAGGACTCGCCGAGCTTGCCGACGGTGTGGTTGGCGTTCTCGGCGACGGAGACGGCTTGGGCTGCGACCTGGGCGGCGCTGGTGGCGTTCTTGGCGATCTCGCGGATGGAGGCGGACATCTCCTCGGTGCCGGTGGCGACGGTCTGCACGTTGTGCGAGACCTGCTCGGCGGCGGCGGAGACCAGGCCGGCCTGGCTGGAGGACTCCTGGGCGGCACCGGACATCTGGCCGGACACCGCGGACAGCTCCTGCGACGCCGACGCCAGGGTGCCGGTGTTGGCGGAGATCTTCTGCATCGACTCGCGCAGCGAGGCCAGGGCGGCGTTCAGCGCGTCGCCCATCTGGCCGACCTCGTCGGTGGACTCGACGACCAGCTCCTGGTCGAGGCGACCGGCGGCGAGCTGCTTCAGCGCGTCGACGGTGCGGGCCAGCGGGCGGGCGATCAGGCGACCGATCCACAGGGCCAGGCCGATCGAGAGCGCGGTCGCCACCACGATCAGGCCGATGATGAGGGTGCGGGCGGAGGAGTACGCCGACTGTGCTGCGTCGAGGGACGCCTTCGCCGCGCTCTGCTCGGACGCCTTCACCTCGGCGATCGACTCGACGATGGTGCTGGCGAGCGGGGCGATCTCGTCCTCGTTGATCTCGTACAGCTCGGCGAACTTGCTGTCGATCGCGAGCGGCACGGCCTTCTCGTCGCGGACCACCTGGTAGGCGTCGATGGACTCGATGAGGCCCGTCAGGTCGTCGTCGGTGTTCTCGTTCAGGTCGACGATGGACTCGTCGACCAGCGCGTCGAGCTCGTCCATGCGGGCCCGGATGGGGTCCATCGCCTCGGGCGTCGGGGCCATCGCGAGGTACAGCAGCTTCTGGCGCAGCTCCATGAAGCTGGCCTCGACGACCGCCACCCGCTCGATGTTGCGCAGGTTCTGGTCGTACATCGTCTCGAGGCGCTGCTGGGTGTCGCCCAGCCGCATGATGCCGAGGACGCCGACGGCGATCATCAGGATGGTCGTGATCATGAAGCCGGCCAGCAGCTTCTGCGCGGTGCGCAGGTTGCGCACCTTCGCCAGCAGCCCGCCCTTGAGGGCGCGCGCCGGGGCGGACTTCGCGGTGGTGTCGCTCATGGTGAGCCTTTCGTGCGGCGTCGCGGCGCGGCGCTCTGGGGTGGGTGCTGCTGGTGGCGTGGTGCCGGGTGGTGCCGGGTGGTGCGGGGGGTGGGTGCCTGCTCGCGGGCAGGCTCGCGCCCGCCCGGCGGGTCCCAGGCGGTCGGGTGGAGCGGGGTGGCTCAGGCGGCCTTGCCGACGGTGACGGCGAGCTCGGTGTCGAGCACGAGCATCAGCTGCCCGTCGAGCTTGCAGACGCTGGTGACGAGGTCGCGCACGGACTGCGGGACCGTGTCGGGCGCCGGCTCGAAGTCGTCGTCGGCGGGCTCGAGCACGTCGCCGATCTTGTCGACGATCAGGCTCACCGCGCCCTCGGGCGTGCGGACGACCACGTTGATGGCCGAGACGTCGTCGCTGGCGACCGGGAGGTCGAGACGGCGGCGCAGGTCGACCGCGGTGACGATCTGGCCGCGCAGGTTCAGCAGGCCGCTGATCTCCGGCGAGGCGAGCGGGACCGGGGTGGTCTCCTGGCGGCGGAGCACCTCCTGGACGGTCTCGACCGGCACGCCGAAGAGGTGGTCGGCCAGGTGGAAGGTGCAGTACTGGTGCGACATCTCAGGCTCCGTAGGTCGGGACGGGGGCGAGCGCGGCCGGGTCGAGGCTGCGCACGGCGTGGGCGACGTCGACCAGCTCGGTGACGCGGTCGCTCACGACTGCCGAGCCGAGGTGGCCGCCGGTGTCGAGGCCACTGCGCACCGAGAGGGCGGCGTCGACGATGTCGACGATCTCGTGCACGACGAAGCCCACCGGCGCGCCTTCGCTCGAGCACACGACGACCTGCAGCTCCTCGGCCTCGGTGTGGCCGTAGGCGCCGTAGACGCTGTCGAGTCGGACCAGCGGCAGGATGCCGCCGCGGTACTGCACGACCTCCTGGCCGCCGACGTTCTCGACCTGCTGCAGCGCGAGCACCTCGAGCCGGTCGACCGAGGCGAGGGGCAGGCCCACGCGGCGGCCGTCGGCCAGGCCGAGCAGCAGCAGCGAGGCGCGCTCGGAGTCGTCGGTGGTGTGGGTCTGCGTGGCGCCGGCACTGCCGTGCGCGTCGGCGACCATGCCGGCCCGCTCCGCGAGGTTGACCGCGTCGAGGATCAGCACGACGCGCCCGTCGCCCATGATGGTGGCGCCGGCGAAGAGCGGCACGCCGCGCAGCTGGGTGCCCAGCGGCTTGACGACGATCTCCTCGGTGTCGCGGATGTCGTCGACCACGAGGCCGAACTGCCGCTCGCCGGCCTGCAGCACCACGATGAAGGTGGTGCCGGTGTCGACCGGCTCCTGCTCGAGCTGCTCGCGCAGGTAGACCAGCGGCAGCAGGTTGCCGCGGAGGCGGAAGACCGGCGTGCCGTGGATGTGCTCGACCTGCGGTCCGGTGCTGCCGTGCTCGACGCGCACCAGCTCCAGCAGGTTGACCTGCGGGATGGCGTAGCGCTGCTCGTCGGCGGTCACGACCAGGGCCGGGATGATGGCGAGGGTCAGCGGGATCTTGATGCGCGCGGTGGTGCCGCGCCCCGGGACGCTCGAGAGGTCGATGAGGCCACCGATCTTCTCGATGTTGGTCTTCACCACGTCCATGCCGACGCCGCGGCCCGAGACGTTGGTGACGGCCGCCGCGGTGGAGAAGCCCGGCGCGAAGACCAGGTTGAGCAGCTCGCGCTCGCCGAGGCGGGCGGCCGACTCGGCGGTGTGGATGCCCTTCTCGACCGCCTTGCGGCGCAGCTTCTCCGGGTCGATGCCGGCACCGTCGTCGGTGATCTCGATGTTGACCTGGCCGCCCTCGTGGTAGGCGCGCAGCAGCAGCGTGCCCTCGGCGGGCTTGCCGGCCGCGACGCGTGCCTCGGGGGTCTCGACGCCGTGGTCGACGGAGTTGCGCACGAGGTGGGTCAGGGGGTCCTTGACCGCCTCGAGGATGGTCTTGTCGAGCTCGGTGTCCTTGCCCTCCATGACCACGTTGACCTGCTTGCCCAGGGCCAGCGAGAGGTCGCGCACGACGCGGGGCAGCTTGCTCCACACGTTGTCGATGGGCTGCATGCGGGTCTTCATGACCCCCTCCTGCAGCTCGCCGGCGACGATGTTGAGGCGGTGGGTGCTCGACAGCAGCTCGGCGTCGTCGCGGGCGACCGCGCGCTGCACGATCTGGTTGCGGGTCAGCACGAGCTCGCCGACGAGGTTCATCAGCGAGTCGAGCAGCTCGACGTCGACGCGGATGGTGCTGTCGGAGATGGCGCGGCGGCCCTCCTCCGGCGCCGCCGGCCCGGCCACGGCGTCGGCGAGCTGCGCGACGGCGGCGCCCACCAGGGCGCTCGCCTCGGTGGGGGCGGCCTGCTCGACCTCGGTCGCGGTCGCCTCGAGCGCGACCTGCGCGGCGGCGAGCGCCTCGGACGGCGCGGCGGCGTCGGTGTCGGCGGGGCCGGCCGCGAGCGCGGCGTCGACCTCGGCGGCGACGGCCTCGGTCACGGGGTCCGCCGGCGCCGCCTTCTTCCGGCTGCGCGTCGCCTCCGGCTCCGCCGCGGCGGGTGCCGGCTCCTCGACCACCGTCGCGGTCGTGCCGGCCACTGCGTCGTCGGCCTGACCGGCGACGGTCGCGGCCGCGGTGGCGGCGGGGGCGGCTGCGGTCGCCGGCAGCACGCCGCCGGTCTGCAGGAGCAGCTCGAGGCGGCCGACGAGGGCGCTGTAGTCGCGCGGGGCCTCGGCGCCGTGCTGCTCGATGTCGCCGAGGAGCGAGCGCACCGCGTCGACCATGTCGAGCAGCGCGGTGGTGGTGTCGGCGGTCAGCACCATGTCGCCGTCGCGCAGCCGCGAGAGCAGGCTCTCGCCGACGTGCGTGATCGACTCCAGCTGGTGGAAGGCGAGGAAGCCGCTGGTGCCCTTGATGGTGTGCAGCGTGCGGAAGATGCTCGACAGGAGCTCCCGCGAGGCGGGGTCGCGCTCCAGGGAGATCAGGTCCTGGTCGAGCTGGTCGAGGTTCTCGTGGCTCTCGACCAAGAACTCCTGGACGATCTCGTCCATGCCATCCATCGTGTCTCCTCCTGTGCTGCCCGGGCGGGCTTGCACGTCGAGGATCGGCGTCTCTCCCGCGGAGGTGAGGGCTTCTCGCCGGGGCCGGGCACAAGGGGCCGATGGTCCCGACCGCGTCGGTGGACCTAGGTCCCGGGCCCGGGTGGGCGCGTCGGCCCTCCCCGACCCCCGCCGACCCGGCGCCGGGGCGCTCGGGCGCGGTGCGGCGTACGCCGCGGGGTTGCCTGTAGCGTGACGCCATGCTGGTCCTGAGCCGTCGCGCCGGTGAGAGCGTCGTCATCGGCGAGGACGTCACCGTGACGATCCTCGAGGTGCGCGGCGACGTGGTGCGCGTCGGCATCGACGCGCCGCGCTCGGTCTCGGTGCACCGCGCCGAGCTGCTGGCCGAGCTCGAGAGCAGCAACCGCGGGGCGGCCTCGCCCAGCGACGACGCCGTCGCCTCGCTCGCCGAGGGCCTCGGCAAGCTGCGCAAGGAGCGCTGAGCGGGGCTCAGCCCTGGCGCAGGCGGGAGGCCAGCACGGCCGCCTGGGTGCGCCGCTCCACGCCGAGCTTGCTGAGGATGCTCGTGACGTGGTTCTTGACCGTCTTCTCGGCCAGGAACAGCCGGTCGCCGATCTGGCGGTTGGTCAGGCCCTCGGCGATGTGGTCGAGGATCTTGCGCTCCTGGCCGGTGAGGTGGGCCAGCTCGTCGGGCTGCTCGGCGGCACGGCGCGCGCGCTCGAAGACGCGGGCGGCGATGAGCGGGTCGATGAGCGACTGGCCGTCGGCCACTGCGCGCACCCCGCTCAGCAGCGAGTCACCCTCGATCTGCTTGAGGACGTAGCCCGCGGCACCGGCCATGATCGCGGCGAACATCGCCTCGTCGTCGTCGTAGCTGGTGAGGATCAGCGCCTTGAGCTCCGGGCGGGCGGCGCGCGCGTCGCGGCACACCTCGATGCCGGAGCCGTCCGGCAGGCGGGCGTCGAGCACGGCGACGTCGGGCGCGAGCTCGGCGAGCATCGGGACGGCCTCGGCGGCGGTGCCGGCCTCGCCGACGACCTCGATGTCGCCCTCCGACTCCAGCAGGGTGCGCAGGCCCCGCCGCACGATCTCGTGGTCGTCGAGCAGGAAGGCACGCACACGGCGCTCCGAGGTCCGTCGTGTCGTCACGGGGACATCATCGGCCGTCCGGCCGCAGATCTGTGCAAGAACCGCACAACTACCGGCGGGTCACCACCGCAGGGGTGGTGGCGATTCGGTTGCGAGATGCAACCGACTTATGGTTGTCGACCACAACCATCCGTCGAGAGGCACCACCGTGACCACGACCGCCGACCGCGCCGACAGCTCGTCGTACGCCGTGGGGGCACCGGCCCCGATGACCCACCGCCAGGTGCTCGAGGCGCTGTCGGGGCTGCTGCTCGCGATGTTCGTCGCGATGCTCTCCTCGACGGTCGTCTCCAACGCGCTGCCGGTGATCGTGGCCGACCTCGAGGGCAGCGAGTCGGGCTACACCTGGGTCGTCGTCGCCACGCTGCTGACGATGACCGCGACCACGCCGCTGTGGGGCAAGCTGGCCGACCTCTACGACAAGAAGGTGCTGGTGCAGTCGGCACTCGTCGTCTTCGCCGTGGGCTCGCTGGCCGCCGGCCTCGCGCCCAGCATGGGGACGCTCATCGCGGCCCGGGCGGTGCAGGGTCTCGGGGTGGGCGGGCTGACGGCCCTGGTGCAGGTCGTGATCGCCACCATGGTCTCGCCGCGCGAGCGGGGCCGCTACTCCGGCTACATCGGCGCCGTCTTCGCGCTCGCGACGGTGTCGGGCCCGCTGGTCGGCGGCCTCATCGTCGACACCCCCTTCCTCGGCTGGCGGTGGTGCTTCTTCGTCGGCATCCCGGTCTCGGTGCTGGCCTTCGTCGTCCTGCAGCGCACCCTGCGCCTGCCGGTCGTGCGCCGCGACGTGCAGCTCGACGTCGCGGGCGCCGTGCTGGTCGCCGCGTCGGTCTCGGTGCTGCTCGCCTGGGTGTCGCTGGCGGGCCACTCCTTCGACTGGGCGTCGTGGCAGACCGCCGCGATGCTGACCGCCGGCACGACCCTGCTGGTGCTCGCCGTCGCCGTCGAGCTGCGCGTGCCGGAGCCGATCATCCCGCTGCGCCTCTTCCGTGACCGCACGACCGCGCTGGCGACGGGTGCGTCGGTGCTCGTCGGGCTCGCGATGTTCGGCTCGACGGTCTACCTCTCGCAGTACTTCCAGATCGCCCGCGGCATGAGCCCCACCGCCGCCGGCCTGATGTCGGTCGCGATGGTCGGCGGCCTGCTGGTCTCGAGCATCGCCACCGGCCGCGCGATCACCGCCACCGGCCGGTGGAAGCGCTACCTGGTCGGCGGCATGGTGCTCGTGGTGGTCGGGCTCGGGCTCCTCGCGACCATCGACGAGCAGACCTCGCTCGTGGTCGTCGGTGCCTTCATGGCCGTGCTCGGACTGGGGTTGGGCGCGACGATGCAGAACCTCGTGCTCGCCGTGCAGAACGGCGCGGCCCAGCGCGACATGGGTGCGGTCAGCTCGGTCGTCGCGTTCTTCCGGTCCCTCGGCGGCTCGGTCGGCGTCTCGGTGCTCGGGGCGGTGCTGGGACACCGCGTCGTCGACGGCGTGACCGAGGGCCTGGCGCGACTCGGGGTGCCGGTCGACGGCGCGGCCGGTCGCACGGTGCCGGACGTCTCCACGCTCCCACCGGCGGTGCGCGCGGTCTTCGAGTCGGCGTACGGCGAGGGGACGGCGCTGATCTTCGCCGTCGCGGTCCCTTTCGCCGTGCTGGCGCTGGTGTGCGTCTCGCTCCTCCGCGAGGTGCCGCTCCGCACCACCGTGCAGCGCGCCGACGAGATCGAGCAGGCCGCCGGGCTGGCTCCCGGTGGCGCGCCGGCGCCGGGACCGCGGTGAGGACCGAGGAGCAGGAGGGCGTCGACGCCCGGCGAGCCGCCGTGTCGCAGGTGGAGGCCGAGGTGCTGGTGCTCGGCCGGCGGCTGCGGCGCGTGCTGCACCAGCGGGCCGCAGCGCTCGGACCCAGCCTGACCCCGGTCGGCTACCTCGTGCTCGGCCGGCTGGTCCGCGAGGGGCCGGCCCGCCAGGTCGACCTGGTGGCCACGTCGGGTATCGAGAAGGGGGCCGTGAGCCGTCTCGTCACCCAGCTCGAGGCGGCCGGCCTGGTGGAGCGTCGCGCCGACCCCGACGACCGCCGTGCCTGCCGGGTCGCGGCGACCGCCGCGGCGGAGGAGGCCTTCGCCCGGGTCGACGCGGAGCGCCGCGAGCGCTACCTCGCCCGCCTCGACGCCCTCCCCATCGCCGACCTGGAGCAGCTTGCCGCGCTGCTGGGGCGCTACAACGCGGCGGTCGAGGGCTGACGCGCCGACCGGCCGGACGGCGTACCTGTGGCCCAGGTCCTGCACATGTGCCCCGAGTTGTCGGGGCACATGTGCAGGAGTCCCCGGTCAGCCGGTGACTCCGACAGGGTGCGGGTCGTCAGACCCGCAGCCAGGCGGCGGTGTCGCCGGGCAGCGAGCCGTCGAGCGGTCCGCTGGCGGCGATGACCTCGCCCGCGGGGAGGTCGACGGGGGTGCTGCCGCAGTTGAGCACGGCGAGCACCGGGCCGCGACGGAAGGCGAGCACGTCGTCGCCGAGGTCGACCATGTCGACCTCGTCGCCGGCCGTGGTCGCGAAGTCGCGGCGGGTGTGCAGCACGGAGCGGTAGAACTCCAGCGTGGAGCCCTCGACGCCCTCCTGCGCCTCGACGGTGAGGTCGACCCACTCGTCGGGCTGCGGGATCCACGGCTGGCCCTCGCCGGGGCCGAAGTCGAAGGGCGGCTTCTGCCCGCCCCACGGCATCGGCACGCGGCAGCCGTCGCGGCCGACCTCGCCGGTGCGGAACCACGACGGGTCCTGGCGGAACTCCTCCGCGACGTCGACCTGCTCGAGGCCGAGCTCCTCACCCTGGTAGAGGTAGGAGGAGCCGGGGAGCGCGAGCATCGTCATCGTCGCCGCCTTCGCGCGGGCGAGGCCCTGCGCACCGCCGCCGTAGCGGGTGGGGTGGCGCACGACGTCGTGGTTGCTGAGCACCCAGGTCGGCGAAGCGTCGGTGGCGGCCAGCGAGTCGAGGGTGTCGGTGACGACGTCGCGGAAGGCCTGGGCCGACCACGGGGCGAGCAGCCACGAGAAGTTGAAGGTCTGGTGCAGCTCGTCGGGGCGGATGAACTTGGCCATGGACTCCGCGGTCTGCGTCCAGGCCTCCGCCACGCTCATCCGGCCCTCGTAGTCGTCCATGACCCGGCGCCAGCGGCGGTAGACCTCGTGCACCTCGGGCTGGTCCCACATCGGCTCGTCGGTGAGGGTGCGCTCGACCATCGAGCGCTCCTCCGCCGCCTCCGCCACGTGGTCGTCGGGCAGGCCGCGCGCGAGCTCGGGGCGCTCCTGGTCGCGCAGGCTCGCCTCCTTGTAGAGGCCGTGCGCGACGTCGATGCGGAAGCCGTCGGCGCCGCGGTCGAGCCAGAAGCGCAGCACGTCCTCGAACATGTCGCCGACCTCGGGGTTGCGCCAGTCGAGGTCGGGCTGGGTGGAGTCGAAGAGGTGGAGGTACCACTGCCCCGGCGCGCCGTCGGCCTCGGTGACGCGGGTCCAGGCCGGGCCGCCGAAGACGGAGTGCCAGTTGTTGGGCGGCTCGGAGCCGTCGACCCCGCGACCGTCGCGGAAGAGGTAGCGGGCGCGCTCCGGGCTGCCCGGGCCGGCCGCCAGCGCCGCCTGGAACCACACGTGCTGGTCGGAGGTGTGGTTGGGCACGAGGTCGACGATGACCTTGAGGTCGAGCTCGTGGGCGCGCGCGAGCAGCGCGTCGGCCGCGTCGAGGTCGCCGAAGAGCGGGTCGACGTCGCAGTAGTCGGCCACGTCGTAGCCGTGGTCCTTCTGCGGCGAGGTGTAGAAGGGCGTGATCCACAGCGCGTCGGCCCCGAGGGCGGCGATGTGGGGGAGCCGGGACGTGATGCCGGGCAGGTCGCCCACGCCGTCGCCGTCGCTGTCGGCGAAGCTGCGGACGTAGACCTGGTAGCACACCGCGTGGCGCCACCAGGCGTTCTTTGGATCGTTAAAATCGCGCATGCCGCCAGTCTCCCCCGCCGGGGGGCTCGCGGTCAACGCCAGGACGTGCGGGCCTCAGGCGAAGAGCGCCGGGTCGACCGCGAACCACACGTGCTCGGCGGCCCCGACCACCACGCCGTCCTCGTCGTGCAGCGAGGAGGCGGTCAGGGTGCGGCGGCCGTCGACGCCGCGGGCGGCGCCGACCACGACCAGCGTCTCGCCGGGCCGCGGCAGCCGGTGGACCACTGCGGTCATCCGACCGAGCACCATGAGCCGCTCCTCGAGGTCGCCGGCCCACCCGCCGACGCAGTCGAGCGCTGCCCAGGTCGTCGCCAGGTCGACCGGCTCGGCTGACCCGGCTGACCCGGCTGACCCGGCTGACCCGGCCGGCCCGGCCGGCACCCAGGTCGCCGCGACGCGGGGCTCGTCGGCGTCGCGCGGGTCGACCGGCCCCGGGAAGATCCGCAGGCCGTCGCCCGGCTCTCGACCCGGACCGCAGGCGAAGCAGGTGGGGAAGGGGTGCGAGCGCAGGCCGGGGTACGCCGCCTCCGCGGCCGCCGCGTCGGCGACCGGGACGCCCGGCACGGGACGGGGCGGGGCGGGGGCCGCGACCGCCTCCGCGACCACCACCCCGTCGTGGTGGGCGACCAGCGCGCCCGCCTCGTCGTGGGTGGTGGGCATCGGGGTGTCGAGCGGGGGCGGGGTGCGCAGCGTGACGGTCACCGCCGTGCCGAGGGGGCCGGACCCGCGGGCGTCCGCCCAGAGCGCGGCGAGCGCCCCGGCGCTCCACCCGCCGTTGCCGCTGCGCGGCGGGCCGCAGAAGCGGGCGGGGACGGTGAGGGCCTGCTCGGTGGGCTCGGTGCGCTGGGTGGTCACGGCCGGATCTTGCCGTACCGCTCGAGCGCCTCCTTGCGCTCCGCGGCGTGGTCGACGACGGGGGCGGGGTAACCCACCTGCTCGCGCTGCTCCGGCGAGGGGTCGTGCACGTCGGCGTCGTCGGGCAGCGCGGCGAGCTCGGGCACCCACTGCCGCACGTAGGCACCGTCGGGGTCGAACTTCCGGCCCTGGGTGGTGGGGTTGAAGACCCGGAAGAAGGGCGAGGCGTCGGTGCCCGACCCGGCCGTCCACTGCCAGCCGTGGTTGTTGGAGGCCAGGTCGCCGTCGACGAGCCAGTGCAGGAAGTGCCGGGCGCCGTGCTGCCACTCGACGTGCAGGTCCTTGACCAGGAAGCTCGCGGTGATCATCCGCACCCGGTTGTGCATCCAGCCGACGGCCCGCAGCTGTCGCATCCCGGCGTCGACGACGGGGAAGCCGGTGCGCCCCTCCCGCCAGGCCTCGAAGCCGGCGCCGGGCTCGTCGTACTGCAGGCGGGCGAGCTCGGGCTTGTAGTAGTCGCGGGCGGAGTCGGGGCGCTGGAAGAGGACGTCGGCGTAGAAGTCGCGCCAGGCCAGCTCGGTGCGGTAGGTCGTCGGCCCCTTGCCGCGGCGCCCCTTCAGGTCGGCGAGCAGCGTGCGGGGGTGCACCTCGCCGTACTTGAGGTGGTGCGACATCCGCGAGGTGGAGTCGAGGTCGGGACGGTTGCGCTCCTCGTCGTAGTCGGCGACGCGGTCGAGGAAGGCCGCCCACGCGCGCCGCGCGGCCTCCTCGCCGGCCTCGGGCAGCGCGAGGCCGTCGGGCAGGTCGACGTCGGGCAGGTCGTCGGTGCGCTCGAGCGTCAGCCACGTGGCAGCACTGGGCGGGTCGACCGGGCCGCGCCAGCCGTGCTCCGCCCACGCGCGCGAGAAGGGCGTGAACACCTGGTAGGGCTTCCCGGAGCCGTTGACGACGCGCCCCGGCGCAACGGCGTACGGCGAGCCCGTCCGCACGACCTCGACCTCACGCTCGGCGAGGGCCGCCTCGACCCGCTCGTCGCGCCGGCGGCCGTAGGGGCCGTAGTCGGCGGCGAGGTGGACCCGGCGGGCGTCCACCTCCGCCGCGACGCGCGGCAGCACCTCGACGGGGTCGCCGTGCACGACCTGCAGGCCGCCGCCGAGCCCGTCGAGCGCGGTGTCGAGCGCGCGCAGCGAGGCGGTGAGGTAGGCGCGACGCGACGGGCCGGCCGGGTCCCACAGGGCCGGGTCGAGCACGAAGAGCGGCAGCACGCCGTCGGCGTCGCACGCCTCGAGCAGGGCGGGGTTGTCGCCGAGCCGCAGGTCGCGGCGGAACCACATGACGGTGTGCACGGGCGCGTCGCTCACGCCGTCACTGTGCCACCGCCCACCCAGCCGCCGGGGGGCCCGCCGTCGGCTGCGGGAGGTGTCGGCCGCGTCTGGGAGGATGGCGGTGTGAGCGACCTGATCGACACCACCGAGATGTACCTCCGCACGATCTACGAGCTCGTGGAGGAGGGCATCGTCCCGCTCCGCGCCCGCATCGCGGAGCGGCTGCACCAGTCGGGCCCGACGGTCTCGCAGACCGTCGCCCGGATGGAGCGCGACGGCCTGCTGACCGTCGAGGGAGACCGCCACCTCGAGCTCACCGAGGAGGGCCGCCGCCTCGCGGTGCGGGTCATGCGCAAGCACCGCTTGGCCGAGCGGCTGCTCACCGACGTCATCGGCCTCGACTGGGAGCTCGTGCACGCCGAGGCGTGCCGGTGGGAGCACGTGATGAGCGAGACCGTCGAGCGGCGCCTGCTCGAGCTGCTCGACCACCCCACAGAGTCGCCCTACGGCAACCCCATCCCCGGCCTCGACGAGCTCGGCCAGACCGCGCCCGGCGAGGGCTTCATGGAGGGCGTGCAGTCGCTGGCGTCGGCCGCGGGCACCGCGGAGGGCCGCGTGCACGTGCGCCGCATCTCCGAGGAGATGCAGAAGGACGAGGTGCTGATGAGCGCGCTGCGGCGTGCCGGGGCCCTGCCCGACAAGACCGTCACCGTCGTCGGCACCGAGCACGGCGTGCTCGTGGGCTCCTCCGGCGAGACCGCCGAGGTCGACCTCGAGGCCGCCGAGCACATCTTCGTGCGCGTGCTCTGACCTCGCTCCGTCGGGCCGCCCGGGTCCCGGGTGGTCCAGACCGGTGGGAGCGGTCGCGATCCGCGGCGTGACCCGGCCCCGAACGCGTCGTTGAGGTGGGTGCGGGTTGAGGGACCCGCACCGGGAGGGAGCCCACCATGCTGCTCGTCGAGACCGAGGTCGCGGAGTTCACGCGCCGCAGTCGTTCGCTGCTCGTCAGCCACACCGCCGCCGGCCTGCCCCGCGGGCTCGAGCCCGGCGAGGTCGTCGTCGTGCGCTCGGGCGCCGAGCACTGGACCGGCTGCGTGGTCGACGTCGACTTCACCCTCGACGACACCGTCTACCGCCTCTCGCTCGGCGGGGTCGTCCCGGCCGACCAGGCCGAGGCCCTCCTGTGCGAGGACGCCGCCGCCGAGGCCCCCCGCGTCGACGTCGCCGACGTCGTCGCGATGCTCGGCAGCCTGCGCACCGTCGGTCGCGAGGCCATGCGGGTGCCCGCGCAGCGCCGCGCCGTCGCGCTGCTCGCCGAGAGCTGACCTGACCCCCTGGCCGGGCTCCAGTCGCGGGCTCCAGTCGCGGGCTCCAGTCGCGGGCCTCAGCCCCTGGCGTCGGCCAGCGCGGTGAGGAAGCCGCTGCAGCCGGCCTCGACCACCAGGGTCGCGAGGTCGTCGCCGCGCGTGGCGCCCCGGTTGACCACGACGACCGGCGTGCCCGCCTTGGCCGCGCGCCGCACGAAGCGCAGGCCGCTCATCACCGTCAGCGACGAGCCGACGACCAGCAGCGCCCCCGGCGGGTCGTCCGCCAGCGCGTCGACCGCGTCGAGGCAGCGCTGCACCCGTGGGCGCGGGACGTTCTCGCCGAAGAAGACCACGTCGGGCTTGAGGACCCCGCCGCAGGCCTCGCACCCCGGCACGACGAAGTCGGCCGTCTCCTCCAGCTCCACGTCGCCGTCGGGCCGGTCGGCCACGTCGGCGTGCGCCTCGGCGTAGCCGGGGTTGAGGGTGGTCAACCGGGCGTGCAGCGCCGCGCGCGACGTCGTGCGCCGGCAGTCGAGGCAGACGACGTCGGCGATGCGGCCGTGGAGGGCCACCACCCGGCGGCTGCCGGCACGCTCGTGCAGGCCGTCGACGTTCTGCGTGACGAGCAGCTCCGGGTCGAGGCGCGCCAGGGCGAGGTGCCCGGCGTTGGGCTCGGCGTGGCGCATGCGGCCCCAGCCGACGTGGCTGCGCGCCCAGTAGCGCTGGCGGGCCCGCGGCGCGGCCACGAACTCCTGGTAGGTCATCGGGGTGCGCACCGGCGCGCCCGGGCCGCGGTAGTCGGGGATGCCCGAGTCGGTGCTCAGCCCCGCGCCGGTGAGCACGACGAGCCGTCGGTCGGCCAGGAGCGCGAGCGCCGCCGCGGGGTCGTCGTGGTGCGTGCGCGGTGGCAGCGCCGGCCGCTGCGCCGGCCGCACCACGGGGTGGACCACAGGCGCGAGCGCGGCCGCGGTCGACCCCGCAGCGTGCGCGGCCTGCTGGGTCAACGGGCGTACCGCAGCTCCGCGCGCGCCCGGGCCTTCGCCGCCTCGACCTCGCGGTCCTTGGGGGCGGCGGTGGTGACGAGCGCGTCGAGCAGCTCCTGGGTGGCGCGGGCGACCTCGGCGACCGCGCGGTCGAAGGCGGCCTGGTTGGCCTGCGACGGCTTGGCCGCGCCGCTGACCTTGCGGACGTACTGCAGCGCCGCCGCCGCGACCTCCTCGCCCGTCGCCGGGGGCTCGAAGTTGTGGAGCTGGCGGATGTTGCGGCACATGCCACCAGCGTACGCCGCGCCCGCCGGCCGCTCCGGGCTCGCGCGGGCTCACCCGGCGACCTGCCCGGCGACCTGCCACGATGTGGCCCATGCCCGACCGCGACCTCGACCTCGTCCTCTTCGGCGCGACCGGCTTCACCGGCCGCCTGACCGCCGAGTACCTCGCCGCCCACGGCCCCGACGACCTGCGCTGGGCGCTCGCCGGGCGCAACCCCGCCAAGCTGGAGGACGTGCGCCGCTCGCTGGCAGCCGAGCACCCGCACCTCGGTGAGCTCGAGCTGCTCACCGCCGACGTCACCGACCCGGCGTCGCTCGACGCGGTGGCCGCGCGGGCGGAGGTCGTCGCCACGACCGTCGGCCCCTACCTCGAGCACGGCGAGCCGCTCGTGCGCGCCTGCGCCGAGGCCGGCACCGACTACCTCGACCTCACCGGCGAGCCGGAGTTCGTCGACCGGATGTGGCTCGCGCACCACGAGACCGCCCAGCGCACCGGCGCCCGCCTCGTGCACGCCTGCGGCTTCGACTCCGTCCCGCACGACCTCGGCGTGCTCTTCACGGTGCAGCAGCTCGCCGCCGACGGGCCGGTGGACGGGCCGCTGACGGTGCGCGGCGTGGTGCGCGGCGGCGGCACCTTCTCGGGCGGCACCTTCCACTCCGCGCTCGGTCAGTTCGCGCGCGCTCGCCAGATGCGCGAGGCCTCCTCGCAGCGCCGCCGCCGCGAGGAGCGCCCGACCGGGCGCCGCTCGCGCGCGGTCGCCGGCAAGCCCCACCGCGACCCGCTGCTCGGCTACTGGCTGCTGCCGCTGCCGACGCTCGACCCCTTCGTGGTCGCCCGCAGCGGGGCCGCGCGCGCCGACTACGGCCCCGACTTCCGCTACTCCCACTACGCCGGCACCAAGACGCTGCGCTACGCCGCGGGCGGCGCGGTCGGCGTCACCGCCCTCGGCCTGGCCGCCCAGGTCGGCCCGCTGCGCAAGGCGCTGCTGGGCAAGGTCGCGCAGGGCGACGGCCCCGACGAGGGCCGCCGCGCCAAGTCGTGGTTCAGCGTCGACCTCGTGGGCGAGACCGGCGGCCGGACGGTGCACACCCGCGTCTCGGGCGGCGACCCGGGCTACGACGAGACCGCCAAGATGCTCGCCGAGGCCGCGCTCTCCCTCGCCCTCGACGACAACCCGACCACCAGCGGCCAGGTCACCACCGCGGTCGCGATGGGCGAGTCGCTGCTCGCGCGACTGCAGGCCGCGGGCATGCGCTTCGAGGTGGTCGAGGGCTGACGGACCGGCGGGGGCGCGCCCCCGCCCTCGTCCCGGCGTACGCCGTGGTGCCCCAGGCAGGAGTCGAACCTGCGACCTTTCGCTTAGGAGGCGGCTGCTCTGTCCACTGAGCTACTGGGGCGGAGCGCCGCCGGCGCGGACCGGCGGCGTCGGCGGACATCCTGGCACGGGCGGCGCCGCGGCCCGGCAGGGCGGCACCGCCGGTTTGGCCGCCACGCGCGCGCCGCCGCATCATGTGGGTCGGTCACCTACCCTGGAGGGTGGTGCACGTCCGGCCGGAGCTGCCGGGCGGTGCCGTGGTGCCCCTGACCGCCGCCCCTGCTGCCTGCCCTCGTGGAGACCTCGTGACCGACGCCGAGCCCGGCCCCGGCCGCCTCGACGCCACCCCGCCACGAGCCGCGTCGACCGCCCGCGCCAAGCGCCGCGGGCGCGGCCGGCGCCGGCACACCGTCGCCAAGGTGCTCCTCGCGACCGTCGTCGCGATGGCGCTGGTGACCGGGTTGTCGGTCGTCTACCTCTACCGCGAGCTCAGCGGCAACCTCAACGTCGTCGAGGTCGGCGACCGGCTGCAGGACCGGCCCGACGTGGTCGACGTCGCCGGCTCCCGCGAGCCGCTCAACGTGTTGGTCATGGGCTCCGACACCCGCGAGGGCGAGGGCAACGACATCGACGGCGAGTCCGGGGCCGCCGCCTCCGACACCACGATCCTCTTCCACTTCTCCGCCGACCGTGAGCGGGCCTACGGCGTCAGCATCCCGCGCGACTCGATGGTCGACCGGCCCGCGTGCGACCGCGGCGAGATCCCGGCCGAGGACTACCAGATGTGGAACGAGGCCTTCAGCATCGGCGGCCCGGCCTGCACCATCCAGCAGTTCGAGCAGCTCACCGACCTGCGCATCGACCACTACGTCGTGCTCGACTTCAACGGCTTCCGCGACATGGTCGACGCCGTCGACGGCGTGCAGGTCTGCATCCCCGAGACCATCGATGACCGCGAGCACGGGATCTACCTCGAGGAGGGCACCCGCGAGATCCGCGGCAAGGAGGCGCTCAACTACGTGCGCCAGCGCTACGCGGTGGGCAACGGCTCCGACATCGGCCGGATGAAGCGGCAGCAGGCCTTCATCGCCTCGATGGCCGCGAAGGTGCTCTCGGCCGACACCCTGAGCCGGCCGGACCGGCTGATCTCCTTCGCCTCCGCCGCGACGCGCAGCCTCACCGTCGACCCGGGGCTGGGCAACATCGGCCGGCTCGCCGGGCTGGCGCAGGAGTTCCAGGGCATCGGGCTCGACAAGATCAAGTTCATGACCGTGCCGTGGCAGGTCGACCCGCAGGACTCCAACCGCATCGTGTGGACCGACCAGGCCGACGTGCTCTGGCGCAAGATGCGCAATGACGAGCCGCTCTCGCGGACCCTCACCGGCACCGCGATCAGCGCGGCGGACGTGCCGGGCGGGCCCGCGGGCCCGGGGTCCGGCGCGGGCGACGGCGGCGACGGCGCGGGCGGCGGCGGTACGCCGTCGAGCCCCAGCGCCTCGCCGCAGCAGCAGGCGGCCGCCGAGCAGGCCCGCCAGGAGGCGCTCGATGCCGGACTCTGCGTCTGACGCCCAGGTCGACGCCGCGGCGGCGGACGAGCGCCGCCGGCTGCGCGAGGAGGCTGCCCGGCGCCGGCGCCGCGCCGAGGTCTTCGGCGACGTGCTGCCCGACACGACCTCAGACGAACGCGCCGCGGCGCCCTCCCCGCGGGGGGAGAGCGCCGCTGACCGCTGGTGGCGTGAGCAGGTGCCGCCGCACCACGGCTCGTAGGCGCCGCTGACGGCTCGCCGGGCAGGCCGGGCCCGCGGCAGGCCGGGGCGCCGGCGGCTATTCGTCGGTACGTGTGGACCTGCGGTCAGCGGGTGGCTGCGGGTCCGCACGATCACCGTTCAGGTGCCGGGGGTCTGCGTCCCGGTGCCGGGGACCGAGCCGGTGCCGGCCTGGGCCTGCAGGGCATCGCGGATCTGGCGCAGCAGCTCGATCTCCTCCGGCGTGCCCGGGGGAGGGCTCGGGAAGAAGCGCTCACGGGCCTTGGTGTAGGGCAGGACGACCGCGAAGTAGACGACCGCCGCGAGCACGATGAACGAGATCAGCGCGTTCAGGAAGAAGCCGAGGTCACCGAGCTCGGTGCCGGCGAAGACGTCCTCCACCGCGGGGATCTTGCTGGTCAGCCACGCCGTGAAGGCGGTGACGACCGCGCCGAAGGCGGTGCCGATGATGACTGCGACCGCGAGGTCGACGAGGTTGCCTCGCAGCAGGAAGTTCTTGAAGCCGGACACGTGTGCTCCTTCGTGCGGGCCCCGGGGTCGGAGCCGGTCGGGGAGACGCTAGCCGGACCAGACCACCGTCAGGTAGTCCCGCGCGGCGGCCGCCGCGAGTGCGCCGACGACCTCGGGCGCGGTGCCGAGGAGGACGAGCCGACCCGGGGGAGCGGCGCTCGCCTGCTCCGCGGCGACTGCCGGCGGGACGGCGAGCACCCGGACGTCCGCAGCCACGGTCGTCGCCACCCCGCCGCGCGGGGCGGTGGCGACCACGTCGACCCGGTCGCCGACGCGCAGCAGGTCGACGACCGCGGCGTCGGGCAGCCGCACCGGCACGGCGGTGAGGCCGGGCGCGGTGTCCAGCAGGTCGCGGGTGAGCAGTCGCAGGTCGGTCACCGGCTCGCCGGCACCCAGCGGCGAGGCCAGGACCTCCCCGACGGCGTCGGCTCGGGTGAGCGCGCGCGCCGGCCGGCTGCCCGGCGCGACCCGCACCACCTCCAGGTCGCCGGGGCCGAGCCGCTCGCCGGCCGGCAGGTCGCGGCTCGCGACCACCAGCGCCGCCGACGGCGCCGCCGGCGGGGCGGTCGCCTTCACCGCGGCCAGCGCCGCCACCGCGGCGAGCACCGCCGCGAGCAGCCGGCGCCGGGCGAGCACCCGGCGCCGCGTGCGGCGTCGCCACCGGGTCAGGCGACGCCGGAGGCCGGGTGGGGGCGAGGTGGTCGAGGACACGCCTCGACGCTAGGCGTGCGGGGCGTCGCGTGCGTGCGCTCGTCCACAGGGGTCTCCGGCGGGCAGCTCCCGGGTCGAGGCCGGGGCGGCGCGCTCGCGGGGGTCTCGACACGCTCGTCGGGGCTCGCTGCTCGACCGGCGGTGGGGGTGGGTCCGCTGCTCGACCAGCGGTGGGCGAGGTGTCAGGAGGCGGCGGCGGTGCTGCTCGAGGCCGAGCCGGCGGAGGAGGACGACGACGAGGTCGACGACGAGCCGGAGGTGCTCGACGAGGAGGAGTCCGACGAGCTGGAGGAGCCGCTCGAGCTGCCCGCGGTGTCGCTCGACGACGAGCTCGACCGGCTGTCGGTGCGGTAGAAGCCGGAGCCCTTGAAGACCACGCCGACGGCGTTGAAGACCTTGCGCAGGCGCCCCTGGCACGCCGGGCAGGTGGTGAGGGCGTCGTCGCTGAAGCTCTGGACCTGCTCGAAGGCGTGGTCGCAGGCGGTGCAGGCGTACTGGTAGGTGGGCACCTGGAGGCTCCTCGGGATCGGCCGGCGGAGCACGTCCGCTGGCACTCTCGACCTTCGACTGCCAAATGGTACGGCACAATGGCCAGACCATGGACGACCGCACGCCCGCACCGCCCGCCGAGCCCCGCCTGCGCGACGCCGTCCCGCGCGTGCGCGACTGGCCCCGGCCCGCGCGCTGGGCGCTCGGCACGGCCGTGGTGCTGGTCCTGCTGCTGGTCGCCGGCGTCGCGACCGCCGCGACGTTGGTGCGCCGGCCGCTGCCGCAGACCGAGGGCCGCCTCGAGCTGGCCGGGCTGGACGCCGAGGTGCAGGTGCTGCGCGACGAGCACGGCATCCCGCAGGTCTACGCCGACACCGCGCACGACCTCTTCTTCGCCCAGGGCTTCGTGCAGGCGCAGGACCGCTTCTGGGAGATGGACGTGCGCCGCCACGCCACCGCCGGCCGGCTCGCCGAGCTCTTCGGCGAGGCTGCCCTCGAGTCCGACAAGACGGTGCGCACGATGGGGTGGCGGCGGGTGGCCCAGCGCGAGCTGGCCCTCGTCGAGCCCGCGACGCGCGCCGCCCTCACGGCGTACGCCGACGGGGTCAACGCCTACCTCGACGGTCGCGGCTCGACCGACGTCGCGGTGGAGTACACCCTGCTGCGCGCCACCGGCCTCGACCACACCATAGAGCCGTGGGAGCCCGTCGACTCGCTCGCGTGGCTCAAGGCGATGGCGTGGGACCTGCGCGGCAACATGGCCGAGGAGGTCGAGCGGGTCACCGCCGCGGTGCGGGTCGGGCGGGCGCGCGCCGAGCAGCTGTTCCCGGCGTACCCCTACGACGAGCACGAGCCGATCGTGGACGGCGGCGCCGTGGTGGGCGGCACCTTCGACGCCGACGCCGAGGCCGTCGGCGCCACCACGGCGAGCGGGGTCGCCGGCGGCTCGGCGCGCCCCGCCCCGGGGTGGACCGCCGCGCAGGCGCGGGCGCTCACGTCGGCGGGTGAGGCGCTCGGCGCCGTGCCGCCGCTGCTCGGCCACGGCGACGGCCTCGGCAGCAACAGCTGGGTGGTGGCCGGCGAGCACACCGCGTCAGGTCTGCCGCTGCTGGCCAACGACCCCCACCTCGGTGTCTCGCTGCCGGGGGTGTGGACGCAGGTGGGACTGCACTGCCGCACGGTCGACGAGGAGTGCCCCTACGAGGTCAGCGGCTTCTCCTTCGCCGGCGTGCCGGGAGTGGTCATCGGCCACAACGCCGACGTGGCGTGGGGCTTCACCAACCTGGGGCCCGACGTCACCGACCTGTTCCTCGAGCGCGTGCGGGGCGACCGCTACCAGCACGGGCGGCGGCTGCGACCCCTCGAGACCCGCACCGAGGTGGTCGAGGTGCGCGACGCCCCCGACTTCGAGCTGGTCGTGCGTGAGACCCACCACGGCCCCCTGCTCTCCGACGTCAGCCGCGAGCTCAGCTCCGTGGGCGCGAACGCGCCCACGCCCGACGCCCTGGGCGACCCCGCGCGCGGCAACGGCTACGCGGTCGCGCTCGCCTGGACCGCCCTGCGCCCCTCGCCGACCGCCGACGCGCTGCTCGCGCTGAACCAGGCCGAGGACTGGGCCGACTTCCGGGCCGCCGCGGCCGACTTCGCCGTGCCGGCGCAGAACCTGGTCTACGCCGACCGCGAAGGCCACGTCGGCTACCAGGCGCCGGGGCGGGTGCCGGTGCGGCTGCCCGGCAACGACGGGCGGTGGCCGGCCGAGGGCTGGCGGCTCACCGACGACTGGTCCGCCAGGCCGGTCCCCTTCGAGGCGCTGCCCAGCGAGCTCGACCCCGACGACGGTCTCGTCGTGACGGCCAACCAGGCCGTGGTGGGACCCGACTACCCCTACCTGCTGACCCGCGACTGGGACCTCGGCTACCGCGCCCAGCGCATCCGCGACCGGCTCGAGAGCGACGTCGCCGTCGGCGAGCGGCTCGGGGTCGACGACGCCGTGGCGCTGCAGCTCGACGACCGCCACCCCTTCGCGACCACGCTGCTGCCGCACCTGCTGCGCCAGGACCTGCCGCGCGGCTTCTTCTCCGACGGCCAGCGCCTGCTGCGCGACTGGGACCTCGCGCAGTCCGCCGACAGCGCGGGCGCGGCGTACTTCAACGCGGTGTGGTCGCACCTGCTGCGCCTCACCTTCCACGACGAGCTGCCCGCGCAGGTCCACCCCGACGGCGGCGACCGGTGGTTCGGGGTCGTCGACGCGCTGCTCGACGACCCGCTCGACCCGTGGTGGGACGACGTCGGCACGCCGGGGCTCGAGACCCGTGACGACGTCGTGCGGCAGGCGATGCGCGACGCCCGCGACGAGCTGACCCGCCTGCTCGGCCGCGACGCCGAGGAGTGGGAGTGGGGGCGGCTGCACCGCCTGGACCTGCAGAGCCCGACGATCGGGCAGTCGGGCAGCGCCCTCGCGGAGCGGCTGCTCAACCGCGACGGCTGGGAGGTCTCGGGCGGCAGCAGCACCGTCGACGCGACCTCGTGGGACGCGGCCGAGGGCTACGGCGTGACGGCGGCCCCGTCGATGCGGATGGTGGTCGACCTCGCCGACCTCGACGACTCGCGGTGGATCTCGCTGACCGGGGTGTCGGGGCACCCCGCCAGCGAGCACTACGTCGACCAGACCGAGCGGTGGGTCGACGGGCGCACCTTGCCGTGGCCCTTCGGCGAGGCGGCCGTGCGCGACGCGACGCGCGACGTGCTGGTGCTCGAGCCGGCCGAGGAGCCGCTGGGCTGACGTCGGCCGACCGGGCTCAGCCGAAGCGCAGGACGCGCCCCGGCACGACCGCCGCCGCCACCGGGCGGTCGTGGGACTCGGTCGGCACGGGCAGCCCGGTCTCGCCGGGGTGGAGCAGGACGGCCGTCAGGGTGCCCACCGGCACCCGCGCGAGCGCCCGGTCGTAGGAGCCGCCGCCGCGCCCGAGCCGCTCGCCGGCGGGCCCGACGGCCAGGCCGGGCACGAGCACGACGTCGGCGGTCGCGACCGCGTCGGTGCCGAGGGTCGGCGCCGTCGGCTCGAGCAGCCCGCGCCCCGCCCGCGCCAGGCCCACCGCGCCGCGGTGCTCGGCCCAGTCGAGGTCGAGGTCCGGGCGCAGCACCGGCAGCAGGACGCGGTGCCCGCGGGCCCGCAGCGCCTCGAGCAGCAGGCCGGTGCCGGGCTCGCTGCCCACCGAGACGTACGCCGCGACGGTGGCGGCACGGCGTACTTCGGGGAGGGCGAGCACCTCCTCCGACAGCGCGAGGGCGGTCTGCGCCAGCTCGGCCAGGGAGAGGCGTCGCCGCGCGGCGAGCACCTGGTCGCGCAGCGCGGTCTTGGCGGGCAGCGGGCCGTCGCCGGCCGGTCGGCGCGGGTCGGCGGGTCCGGGCCCGCCCGGAGGGGTTTGCGGGGGAGCCACCCGGCCAGCCTACGATCGGGACCATGGCTAGCTCCGGTCTGCGCCGCGCGCAGGAGAAGATGCACGAGGCGGGCGTCGACGCGACCGCCGTCGAGGTGTTCTCCCACTACTACCGCCTGCTCGAGCACGGCGAGACCGGCATGATCCCCGAGTCGACGATCGAGCCGCTCGACATGGAGCGCCTCGCCGACGTCGAGGTCGCGGACGAGGCCGCCGCGCAGGCGATCCGCGAGACCGCGGTCGTCAAGCTCAACGGCGGCCTCGGCACCTCGATGGGCATGGACCGCGCCAAGTCGCTGCTCTGCGTGCGCCGCGGCTTGTCGTTCCTCGACATCATCGCGCGCCAGGTGCTCCACCTGCGCCGCGAGCACGACGCCCGGCTGCCGCTGCTGGTGATGAACAGCTTCCGCACCTCCGACGACACGATGGCGGCGCTCGCGCGCTACGACGAGCTCCCGGTCGAGGGCCTGCCGCTGGAGTTCCTGCAGAACAAGGAGCCCAAGCTCCTCGTCAAGGACCTCTCGCCGGTCTCCTGGCCGGCCGACCCCGACCTCGAGTGGTGCCCGCCCGGCCACGGCGACCTCTACACCGCGCTGCGCGGCACCGGCCTGCTCGACCAGCTGCTCGACGAGGGCTTCACCCGCGTCTTCGTCTCCAACTCCGACAACCTCGGGGCGACCCCCGACCCGCGGGTCGCGGGCTGGTTCGCGGCGAGCGGTGCGCCCTTCGCCATCGAGGCGGTGCGGCGCACGGCCTCCGACCGCAAGGGCGGCCACTTCGCGCGGCGCAAGGCCGACGGCCGGATCGTGCTGCGCGAGACCGCGCAGACGCTGGACTCCGACAAGGACGCGCTGGCCGACCTCGACCGCCACCGCTACACCTCGACCAACAACCTGTGGTTCGACCTGCGCGCGATGAAGGACGTGCTCGACGCGCGCGAGGGCATCCTCGGCCTGCCGCTCATCCGCAACGTCAAGACCGTGGACCCGGCCGACCCCTCCAGCCCCGAGGTCGTGCAGATCGAGACCGCGATGGGGGCCGCGATCGAGGTCTTCGAGGGTGCCCGCACCATCGAGGTCGGCCGCGACCGCTTCGTGCCGGTGAAGACGACCAACGACCTGCTCGTGCTGCGCTCGGACGTCTACCGCATCGGCCAGGACTTCGTGCTCGAGCAGGTCGCGGCCGACGTGCCCTTCGTCGACCTCGAGAAGGAGCACTACGGCCTCGTCGGCTCCTTCGACCAGCGCTTCCCCGAGGGGGCCCCGTCGCTCAAGGAGGCCACCCGCCTGACCGTCACGGGGGAGTGGACCTTCGGCCGCGACGTGGTCGTGCGCGGCGAGGCCGCCCTCGAGGGCCGGGGCACCGGCCAGCGCGTCGAGCCCGGCACGGTGCTGGGCGCCGACGACCCGAGCGCCTGACCCGGATGCCCGAGCCGGAGCACGGGGCGGAGCCCGAGGCGAGCGTCGAGGAGCACCTCGCCCGGGTGCTCGCGGCGGTCTCACCGCTGCCGGCCTTCCCGCAGCCGCTCATGGACGCGCTGGGGCTCGCCGTCGCCGAGGACGTCGAGGCGACCTCGCCGCTGCCCGGCTTCGACGCCGCCGCCATGGACGGCTACGCCGTGCGCGCGGTCGACGTCGCCCACGCAGGCGACCCGGACCCCGCGGTGCTGCCCGTCGTCGGCGAGGTGGCAGCGGGGCGGGCCACCCTCACGGCCACCGCGCCGGGCACGGCCGTGCGGATCATGACCGGGGGCCGGATGCCGGTCGGCACCGACACCGTGGTGCCGCAGGAGTGGACCGACCGCGGCGCCGCGCAGGTGCGCATCTCCCGCTCGCCCGAGCCCGGCCAGCACGTGCGCCTGCGCGGCGAGGACGTCGAGCCCGGCGACCTCCTGGTGGAGGAGGGCACGGTGCTCGGCCCGCGCCACCTCGGGCTGCTCGCCGCCGCCGGCCGCGCGGCCGTGCGGGTGCGACCGCGACCGCGCGTGGTCGTGCTCTCGACCGGCTCGGAGCTGCGCGAGGTCGGCAGCCAGCTGGGCCACGACTCGGTCTTCGACGCCAACTCCTTCCTGCTGGCCGCGGCCGCGCGCCGTGCCGGTGCGCTGGCGTACCGCGTCGGGATCGTGCCCGACGACCCACGCGCCTTCACCGAGGCGCTCTCCGACCAGCTGGTGCGCGCCGACCTCGTCGTCACCACCGGCGGCATCGGCGAGGGCGACCACGACGTCGTCAAGGAGGCGCTGGAGGGCGGGCGCGCCGCCCGCAGCGGTGCGCTGCCCGGCGAGGTGCACTTCGGCAGCGTGGCGCTCCAGCCGGGCCGTCCGCAGGGCCTCGGGCAGGTGGGCGAGGACCGCGTGCCGCTCCTCGCGCTGCCCGGCAACCCGGTGGCGGCGTACGTCTCCTGCGAGGTCTTCGTGCTGCCGGCCATCCGCCGGCTGATGGGGGTCGTGCCCTACGCCCGCCCGACCGTGCGGGCCCGGCTCACCCACGGTGTGCAGGTGCGCGCCGGGCGCCGGCAGTACCTCCGCGCCGAGCACGCCGAGGAGCACGGCGTCGCGCGCGTGACCCCGCTGCAGGGACGCGGCTCGCACCTCGTCGGCGACCTCGCCGCGGCCAACGCCCTCGTGGTCGTGCCGGAGGAGACCACCCACGTCGAGGCCGGCCAGGCCGTCGACGTGCTGCTGCTCGACCAGGAGGCCTGGTGACCGACCGACCGACCGACCGCGGCGCTGACCGAGGCGCCGACCGAGGCGCCGACCGCCGCGCCGACCGGCTCACGCACGTCGACGAGACCGGCGCGGCGCGGATGGTCGACGTCTCGGGCAAGCAGGTGAGCGCGCGCGAGGCCACGGCCTCCGGGCGCGTGCGGACCTCGCCCGAGGTGGTCGCGCTGCTGCGCGGCGAGGGCGTGCCCAAGGGCGACGCCCTCGCCGTGGCACGCATCGCCGGCATCATGGGCGCCAAGCGCACTCCCGACCTGGTGCCGCTGTGCCACCCGCTCGCGGTCAGCGGGGTCGAGGTCGACCTCGAGGTGCTCGACGAGGGCGTGGCCATCACCGCCACGGTGCGCACCAGCGACCGCACCGGCGTCGAGATGGAGGCGCTGACGGCCGTGTCGGTCGCGGCCCTCACCGTCGTCGACATGGTCAAGGCCGTCGACAAGGGGGCCGTCATCACCGACGTGCGCGTCGAGCGCAAGACCGGCGGCAAGAGCGGCACCTGGACCCGCGACGGGAGGCCGGCGTGAGCACCGCCGAGGGCGTGTCGGCCGGCGCGGCCGACGGTGTCGATGCCCTGCTCGGCGCGGTGGTGGTCGCCTCCAACCGGGCCGCCGCCGGCGTCTACGCCGACGAGACCGGACCCCTCATCGCCGACTTCCTGCGCCGCCTCGGCTTCCGCGTCGAGGACCCCGCGGTGGTGCCCGACGGCGACCCGGTCGGCGTGGCGATCGCGGCGGCCGTGCACGACGGTGCCCGGGTGGTGCTCACCACCGGCGGCACCGGTCTGACCCCGACCGACCGGACCCCCGAGGCGACCCGCCCGCTGCTCGACCGCGAGGTGCCCGGCATCGCCGAGGCGATCCGCGCGCACGGTGTCGCGCAGGGCGTGCCCTCGGCCGTGCTCTCGCGCGGCCTGGCCGGGGTCGCAGGCTCCTGCCTCGTGGTCAACCTGCCGGGCTCGCGCGGCGGCGTGCGCGACGGCCTCGCCGTGCTGGAGCCGTGGCTGGTGCACGCCGTCGAGCAGGTTGTCGGGAGCGACCACTGATGTCGCGGGCCCCGGGGTGGCCCGTGCGCCTCGCCGACGGCGAGCTGCTGCTGCGCCCGGTCTCGCAGCACGACGCCGACGCCTGGCGCGAGGTGCGCAGCCGCAACGCCGACTGGCTGAGGCCCTGGGACGCCACCGTCCCGCCCGGCGCCGACGCCCGGCCCTCGAGCTTCCGCGCGCTCGTGCGGCAGCTGCGCCGGCTCGCCCGCGAGGGGCAGGCCATGCCCTTCGCCCTCGAGGTCGACGGCCGCTTCCGCGGCCAGCTGACCGTGAGCAGCATCGTGCGCGGGTCGGCGCAGTTCGCCACCGTCGGCTACTGGATCGACCGCGACGTCGCCGGACGCGGCCTGGTGCCCCGCGCCGTCGCGCTCGCCGTCGACCACTGCTTCACCGCCGGCGGGCTGCACCGTGTCGAGGTCGCCGTGCGCCCCGAGAACTCCAACTCCCTGCGCGTCGTCGAGAAGCTCGGCCTGCACGAGGTCGGCCTCGCCCCGCGCTACCTCCACATCGACGGCGGCTGGCGCGACCACCGCATCTACGCCGTCACCCGCGAGGAGGCCCCGCAGGGCCTGCGCGCCCGCCTGCCCTGACGGCGTACGCCGCCTGGCCGCCCGCGGGAGGCAGCAATTGCTGGGTTGTGGCCCGGTTGCTCGTGAGTAACCGGGCCACGACCCAGCAATTGATCGCGAGGGGGGCGAGGACGTCGCGACGACGCCGAGTCCCACCGACCACTTCCGCCACAGGAGTGTTCTGGCGACACACCGCCGCACGTACGGCGTGTCCCCGCGCGCCGCTCCTACGCTGCTCGCGTGGACCTGAGTGCAGTCATCTTCGTCGCCCTCGCCGTGGCGTGGGCCGCCTACCTCGTCCCGATGGCGCTCAAGCACCACGACGAGGTGGTGCGCAGCCGCTCGGTCGACCGCTTCTCGCACACGATGCGGGTGCTGGCGCGCCGCGAGCCGGTCTCCGGCCGCGACGCGCGGCTCGTCGTGACCCCGGCGCGCAGCGGCGCGACCGCCGTCGTCGCCACGAAGGGCTCCTCGCGCGACGCCGTCGCGGTCCCGACCGCACCGGCGGTCGTCGCGGCCAGCCCCGCGCAGCTGCGCGCCCGCCGCGCCGCGGCCCGCCGCGCGACCGCCCGCCGGCGCCGGGTGCTGCTGGTGCTGCTCGGTGCCGTCGCGGTCGTCGCCACCCTCGCCGCGACGCAGGCCGTCGCCTGGGCCTGGCTGGGCGTGCCGCTCGGGCTGCTGCTCACCTGGCTCGTGCTCTGCCGCCTCATGGTGCGCGGTGAGCACGCCGCCTGGGACGCGCTGACCGGGCGCGGCCTGCTGACCGCTCCCGCGACCGACGCCGACGACGAGGACGCGCGCGAGCCCGACCGCGGGTCCGACGTGCCCGAGCGCTTCGAGGTCGCCCGCAACGACCAGGGCTTCGACGAGGTGGCGCCCGGGGCGGAGACCGCCTCGATCGCCGCGGTCTCGCCCGCGACCCTCGACCCCACGCTGTGGGACCCGGTGCCGGTCACCCTCCCGACCTACGTCGGCAAGCCGGCGGCCGTGCGCCGCTCGGTCCGCACCATCGACCTGGAGTCGACCGGCGTGTGGACCTCCGGGCGCACCGAGGTCGACGCAGCGATCGCCCGCGAGGCCGACGCCGCGGCCTCGGCCGAGCGGGCGGTCGCGGGCTCGCAGGGCGTGGTGCCCGCGTCGTCCGGCCGGGCCGTGGGTTCCTGACGCGCCGGGTGCCACGGCCCGGCGCCCGGTTTCGGCCGGGTCCGGGCCTGGTGCTATCTTTCCTGTCCGTGCCGTCGGGCACACCGCGGGGCTGTGGCGCAGTTGGTAGCGCGTCTCGTTCGCAATGAGAAGGTCAGGGGTTCGAATCCCCTCAGCTCCACCGCACGTCGCAGGCCCCCTCCGCGGAGGGGGCCTGCGGTGTCTCCGGCGGTCTCACCGCCCACGCTGCTCCGGCACCACGCAGACGGGGCCGCTCGCGTGCTCGAGCACGGCGAGCGCGACCGCCGAGCGGTGCAGTCGCCGGCGGTGTCCCCCGGCTCCCCCCGCGCCGGCGGGCCGCTCGCCCGCGACGTGGTGGGGCCCGCTGAGCACCACGAGGTTGCTGCTCGCGGTGGCCCCGGCGAGGGCGCCCGCGAGGTCGCTGCCCACCTCGCGGTGCTGCACGGCGACGGCCGGCCACCGCTCGGCCGCGCCCGCGAGGGACGCGGCGACGCCGGGGTCGGTTGCCGACCCGGCCGACCCGGTCGGGTGCAGGACGGTGAGCGGGAGCCGACGGGCCGTGGCGTGCCGGAAGGCCCGCTCGACCGCCTCCGCGCCGGCGACGTCGGCGCTCGCGCCGAGGGTGACCCCGCTCCACGGGGTGCAGGCGTCGCCACCGGGTCGCGGTCGCAGCACCACGACCGCGCACTGGGCGTGGCGCGCGACGGCGGCGCTCACCGAGCCCAGCACGAGGCTGCGGAGCGGCCCGCGTCCGCGGGAGCCGATCACGAGTAGGCTCGCTCGCGTCGAGGCGGCGAGCAGCGCCTGACGCGCCTCGAGCGGCCCGACGGCGGTCCGCACGGCCACGCCGGGGGACAGGTCCCGGGCCGCCCGTGCCGCGCCGTCGACCAGGGCGCGGCCCGCCGCCTCGACCTCCCGGCGGACCGCACCGTAGTCCGCGCCCGGGCTGCCGGCCCACGCCGCGGCGAGCGCGGTGCCGACGTCGGCCGCGTGGAGCACGACGAGCGGCCGCTCCTCGAGCACCGCCTGCTCGGCGGCCCACCGCAGGGCCTCGTCGCCCTGGGCGGAGCCGTCCACACCCACCACCACGCACCCGCGCGGGACCGCGTCCACCCGGCCAGCCTGCCCTCCCCGCGAGGCGCGCACCACCCTCAGTTCCACCTCCCTCACCCGGTAGTCCGGCACGCCTCGGCCCTCCACGCGGCGCGGTAGGGCCGAGGTGTGGCGGACTACCCCCCGGCGGGGTGGGACACGTCACGTACGACGGGTGTGTCACCGACCGCCGGTCGGCCCTACGGTCGGCTCATGCGCCGACCCGGTCCCGCTCGCCCCGCCCGTGCCCCCCGTCGTACGACGCTCCTCACCGCCGCGGCGACGCTCGCGGCGGCGCTGGCAGCCGTCACGCTGCCCGCCACCGCGACCACCGCCGCGACGGCCACCGCGACCGCGCGTGCCACGGCAGGGGCCGCGAGCACCGCCACGGTCGACGCGCGCCCGGCGCGCCCCCGCACCCACCGCGTGGTGCGGCGGGCGGTGGCCTTCCCGCTCACCAACACCGAGGACGCGCTGCTGCCGCTCGACTGCGGTGACGGCACGGAGCACCTCGTGCGCGGGCGCCTGGTCGGGCCGCGCGGGGGCGTCGCCGCCACCGGTGGTGTGCTGCGGGTGCACGTGCTCGTCCACGACGCCGGCACGGGCGGCTGGTTCTGGGACGCGCCGGCGCCGGACGGGGTCGGCTACGCGACCGCGCTCGCGCGCCGCGGCGAGACGGCGCTGGTGCTCGACCGTCTCGGCTACGACCGCAGCCCGCTCGCCGACGGTGACGCCACCTGCCTCGCGGCCCAGGCCCACCAGCTCCACCAGGTCGTGCAGCGGCTGCGCTCCGGCTCCTTCCGGGTCGCGGGCGAGACCAACCCCGCGCACGCCGCCCACGTCGTGGTGCACGGGCACGGCACCGGCGCGACCGTCGCCGAGCTGGAGGCCGCGACCTACGACGACACCGACGGCCTCGTGCTGATGTCGTCGCCCACCGCACCGCCCACCGCCTTCGCGCTCGAGCAGGGCCGCGCGCAGGTCCTGGCCTGCGCCGCCGGCGGCGACTACGCCCCCTTCGGCTCCGACGCGGCGGCCTTCTCGCGGCTGCTCTTCGCCTCCGCGCCCGAGCGGGTCCGACGGGCAGCGCTGCGCCTGCGCAACGAGACCCCCTGCGGCGACGTCGAGTCGCTCGTGCCGACGGTCGCGCGCGCTGCGGTGAGCGCCGGGTCCGTCGAGGTGCCCGTGCTGCTGCTGACCGGCGCCCGCGACTCCCGCGTGCGGCCGCTCAGCGCGGCCGAGGCGGGCCTGCTCTTCCGCCGCAGCGAGGAGCTGACGGTCCGCACCGTCGCGGGGGCCGGCAGCGCGCTGCCCCTCGAGCGCGGCGCCGACCGCGTGCGCGGCACCGTGCTGCGCTGGCTCGCACGCCGCTGACCCGCCGACGACCCCCGGCCCCCCACGCACAGGACCGCCCCTGCTGCGCAACGGGGGTGAGAGCAGCAAGGGCGGTCTGGTGACACGGTAGCGCGGCACCCCTCGGGGTGGGAGGAGGTGCGCGACGGGTCACGCCGGCGCGTGCGAGGTCGACCGAGGGGTACGACCCGGCATGCCCGACAGCCCTCGCGACCCCCACCGCCTCGCCGGCTACGCCTCCGCGCTCACGGCCTACGCCACCGGCGTGGCGGCGACCGCCCTGCTGGGCCGCCGCGCCGGCCGTGGCCTGCCCGCGTCCTACGACTGGAAGGACCTCGCGCTCGGCGCCGTGGCGACTCACAAGGTGGCCCGCATCGTGACCAAGGAGGGCGTCACGACGCCGCTGCGCGCCCCTTTCACGGAGTTCGAGGGCGAGGCCGGGTCGGCGGAGGTCGCGGAGTCGCCCCGGCCCGGGCCGACCCACTCGCTCGGCGAGCTCCTGACCTGCCCGTTCTGCTTGGCGCCGTGGATCGCGACGGCGTACGTCGCGGGGCTGGGGCTGCACCCGGGTGCAGCGCGAGCGTGGGCCGCGGTCTTCTCGGTGGTCGGCGGCGCGGACTTCCTCCAGCACGCCTACGCGCACGCCCGCAGCGACTGAGCCCGCCTCGGGTCCAGCGTCAGATCCAGCGGGAGAACCACATCCGGTCGAGCCACTCGCCGTTGGTGAGCAGCTCGTCGGTCCACACCGGCCAGAACCACGCGGCGTTCAGCACCACCAGCACGAGGTAGGAGCCGGCGAGCACCACGCCCACGGTGCGCCGCAGGCCCGGGTCCGCCCCGTCACCCGCACCGCCACCCGCACCGCTGCCCGCTCCGCCACCCGCACCGGTGCCCGCTCCGAGCAGCCGGCCGATCGCGAGCGTCAGCGCGAGCACCACGAAGGGCAGCAGCGCGACGGCGTAGAACGAGAAGATCGGTCGGTCGTCGTAGCGGAACCAGGGCAGCCAGGTGGCGAGGAAGCCGACCACCACGAGGCCGCAGCGCCAGTCGCGGGCGCCGAGCCAGCGCACGGCCGCCCACAGCAGGGCGACGGCGCCGCCCCACCACACGGCGGGCGTGCCGAGGAGGACGACCTGGCGCAGGCAGTCGCTGCCGGGGGCGGCGGCGCACCCCTGCTCGCCGGGCGCGATGTCGAGCTGCGCGTCCACCCCGACGGGTCGACCGAGCAGCGGCCAGCCGCGCGGCGAGGAGGCGTAGGTGTGCTCGGCGTCGTCGAGGAAGTGTGCGTGGAAGACGTAGACGTCGCGGTGGAAGTGCGCCAGCGAGCGCAGCGACTGGGTGACCTCGCCGAGCCCGGACGCGTCCGGCTCGCTCGCGGTGGGCCACGGCTGCCCACCGCCGTAGGTCGTGTACTGCGTGGCGGACAGGTGCTCCTCGTACTCCCCGGCGTGGACGAGCCACCCCGACCACGACAGCACGTAGACGACCAGGCCGACACCCACGAGCGAGAGGAAGGCCGGCACGCCGTCGACCACGGCCGAGCGCAGCAGCGCGAGCCGCACCCCGAAGGAGCGGCGCGCGCCGGCCGACCACAGCCACACCAGCACGCCGAGCACGGCGATGGCGGGCAGGGCGGTCCACTTCGTGCCGGCCGCCAGCCCGGCGCACACGCCGGCGAGCACCAGCCACGGGCGCAGCAGCAGCCCGCGCACCGGCCCCCAGCCGTCGACCGGGGCGCCTCCGCCGCGCTCGACCAGGTCGGCCAGGCGCGCGCGGGAGCGGTCGCGGTCGGCGACCACGCAGGCCAGCGTCGCGACCAGGAAGAGCGCGAGGAAGCCGTCGAGCAGCGCGAGGCGGGAGAGCACCAGGTGCAGCCCGTCGAGGGCCAGCAGCAGGCCCGCGACCCCGCCGAGCAGCGTCGAGCCGGTGAGCCGCCGCGCGAGGCGTACGACGAGCAGCACCGTCAGCGCGCCCGCCACCGCCGCCGACACCCGCCACCCCGCCGGGTCCATGCCGAGGGCCGCCTCGCCGAGGGCGATGAGCCACTTGCCGACCTCGGGGTGCACGATCATCGACGGCTCGTCGAGCCACTGGCCGCGGGTCTCGCCCGTGAGGATCGCGGCGTCCGCACCGTCGGCGTAGGCCCGGACGTAGCCGAACTCCAGCAGCGACCAGGCGTCCTTGGCGTAGTAGGTCTCGTCGAAGGCGAACGCCTGCGGCTCGCCGATCCGCCACAGCCGCAGCACCAGCGCGACCAGCGCGACGCCCACCGCGGTCAGCCAGCCGGCGGCGCGGTCGTCGCGCAGCCGCTCCGCGCGCGCCCGCGCCCGCCGCCCCGCGGGTGGCACGACCGGCTGCGCGCCCGCCGGTGCGACCGGGGGAGGCGAGAGCAGGGTCACGGCGCTCAGCCTACGAGGCGCGGCTGACATGATCGGGCCATGCTCGTGCTCGCCGGCACCCCGATCGGCCGCCCCGCGGACGCCTCACCGCGGTTGGCCGAGGAGCTCGCGAGCGCCGACGTCGTCGCCGCCGAGGACACCCGGCGGCTGCGCCGGCTCGCCGCCGACCTCGGCGTGGTCGTCCGTGGGCGGGTGGTGTCGTACTTCGAGGGCAACGAGGCGCAGCGCACGCCGCAGCTGCTCGAGGCGCTGCAGGCGGGCGAGCGGGTGCTGCTGGTGACCGACGCCGGCATGCCGAGCGTCTCCGACCCGGGCTACCGGCTCGTGGCGGCCGCCGTCGAGTCGGACCTCGACGTCACCTCCGTGCCCGGTCCGTCCGCGGTGCTGACGGCGCTCGCGGTCTCGGGGCTGCCGGTCGACCGCTTCTGCTTCGAGGGGTTCCTGCCGCGCAAGGCCGGCGAGCGGGCGCGACGGCTGGCCGAGCTCGCCGCCGAGCCGCGCACGATGGTGTTCTTCGAGGCGCCGCACCGCACCGCGGCCGCGCTGGCGGCGCTGGCGGAGGCGTTCGGTGACGACCGGCCCGGCGCGGTGTGCCGCGAGCTGACCAAGACCCACGAGGAGGTCCGCCGCGGCGGCCTCGCCGAGCTCGCCGCGTGGGCCGCCGACGGCGTGCGCGGCGAGGTCACCCTGGTGGTCGCCGGAGCGCCGCCCGCCGCCGACGGCCCCCTCGACACCGCCGGCCTGCGCGCCGCCGTGGCCGCCGCCGAGGCCGCCGGCGCCACCACCAAGGACGCCGTCGCCGAGGTCGCCCGCGCCGCGGGCATCCGGCGGCGCGACCTCTACGACCTCGTCCACGAGAAGGGCACCCGATGACCGACCGCCTCACCACCTTCCAGCGCGACGGCCTCACCTTCGACGTCGCCGACCGCGGACCGCTCGACGGCGCGGTCGTCGTGCTGCTCCACGGCTTCCCCGAGCGCGCCACCTCGTGGGACGCCGTCGTCCCCGCCCTCCACGACGCCGGCCTGCGCACGCTGGCCCCCGACCAGCGCGGCTACTCGCCGGGTGCGCGCCCCGCCGGGCGGAGGGCGTACGCCGTCACCGAGCTCGTCGCGGACGTCGACGCCCTCGTCGACGCGGCCGGTGGCGCGCCCGTGCACCTCGTCGGGCACGACTGGGGCGCGATCGTCGCCTGGTCCTACGCCGCGCAGCACCCCGAGCGCGTGCGCACCCTGGCGACCGTGTCGGTGGGGCACCCCGGGGCGTTCCTGCGCTCGATGGCCGGGCCGCAGGTGCTGAAGTCGTGGTACGTCGGGGCCTTCCAGGTGCCCGGGCTGCCCGAGCGGATGGCCGCTCGCCGCGGCGGTGTCATGGACCGGCTGCTCGCCGCGACCGGCATGCGCCCGGCCGACCTGGCGCGCTTCCGTCGCGAGGTGGTCGACGACGGCGCCCTGCCGGGCGGGGTGGCGTGGTACCGCGCGCTGCCCTTCACCCCGCCGTCGTGGACCTCGGCCCGGGTGCGGGTGCCCACCACCTTCGTGTGGAGCGACGGCGACACCGCCTGCGGTCGCGCCCAGGCCGAGCGGACCGCCGGCTGGGTGGACGCGCCGTACCGCTTCCGCGTGCTCGAGGGCGTGAGCCACTGGGTGCCCGAGCACGCGCCCGACGAGCTCGCGCAGCTGCTGCTCGACGGCGTCGCGCTCGAGGGGGCCGGGGGCGCAGGGGCACGCGCGTGAGCGACCGCCCGACCCGGCGCCGCGCCGCCACCACCGAGCAGGGGCACACCCGCGACCGGTCGCGCCCGCCCGCGCCCGAGCCGCTGCCGCACCCGGTCGTCGACAACCACTGCCACCTCGACATCGCCGACTCCGCGGACGGCGACGCCGACTGGACCGTCACCGACGCGCTGGCGGCCGCGGCCGCCGTCGGGGTGCCGCGGATCGTGCAGATCGGCTGCGACCTGCCCGGCGCGCGGTGGGCCGTCGAGGCGGCAGCGCGCCACGACGCCCTCGTCGCGGGCGTGGCCCTGCACCCCAACGAGGCCCCGCGGCTGGCAGCGGCCGGGGAGCTGGAGGCGGCGCTGGCGGAGATCGAGCAGCTGGCGTCGGCGCACGACGGGGTGCGGGCGGTGGGGGAGACCGGGCTCGACCACTTCCGCACCGGCGAGGACGGCCGGGCGGCGCAGGTCGAGAGCTTCGCGTGGCACGTCGACCTGGCCAAGCGGCTCGACAAGACGCTCGTCATCCACGACCGCGACGCCCACGACGAGGTGCTCGACGTGCTCGACGCCGAGGGCGTGCCCGAGCGCTGGGTGATGCACTGCTTCTCCGGCGACGCCGCCTTCGCCCGCGCCTGCCTCGACCGCGGCGCCCACCTCTCGTTCGCCGGCACGGTGACCTTCAAGAACGCCGCCCCGCTGCGCGAGGCCCTCGCCGTCACCCCCCTCGACCGGCTGCTCGTCGAGACCGACGCGCCGTTCCTCACCCCCACCCCCCACCGCGGCCGCCCCAACGCCTCCTACCTCGTCCCCGTGACCGTGCGTGCCATGGCCGAGGTCCGCGGTGACGACCTCGAGGTCCTCTGCCGCGCCCTCGACGCCACCACCGAGCGCGCCTTCGGCGGCTCCTGGTAGGTGGCGCGGCCCCGGCTGTCGGAGTCACCGGTCGACCGGTGACTCCTGCACTTGTGCCCCGAGAACTCGGGCCACAAGTACAGGACCTGGGCCACAAGTGGGCGCTGGCCGGGTCGCCGCGGCGACCACACGACGTACGCCGCGCCGGCCGCAGCCCGGGCACGGGGCGCAGGCCGCTGCGGCACCCGTCGTACGCCGCGCCGACGGCGGCCCGGCACGCTCAGGCGGCGGGCCGGTGGTGGGAGGCGAGCGAACGGACCCGCCAGGCAAGGCGATCGGGGTCGGTCAGGTCCTCCCACATGATCCGCAGGCAGCGCCAGCCGGTGATCCGGCAGACCATCTCCTCGCGGCGCTTCTCGGCGTCGACGACGTCGGAGGCGTCCTGGCCCGCCCGGAGCAGCCGGCCGTACTTCACGCGCCCGTCGAACTCGGCGAAGACACCGAGCTCCGGCCAGGCGAAGTCGAGGCGCACCTCGCGCCCGTCGTCACCGACGAGCAACCACTGCAGACGCGGGGTCGGGAGGCCGCCGCGCCAGAAGGCGTAGAGGCTCCGGGACTCGCCGACCGACTCGACGGCGGGGTCGCAGAGGCGCAGCACGAGCCGGGCGCCGAGCGTGCCCGGCCGGTGCTCGTGGAACGCCCGTGTCGTCTCCAGCTGCTCCAGGTCGGTCGCTCGGTTGTGCAGGAAGTGGTTGGCGACGACCAGACCGACCTCGGTGGAGGTGGTCGCGACGACGTCGAGCACCGTGACGGCGGGCGTCGTCACGCGCAGACCGCCGCGCACGGCGACGTCGGCGGCGCGCAGCACGCCGCGGTGCTGGTGCAGGTCCGCTGCGTTGCGCCCGGCCCGCTGGTCGAGCCGGGTGAGCTGCGCGACCTCCGTCGGCAGCCCCCACAACGGCCCGCCCAGCTCGGCGACCGCCGACCCGTGGGAGACGACGACGGGCGTGCGCGACTGCTTGACGGCCGCCCGCACGAGCACGCGGTGGCGACCGCGCTCGTCGAGACCCGCCCAGTCGGCCCCGGTGACGTAGGCGCCGTACCGCACGCGCACCAGCGTGCCGGCTCGCAGCGCCGCGGCCAGGGCCCGGTCGTCGAGACCGGAGGCGAGCAGTTCCTTGCGCAGGTGCACCCGCACCCGAGCCACAGGGTCGTAGTCCACGAGGCGAGCCTGCCCCGGATCAGCGTGGCGTGCGCGGCGCCGGGTCCGGGTCTGTGGACAATCGGGCGCGACGGCGTGCAGCGCGGTGGGTTGGACCCGGACCTGTGGCCCAGGTCCTGCACTTGTGGCCCGAGTTCTCGGGGCACAAGTGCAGGAGTCCCCGGTCGACCGGTGACTCCGACGGCGGGGCGCAGCCCCGCGCGGGGCAGGGCCGCAAGGCGCGCCGTACGCCGCGTCAACGGGGCCGCAAGGCGGGCGAGAGACACGCCGTGGGGTCACCGCCCTCGGGGTGAGGCCGCTCTCGTCGGCTGGCCACGAGGCGGATGCGTCCGTATGGTCTTGGTGCTGTTGGCCGGGATCGGCAGATCGTGGCCGGCGCCGCGGGTGCGCAGCACCCGTGGGCGCGAGCCGCGGAGGTGCCCCCGCACCCCCGCACGCCGGCTCGCCGCGCCGGCCGACCGAGGCCCGGAGAGCACTACCCCTGGAGAAGCGTGCCGGACCACGAGCACACCCAGCCCCTGCCCGCAGTGACCCCCGCAGCACCCGCAGCACCCACCGCCTTCCGCTGGCGCCGCGGCCGGACGGCGCTCGTCGCCGCCACGACCGTGGTGGCCCTGGCCGTCGCCGGCACGACCTACGGCTACACCGCCCTGTCGACCGACGTCACGCTCTCGCTCGACGGCGAGGCCCGCTCGGTGAGCGCGATGGCCCAGACCGTCGGCGAGGTCCTCGAGGCCGAGGGCGTCGAGGTCTCCGAGCGTGACCTGGTCACCCCGGCCGTCGACGCCCCGGTCGAGGACGGCAGCCGCATCTCGGTGCAGTTCGCCCGCCCGCTGGAGCTGACCGTCGACGGCGAGACGCAGACCCACTGGGTGCACTCGACCGACGTCGCGGCGGCGCTGGCCGAGGTCGGCCCCGCCTACCGCGGCGCCGAGCTGTCGGTGAGCCGTGGTGCCGGGATCGACCGCTCCGGGCTGGAGCTCGAGGTCGTCACCCCCAAGCGCCTGCGCGTCGCCGTCGGTGGCCGCCAGGCCCGCCCCCGCACCGTCACCGCGCTGACCGTGCGCGAGGCGTTGCAGGAGCTCGGCGTGCGCGTCGACCGCGACGACCGCGTCCGTCCGCGCCTGGGTGCCGAGATCGCCGCGGGCGACCGCGTCGTGGTCACCAAGGTCCGGGTGGTGCGCAAGGCCGTCGACGGCGAGCGCATCGGCTTCGACACCGTCGAGCGGCCCGACGACACGATGCTCGAGGGCGAGACCGAGACCGTCCGCGAGGGCCGCGCCGGCCTGCGCGACGTCGTCTACCGCCTGCGCTACGTCGACGGCGAGCTCGTCGCGACGAAGGTGCTGCGCAGCACCGTCACCCGCCGCCCCGTCGACGCGGTCGTCCGCGTGGGCACCAAGGAGGAGCCCGTCGCCCCGCCGGCCGCCGCGAACTTCGCCTCCGGCGGCACCGTGTGGGACTCCCTCGCGCAGTGCGAGTCGGGCGGCAACTGGGCCATCAACACCGGCAACGGCTACTACGGCGGCCTGCAGTTCAACATCGACACGTGGCGCGCCTACGGCGGCACCGGCTACCCCCACCAGCAGTCCCGCGAGGCGCAGATCGCCGTGGCGACCCGCCTGCGCGACGCCACCGGCGGCTACGGCTCGTGGCCGTCGTGCTCGGCGAAGCTGGGGCTCCCGCGCTGACGGATAGTCTTCGCCCCATGTCGTCCCCCTCCGCCGGTCCGAGGCTCCTCGGGCCGGCGGAGGTGCGTCGCCTGGCCGCCGAGCTCGACCTGCGCCCCACCAAGCAGCGCGGGCAGAACTTCGTGATCGACCCCAACACCGTGCGCCGCATCGTGCGGGAGTCGGGCGTCGGCCCCGACGACGTGGTCGTCGAGGTGGGCCCGGGCCTCGGGTCGCTGACGCTCGCGCTCCTCGACGACGTACGCCGCGTGGTCGCGGTCGAGGTCGACCCGCTGCTCGCGGGGCGGCTGCCGGCGACGGTGGCCGAGCTCGCGCCCGACCTCCCGGCCGACGCCTTCGAGGTGGTGCTCGCCGACGCCCTGCGCGTCACCGACCTGCCGGGCCCGGCGCCCACGGCGCTGGTGGCCAACCTGCCCTACAACGTCTCGGTGCCGGTGCTGCTGCACCTGCTCGCGCTGCTCCCGAGCCTCGAGCGCGGCCTGGTGATGGTGCAGTCCGAGGTGGCCGACCGGCTCGCCGCGGGACCGGGCTCGCGCACCTACGGCGTGCCCTCGGTCAAGGCCGCCTGGCACGCCGACGTCCGCCGTGCCGGCGCCGTCGGTCGCAACGTCTTCTGGCCCGCACCCAACGTCGACTCCGGCCTGGTCGCCTGGACCCGCCGCGAGCCGCCGACGACGGCGGTGTCGCGCGAGGCGGTCTTCGCCGTCGTCGACGCCGCCTTCGCCCAGCGGCGCAAGGCGCTGCGGGGCGCGCTGCGCGGGCTCGCGGGGTCGGGCGAGGCAGCCACCGCCGCGCTCGAGGCGGCCGGCATCGAGCCGATGGCGCGCGGCGAGCAGCTCGACGTCGACGACTTCGTGCGCGTCGCCGAGGCCCTCGCCGCCGTGCGCGGGGAGGCCGCGTGAGCCCTGCCCCCGCTCCCGCGGGTGCGCCGGTGACCGTGCGCGCGCCCGCGAAGGTGAACCTCCACCTCGGCGTCGGCGCCCCCCGCGCCGACGGCTTCCACCCGCTCGTCACCGTCTACCAGGCGGTCGGCCTGCACGACGACCTCACCGCCGCCCCGGCCGCGCCGGGGGAGGGCCTCACCCTCAGCCTCACCGCGCGGCCCCACCTCGACGTCTCCGGCGTGCCCCTCGACGCGACCAACCTCGCGGTCCGCGCCGGGCTGGCGCTGGCCGCCCACCACGGCCGGCCCGCCGACGCCCGGCTGCACCTCGACAAGAGCGTCCCGGTGGCCGGGGGTCTGGCCGGCGGCAGCGCCGACGCCGCCGCGGCGCTGGTCGCCCTCGACCGGCTCTGGGAGCTGCAGACCCCCGACGCCGACCTGCTGCGGCTCGCGGCCGACCTCGGCAGCGACGTGCCCTTCGCGCTCGTCGGCGGCAGCGCGCTCGGCACCGGTCGCGGCGAGGTCGTCGACCCCGCCCCCGACGCGGGCGCCTGGTGGTGGGTGGTGGTCCCCTCCGACGAGGGCCTCTCGACGCCGCGGGTCTACCGCCACCACGACGAGCTGCGGCCCGCCGCACCCGCGGAGCCGCGCCCGGCCCACGCCGTGCTCGCCGCCCTCCGCGCCGGCGACGTCCACGCGCTCGCGGCGGCCCTCCACAACGACCTGCAGGCCCCGGCGCTCGACCTGCGCCCCGACCTCGCCGACCTGCTGGAGGCCGGCGAGCGCGCCGGCGCCCTCCGCGGCCTGGTGTCGGGGTCGGGTCCGACCTGCGTCTTCCTCTGCGCCGACGTCGGGGCCGCGCGGTCGACCGCGGGCGCGCTGCAGGAGTCCGGCCGCGACGGTGTGCTGGTCGTGCCCGCACCGGTCGCCGGCGCGCACGTGCTCGACGTACCCCGGGAGGTCGGCTGATGGCCACCGCGACGAACCTGCTCAACCTCGAGCGCGTCTCCAAGGCGTACGGCGTGCGCCCGCTGCTCTCGGAGGTCTCGCTCGGCGTGGCCGCGGGCGAGCGCATCGGCATCGTCGGGCGCAACGGCGACGGCAAGACCACGCTGCTCGAGGTGATGACCGGCCTCGAGGAGCCCGACGAGGGCCGGGTCTCGCGGACGCGGGGGCTGACGGTCGGCTACCTCCACCAGGGCGACGAGCTCGTCGACAGCCACACCGTGCGCGAGTCGGTGCTCGCGGGCCGCGCCGACCACGAGTGGGCCGGCGACGCGACGGCACGCGAGGTCGTCGAGGTGCTGCTCGCCGGGGTCGACCTCGACCGCGCGGTGCTCGGGCTCTCCGGCGGGGAGCGGCGGCGCTGCTCGCTGGCGGCCCTGCTGCTCGACCAGCACGACCTCGTGGTGCTCGACGAGCCCACCAACCACCTCGACGTCGAGGCCGTCTCGTGGCTCGCCCAGCACCTGGTGCGACGACCGAGCGCGCTGGTGGTCGTGACCCACGACCGGTGGTTCCTCGACGAGGTCTGCCAGACCACGTGGGAGGTGCACGACGGGCAGGTCGACGCCTACGAGGGCGGCTACGCCGCCTTCGTGCTGGCCAAGGCGGAGCGGCAGCGGCAGGCGGCGGCCTCGGAGAGCCGCCGGCAGAACCTCGTGCGCAAGGAGCTGGCGTGGCTGCGCCGCGGCGCGCCGGCGCGCACCTCCAAGCCGCGCTACCGCGTCGAGGCCGCCAACGCCCTCATCGAGGACGTCCCGCCGCCGCGCGACCGGCTCGCCCTCGAGCGCTTCGCCACCCAGCGCCTCGGCAAGGACGTGGTGGACCTGGAGGACGTCGACCTGCGCCGCGGCGAGCGCCAGCTGCTCTCGCGCGCCACCTGGCGGCTCGGGCCCGGCGACCGCATCGGGCTGGTCGGGGTCAACGGCGCCGGCAAGACCTCCCTGCTCTCGCTGCTCTCCGGCGAGCTCGCGCCCAGCGCGGGCCGGGTCAAGCACGGCCGCACCGTCGCGCTGCAGCACCTGACCCAGCAGATCGACGAGCTCGACCCCGACGCCCGCGTGCTCGGCACGATCGAGGCCGTGCGCCGCGTGACCCGCACCGCGGAGGGCGAGGTGACCGCCACCTCGATGCTCGAGCGCTTCGGCTTCACCGGCGACAAGCTCACCGCCCGCCTCGGCGACCTGTCCGGCGGCGAGCGGCGCCGCTTCCAGCTGCTGCGGCTGCTGCTGACCGAGCCCAACGTGCTGCTGCTGGACGAGCCGACCAACGACCTCGACATCGAGACCCTCACCGTCCTCGAGGACTACCTCGACGGCTGGCCCGGCACCCTGGTCGTGGTGTCCCACGACCGCTGGTTCCTGGAGCGGGTGACCGACTCGGTGTGGGCCCTCATGGGCGACGGGAGCGTCGCGATGCTGCCCCGCGGGGTCGAGGAGTACCTCGAGCGGCGCGCCGCCGACCTCGCCCGTGCTGAGCAGGCCGACCGCGACCGCGCGGCCGCGGCGAGCAGCGCCTCCGGTGCGGGGAGCGCGTCGGGCACCGCCGGCACCGCCGGCACCGCCGGCACCGCCGGGGGCGGCGGCGCCAAGGCGAGGTCCGGCAGCGCCGAGGAGCGCGCCGCGCGCAAGGTGCTCACCCGCGTGGAGCGCCGGCTCGAGCGGGTCGCCGAGCAGGAGGCCGCGCTGAACGCGGAGGTCGTCGCCCACGCCAGCGACCACCAGCGGCTCGCCGACCTCGGGGCGCAGCTCGCGGCCCTGGCGGCTGAGCGCGAGGAGCTCGAGCTGACGTGGCTCGAGGCCGCCGAGGCGGTCGAGCAGTAGCCGGGCCGACCGTCGCGGTCCCGGCCGCGGCACTCAGGCGACGGTGCTGACCGGCCCGACGGGTCCGCTGACACCGCCGACCGCAGGCGCCTCGCGCCAGGCGCCGACGTGGAAGAGCCGGAAGGCCAGGGCCGCGCCCGTCGGCGTGACCTCGTCCATCGGCACGACGAGCAGCAGCCGGCGGCCGTCGCGCACGCCGGCGACCTCGCCGTGCAGCCACGCCGACCACACCAGGTCGCGGTGGGCGCTCACGGCGGGGGTGTGCCAGTGCACGACCTCGATCTCCTGCTCCACGGGACCACCATCGGCGACGCACCCGCCGACCTGAGCCGGCTGCACCCCGCAGGGTTGCGCAAGGTCCCCGACAGGTCGACCCGACCAGCCCACCCCGACGGGTGCCTCAACCGCGTCGCCCCTGCGCCGATCGGAGGTCACCCGGCGCCGCCGGGCACCCCGCTCGACCGACGCCCCCGAGGAGGCCCGCGATGACCAGCCTGCTGCAGCCCGAGCCCCACCTCGCGGCGGACCGCCCCCGGGGCGACGTCTTCGTGCTGTCGGGGGGCGCCGCCCGCGGCGCCGTCCAGGTCGGCATGGTGGGTGCCCTGCTCGACGCCGGCATCCGGCCCGCCGCCCTCGTCGGCACGTCGGTCGGCGCCCTCAACGCGGCGTACGTCGCGGGGCACGCGACCCTCGACGGCGTCGCCGCCCTGGAGGAGCGCTGGGAGCGGCTGACCCGGCGCGACGTCTTCCCCGGCGGCACGCTCGGGCGTCTCGGCCACCTCGCGCGCCACCACGCGTCGCTCTACTCCGCCGACGGCCTCGCCCGGCTGGTGCGTGACTGGCTGCCGGCCCCGCGGGTGGAGGACCTGCCGCTGCCGCTGCGGGTCGTCACGACCCACCTCGACACCGGCGCCGCGGTCTACCACCGCCGCGGGCCGCTGGCCGAGCTGCTCCTGGCCTCTGCGGCCCTGCCCGCGATCTTCGACCCCGTCGTCCTGCGCGACACCGAGACGGGTGCGCACGCGGCCCACGTCGACGGCGGGGTGGCCGACCTCGTGCCGGTCACGGGGGTCGTCGACCTCGCCGCCGACCCGGTGGGGGGCGTCGTGCCGCGGCGCGTCTTCGTCCTCGACGCGAGCGTGCCCGTGCGACCCGTGCCGTCGCGCTCCCCGATCCACGTGCTGGTCGCCTGCCTGGGGGTCGCGATGCGGGTGCGCGCGCTGCCCGACCTCGGCCTCGACGTCGAGGTCCACCACCTGCGCGCCCCCGACCTCGGCACGCGCATGGTCGACTTCTCCCGGACCCGCGAGCACGTCGCGCTCGGCCGACGCGCCGTCGAGCGGTTGCTGGTCACCGCCGACGTGGCCGCCTGAGCCGCCCCGTCCGCGGGGAGCGCTTCAGTCGCGCGGGCCCGTGCCGAAGGGCGCGAGCAGCGTGCGCAGCAGTCCCGCCAGCGCGGCGCGGTCGTCGGCGGGCAGCGAGGCCAGCAGCGCGTGCTCGGCGTCGAGCAGCGCCTCGAAGGCGTTGTCCACGGTCTCCCCGCCCTCGGCGGTCAGCCGCACGAGCACGCCGCGGCGGTCGCGCGGGTCGGGCAGCCGCTCGACGAGCCCGCGCGCGGCGAGCCGGTCGACGCGGTTGGTCATGGTGCCGCTGGTCACGAGCGTCTCGCGCAGCAACCGTCCCGGCGACAGCTCGTAGGGCGCGCCCGCCCGCCGCAGCGCGGCCAGCACGTCGAACTCCCACAGCTCGATGCGGTGCTCGGCGAAGGCCTGGCGGCGGGCGAGGTCGAGGTGGCGGGCCAGCCGGCTGATCCGGCTGAAGACCTCGACGGGGGCGAGGTCGAGGTCGCGGCGCTCGCGCGCCCACGCCTCGACCAGCTCGTCGACCTCGTCCCGCATGCCGTCATCGTAGGCCACGTCAAGAATCTTGACGTCAAGACAATTGCGACGCACGATGGCGGGGTGAGCCTCCCGCCCCGGCCCGACCGGGCCCCTGCCGCCCACACCTGGGACCCCGAGCGCTACCTGGCGTACGCCGACGAGCGCGGCCGGCCCTTCGTCGACCTGCTCGCGCGGGTCGGCGCGGCCGCACCCGGGCGCGTGGTCGACCTCGGCTGCGGGCCGGGCGGCCTCACCCGCCTGCTGGCGCAGCGCTGGCCCCGGGCGGAGGTGCGCGGGGTCGACAGAAGCGCCGAGATGGTCGCCCGCGCACGGGCCGACGTGCCGGAGGTCGGCTTCGAGGTGGCCGACCTGCGCGACTGGCTCGCCGGCCCGGCCGCGGCCGCCGGCGTCGACGTGCTCGTCTCCAACGCCACGCTGCAGTGGCTCCCCGACCACCTCGCCCTGCTGCCCGCCCTCGTCGGGGCGCTCGCGCCGGGTGGGTGGCTGGCGTTCCAGGTGCCGGGCAACCACGACGCCCCCAGCCACCGGCTGCTGCGCGACCTCGCCGCGGAGGCGCCGTACGCCGCGCACGTGGCGCACGCGCCGCACGTCGGTGCCCACGACGCGGCGAACTACCTCACGGAGCTCGCGGACCTCGGCTGCGAGGTCGACGCGTGGGAGACGACCTACCTGCACGTGCTCACGGGCCAGGACCCGGTCTTCACCTGGGTGTCGGGCACGGGCGCCCGCCCGACCCTGCAGGCGCTGCCCGCCGACCTACGCGGGGGGTTCGAGGAGGAGTGCAAGCGGCGGCTGCGTGCGGCATATCCCGCCCGCGTCGTCGCCGGCCGGGAGGTCGTGGTGCTGCCGTTCCGGCGGGTCTTCGTGGTCGCCCGCGCCCCGCTGGGGTAGTCCGGCACACCTCCGCCCTCCCGGCGTGCCGCGAGGGCCGAGGTGTGGCGGACTACCGGGGTGGGTGCGGTCCGGCGGCCGGGTCCGCGCCGAGGCGGGGGGAGCGCTCGAGGCCGCCGAGGCCGTTCCAGGCGAGGTTGACCAGGTGGGCGGCGACGACCTCCTTGGCCGGCTCGCGGCGGTCGAGCCACCACTGGCCGGTCGTGGCGACCATGCCGACGAGCATCCGGGCGTGCATCGGGGCCAGCCCCGGGTCGAGGCCGCCGCGGCGGAACTGCTCGGTGAGGATGCCCTCCACCCGCGACGCGACGTCGGCGATGATGGTCTGGAAGGACGCCGACCCCGGCAGGCTGTCGCGCACCAGGATGCGGAAGCCGTCGGGCGACTCCTCGACGTAGGTCAGGAGCGCCAGGGCGGCGCTCTCGACGGTCTCGCGGCCACGGCCCACCAGTGCGGCGCGCATCCGGGCGAGCAGGTCGGTCACCTCCCGGTCGACGACGACGGCGTAGAGCCCCTCCTTGCCGCCGAAGTGCTCGTAGACCACCGGCTTGCTCACGCTCGCACGGGCCGCGACCTCCTCCACCGCCGCACCGTCGTAGCCGCGCTCGGCGAAGAGGGCACGGGCGACCTGCACGAGCTGGTCGCGGCGCTCGCCCGCGGTCATCCGGCTGCGTCGAGGTGCTGGGCCCACCCCGGCATCCTGCCAGCGGACGGCGCGCGGTCGTCCGACGCCGTCGACGCCGCCGGGGACGAGGGCTGGCGCTCGACGTTACCGACGAGTAACCTACGGCGCATGAGCCAGGTCCTGTCGATGTGGACGAAGCTGTCGCCGCTGCCGCTGGGTGCGCGCGTCTTCTCCTTCGCGTTCAGCCAGAAGGCCCCCTACTTCGCCACCATCCGCCCGCGCTTCACCGTGCTCGAGCCCCACCGCGCGGAGCTGGTGATCCGCAAGCGCCGCGGGGTGCACAACCACCTCGGCACCGTGCACGCGATCGCGCTGTGCAACGGCCTCGAGGCGGTCATGGGCGCGCTGGCCGAGGCGACGATCCCGGCCGACCGCCGCTGGATCCCGCAGGCCATGGAGGTCCGCTACACCGCGAAGGCGACGACCGACGTCACCTGCGTCGCGCAGACCGACCCGGAGCAGTGGACGGGCCTGGCCGACACCGGCAGCGAGGTCGCCGTCCGCGTGCACGGCACCCGCGAGGACGGCACGGTCGTGGTCGAGGGCACCATCCGCCTCTGGGTCACCCCGAAGAAGCGTCCCGCCCCGGCCGCGCAGCAGGCCCGGTCGGCCTGACCCCGAGCCAGACCGGGTTCGTCAGCGCCACGACGGCCAGGCCGGGCACGCCCTGGACCGGGTTCGCCACCGGCGCGCCGTCGAGGCGCCGCACCTCGGCCCGCACGAAGGGCACCAGCCCGGCCGGCAGGTCCAGCGCGACCGCGGCGCGCCCGTCGGCGTCGGTCACCGCCCCGCCGAGCGGACCCGCCGGTCCGACGACCTGCGCGAGGCAGCCGGGCACGCCCCCGACCTCGAGTCGTACGCCGACCACGTCGGCCGCGCCCGCCCCCAGCGCCTCGCCGATCCCCGCCGTGCGCGTGCCGAGCCGCGCGGTGAGCGCGAGCTGGACGGCCGACGACTCGGCGAGCCAGCACCGCCCGGCGCGCAGTGCCGCGACCACCGCACGGGTCGAGAGCGTCGGGAGCCACGCGACGGTCTGCGCGCGCCCGACGGGCTGGCCCGGGTGGTGGGAGTCCGAGCTGCCCACGGCCGGCACGAAGCGGCCGGCGACCAGCTGCGCGTGCCACGCCGCGAGGGTCACCTCGTCGTCGAGGGTCCAGGGGCCGTTCGCGAGCTCGACGGCGTCCATCCCCGACCAGTCGCCCGGCCCGGTCCCGAAGCCCCACGTCGCGCCCGGCGTCGGCGCGTGCGGGTGCGCCACGACCGCCAGCCCGCCGAGCGCGCGCACCTGCTGGACGAACCGGTCGAGCTGCCCGTCGGCCGGTCGGTAGCGCCAGTCGACCCACCTCCCCGCCGGCAGGCCCAGCGCGAGCCAGTGACCGGCACGCGTGGTCACCTCCTCGCCCTGCACCACCAGGAGGTCGTCGGGCGCGTGCCGGCCCCAGGTCAGCGACGCCGAGGAGGTGTTGTGCTCGGTGGAGCACACGAAGTCCAGGCCGGCCGCCCGCGCCTCGCGCACCAGGTCGGCCTGGGTGCGCCGGCCGTCGGAGTGCACGGTGTGGGTGTGCAGGTCGCCGCGGTACCACCCCGGCCCGGTGCCGCGCACCGCCGTCGGCGCGACCCGCGGGCGCTCGGCCCGCTCCGGTGGGCCGTGGACGAGCCGCACCTCGACGCGGTAGTCGACCCCCGGCGGCACCACCGCGAACGGCCCCAGCGCCACCCGCCAGGTGCCCGGGGTCACCGGTCCGGCGAGGTAGCCCGGTGTCGCCCCGCCGCGCCCGACGCGGAAGGACGTGCGGGCACCGCCCGACCAGCCGCGGAAGCCGCGCTCGCGCCCCAGCGCCGTGCCGGCCGGCCCGAAGAGGCCGACGTCGACGACGTTCGCGCTGAAGCCGACCGGCGTCTCGACCTTCTCGTAGGAGTAGGACACCTCCAGCGCGCGCACCCCCCGCGGCACCCGCACCGGCAGGTAGTGCCAGTCCGCCTCGCCGGGCAGGCCGGTGAACCGGCCGGTGAACACACGCGTGGACGTCGTGCCCGCAGCGGCGGGCGCCACCGTCGCCAGCGCGGCGTACGTCGTGGTGGCGGCGCCGGCGAGCAGCAGCCCGCGCCGCGTCGTCCGCCGCTCCTCGAGGGCGGCGGCGGTCGGGTCGGCGTGGGCGCAGGAGCCGGACGTGCACACGCCCCGGTCAACGACCGGGGCGTGCGGGTGTCACGTGGGCGACGTCAGGTGGCGGGCACGGCCTGCTCGGCGGCCTTGACCGCCGCGTCGCTGCCGCGCGAGCGGCTCAGTCGTCGCTCGAGCCACACCGCCACCCGCGACAGCGCGTAGTTGATGAGGATGAAGATGCTGCCCACGACGAAGAGCGACTGGATCGGGTTGTCGAGGTTCTGCGCGATCAGGTTCCCGCGACGCAGCAGCTCGGTGTAGAAGGCGAGCAGCGCTGCGAGCGAGGTGTCCTTGAGGATGACCACCAGCTGGCTGACCAGGGCCGGCAGCATGACGCGGAAGGCCTGCGGCAGCAGCACGGTGCGCATCACCTGCCACCGGGTCATGCCGACGGCCATCGCCGCCTCGCCTTGCCCGCGCGGCAGCGACGCGACGCCGGCGCGCAGGATCTCGGCGATGATGACCGAGTTGTAGAGCGTCAGGCCGATCACGACGTACCACAGGCCGTCCTCGCCCGGCAGTGCCGAGATGTCGAGGTCGAGCTCCTCGAAGAAGCGCCAGACGATCACGAGGGTGATGACCACGGGTAGGCCGCGGAAGAGCTCGATGAAGGCGATGACGGGCACGCGACCGGCGCGCCCGAGCATCATCCGGGCCGTGCCGAGGGCGACGCCGACGACCAGCGAGAAGGCGATGGCGAGTGCGGCCGCGACCAGCGTCGCGCGCAGGCCGTCGCCCACCAACCCCCAGACCAGGGGGAACTCGTCGGTGCTCGGGTCGATCCACGGCGCCCACAGCTCGTAGTCGAACTGGCCGCGGTCGACGAGCCGCAGCACGGCGAGCATCACCAGGGTGCCGAGGACGAGCAACGCGATCGCGGTGCCGATGCGCGAGCGTCGGCGGGCCCGAGGCCCGGGGGCGTCGTAGAGGACGGAGGTGCTCATCGGGCGATCGCCACCTTGCGCTCGACGAGGGCGAGGATGGCGCCCGCCGAGAGCGTGATCACGAGGTAGCCGATCGCGACGCCGGTGAGCACCGGGATGAACGAGAGGCCCTGGGAGCTGGTGAGCCGCTCGCTCAGGCTGTAGAGGTCGCGGCCGACGCCGAAGGCGCCCACGACGGCGGAGTTCTTGAACATCGCGATGATGACGCTGCCGACCGGAGGAACAGACGACCGGAAGGCCTGCGGCAGCACGACGGTCGAGAGCGACTGGGTGAAGGTGAGGCCGATGGCGCGGGCCGCCTCTGCCTGCCCGGCGCTGACCGAGTTGATGCCGGCGCGCAGCGCCTCGCAGACGAAGGCGGACGTGTAGAGGATCAGGGCACCGACGCCGAAGACGTAGTAGCTCGCGTTGATGCCGAGCTCGGGCAGCCCGAAGGCCACGAAGAACAGCACGACGGTGAGCGGGCAGTTGCGCAGCAGGGTCACCCAGGCGGCGCCGAAGCCCTGCAGCGCGGGGACGGGGGAGACGCGGCAGGCAGCGATGACCGTGCCCAGCGCCAGGGAGCCCACCATCGCCCACAGGCAGATGCCCAAGGACCTCAGGAACCCGGACCAGTACAGGTCCAGGTTGTCGGTGACGGCCTCCACCGGCTCTCCTCGCGGTCGGGTGCTGGGTCGGTCGCGGCGCCCCGCGGGGGCGCCGCGACCGCGGTCAGGTGGTGCTCAGGCGCAGGGCGCGGGCTCGGGCAGCTCGGGCGTCTCGGCGCCCTCGACCTGCCCGGCGGTGGCCTCCCAGGCCTCGAGGTAGGCGTCCTCGTTCTCCTGCAGCGTCTCGTTGATGAACTCGCAGAAGGCGACGTCGCCCTTCTCGATGCCGATGCCGTAGGGCTCCTCGGTGAACTGCTCGCCGACGAGCTTGAACTCGCCGTCGGACTCGCTGACGAAGCCGGCGAGGATGACGTTGTCGGTGGTGACCACGTCGACCTGGCCGTTGCTCAGGGCGTCGGCGCACTTGTCGTAGACGTCGAAGAGGACGAGCTGGTCGGGGTTGGCGAGGTACTGCTGGATGTTCTCCGCCGGCGTCGAGCCCGTGACCGAGCAGACCTTCGCGTCGGGGTTCGACGCAAGGTCCTCCGGCGAGGTGATGTCCTCGTTGTCGGCGTTGACCATCAGCATCTGGCCGGCGACGTAGTAGGGGCCGGCGAAGGTGATGCGCTCGGCGCGCTCCTCGTTGATCGTGTAGGTCGCGACGACCATGTCGACGGCGCCGTCCTCGATCACCTGCTCGCGGATGTCGGAGGGGGTCTCCTCCCAGGTGATGTCGTCCTCGGCGACGCCCATGGCACCGGCGATGATCTTGGCGACCTCGACGTCGAAGCCCTCGGGGACGTCCTCGAGGTTGAGCAGGCCGAAGCCGGGCTGGTCGAACTTGGTGCCGATCGTCATGGTGCCGCGCTCGGCGATCTCGGCCATGGTGGTGCCGGCCTCGAACTCCGGGCTCTCGGCGACCTCCACGTCGGGGGTGTCGTCGCTGCCGCCGCCGCAGGCGGCGAGGGTGAGCGCGAGGGCGGCGCCGACGACGGCGGCCCTCGTGCGGCTGGTGTGGCGAGTGCGCATCCTGCTTCTCCTTCGTGTCCCGGCCGGTGCCCCCGGCCGACGGGTCTTCGGGTTGCGGATCAGGGGTGCGGCGACGGTCCGCCGCGGGCGGATCAGTGGTTGAGGATCTTGCCGAGGAAGTCCTGGGCGCGGGCCGACTGCGGGTCCGTGAAGAACTGCTCGGGCGGGGCCTCCTCGACGATCGCGCCGTCGGCCATGAAGACGACGCGGTCACCCGCCTTGCGGGCGAAGCCCATCTCGTGGGTGACCACGACCATCGTCATGCCGCGCTCGGCGAGGTCGACCATGACGTCGAGGACCTCGGCGATCATCTCGGGGTCGAGCGCCGAGGTCGGCTCGTCGAAGAGCATCACCTTCGGGTCCATCGCGAGCGCCCGGGCGATTGCCACGCGCTGCTGCTGACCGCCGGAGAGCTGCGCGGGGTACTTCTCGGCCTGGTGCGCCACGCCCACGCGCTCGAGCAGCTCCATGCCGCGCCGGTCGGCGTCTGCCTTCTTCACCCCGCGCACCTTGGTGGGGCCGAGCGTGACGTTCTCGAGGATCGTCTTGTGGGCGAAGAGGTTGAAGCTCTGGAAGACCATGCCGACCTCGGCGCGCAGCTGCGCGAGGGCCTTGCCCTCGGCGGGCAGCGGCCGGCCGTCGAGCAGGATCTCCCCCTTGTCGATGGTCTCGAGGCGGTTGATCGTGCGGCACAGCGTCGACTTGCCGGAGCCGGAGGGCCCGATGACGACGACGACCTCGCCGCGGTGGATCGACAGGTCGATGTCCTGCAGCACGTGCAGGTCACCGAACCACTTGTCGACGTGGTCCATCCGGACGAGCACGTCACCCTGGGCCGTCGGGCTCGACCCGGTCTGCGGGGCTGTCATGGCAGGCAACCTACTCACACCGCGCCGCGCCCCGCCATCGACGCGACGCCCCGGAGCACGATCGCGACGCGATCGTGACCCGCCCGCAGGGGTGTGGGGGAGGCGCGGCGGGGCACCGGTGCGCGTGACCCGCAGCCCGAGCCCGTCGGCCCACGACGTCACGCCCGCGGTGACCCGGGCACCCACCCGCGTGCCGGGACTCCTGCTCGGCGTCGGCTTCGGCGCCTTCGTCGACGGCATCGTCTTCCACCAGCTGCTGCAGTGGCACCACCTCGTCAGCGACGTCGAGGGCTACCCCACCGACACCGTCGCCGGCCTCGAGGCCCACGCCTTCTGGGACGGGGTGTTCCACGCCGTCGCCTGGGTGGTCGCGGTGGCGGGCGTGGCCGCCACCCTGCACGCCCGGCGCCGCGGCACGCTGTCGACCTCCTACCGCTTCCACCTCGGCCTCGTGGTCTCCGGCTGGGGGCTCTTCACGCTGTTCGACGGGGTGGTCAACCACGCGCTGCTCGGCCTGCACCGGCTGCGCGAGGACCTCGGCGGTCCTGTCTCCTGGGAGGTGGGCTACGTGGTGATCGCCGTGCTGCTCGCCGCCGCCGGGTGGTGGCTGCACCGGGGTGGCGAGGGCGCCCGCGGGGCCTGACCGCTCGATTCCCGCGACCCGCACTGACCGCCGTACGCTTGGCGACTGCCATGCCTGCCGCCACCACCGCCGCCACGACCACCCGGCGCCCCCCGCGCACCTACGAGGTCCGCACCTACGGGTGCCAGATGAACGTGCACGACTCCGAGCGCCTCACCGGGCTGCTGGAGGACGCCGGCTACGCCGCCGCGCCGAGCGGCGAGCAGGCCGACGTGGTCGTCTTCAACACCTGCGCGGTGCGGGAGAACGCCGACAACAAGCTCTACGGCAACCTCGGCCACCTGGCGCCGGTCAAGGCCGCGCACCCGGGCATGCAGATCGCCGTCGGCGGCTGCCTCGCGCAGAAGGACCGCGAGACCATCACGCAGCGTGCGCCCTGGGTCGACGTCGTCTTCGGCACCCACAACATCGGCTCCCTGCCGGTGCTGCTCGAGCGGGCCCGCGTCGCGGACGAGGCGCAGGTGGAGATCCTCGAGTCGCTCGAGGTGTTCCCCTCGACGCTGCCGACCCGCCGCGAGTCGGCGTACGCCGCGTGGGTCAGCGTGTCGGTCGGGTGCAACAACACCTGCACCTTCTGCATCGTCCCCAGCCTGCGCGGCAAGGAGAAGGACCGCCGGCCCGGCGAGGTCCTGGCCGAGGTCGAGGCGCTCGTCGCCGAGGGCGTCACCGAGATCACCCTGCTCGGCCAGAACGTCAACGCCTACGGCGTGGAGTTCGGCGACCGTCAGGCCTTCTCGAAGCTGCTGCGCGCGTGCGGCGAGGTCGAGGGGCTCGAGCGGGTCCGCTTCACCAGCCCCCACCCCGCGGAGTTCACCGACGACGTGGTCGCGGCGATGGCCGAGACGCCCAACGTGATGCCGAGCCTGCACATGCCGCTGCAGTCCGGCTCCGACCGGGTGCTGCGGGCGATGCGGCGCTCCTACCGGTCCTCGAAGTTCCTCGGGATCATCGAGCGGGTGCGCGCCGCCATGCCCGACGCCGCCATCACCACCGACATCATCGTGGGCTTCCCCGGCGAGACCGAGGAGGACTTCCAGGCCACCCTCGACGTGGTCCGCGAGGCGCGCTTCGCCAGCGCCTTCACCTTCCAGTACTCCAAGCGCCCCGGCACGCCGGCCGCCGACCTGCCCGACCAGGTGCCGCCCGCGGTCGTCAAGGAGCGCTACGGCCGCCTCGCCGCCCTGGTCGACGAGATCGCGTGGTCGGAGGGCAAGGCGCTGGTCGGTCGCACCCTCGAGCTCATGGTCGCCGAGGGGGAGGGGCGCAAGGACCTCGTCACCCGGCGGCTCTCCGGACGCGCGCCCGACAACCGGCTGGTGCACTTCGAGGCCGACTTCTCCCGCGTCGACGGCGAGCCGCGACCCGGCGACGTGGTGAGCGTCGAGGTCACCTACGCCGCCCCGCACCACCTCGTCGCCGACGGGCCCGTGCGCGCGCTGCGCCGGACCCGCGCCGGCGACGCCTGGGAGCGGCGCACGTCGGGTCCCTCCGCGCCGTCCGGTGTCGGGCTGGGCATGCCGACGGTCGGCGTGCCCGCCCCGCTGCCGCCCGCGCCCGCCTGCGGCTGACCCGGGCCCGCCCGCGCCCGGTCGGCGCGGCCGGACGCCTCAGCCGCCGCCGACCCCGCCGCCGCCGCTGTGGCCGGGGTTGCGGTGGTGCAGCTCGTGCGAGGGCACGCCGTCGGGGTGCGGCTCGGGCAGGCCGGGGCGCTGCTCCGGCGGGGCGTCGGCGTCGGCGACCGGGTCGACCACCGAGGTGTCGCGCACGCCCTCGGTGCCGACCTGGCCCGGGCCGGCGTGGCCGACGCGCTCGCTGCTCACACCCATCCCGCCGTCGGCCGCCGCGGGCCGCTCGCCGGGAGAGGAGTCGCGCACGTTGGTGTGCTGCTGGTGACCGGCCTCGCCCGTCACGACTCGGGCTCCGTGGCCTGCTCGCCGGGCTCGCCGCCCGTGGCGTCCTCGGCGGCGGCCTGGTCGGCGTCCGGCGTGTTGGCCTCGCGGTCCTCGTCGGCGTCGTCGGTGGGCGCCTGCGGCTTGTCGTCGTCCTCGGTCACGGCCTCGGGCGCGTCGGCGGCGGCCGGGTTGTCGACCGGTGGCACGTCCGGGACGAGCGGCGCGTCCGGGATCTCGCCGTACTTCTCCTCGTCGGCCACCGAGTCGGCGCCGCCGGGGAAGCGCTCGGGCTCCTCCGCCTTGATCGTGGGCAGCGGTCCGAGGACCGCCTCGGTCTCCTGCGTGTCTGGCACGTCCATCCCTTCCTCCCTCTCCCCTCGAGTGCGTACCCACCTGTGACGCGCCCGACACGTCCGGCGCTGCGGCGGCCGGTCGGGCGGGTCAGGCGAAACCGAGCGGCACGTAGTGCTCGGCGCCGCCGAGGCGGGCGAGGGCCTCGCGCTCGTGCGGCACCACCGGGCCGGGCAGCGTGTCGAGCGCGTCGAGCGGCACCCAGCGCAGCTCGGCGCACTTCTCCGGCTCGACGACGCGCGGCTCACCGGTCCACGAGCGCGCGGTGAAGATGAAGTCGACCCGCTCGTCGACGGGCAGGTCGCCGCGGGTGCGGTGCAGCACGAGCTCGAGCCGGAGGTCGAGGTCGAGCACGTCGATCTCCTCCGCGGCCTCGCGGCGGGCCGCGTCGAAGGCCGTCTCGCCGCGCTCGACGTGTCCCGCCGCCGCGGCCGCCCAGTGCTCGTCCATGTAGCCGGTGCCGCGGCGCAGCTGCAGCAGCACCTGCGTGCCGGCGGCCGGCGGGCCGCCCGGGGCCGCCGGGGCCGGGCCGCGCAGGAGGAAGACGTAGGACGCCGGGACGAGCGTGAACCGGCCGTGGCGCGGGTCGACCAGCGGATCGGGTGACGCGGTCACTGCGACGGCTCGCCGAACTCCGACTCCTCGGCGTTGGCCTCCTGCGCCGCCGTCTCGGGCCCCGAGGGGTCGCGGGCGTCGTCGTGGGTGGGGGCGGGCGGCTCCCCGGTCCCCTCCCGCTCGGTCACCCGGTGCACCCCGGGGCCGGGGTCCTGCGCGGGCTCGCCGGGCGTGGTGGCGCCGGGGTCGGCGGCGTCGGTGCGCTGCGGGCCTCCGGGCGGGGTGGGGGCGTCGAGGTCGCTCTCGTGGCCGGTCTCGTGGCGCTTCTGGTTCACGTGGTCGGTCCTCCGCGCGGTCCGCGGCCCGCCCTGGCGGCGGGCTGCTCGGGTCGCTGCGACACTAGCGCCGTGCCCGACCGCGACCTCGCCCGCGTGCCGCCGGTGGTCGCGGTGGTCGGGCCCACCGCCGCGGGCAAGAGCGACCTGTCCCTCGACCTCGCCCTGGAGCTCGGCGGCGAGGTGGTCAACACCGACGCGATGCAGGTCTACCGCGGCATGGACGTCGGCACCGCCAAGCTGCCCGTCAGCGAGCGGCGCGGGGTGCCGCACCACCTGCTCGACCTGCTGTCGGTGCGGGAGCCAGCGTCGGTCGCGGAGTTCCAGCGGTGGGCGCGCGCCGCGATCGCCGAGGTGCGCGGTCGTGGGCGCGTGCCGGTGCTGGTGGGGGGCTCGGCGCTCTACACGCGTGCGGTGCTGGACCGCTTCGACTTCCCCGGCACCGACGACGCCGTCCGGGCCCGCCTCGAGGCGGAGCTCGCCGACGCCGGCGCCCCCGCGCTGCACCGCCGGCTCGCCGAGGTCGACCCCGAGGCCGCCGCCCAGGTGCTGCCCGACAACGGCCGCCGCGTCGTGCGGGCGCTCGAGGTCGTCGAGATCACCGGGCGCCCCTTCAGCGCCTCGCTGCCCCGGCTGGAGTACGCCGACCCCGCCGCCGTGCAGGTCGGCGTCGCGATCGACCGGCCCGACCTCGACGCGCGCATCGAGCGGAGGGTCGAGGCGATGCTCGCCGGCGGGCTCGTCGAGGAGGTCGAGCGGCTGCTCGCCGACGGGCTCGCGGAGGGCCGCACGGCCGGTGCGGCGATCGGCTACCGCGAGGTGGCGGCGTACCTGCGGGGCGAGCTGACGCTCGACGAGGCGCGCGAGCGCACGGTCGCCGCCACGCGGCGCTTCGCGCGGCGCCAGGAGTCGTGGTGGCGCAAGGACCCGCGCATCCACTGGGTGCGGTGGGACGACCCCGACCGGCTCACCCGGGCGCTCGAGGCCGTCCGTCCCCTGCTCTGAGGGTCAATTGCTGGGTTGTCGCCCACTTACTCGTCGGTAACCGGGCAACAACCGGGCAATTGCGCCCGTACGGCGGCCCCACCTGTCGGCGGCCGGGTGCACGATGCGTGCATTGCGACCACCTACTTCACCGCGACCACCCTCGACGGCTTCCTCGCCGACGAGCACCACTCGCTCGACTGGCTGCTGAGCCAGGACGTCGACCCCGACGGACCGGGCGGACACGAGCCGTTCATGGCCGGGGTGGGTTCTCTCGTCATGGGCGCCTCGACCTACGAGTGGGTGCGCCACCACCTCGCGGAGTCCGGTGAGGGCTGGCCCTACCCGCAGCCCACCTGGGTGCTGACCCACCGCGACCTGCCGCGCGTCCCGGGCGCGGACCTGACCTTCGCCACCGCCGACACGGCCGCCGAGGTGCGCCGCCTCCACGCCACGCTCGTCGACGCCGCCGACGGGCGCGACGTGTGGGTCGTCGGTGGTGGTGGGGTGGCCGCCGCCCTCGCCGCCGAGGGGCTGCTCGACGCGCTCGTGGTCGCGATCGCGCCGGTCACCCTCGGCGCCGGCATGCCGCTGCTGCCCGGCGCCTTCGACCTGCGCCTGGAGTCGGTGGAGCGCAACCGCGCGTTCGTCGCGGCGCGCTACGCCGTGGTCGGCCCGCGCTGAGCGCACGGGCGGGCCGGGGCGTCCCGCGGCGTACGGTGGGGCTGTGAGCGCACCCGTCGCCGACCCGCCCCTCGACCCGCCCGCCGACCGGCCCCTCGACCGGCCCCTCGACCGGTCCGGGTGGACCGAGGTCACCGACGACGCGACGCTCACCGCGCTGCTCGGCGAGCCCACCCGGCTCGCCCGCGAGAAGGGCCGCGACCGGCTGCTCCCGGTCGACCGCGCCTGGCTGGCCGCCTCGCCCTTCTGCCTGGTCGCGACCGCCGACGCCGACGGCCGGTGCGACGCCTCGCCCAAGGGCGACCCGGCCGGCTCCCTCGCGCTGGTCCTCGACGACCGGACCGTGGCCGTGGCGGAGCGGCCCGGCAACCGCCGCGCCGACGGCTACCGCAACGTGCTGGCCAACCCGCACGTCGGGCTCCACTTCGTCATCCCCGGTCGAGGCGACACCCTGCGCGTCAACGGCCGCGCGCGGCTGGTCTCGGACGCGCCGTTCCTCGACGAGATGGTCGTGCAGGGCCACCGCCCGGTGCTCGCGCTGGTCGTCGACGTCGAGGAGGTCTTCTTCCACTGCGCCAAGGCGTTCCTGCGCTCCGGCCTGTGGGACCCCGCCACCTGGGACCCGACCGGCACCGTCCCCCGTCGCGCGGTGATCGCGGCCGAGGTCGAGCGGCGCGGCACGCCGGTGGAGGAGCTCGACCGCTACTACGGCCCGTCCTACGCCGAGGGGCTCTACCGGTGAGCGCGCCCTACCCCTTCCTCAAGGGCCACGGCACCGAGAACGACTTCGTGCTGCTGCCCGACCACGACGCCTCGCTGCACGGCGAGCTCGACGCCGCGCGGGTCGCGGCGTTGTGCGACCGCCGCTCCGGGATCGGCGCCGACGGCGTGCTGCGGGTCGTGCGCACCGAGGCGTACGACGCCCTCGAGGTCTCCGCGGGCGCCCGCGGGCAGGACGCCGAGTGGACGATGGACTACCGCAACGCCGACGGGTCGATGAGCGAGATGTGCGGCAACGGCGTGCGCGTCTTCGCCCGCCACCTCGTCGAGGAGGGCCTGGCCGACCCCTCCGCCCCGATCCCCGTCGCGACCCGCGCCGGCACCAAGCTGCTGACGCTCACCGACGACGGGCTGGTCACCGCCGACATGGGCCGTGCCCGCGTGCTGGGGGAGACGGCGGTGTCGGTCGGCCCCGCGACCTGGGCCGCGCGCCACGTCGACGTCGGCAACCCCCACGCCGTGGCGCTCGTCGACGACCTCGACCCGGCCGGGCCGGTCGGCCCGCTGCTCGAGCCGCCGACCCACGACCCGCTGCTCTACCCCGAGGGCGTCAACGTCGAGTTCGTCGTGCGCCGCGGCCCGCGCCACGTCGCGATGCGCGTGCACGAGCGCGGCTCGGGCGAGACCCGGTCGTGCGGCACCGGCGCCTGCGCGGTCATGGTCGCCGCGGCCCTCGCCGACGGCGTCACCGGCCCCGGCGACGGCCGCGGCGGCGACCTCGCCTACCGCGTCGACGTGCCGGGCGGCACCCTCACCATCACCTGGACCGCCGACGACCGCGTCCTCCTCACCGGCCCGGCCGTCGTCCACTCCTGGGGCGCCACGACCCTCTGACCCGACCCTCCGGGGCCGCCCTATGCTCCGCGGCATGGACATCACCGGAGCATCCGCCCTCGTCACGGGAGGCGCGTCGGGCATCGGCGCCGCCGCCGCACGCCAGCTCGCCGCGAAGGGCGCGACCGTCGTCGTGGCCGACCTGCAGGCCGAGCGCGGGGAGGCGCTCGCCGAGGAGATCGGCGGCGTCTTCGCCCGCGTGGACGTCACCGACACCGCCGCGATCGAGGCGGCGGTCACCGCCGCGGCCGAGATCGCCCCGCTGCGGGCGGTGGTGAACTCCGCCGGCATCGGGTGGGCGCAGCGCACGGTCGGGCGCGACGGCGAGTTCGGCTCGGCCCACGACCTCGAGGCCTACAAGCGCGTCATCGCGATCAACCTCGTCGGCACCTTCGACGTGACCCGGCTCGCGGCCACCGCGATGAGCCGCAACGAACCGGACGTCGACGGCTGCCGGGGCGCGATCTGCAACCTCGCCAGCGTCGCCGCCTTCGACGGCCAGATCGGCCAGGCGGCCTACTCCTCCTCCAAGGGCGGCGTCGTCGGCATGACCCTGCCGGTCGCCCGTGACCTCGCGGCCGTCGGCATCCGGCTCAACACCGTCGCCCCCGGGCTCATCGACACCCCGATCTACGGTGAGGGCCCCGACGCCGAGGCGTTCAAGGCCAAGCTGGGCGAGTCGGTGCTCTTCCCGAAGCGCCTCGGCGTGCCCGACGAGCTCGCCTCGATGGTGGTCGAGACGATCACCAACTCCTACCTCAACGGCGAGGTCGTCCGCGTCGACGGCGGCATCCGGATGCCCCCGAGGTAGGCCGCGAAGTAGGCCGCTGCTCAGCGAGGGGCCGGCGGCGCCCAGTCGGTGAGGTCCAGCACCAGGTCGGCGCGTCCCGACGCCGCCTCGACCAGCGCGGCGTTCGGCGCGTCGACCCGCTCGACCCACGCCCGGGCAGCCGCCGGCGCCTTGCCGAACTCCTCGTGCCGGGCGACGAGCCGCCGCACGCGCAACGCGTCGTCGACCCGCACGTGCCACACCGCGTCGAGCAGGGCCCGCGCCTCGCGCCAGCCCGGTGCGTCGAGCAGCAGGTAGTTGCCCTCCGTCACCACCAGCGGCGCGCCGGGTGGCACCGGCAGCGCCCCGGCCAACGGTTGCTCGAGGTCGCGCTGGAAGGTGGGGGCCATGACCAGCTGCCGCCGCTGGCGCACCCGCGCCAGCAGCGCGGCGTACCCGTCGACGTCGAAGGTCTCCGGCGCGCCCTTGCGCTCGCGCAGCCCCCGCCGGTCGAGCTCGACGTCGGCGAGGTGGAAGCCGTCGAGGGGCACGACCACCCCGCCGTACGCCGCGGCGAGGGCCGCCGCGAACGTCGACGTGCCGGCGCCCGGGGCCCCGGCGACGCCGAGCAGCGCGGGGCGCGGCAGCGCCGCGACCAGCGCGTCGAGCGCGGTCGCGCCGGCCGGGCCGGCGTCGAGACGGGTGTGACGGGGTACCTCTCCCACACGGGCATGGATAACAGGTCGCGCGCGTTGAGCCTGCAGACCTACGCTGAGGAGCACATGAGCCACGCACACGACTTCTCCCTCGACGCCGAGCTGCGCGCCACCGCCGGCTGGGACGACGACGCCCACGACGAGGCCCACGACGAGGCCCACGACGAGGCCCACCACCCCGCCCACGACCCGCGAGGGACCGGTCACGACGACCTCGACCTGGTCGACGACGACCTCGACGCCGCCGACCGCGACGACCACGAGGTCGTCAGCGCCGACGGCCCCGACCCCGAGGAGCTCACCACCGGCGACCTCGACCTCGCCGAGCGCCACCAGCTGCGCCGCGTCAGCGGCCTGCGCACCGACCTCGAGGACATCACCGAGGTCGAGTACCGCCAGCTCCGCCTCGAGCGGGTCGTGCTGGTCGGCGTCTGGACCGAGGGCAGCGTCGAGGACGCCGAGAACTCCATGGCCGAGCTGGCCCTGCTGGCCGAGACCGCCGGCTCCGAGGTGCTCGACGCGATCTACCAGCGCCGCCAGAAGCCCGACCCGGCGACCTACGTCGGTCGCGGCAAGGTCGAGGGGCTGCGCGAGATCGTGCAGGCCACGGGCGCCGACACCGTCGTCCTCGACGGCGAGCTCGCGCCGAGCCAGCTGCGCAACCTCGAGGACAAGCTCAAGGTCAAGGCCGTCGACCGCACGGCGCTGATCCTCGACATCTTCGCCCAGCACGCGAAGAGCAAGGAGGGCCAGGCCCAGGTCGAGCTGGCGCAGCTGCAGTACATGAAGCAGCGCCTGCGTGGCTGGGGCGGCAACCTGTCGCGCCAGGCGGGCGGCCGGGTCGCCGGCGGTGAGGGCATCGGTGGCCGTGGCCCCGGTGAGACCAAGATCGAGACCGACCGTCGCCGCATCAACACCAAGATCGCCAAGCTGCGCCGCGAGCTGGCGGCGATGAAGGGCACCCGCGAGACCAAGCGCAACGAGCGCCGCAAGAACGCCGTGCCCAGCGTCGCCATCGCCGGCTACACCAACGCCGGCAAGTCGTCGCTGCTCAACCGCCTCACCGGGGCCGGCGTGCTGGTCGAGGACGCGCTCTTCGCCACCCTCGACCCGACCACGCGCCGCACCACCACCGAGGACGGGCGCACCTACACGGTGTCCGACACCGTCGGCTTCGTGCGGCACCTGCCGCACCAGCTGGTGGAGGCCTTCCGCTCGACGCTGGAGGAGGTCGCCGACGCCGACCTCGTGCTCCACGTCGTCGACGGCTCCCACCCCGACCCCGAGGGCCAGATCAGCGCCGTGCGCGAGGTCTTCGCCGAGATCGGCGCCGACCAGGTGCCCGAGCTGGTCGTGGTCAACAAGGCCGACGCGGCCGACCCGATGGTCATCGCCCGGCTGCGCCAGCGCGAGCCCCACCTCGTGGTGGTCAGCGCGAAGACCGGTGAGGGCGTCGACGAGCTGCGGCGCGTCGTCGAGGGCGAGCTGCCCCGGCCCGGCGTCGAGTTCGCCGCGCTGGTACCCTACGCCCGCGGTGACCTGGTCGACCGGCTGCACCGCCAGGCCGAGATCGACTCCCTCGAGCACACCCCCGACGGCAGCCTGGTGCGCGGTCGCGCCCACGCCGACCTCGCCGGGGAGCTGGCGGGCTTCGCCGTCTGAGCCGTGACGCCCGGGCCGGCCGCCGCCGAGGCGCGACCGACCCGGGAGGTCACGTCCCGGTCACGACCCCACCCCGGATTGCGTGGGGCCGACCCGCGTCGGCGAGGATGTCGCCCATGTCACGCGGCATCCTGTTCCGGCTCGTCCTCGTCCTCGGCCTCCTGGCCGGGTGCGCGGCGATCGCGCTCAACGTCCAGCCCCGGCTCGGCCTGGACCTCTCGGGCGGCGTCACGGTCACCCTCGAGCTGCAGGACACCGAGGAGGTCGAGGTCACGACCGAGACCACCGAGCAGGTGCTCGGGGTCATCCGCAACCGCGTCGACGCGCTCGGAGTCAGCGAGCCCACGGTGGCCCGCCAGGGCGAGAACCGCATCCTCGTCGAGCTGCCCGGCCTCGAGGACCAGCAGGAGGCGGTGGAGACCCTCGGTCGCACCGCCCAGCTGACGATCCACGAGGTCGTGCGCACCGTGCCCGGCCCCGAGGCCGAGCCGCAGGCCGAGCGCAACCAGGTGCTGCCGACCGACAACCCCGGCGAGTTCCTCGAGATCGGTCCCACCGTCATCACCGGTGACCAGGTCACCGAGGCCAGCGCCCAGCTCCCGCAGAACGGCGTCGACTACGTCGTGCAGATCGGGTTCGACGGGGAGGGCGGCAACACCTGGCAGCAGATCACCGCCGAGGCCGCGTGCCTGCCCGACGGCACCCCGCGCCCGCGCACCGAGCCCCAGGCCCGGGTGGCCATCGTGCTCGACGAGCAGATCATCTCCAGCCCGCCGATGTCCGAGAGCGTCGGCTGCGCCGGCATCGGCGGCAACTCGACCGAGATCCAGGGCGGCTTCTCCCAGGCCCAGGCCACCGAGCTCGCCGACCTGATCGAGGGCGGCTCCCTGCCCGTGCCGGTCGAGGTCGTCGCCAACAGCCAGATCGGCCCGACCCTGGGCCAGGAGGCCATCGACGACTCGCTCGAGGCCGGCGTGATCGGTCTGGTGCTCACCGGCCTCTTCATCGTCCTCGTCTACCGCTTCGTCGGCTTCCTCGCGACGCTCGCGCTCACGACGTACGCCCTCATCTCCTACGCCACCCTGCTGGCCATCGGCGCCACGCTGACGCTGCCCGGCCTCGCCGGCTTCGTGCTCGCCATCGGTCTCGCGATCGACGCCAACGTGCTGGTCTTCGAGCGCGCCCGCGAGGAGTTCGAGGGCGCCCGCTCGGCCGGCCTGCGCCGCTCGCTGAAGATCGGCTTCGACAAGGCGTGGTCGGCCATCCTCGACTCGCAGATGACCACGCTGCTCGCCGCCGCGCTGCTCTTCGTCTTCGCGGTCGGCCCCGTCCGCGGCTTCGGTGTCACGCTGAGCATCGGTGTCATCGCCTCGCTCATCTCGGCGCTCGTCGTCGCCCGTGTCCTGACCGAGGTCGGCGTGGCGATCCCGTGGGTGCGCCGCCACCCCGGCTTCAGCGGCATCGGCTCCACCGGCCGCGTGCGCCAGTGGCTGGAGCGCCGCAACCCCGACTGGATGGGGCGCCGCAAGCTCTTCCTGGGCATCTCCGGGGCGGCCGTCGTGCTCGCCGTCGCGGGCATCGCGCTGCAGGGCCTCAACTTCGGCGTCGAGTTCTCCGGCGGACGCCAGCTGCAGTTCTCCACCACCGAGACGGTCGACGCCGACGAGGCCCGCGAGGCGGTCGCCGACGCGGGCTTCCCCGAGGCGACGGTCCAGCGCGTCGACGACGGCGAGATCGCCGTGCGCACCGGCGACCTCTCCTTCGAGGAGGCCGACACCATCGAGGCCGCGATCGCGGAGGCCGGCGGCGGAGCGGTCCGCGAGCAGGACGAGACCATCGGCGCCTCCTTCGGCACCGAGCTGCGCAACAAGGCGCTGATCGCCTTCGGCATCGCGCTGCTGGTGCAGATGGCCTACCTCGCCTTCCGCTTCAAGTGGACCTTCGGCGTCTCGGCCGTGGCCGCCATGGCCCACGACGTCCTCATCGTCGTCGGCCTCTTCGCCTGGCTCGAGCGGCCCATCGACTCGGTCTTCCTCGCCGCGGTGCTCTCGATCATCGGTCTGTCGGTCAACGACACGGTCGTGACCTTCGACCGCGTCCGCGAGCGGTGGTACTCCTCCCGCGACGAGTCGTTCCTCGCCATGGCCAACCGGGCGTGCATCGAGACGATGCCGCGCACGATCAACACCGGCCTCGGCGCGATGTTCATCCTGGGGGCGCTGGCGGTGCTGGGCGGCGACTCGCTGCGCAACTTCTCGCTCGCGCTGCTGGTCGGCCTCGTGGTCGGCACCTACTCCTCGGCCTTCACCGCGACGCCGCTGCTGACCTACCTGCAGGAGCGCTCGCCGATGTCGCGGGTCAAGAAGCAGCGCGTCCAGCGCGACCCGGAGGACTCCGGCGCCGTGGTCTGACCCCCGACGGGGTACCCCCCTCGTATGCTTCGCCGGGGGCGGGGAGGAGTGGCTGTGCACCGCGACATCGTCGAGGCGTCGCCGGACGGCATCTGGGTGGTCGACCTCGACGGTCGCACCCTCTACGCCAACCGCGCGATGGCCCGCCAGCTCGGCCGCACGCCTGCGGAGATGGTCGGCCTGTCGATGTACGACGTGCACGACGAGGTCGGTCGGGTGCAGCTCGGTGCCCACTTCGCGCAGCTGCGGGCGGGGCGGGCCAACCCCGAGGCGGTCGAGTGCCTGCTGGTGCGCAAGGACGGCTCCGGCACCTGGGTCCTGATGAGCGAGTCGCTGCTGCCCGCCGACGACGACGAGCCGGCGCGCGTCGTGCTGCACGTGACCGACTGGACCGAGCGGCGGCTGCTGGTGCAGACGCTGAGCCGCCAGCAGCTCGCGCTGGCCGAGGCGGAGCGGATCGCCCGCGTCGGCAGCTGGCGCTACGACGTCGACACCGACCTGCTGCTGGTCTCCGAGGGGCTGTGCGCGGCGCTCGGCCTGGACCCCGCGGCGGCACCGCGCACGCGCGACGGCTTCCTCGCCCTCGTGCACCCCGACGACGTCGAGGGGCTCGACCGCGTGTCGGCCGAGGCCTACGAGGAGGGCGAGTCCTGGGCCGCGGAGGTGCGCATCCGCACGGCCGACGGCTGGCGGTGGTTCGCCGGCCGCGGGCGGGCGAGCACCGACGAGACCGGCGGGGTCGTGCACACCGGCACCTTCCAGGACGTGCAGGAGCGCCGCGAGGCCCAGGAGGCGCTGCAGGACGCGGCCCTGCAGAACGCGCTCATGCAGGCCACCGCCGCGGCCGCCAACCAGGCCGAGACGTTCGACGAGGTGCTGCTGATGGCGCAGGACCTCGTGGTGGCCCACGAGGACTGGGACCGGGGCCGGGCCTACCTGCCTGACGAGCACGGCCGGGTCGCGCCGTACTGGCTGCGCGAGGCGGACCGCGCCGAGGACGAGGCGCAGCCCGAGCTGCTGGCCGCCGAGCGCGAGCTCGCCCAGCGGGTGCACGACGCACGCGACGTCCTGTGGGGGGAGGACCCGCCCGGCCGCCACAGCATCGGCTTCCCGGTGCTGCACCGCGGCGAGGTCGCCGCGGTGCTCGTGATCGGCGAGCCCGAGCCCTTCCGGCGGCCCCACATGATCGCCGACATGGTGCGCCAGGCGGGGGTGCAGATCGCCCACGTCGTCGAGCGGGAGCGCACCGCGCAGGAGCTCGCCACCGCGCGCGACGCCGCCGAGGAGGGCTCGCGGCAGAAGTCGGACTTCCTGGCCACGATGAGCCACGAGATCCGCACCCCGCTCAACGGCGTCATCGGGCTCAACGACCTGCTGCTGCGCACCGACCTCGACGCCGAGCAGCACCGGCTCGCCACCGGGGTGCAGGTCTCGAGCCGGGCGCTGCTCGCGATCGTCGACGACGTGCTCGACTTCTCCAAGATCGAGGCCGGCCACCTCGCGCTGGAGTCGGTCGACTTCGACGTGCGCGCGGTCTTCGACCAGGTGGCGGCGGTGCTCGGCGAGGCCGCCCGGGCACGCGGGCTCGACCTGGTCGTCGCCTGCCACCCCGAGGTGCCGGCGGCGCTGCGGGGCGACCCCACGCGCCTCGCGCAGGTGCTGACCAACCTCGGGTCCAACGCCGTGAAGTTCACCGACGAGGGCCGGGTGCTGATCGAGGCAGGCGCCAGCCCGGCCGACGACGGCTCGACGCTGCTGCAGGTCGAGGTCGTCGACACCGGGGTCGGCATCGAGCCGGAGCAGCAGCGCGACGTCTTCCAGCGCTTCGTGCAGGCCGACGCGTCCACCACCCGGCGCTACGGCGGCACGGGCCTGGGCCTGGCGATCTGCCGCGAGATCGTGCACGCGCTCGGCGGGGAGATCGGCGTCGAGAGCACACCGGGGGAGGGCTCGCGCTTCTGGTTCACCGCGCGACTCGCCGCGGCCGAGGGCGGTGAGGCGGCGCTCGCCGACCGGCGCGCCCGGGAGCGGCTGGCGGGGCGACGGGTCCTGGTCGTGGACGACGACGAGCACAACCGGCTGATCCTCACCGAGCAGGTGGGCTGGTGGGGCATGCGGTGCGCCGCGACCTCGAGCGTCGAGGAGGCGCTCGACCGGCTCGACGCGGCGCTGGCGGAGGACGACCCCTTCGCGCTCGTGCTCCTGGACTTCGCCATGCCCGACCGAGACGGCTTCGACCTCGCCCGGGCGGTGCGCGCGCGCCGCGAGCTCGACGACCTCCCGCTGGTGCTGCTGAGCTCCGCGCTGCCGCCGAGCCGGGCGCGGCTGCAGGAGGCCGGCATCGCGGCCGCGGTGAGCAAGCCGGTGCTCACCTCCGCGCTGCGCAGCCTCGTGCTCCACCACGTCGCGGGCGACCGGCCGGCGGGCCACACCGCCGCGGCCGTCACGCACGCCCGGCCCGTGCTGGTGGTGGAGGACAACCCGGTCAACCAGATGGTCGCGACCGGGTTGCTCGAGGCACTCGGCCACGACGCCGAGACCGCCGACGACGGTCTCGCCGCCGTCCACGCCGTGCGCCGTGCCCTCCAGCAGGGCGAGGGTGCGGGCTACGCCGCGGTGCTGATGGACCTGCAGATGCCGCGCCTCGACGGCTACGAGGCGACGCGCGCGATCCGCGAGCTGGAGGCCGAGCGCGGTGGGTCCCACGTGCCGATCATCGCGATGACCGCCTCGGCGCTGGTCGGCGAGCGCGACCGGTGCCTCGAGGCCGGCATGGACGACTTCCTCACCAAGCCGGTCGACCCGCGCGCCCTCGGCGACGTCGTCGAGCGGTGGACCGGCGTGGCCGGCGAGCCGGCCCCGGGGGAGCGGGACGCCTCGGCCGGGGCAGACGCCGACGCGGTCGACGGCGACGGGGTCGGCGCGGACCTGCCCGACGACGTGCCCGACGGCGTGGTCGACGACGTGGTGGACGACGTGGTGGACGACGTGGTCGACGAGGAGCGGTTGGCGATGCTGCGCGACCTCACCGACGACCACGCCTACCTCGACCGCGTCATCGGGCGCTTCGCCGCAGGCAGCGCGGACCTGGTCGCGGCGGCGCGGAGGGCGGTCGAGGCGGGCGACGCCGAGGCGCTGCGCCACGCCGCGCACAGCCTCAAGGGCTCGGCGACCAACCTCGGGCTGGTCAGCCTCGGCGAGGCGGCCTTCGCCGTGGAGGACTGCGGCGCCACGGGGGACCTCGCGCGCGCGGCCGACCTGCTGCCGGGGCTCGCGGCCGCGGTCGAGCGGGGGCGGGCACGGCTCGCCGCCTACCGCACGACCTGGGCCCGCTGACCTCGTCTCCACAGGCCGCGGCCGTCGCGGCGGCCGAGGTCGGCGGTCGCGGTTAGGGTGCAGCGGTGCCGGAGACCACCACCGTGAGCGCCCCCGCCGACGCCGTCGAGGCGCTGCTGGGGCGCGCCGTCGAGAAGCTGGGCGGCGAGCGGCGCGACGGTCAGGTCGAGATGGCCCGCGCCGTCGCCGAGGCCTTCGCCGAGGAGCGCCACCTGCTCGTGCAGGCCGGCACGGGCACCGGCAAGTCGCTGGCCTACCTCGTGCCGGCGCTGCTCCACGACCGCCGCGTCGTGGTGGCCACGGCGACCCTCGCGCTGCAGCACCAGCTGGTCGAGCGCGACCTGCCGCGGCTGGTCGAGGCGCTCGGCGACTTCCCCGGGCTCGACACCTCCTTCGCCGTGCTCAAGGGCCGTTCCAACTACGCGTGCCTGCACCGCGTGCGCGAGGGCGTGCCCGACGAGCAGGGCGCGCTCGTCTCGATGCCCGAGGGCAGCCTCGGGGCCGAGGTGGTCGCGCTGCGCGAGTGGGTCGAGGAGGAGGCCGCCGGTGGCGGCACCGGTGAGCGCGACGGCGCGCCGCGCCACACCGAGCGGGTCTGGCGCCAGGTGAGCGTGAGCGCGCGCGAGTGCCTCGGCGCGTCGCGCTGCGCCTACGGCACGGAGTGCTTCGCCGAGCTGGCCAAGGAGCGGGCGCAGCGCAGCCAGCTCGTGGTCACCAACCACTCGCTGCTCGCCATCGACGCGATCGAGGGCGTGCCGATGATCCCCGACTACGACGCCGTCGTCGTCGACGAGGCCCACGAGCTGGTCGCCCGCGTCACCCAGGCCGCCACCGACGAGCTGTCGGTCGGCGACGTCGAGCGCGCGGCCCGGCGCGCGGCGCGCCACGTCGACGGCGGCGAGGCCGACGACCTCGACGACGCCGCCGGCGCCCTCGACGACGCGTTGCGCGAGGTCGACGCCGGTCGCATCGACCGCCAGCCCCAGCAGCTCGCCGACGCGCTGGTGCTGGTGCGCGACGCGGCGCGCGCCTGCCTCTCGGCCTTCCCGCGCGAGGAGCCGGGCTCGGGCTCCTCCGGTGAGGGGGCCGACCCCGGCAAGCAGCAGGCCAAGGGCTGGGTGCAGGAGGTGCACCAGGTCGCCGAGCGGATGGCCGCGGCGCTCGACTCCGACGTGCTGTGGCTCAGCGAGGCCCGCGAGCGGGTGCCGGCGCGGCTGTGCGTGGCGCCGCTGCAGGTGTGGGGCACGCTGCGCGACCGGTTGCTGGCAGAGAAGACCACCGTCATGACGTCGGCGACGCTGATGCTCGGCGGCGACTTCGCGGCCGTCGCCGGCACGCTCGGGCTCAAGCCGAGCGAGCGGGTGCTCGACGGGCAGGAGGCGCCCGCCCCGGCCGAGGGTGTGCTGCCGTGGCGCGGCCTCGACGTCGGCTCGCCGTTCGACTACGGCAAGCAGGCGATCCTCTACGTCGCCCGCCACCTGCCGCCGCCGGGCCGCGACGGTCTCGGCCCGGCCCAGCTCGACGAGATCGTCGAGCTGGTCGACGCCTCCGACGGCCGCGCCCTCGGTCTCTTCTCGTCTCGCCGGGCGGCCGAGGCGGCGGCCGAGGCCGTCCGCGAGCGGCTGCCCCACCTGACCACGCTCGCCCAGGGCGACGCACAGCTGCCCGAGCTCGCGCGCCAGTTCGTGGCCGACCCCCACACCTGCCTCTTCGGCACGCTCAGCCTCTGGCAGGGCCTCGACGTGCCGGGCGACACCTGCCAGCTGGTGATGATCGACCGCATCCCCTTCCCGCGCCCCGACGACCCGCTGATGAGCGCGCGCCAGCGGGCCGCCGACCAGGCCGGTGGCAACGGCTTCATGCAGGTCGCCGCCACCCACGCCGCGCTCCTGCTCGCCCAGGGCGCCGGCCGCCTGGTCCGCACCACCGCCGACCGCGGCGTCGTGGCGCTCCTCGACCCCCGCATCGCCACCGCCCGCTACGGCGGGTTCCTCAAGGCCAGCCTCCCGCCCATGTGGTCGACCACCGACCCCGCGCTGGTGCGCCAGGCCCTCGCCCGCCTCGCCGCCGACTGACCACCTCGCCCTCCCGGCGTACGGCCCGCCCCGGCCCGCCCCTCGTCGCGGCACGCGTTCCTGCACGCAGTGGCGTGCGCTCGCGATGACGCACGCGGGGAGCGGGGTGGCGGGGAACAAGCCCCCGGCGGGCCACGTTGGACCCGGGGTGACCTCCCACGACGCCGCCCCGGAGCCCGTCCGCCGCACCCCGACGCTGTCGGTGCTCGACCTGGTGCCCGTGCGCAGCGACCAGACCAGCGCCGACGCCGTCGCGGCCACCCGCGCGCTGGCGCAGGTGGCCGACCGGCTGGGCTACCGCCGCTACTGGGTCGCCGAGCACCACAACATGCCGGCGGTCGCAGCGACCAACCCGCCGGTGCTGATGGCGCTGCTGGCCGCCGCGACCGACCGCATCCGCGTCGGCTCGGGCGGGATCATGCTCCCCAACCACGCGCCGCTCGTGGTGGCCGAGCAGCTCGCGCTGCTCGAGGCTGCCTTCCCGGGTCGCGTCGACCTCGGCATCGGTCGGGCGCCCGGCTCCGACCCGGTCACGAGCTGGGCGCTGCGCCACGGTGCCGGCGGGGTCGAGGAGGACGCGGTCGCGCGCTTCCCGCAGCACGTCGACGACGTGCTCGCCATGCTCGACCGCGACGGGGTCGGCCTGCGGGTCGGTGGCCGGGTGCACGCGCTGCGGGCCACGCCGGCGGCCACGGGCGTGCCGGCGGTCTGGCTCCTCGGCTCCTCCGACTACTCCGCACGCCTGGCGGCCGAGCGGGGCCTGCCCTACGTCTTCGCCCACCACTTCTCGGGCCAGGGCACGGCCGAGGCGCTGCGGCTCTACCGCGACGGCTTCCGCCCATCGGAGCACGCCGAGCGGCCCACGACCTTCCTCACCGTCAACGTCGCGGTGGCCCCGACCCGCGAGGAGGCGCTGCGGCTCGCGCTCCCGCAGGTGCAGGCGATGGTCGCCCTGCGCACGGGCGCCCCGCTCACCCCGCAGCGCCTGGTCGAGGAGGCCGAGGCCGCACCGGTCGCCGACGCGCACCGCCCCCTGGTCGAGGCGATGCTGTCGCGCTGGGTGGTCGACGAGCCGGTCGCGGCCGCGGCGCGGGTGCGTGCGCTCGCCGCCGAGCACGACGTCGACGAGGTGATGGTGCACCCGGTGGCGAGCGCCGTGGCGGGCACGCCGGCCGACCGCGCGCCCGCCCGCGAGCGCACGCTGGAGCTGCTGGCGGCGGCTCTCGGCGCGGGTGCCGAGGTGCCCGTCGGGGCCGCCGCGCACGCCTGACCCCCCGCCCCGCGCGACCCCACCTGCGATTAGGGGTTTGCCGCGCCGTCCCCCTAGACTGGCGTGTCGGCCCAACGTGGGTCCGCCCTGCGCTGCCTCGCGGCTGCTCGGTCCTCGCTCCTCCGCCCTCACCGGCAGCGGCGCGGTGCGCCCGGGAAGAGGCGTGCGGAGCGGCTGCACGAGGTCCACCCGGACTGCCCGCACGCGGGCGCCCCGGGGCGGTTCCCGGGCCGACGGTAGGCACCGACCAACGACAGATTGCGGAGGACATGCCGAAGAAAGAAGGCGTGATCGAGATCGAGGGCACCGTGGTGGAGGCACTCCCGAACGCGATGTTCCGGGTGGAGCTCTCCAACGGCCACAAGGTCCTCGCCCACATCAGCGGCAAGATGCGGCAGCACTACATCCGCATCCTCCCCGAGGACCGCGTGGTGGTGGAGCTCTCGCCGTACGACCTCACCCGAGGTCGGATCGTCTACCGCTACAAGTAGGCCGCGCACCGCGGTCTGCTGCTCTGCCAGCCGACACTCGAAAGGGCCTCCTGTGAAGGTCAACCCCAGCGTCAAGAAGATCTGCGACAAGTGCCAGGTGATCCGTCGCCATGGCCGCGTCATGGTCATCTGCGAGAACCCGCGCCACAAGCAGCGCCAGGGCTGAGCCCACCGCTCACCCGCGCCCACCGGCGTACGACGTGCCCCACGGCGCGTCAGCTCCACCGCACCACCCCACGTGATCGCTGAACCGGGCACCGCCCGGCTCGACCACCCCCGGCGCAGAGGCCGGGGCCCGCACCGACGAGGAGCGGGACGCGACACGACCGACACCTCTGCCGCAACCCGAAGGGATACCGCCACCTCATGGCACGCCTCGTCGGTGTCGACCTCCCGCGCGACAAGCGCATCGAGATCGCACTCACCTACATCTACGGCATCGGCCGTTCCTCCGCCCAGAAGCTCCTCGCCGAGACCGGCGTCGACCCCAACATGCGCGTCCACCAGCTCGGTGACGAGGAGCTCGTGAAGCTCCGCGACGCGATCGAGGCCACCTACAAGATCGAGGGTGACCTCCGTCGCGAGGTCCAGGCCGACATCCGCCGCAAGATCGAGATCGGCAGCTACCAGGGTCGTCGTCACCGCATGGGCCTGCCCGTCCGCGGTCAGCGCACGAAGACCAACGCGCGCACCCGCAAGGGCCCCAAGCGCACCGTCGCCGGCAAGAAGAAGGCGAAGTGACGCTGCGGCCCCGCCGCGTCACCGCTGACTTCCGCCCCCCCAGCCTCTAGAACCGCAGGAGAGAACCCGCATGCCTCCCAAGAGCCGCGCAGCGGCCGGCGCCAAGAAGGTGCGCCGCAAGGAGAAGAAGAACGTCGCTCAGGGCGAAGCCCACATCAAGAGCACGTTCAACAACACCATCGTCACGATCACCGACCCCACCGGTGCGGTGATCTCGTGGGCCTCGGCCGGCACCGTCGGCTTCAAGGGCTCGCGCAAGTCCACCCCCTTCGCCGCACAGATGGCCGCCGAGGCCGCTGGGCGTCGGGCGATGGAGCACGGCATGAAGAAGATCGACGTCTTCGTCAAGGGCCCGGGCTCGGGCCGCGAGACGGCGATCCGGTCCCTGGGTGCGATCGGCCTCGAGGTCGGCACCATCCAGGACGTCACGCCCACGCCCCACAACGGATGCCGCCCGCCCAAGCGCCGGCGCGTCTGAGCCCGACACCAGAGACCTAGGAGCAGACAGACATGGCCCGCTACACCGGCCCCATGACCCGCAAGTCGCGCCGTCTCGGTGTCGACCTGGTCGGCGGTGACGCCGCCTTCGAGCGTCGTCCCTACGCGCCCGGCCAGCACGGTCGCGCCCGCATCAAGGAGAGCGAGTACCGCTCGCAGCTCCAGGAGAAGCAGAAGGCCCGCTTCACCTACGGCGTGATGGAGAAGCAGTTCCACAACTACTACGTCGAGGCCTCGCGCCGCTCCGGCAAGACCGGCGACAACCTCCTGCAGCTGCTGGAGTGCCGCCTCGACAACGTGGTCTACCGCGCGGGCTTCGCCCGCACGCGCCGCCACGCCCGCCAGCTCGTGGTCCACGGCCACTTCCTGGTCAACGGCAAGAAGGTCGACATCCCGTCCTACCAGGTCACCGCGTACGACATCGTCGACGTCCGGGAGAAGTCGCTCGAGACGACCCCGTTCATCGTCGCCCGCGAGACCCACGGCGAGCGCGTCGTCCCGGCCTGGATGGAGGTGCTGCCCTCGCGCATGCGCATCCTGGTGCACCAGGTCCCCGTCCGGGCGCAGATCGACGTCCCGGTCCAGGAGCAGCTGATCGTGGAGTTCTACTCCAAGAAGTGATCCGGTCGGGGGTCCGGGTCCGCCCGGGCCCCCGCCGCCTCCCCGTCCGCGGGGGGACCGCACAGCTCCGCTTCCGTCATCCACGTTGTTCGGGCCCGTCATATGGCGGGTGGGCCCGGGAAGGAAAGAACCAGTGCTCATCGCACAGCGCCCCACCCTGTCGGAAGAGACCGTCGACGAGTTCCGCTCGCGGTTCGTCATCGAGCCCCTGGAGCCGGGCTTCGGCTACACGCTCGGCAACTCCCTGCGCCGCACCCTGCTCTCCTCGATCCCCGGTGCCTCGGTCACGAGCATCAAGATCGACACCGTCCTCCACGAGTTCTCGACCATCGAGGGCGTCAAGGAGGACGTGACCGAGGTGATCCTCAACCTCAAGGGCCTCGTCGTCTCCTCCGAGCACGACGAGCCGGTCACGATGTACCTGCGCAAGTCCGGTGCCGGCGACGTCACCGCCGCCGACATCGCGCCCCCGGCCGGTGTCGAGGTGCACAACCCCGACCTGAAGATCGCGACGCTGTCGGAGAAGGGCAAGCTCGAGATGGAGCTGGTCGTCGAGCGCGGCCGCGGCTACGTCTCGGCCGTCCAGAACAAGGGCGCCGACAACGAGATCGGCCGCATGCCGGTCGACTCGATCTACAGCCCCGTGCTGAAGGTGACCTACAAGGTCGAGGCCACCCGTGTCGAGCAGCGCACCGACTTCGACAAGCTCGTCATCGACGTCGAGACCAAGCCCTCGATCCGTCCCCGCGACGCGATCGCCTCGGCCGGCAAGACGCTGGTCGAGCTCTTCGGCCTCGCCCGTGAGCTCAACGTCGAGGCCGAGGGCATCGACATCGGCCCGTCGCCGGTCGACGAGCAGCTGGCCGCCGACCTGGCCCTGCCGGTCGAGGACCTGCAGCTCACCGTGCGGTCCTACAACTGCCTCAAGCGCGAGGGCATCCACACCGTGGGTGAGCTCATCAGCCGCTCGGAGCAGGACCTGCTCGACATCCGCAACTTCGGTGCGAAGTCGATCGACGAGGTCAAGGCCAAGCTGGTCGAGATGGGCCTGTCGCTCAAGGACAGCGCGCCCGGCTTCGACCCGGCCACCGCCCTCGCCGCCTACGGCGACGACGACGACGATGCCTTCGTCGAGGACGAGCAGTACTGACCTGCGCCTGGCGCACCACCGCCACGCAGCACTGCACCACCCACCACTACCCCGGTACCTGACACGGCCGGGGAGAACTGAGAGCACACGATGCCCACTCCCAAGAAGGGCGCCCGCCTCGGCGGCAGCCCGGCCCACCAGCGGCTGATCCTCGCGAACCTCGCCACGGCGCTGTTCGAGCACGGCCGGATCACCACCACCGAGGCGAAGGCGCGCACGCTGCGCCCCGTCGCGGAGAAGCTCATCACCAAGGCCAAGAAGGCCCACCTCGGCGAGAACGCCCTGCACAACCGTCGCGAGGTCCTCAAGACCATCCGCGACAAGGGCGTCGTGCACACCCTCTTCACCGAGATCGCCCCGACCTTCGAGGAGCGTCCGGGTGGCTACACCCGGATCACGAAGATCGGCCCCCGCAAGGGCGACAACGCCCCCATGGCGGTCATCGAGCTGGTGACCGAGGCCTACGAGCCCAAGCAGCGCGCCACCAAGCCCGCCGCCGGCTCGTCGACCACCTCGTCCGCCGCCGCGCCCGCCGCGGAGGTCGGCCCCACGGACATCACCGAGGAGTCCGGCCCGGAGGAGAGCGTCGTCGCCGAGGCCCAGGCCGAGGAGCTCGAGGGCACCGACACCGAGGCGCCCGACAGCGCCGACGGTGCCGACCTGGAGCCCGCCCCCACGACCGACGAGCCCGAGGTCGCCGCGGCGACCGAGGACGCGCCGGCCGAGCAGACCGCCGACGAGGCCGTCGAGGGCACCGACGGCGAGGCCAAGGCCTGAGCGCCTGACCCCGCCGCACCGCACGGTCACGAGGACCCGCCGCCCCACCGGGGTGGCGGGTCCTCGTGCGTGCGGGGGTGCTCAGGAGCCGGGCAGGCCGCGCCGCCCACCGAGGCGGGTGCCGCCCAGGTCGGCGCGCTGACCGGCGCTCCACCCCTCCTCGGCGCCGCCGCCCGAGAGCCGGCGGGGCCGCGCCTCGCGTGCCGCGGGGTAGGCCGCGACGACCGCCTCGCGGACCAGGGCGTCGCGGTCGGCGAGCACCAGGCCCGTGCCGCGGGCGCCCGGTGGTGCCGCGGCCTCGGCGTCTCGTCGGGCCGCGCGCTCGGCCTCGGCGAGGCGGACGTCGACCGCCGCGGTGAAGCCGGCGAGCCAGCTCCGCCGGAAAGCGGCGGCGTGGGCCCGCGCCGGCACGGGCGCGCGCGCGAGCCCGTGGTGGGCCTGCACCAGCAGGCTGGTCCACAGCACCTCGGCCCGCTCGAGGTCGCTGCGGTGGCCGAAGAGGTGCACCGAGCGCTCGACGCCGTCGTCGCCGCGGCGCCGGCGCACCACCACCTGGCAGCGCAGCCGCAGCGCCACCGCGCCGAGCAGGTCGGCCTTGTCGGCGGCGTAGGGCGCCTCGACCGCCACCACGCGGTCGCCCACGGGGTCGCTGCCGGGGTCGTCCGCTGCGAGCAGCGCGGCGTCGATGCCCCACGACGCGATGAGCGCCGTCGCCTTGGCCGTGCACGCCTCCGCCTCGGGGCCGGTCGACGCGGGGTCCTCGGCCTTGGCCAGCAGGGCCCGCACCTTGCGCATCACCGCCTCGCGTCGCTGCGCGGCCTCCGTCGGCGTGGTCGTCGTCATGGGTGCCAGCCTGCCGGGTGCCGCCGACAGCCGTGGCCGCTCCTCCACAGGGCCGGGTGGGGGGTCGGGAGACGGCCTCGGCGGGCCGCCTCGGCCAGCCGGAGCGCGGTCAGCGGGGCCAGGCCCGCTCGAGGAGTCGCTGCGCCTCGGCGAGCCCGAGGCCGAGGCGGCGCGCGGCGGCGGCGTACTCCGCCGCGGCGCGGGTCGCCTCCGGGGTGCCGGCCGTCGCGGAGCCCGCGACGGAGGTGCCGCGCCGACCCTCGGTCACGACGACGCCGTCGGCCTCCAGCTCGCGGTAGGCCCGGGCGACGGTCCCGGGCGCCACGCCCAGAGCCGCCGCGAGCGCCCGGACGGGCGGCAGCCGGGTGCCGGCCGGCAGCGCGCCCGAGGCGGCGGCGCGGGCCACCTGCACCCGCAGCTGCTCGAAGGGCGGCTCGGCCCCCGCCGGGTCGAGCGGGGCGAGCCCCGCAGGCAGCGCGGGCGGGTCGTCGGGGCCGGCGAGAGGCGTCACGGACGAGACGCTACGTCGGCCCCGTCGCCGCGGTGCGGTAGACAGGCCCGGTGAGCGCTCCCGTGCCGGCACCGGTCCCGGATCCTGCCCTGGTCCTCGGCGAGGCCCTCGTCGACGTCGTGCGGCGCCCCGGCGCGGCCGACGTCGAGCACCCCGGTGGCAGCGCGGCCAACGTCGCCGTGGCCCTGGCCCGGTTGGGACGACCGGTGCGGTTCGCGACGGCGTGGGGCGACGACGCGCGCGGCCGCGTCCTGGCGGAGCACGTGGGCCGCGACGGGGTGGAGCTGCACGGCGACCCGGTCGTGCTGGGGCACACCTCGACCGCCGTCGCGACGTTGGACGAGGGTGGCGCCGCGTCCTACACCTTCGACCTCGACTGGCGCCTCGGTCCGCTGCCGCCGGTCGAGGCCCGGGTGGTCCACGCCTGCTCGATCGCGGCGGTGCTCGAGCCGGGGTGCGCGCAGGTGGTCGCCGTGCTCGCGGCCGCCCGTGGGCGCAGCACCACGACCTACGACGTCAACGTGCGGCCGGCGATCACCGGCACGGGTCCGGGGCTGGTGCGGGCGGTGGAGCGGGTCGCCGAGCACGCCGACGTGGTGAAGGCCAGCGACGAGGACCTCGAGGCGCTGTGGCCCGACCGGTCGGTGGAGGAGGCCGCCGCCCACCTGCACGGGCTGGGCGCGCTCGCCGTCGTCGTGACCCGCGGCGGCGACGGCGCGACCGTGGTGACCCCGACCGGTCGGGCGGACGTCGCGAGCCCGGCCACGACGGTGGCCGACACCATCGGTGCGGGCGACACCTTCATGGCCGGCCTGCTCGACGCGCTGTGGGAGCGCGACCTGCTCGGCGCCGCGGGCCGCGAGGCGCTGGCGGGTCTGGACCCGCGCGAGTGGGAGCCGGTGCTGACGTGGGCGGCGCGGGTCGCCGCGGTCACGGTGTCGAGGCCCGGCGCCGACCCGCCGCGGCGCCACGAGGTCGGCTGAGCCGCGGGCGGCCGGCGCGCGCCGCTCAGGCGAGGTGCGCGTGGACGAGCGGCACCACCGAGGCGCCCTCGCCCGACGCGGCGGCCACGCGCTTCATGGAGCCGGCGCGCACGTCGCCGGCGGCGAAGACGCCGGGCACGCCCGTGGCCAGCTCGGCCGGCGGCAGCCCGTCGACCCACTGCTCGCGCGGCACGTCGCGGCCGGTGAGCACGAAGCCGCGCCCGTCGCGCTGCACCGCGGGCGGCAGCCACTCGCAGTGGGGCTCGGCGCCCAGCAGCAGCAGGAGTCCGCCGACCTCTCGGCGCTCGCGCTCCCCGGTGCGGGTGTCGGCCAGCTCCACCCACTCGAGCCGGCCGTCGCCGCCGCCGTCGACGACCTGGGTGCAGGGGCGCACCGTGATGGTCGGGTGGGTCTCGATCTCGGTCACGAGGTAGGCCGACATCGTCTCGGCCAGCCCTTCGCGGCGCACGACGATCGTGACCGAGCGCGCGAAGCGGGCGACGTGCACGGCCGCCTGCCCGGCGGAGTTGCCGCCCCCGACGACGACGACGTCGTGGCCCTCCATCTCGCGCGCGGCGCTCATCGCGGCGCCGTAGTGCACCCCGTTGCCGACCAGGGCCTCGAGCGGCGCCACGCCGAGCGTGCGGTAGGCGACGCCCGTCGCCACCACCACCGTCCGGGCCCGGGCGTCGCCCCCGCCGGTGCGCAGCAGGTGCGGCTCCTCGCCGGAGCCCGGCTCGAGCGCGGTGACCTCCCAGCCGGTGACGAAGCGGGTGCCGAAGCGGATGGCCTGGTTGCGCGCCCGCTGCGCCAACCGCATGCCCGAGATGCCGCGCGGGAAGCCGAGGTAGTTGCGGATCATCGAGCTGGTCCCGGCCTGGCCGCCCACCACGTCGGACTCCAGGACGACGGTCGAGAGCCCCTCGGACGCGGCGTACACCGCGGTCGCGAGGCCCGCCGGGCCGGCCCCGACCACCGCGACGTCGACCACGGTCTCCCCGAGGTCGACGTCGTCGGGCGCGCCGAAGACGGCCGACGAGACGTGCCGCGCGCTGGTCGCCACGAAGGGCTCGCCGCGCACCGGGTCGACCACCGGCCACCCGAGCGGACGGCCGTCGGGGCCGCGCTGGTCGTCGGGCAGCCGCTCGAGGACCTCGCGCCCGACCCCGCTGGCGGGGTCGTGGGTGCGGTGCGGCAGCCCCGTGCGGTCGAGCAGGTCGCGCACCGACAGCACCAGCGCGTCGGCGGCCGGGGCGACGAGGCGCACGCTCTCGACCACCGGGGCGGCCACCGTGGAGCCCCAGTCGGAGAGCAGCTCGGTGACCGCGGTGTGGAACTCCTCGTCGCGCACGCCGCGGGGCATCAGCAGGTAGGCGTCGTACTTGCCGGCGGCCATGCCGTGGCGCAGCGCCGGGGCGTCCTCGAGGAAGTGGTCGTGGTGCGCCGCGACCATGCGGCGCGCGGTCGGCACGACCTGGCGCCACCGGGCGATGGCCTCGAGCACGGGGAAGTCGCGCAACCGCGACTCGGTGACGAAGAGCGCGACCGGTCGCCCCGCGGCCCGCAGCTCCTCGGTGACCGCGAGCGCCTCGCCGCAGTCGCGCGCGGTGCGCAGGTGGTAGTCGCGGGCGTAGCGGTCGAACTCGTCGCGCAGGAAGTCGCCGCGGTGCTCCGAGACGAGCACGATCGCCGGCCTGGTCAGGTCGCTGGGGTCGCCCACGCGGGGGAGCCTAGGCCTCGCCGACGCCCTCGCGCACCAGGGTCCGCAGCCGCTCCGCGTCGTGCAGCGCTGCGCCCCCGAGGTCGTTGTTGAGGTAGCACCACGCCGTGCGGCCCTCGGCCCGCCAGCGCAGCAGCAGGTCGGCCCAGTGCCGCAGCTGCGCCTCCGCGTAGCGCCCGGCGTAGGGCCGCTCCGGGTCCGGCCCGTGCAGCCGGAGGTAGGCGTGGGGCGCCGTGGCGACCTCGCGGGTGAGGGTGCCGATCCCGTGCGTCACGACGTACGCCGCGCGGTGGCGCGCCAGCAGCGCGTCGACGTCGTCGTGGGCCCAGGAGGGGTGGCGCAGCTCGAGGGCGACCGGGACCCGGTCGGGCACCCGGGCCAGGAACGCGTCGAGCAGGTCGTCGTCGCGGGCCAGGTCGGCGGGCAGCTGCACGAGCACCTGCCCGGCGCGCGCGCCGAGGGCGTCGTGCGCGGCGGCGAGGCGGTCGGCCCAGGCGCCGTCGGGGTCGCGCAGCCGGCGGGCGTGGCTGATCCAGCGCGACGCCTTGACCGTCATCGCGAAGCCGTCGGGGAGGCTGCGCGACCAGCCCTCGAAGGGGCGGACCCCCGGCCAGCGGTAGAAGCTGGCGTTGAGCTCGACGGTGTCGAACCGCGCGGCGTAGAGGTCGCGCCAGCGGGACTTCGGCGTGCCCTCGGGGTAGAGCGGGCCGACCCAGTGCTCGTAGCTCCAGCCGGAGCAGCCGATGCGCACCTGGGGGCCCATGCTCCGCAGGTGCCCGCGACGGGCCGGACGATGCGGGGTCTGGGAGGATGCCCCGGTGCGCCTGCGGATCGACCTCGCCTACGACGGCCGCGGGTTCCGCGGCTGGGCGTCGCAGCCGGGGCTGCGCACCGTGCAGGCGACGCTGGAGGAGTCGCTCGCGACCGTGCTGCGGCTCGACGGGGTCGCGGTGACCTGCGCCGGTCGCACCGACACCGGGGTGCACGCGCGGGGACAGGTGGCGCACGTCGACCTCCCCGAGGGCGTGCTCGAGGCGGCGGCGGGCCGGGTGGCCGATGACCCGGCCGAGGCGCTGCTCCGACGCCTCAACGGCGTGCTGCCCGAGGACGTCCGCGCGCACGGGGCGCGCGCGGCGGCCCCGGGCTTCGACGCGCGCTTCTCGGCGGTGTGGCGCCGGTACGCCTACCGGGTCGCCGACGCCCCGGCGCTGGTCGACCCGCTCACCCGCGGCCACGTGCTCGCGTGGCCCCGCCCGCTCGACCTCGACCGGGTCAACGAGGCCGCTGCCGCGCTCGTCGGGCTCCACGACTTCGCCGCCTTCTGCAAGCGGCGCGAGGGCGCCACGACCGTGCGCACCCTGCTCGACCTGCGCTGGGAGCGCGACGCGGCCGGGGTGGCGGTCGCGACCGTGCGCGCCGACGCCTTCTGCCACTCGATGGTCCGTGCGCTGGTCGGCTGCCTGCTGGCCGTCGGGGAGGGTCGCCGCGAGCCGGGCTGGGCGGCCGACGTGCTCGCAGGGAGGCAGCGCGACCCCGCCGTCGCCGTGGCGCACGCGCACGGCCTCACGCTGGAGGAGGTCGGCTACCCGCCCGACGCCGAGCTCGCCGCCCAGGCCACCACCGCGCGCCGCCGCCGGGAGCTGCCGGACCCGGTGGTGACCGGGGCCGTCACGGCCCAGGCGCGGAGCGAGGCGCAGAGCGAGGAGCAGGCATGAGCGACGAGCACTACTTCAGCGCCGACCCGTCCGTCCCGTTCACGCGCGAGCCGGTGACCTGCCGGGTCTGGGGCCACGACCTCGACCTGGTGTCCGGCTCCGGGGTCTTCGCGCGCGGGCGCCTCGACGCCGGCACCGCGGTGCTGCTGCGGGAGACGGAGCCGCCGGTCGACGCCCGGCGGGTGCTCGATCTGGGGTGCGGCTGGGGCGTGATCGGGCTGGCGATCGCCCGCGCCGTCCCCGAGGCAGACGTGACGGGCGTCGACGTCAACGAGCGCGCACTGCTGCTGGCGCGCGAGAACGCCGCCACGCTCGGGGTGGCCGACCGCTACCGGGCGGTGACGCCGGCGGACGTGCCGGCGGACGCGACGTACGACGAGGTGTGGAGCAACCCGCCCATCCGCATCGGCAAGCAGGCGCTGCACGAGCTGCTGCTCACCTGGCTGCCCCGGCTCGCGCCGGGTGGTCGTGCGGTGATGGTGGTCGGCAAGAACCTGGGCGGCGACTCGCTGCAGCGCTGGCTGGGCGAGCAGGGCTGGCCCACCGAGCGGGTCGCCAGCGCCAAGGGCTTCCGGGTGCTGGAGACCCGCCGCGCCGGGGACTGACGGGCGGGGCGGGTCTCGAGACCGTCCTCGGGTCAGGTGAACGCGTTGATCCCGGTCTCCGCACGGCCGATGAGCAGCTTCTGGATCTGGCTGGTGCCTTCGTAGAGCGTCATGACGCGGGCGTCGCGGAGGTACTTCTCGGGCGGGTACTCGTCGACGTATCCCGAGCCGCCGTGCACCTGGATGGCGAGGTTGGCGGCGCGGACGGCGGCCTCGGAGGCGAAGAGCTTGGCCTTGGACGCGGCGGTGCCGAAGGGCTCGCCACGGTCGACGAGGTCGGCGGTGCGCCACACGAGCAGCCGCGCGGCGTCGGCGTCCAGGGAGATGTCGGCGATCATGTCCTGCACCAGCTGGAAGGACGCGATCGGCCGGCCGAACTGGGTGCGGGTCGTCGCGTAGTCGACCGCCACCTCGAGGCAGCCCTGCACGATGCCGACGCAGCCGGCGGCGACCGCGAGCCGGCCCTTGTCGAGGGTGCTCATCGCGATCTTGAAGCCCTGCCCCTCCTCGCCGACCATCGCGGAGGAGGGCACGCGCAGGTCGTCCAGGAACAGCTCCGCGGTGGCCTGGCCCCGCAGCCCGAGCTTGCCCTTGATCTCGCGGGCCTCGAAGCCCGGTGCGTCGGTCGGCACGAGGAAGGCCGAGACGCCGCGCGGCCCCTCGCCGCCGGTGCGTGCGAAGACGAGGGCGACGTCGGCCCAGGTGCCGTTGGTGATGTAGAGCTTCTGCCCGGACAGCACCCAGTCGGACCCGTCGCGGCGTGCCCTGGTCGTCAGGTTGCCGGCGTCCGAGCCGGTGCCCGGCTCGGTGAGGCCGAAGCAGCCCAGCTTCTGCGCCGTCGCGAGCTGCGGCAGCCACTCCGCCTTCTGCTCCTCGGAGCCGAAGAACAGGACGGACTTGCCCACCAGGCCGCTGGAGACAGAGACGATCCCGCGCAGCGCGGAGTCGGCACGGCCCAGCTCCTCCATCGCGAGGGCGTAGGTGACGTAGTCGCCGCCGAGCCCGCCGTACTGCTCGGGGATGGTGAGGCCGAAGAAGCCGAGCTCCGCCATCTTCGGCACGATCGCGAGGTCGACGGCCTCGCGGCGGTCCCACTCCGTGCGGTGGGGGACCGCCTCCTTCTCCAGGAACTCCCGCGCCAGGCGGCGGAAGCTCTCCTGCTCCTCGGACAGCGACAGGTCCACGGGGTCTCCTCCTGCTCGGGCTAGTGCTGGTGGCGCGCGATCTCGGCCTTGGCGAGGCTGTTCTTGTGCACCTCGTCGGGACCGTCGGCGAAGCGCAGGGTGCGGATGCCGGCGTAGGCGTTGGCGAGCGGGAAGTCCTGGCTCAGGCCGCCGGCGCCGTGCACCTGGATGGCCTTGTCCAGGATCCACTGCACGGTGGCGGGGGTGGCGATCTTGATCGCCTGGATCTCGGTGTGGGCGCCGCGGTTGCCGACGGTGTCCATGAGCCACGCGGTCTTCAGCACCAGCAGCCGCAGCTGCTCGAGGCGCACCCGCGACTCCGCGATCCAGTCCCGCACGACGCCCTGCTGCGACAGCGTGCGGCCGAAGGCGGTGCGGGCCTCGGCGCGCTCGCACATCAGCTGGATCGCCATCTCGGCGACGCCGATCGAGCGCATGCAGTGGTGGATGCGGCCGGGGCCGAGACGGGCCTGCGCGATCGCGAAGCCCGCGCCCTCGGGGCCGATGAGGTTGGCGGCGGGCACGCGCACGTCGCTGAAGCGCAGCTCGGCGTGGCCGCCGTGCTCGTGGTCGTCGTAGCCGAAGACCTCCATGCCGCGCACGACCTCCAGCCCGGGGGTGTCGCGGGGGACCAGGACCATCGACTGCTGGCGGTGTCGCGAGGCCTCCGGGTCGGTCTTGCCCATGACGATGAAGACCTCGCACTCGGGGTTCATCGCGCCGGTGATCCACCACTTGCGGCCGTTGAGCACGAGCTCGTCGCCGTCGCGCTCGATGCGCGTGGCGATGTTGGTGGCGTCGGAGGAGGCGACGTCGGGCTCGGTCATCGCGAAGGCCGAGCGGATGCGCCCGTCCATCAGCGGCGTCAGCCAGCGCTCCTGCTGCTCCGGGGTGCCGAACATCGCCAGCACCTCCATGTTGCCGGTGTCGGGCGCCGCGCAGTTCATCACCGCCGGGGCGAGGTGGCCGCTGCGCCCGGAGATCTCGGCGAGCGGGGCGTACTGCAGGTTGGTGAGGCCGGGCGCCCCGTGCGCCTTGCCCTGCTCGCCGGGCAGGAAGAGGTTCCACAGCCCCCGCTCGCGCGCTGCCTCGCGCAGCTCGGCGAGCACCGGCACGCGCGACCAGGCCCACCGGTCGTCGAGCTCGCCGAGCTGGGCGTGGAAGGTCGCCTCGGCGGGGTGGACGTGGCTGTCCATGAAGTCGAGCAGCGTGCGCTGCAGCTCCTGGGTCGCGGCGTCGTGGGCGAAGTCCATGGTGTCTCCGGTCTGTGCGGGGGAGCGGGCGTACGTCGGGTGGTGGCGGGTCAGCGTCGCAGCGCGTCGAGGCCGGCGCCGAGCAGCGGCTCGACGGCGTCGCCGATGCGGTCGAAGCCCTCGCCGACGGTCTGGCCCTGCAGGAAGCGGTAGTGGATGCCCTCGAGGATGACGGCCAGCTTGAAGTAGGCCAGCCCGAGGTGGAAGGACATCTCGCCGAGGTCGCGGCCGCTCTGCGCGGAGTAGCGCTGCAGCTGCTCGTCGGTGCTGGGGAAGCCGGGGGCGGTGCTGGCGTCGGTGACCAGCAGCCCGCTGCGGTCGAGGCCGGCGAGCTGGTCGTAGACGGCGAGCAGGGCGAGGTCGGTGAGCGGGTCGCCGAGCGTGGCCATCTCCCAGTCGACGACCGCCCGCACCTCGGCGCCCTCGTGGGCGGCGTCGACGAGCAGGTTGTCGAGGCGGTAGTCGCCGTGGACGATCGTGTGGTCGGGCGAGGCCGCGCCGGGGGCGCGGCGTGCGAGCTCGGCGCGCAGCTCGTCGGCGCCGGCGAGGTCGCGGCTGTGCGAGCCCTCGAGCTGCTGGCCCCACCGCCGCACCTGCCGCTCGACGAAGCCCTCGGGTCGCCCGAAGCCCGCGAGGCCGACCTCGGCCGGGTCGACCGCGTGCAGCGCGGCGAGGGTGTCGACCATCGCCTCGGCGACGCGCCGGGTCGCGTCGGCGCCGAGCTCCTCCAGCTGGGCCCGAGAGCGGTAGGGCGTGCCCGCGACGTGCTCCATCACGTAGAACGTCGCGCCGAGCACCTCGGTGTCGTCGCAGCGCGCGAAGGTGCGCGGCACGGGCACCGGGGTGGGCGCCAGCGCGGTCATCACGGTGTGCTCGCGGCCCATGTCGTGCGCCGTCGCCTGCACGTGCCCGAGCGGCTGCCGGCGCACGATGCGGCAGGTCGTGCCGTCGGTGACGGCGTAGGTCAGGTTGGAGCGGCCCCCGGCGATCAGCTCGCCGGTCAGGTCGGGGCCGAGGTCGCCCGGGACCTGCGCGTCGTACCACCGGTGGAAGGCCGCGAGGTCGAGGCCGCGGGGGGAGGGGTCGGTCACGAGTCGGCTCCTGGCGAGGCGGTGGGCGTGCGGTCGACGAGCCGGCGCAGCTTGCGCATGCCGGCCAGCCAGCGGTCGGTCTGGGTGGCGCGGGCGGCGTAGTAGCCCGCGACCTCGGGGTGGGGCAGCACGAGGAAGCGGTCGTCGGCCAGGGAGTCGACCCAGGCCTGGGCGACGTCGTCGGGGTCGAGCGCGGCGTCGTGCGACAGCAGCGCGGTGAGCGGGCCCGCCTGCTCCAGCATGCGGGTGCGCACGCCCTGCGGGCAGATCGCCTGCACCGTGACGCCGCGGTCGCCGTAGGTCACCGAGAGCCACTCGGCGAAGGCGACCGCCCCGTGCTTGGTGACGGAGTAGGGCGCCGCGCCGATCATCGTGAGCAGCCCGGCGGCCGACGCGGTGACGACGAGGCGACCGCCGCGGCCGTCGCCCGTGCCGCCGTCCTCGGGCCCGAGCCAGCGCGGCACCAGGTGGCGCGCCGTGCGCACGTGGCTCATCACGTTGACCTCGTGCACCCGCGCCCAGGTCGCGTCGTCGGTCTCGAGGCCCGCGCCCGCGTCGATGCCGGCGTTGGCGAAGAAGCAGTCGACGCGCCCGAGCTCGGCGCTCGCCGCGTCCAGGAGGGCACGCACGCCCTCGTCGGAGGCGCAGTCGCCCGGCACCGCGGTGGCGCCGACCTCGGCGGCGGTGGCGGCGAGGCGCTCGGCGTCGAGGTCGTTGACGACCACGCGCGCACCCTCGCGCACCGCGCGGGCGGCCAGGGCCCGCCCGATGCCGCCGGCCGCGCCGGTGACGACGACGCCCTGGCCGGCCAGGACCCCGCTCATCAGGCGCCGCCCGTCAGCGTGACGCCGCCGTCGAGCACGACCGTCTGGCCCGTCAGCCACGACGCGTCGTCGGAGAGCAGGAAGGCCACCGCGCCGGCGACGTCGTCGGGGACGCCGAGCCGCTGCAGCGGGTAGGCCGCCGCGACCTGCTCCTCGCGGCCCTGGTAGAGCGCCTCGGCGAAGCGGGTCTTCACCACGGCGGGCGCGACCGCGTTGACGCGGATCGAGGGGCCGAGCTCGACGGCGAGCTCCTCGGTGAGGTGGATCAGCATCGCCTTGCTGGCGCCGTAGAAGGCGATGCCCGGCGCCGGCCGCAGGCCCGCGACGGACGCCACGTTGACGACCGCGCCGCCGTGCTCGCCCATCCAGGCGCGGTGGGCCTGCTGCACCCACGACAGCGCCGCGACGCAGTTGACCTCGGTGATCTTGCGGGCGGCGTCGAGGTCGAGGTCGACCAGCCGACCGAAGACGGGGTTGATGCCGGTGTTGTTGACCAGCAGGTCCAGGCTGCCGAACGCCTCGAGGGTCTGCGCGACGGCGTCGCGCTGGTGCTCGACGTCGTCGGCGCGGCCGGCCACCGCGATCGCGTGGTCGGGCCCGCCGAGCTCCTCGACGGCGGCGGCGAGGGCCTCCGGCTTGCGAGCCGTGACGCAGACCCGGACGCCCTCGGCCACCAGGCGCTGGGCGATGCCGAGGCCGATGCCGCGGCTCGCGCCGGTGACGAGGGCGGTGCGGCCGGCGAGGCCGTTCACGCGCGGGGTCCGGGGGTGGCGGAGCAGTGCACGGCGGAGGCCTCCAGGCGGCGGTCGTGGACAGGTGACTGAGCGCTTGCTTAGCATCGCCTCCACCGCACGGTCGCGTCAACGGCCGCGCGCCGCGTCGTACGCCGGGAGGAGGGGTCGTGGGCGGGTCCGGCAGCGAGGAGCCCCGCGAGCCCGTCGGGCGGGCCGACGCCGCGCGGTCGCGCCTGGCGCAGGCCGCGGTCGAGGCGTTCGCGGCCCGCGGCTTCCACGGCACGACGACCCGCGACATCGCGGCCGCGGCGGGCATGAGCCCGGCGGCGCTCTACGTGCACCACCGCAGCAAGGAGAGCCTGCTCTTCGCGCTGTCGCTCGAGGGTCACCGCCGCACGCTCGCGCTCGTCGAGGCGGCTGCGACGTCGCCCGGCGGCGTCGTCGAGCGGCTCGGGCGCCTCGTCGCCGACTTCGTGCGGCACCACGCGGTGAACAACACGTCGGCCCGGGTGGTGAACTACGAGCTCGCCGCGCTCGCCCCCGAGCACCTCGACGAGATCACCGCGCTGCGGCACCGCATCGAGCAGGTGGTCGTCGCCCTGGTGACCGAGGGCGTGGCGGCGGGCGAGCTCAGCACACCCGACCCGCGGATGAGCGCGGCGGCGGTCACCTCGCTCGGCATCGACGTCGCGCGCTGGTTCCGCCGAGGCGAGGGGTGGGCGCCCGACGAGGTCGCGGACCACTACCGGCTGCTGGTCCTGCGGATGCTGGGCGCCGACCCCGGCTGAGCCGCTCGGCAAATCGCTCGCCCGGGCCCGCGCCGTGCCGGACAATCGTCGCCCGTGGGACACGTGGACGTGGCAGGGGTGCGCTTCGAGCTGCCCGACGGCAGGGTGCTCCTCGACGACGTGTCGTTCCGCGTCGGCGAGGGGCAGAAGGTCGCCCTCGTGGGCGCCAACGGCGCGGGCAAGACCACGCTGCTGCGCATCGTCACCGGCGACCTGCAGCCGCACGCCGGGGTCGTGACGCGCTCCGGCGGCCTGGGCGTGATGCGGCAGTTCGTCGGCCACGGCGTGGTGCGGGGCGACGGCTCGGACGTCGTCGACCCGACCGTCGCGGACCTGCTGCTCAGCGTCGCGCCGACCCGCGTGCAGGCGGCGGCCGCCGAGGTGGACGCCTGCGAGCGGCTGCTCATGGAGGACGAGGACGAGGCGACGCAGATGCGCTACGCCACGGCGCTGGCGGAGTACGCCGACGCGGGCGGCTACGACCTCGAGGTCAGCTGGGACGTCTGCACCGTCGCCGCGCTCGGGGTGCCCTTCGACCGCGCCCGCCACCGCTCGCTGCGCACCCTGTCGGGCGGCGAGCAGAAGCGGCTCGTGCTCGAGCAGCTGCTGCGCGGCCCCGAGGAGGTGCTGCTGCTCGACGAGCCCGACAACTACCTCGACGTGCCCGGCAAGCTCTGGCTCGAGGAGCGCCTGCGCACCTCGCCCAAGACCGTGCTCTACATCAGCCACGACCGCGAGCTGCTCGCCAACACCGCGACGCGGGTCGTCACGGTCGAGCTCGGTGCCGCCGGCAACCAGGTGTGGACCCACCCGGGCGACTTCGCGTCCTACCACCAGGCGCGCGCCGACCGCTTCGCGCGCTTCGAGGAGCTGCGGCGGCGCTGGGACGAGGAGCACGCCAAGCTCAAGGCGCTCGTGCTGATGTACAAGCAGAAGGCCGCCTACAACGACGGCCTCGCCAGCCGCTACCAAGCCGCGCAGACGCGGCTGCGCAAGTTCGAGGAGGCAGGCCCGCCGACCGAGCAGCCGCGCGAGCAGCAGGTGTCGATGCTTCTGAAGGGCGGGCGCACCGGCAAGCGCGCCGTCGTGTGCGAGGGCCTCGAGCTCACCGGCCTGATGCAGCCCTTCGACCTCGAGGTCTGGTACGGCGAGCGTGTCGCCGTGCTCGGCTCGAACGGCTCCGGCAAGTCGCACTTCCTCCGCCTGCTCGCGGGCGGCGGCAGCGACCCCGACGTGGAGCACCGCCCCGTCGGGGAGCCCGTCGCGCCGGTGCCGCACACCGGCGTCGCCCGCCTCGGGGCGCGGGTGCGGCCGGGGTGGTTCGTCCAGACCCACGAGCACCCCGAGCTCGTCGGCCGCACCCTGGTGGAGATCCTCCACCGCGGCGACGCCCAGCCCGACGGGCGCGGTCGTGCCGGGATGGGGCGCGAGCAGGCCAGCCGCGTGCTCGACCGCTACGAGCTCGCCCACGCCGCCGAGCAGACCTTCGAGTCGCTCTCCGGCGGGCAGCAGGCCCGGCTGCAGATCCTGCTGCTCGAGCTCTCGGGCGCCACCTTGCTGCTCCTCGACGAGCCGACCGACAACCTCGACGTGCAGTCGGCCGAGGCGCTCGAGGCGGGCCTCGAGGCCTTCGAGGGCACCGTGCTCGCGGTCACCCACGACCGCTGGTTCGCCCGCGGCTTCGACCGGTTCCTGGTGTACGGCGCGGACGGCCGCGTCTACGAGTCCGACGGCCCCGTGTGGGACGAGGGACGCGTGGCGCGCGCGCGTTAGGGTCGAGCATGGCCCAGGTGCTGCTGTTCCACCACGTGCAAGGGCTGACCGCCGGGGTGCTGGCGTTCGCCGACGACCTGAGGGCCGCGGGGCACACCGTGCACGCGCCCGACCTCTTCGACGGGCACACCTTCGACTCCGTCGAGGAGGGGTTCGGCTACGTCCAGGGCCTCCCGGACGGGGAGGTCGCACGCCGCACCGAGGCGGCGGTGGCGGGTCTGCCCGAGGCGCTCGTCTACGCCGGCTTCTCCTGGGGCGTGGTGCGCGCCCAGTCGCTCGCGCAGACCCGGCCGGGCGCGCGCGGCGCCCTGCTCTACGAGTCGTGCGTCCCCGTCACCGGGGAGTGGGCCTTCGGGCCGTGGCCGGCCGGGGTGCCGGTGCAGGTGCACGGCAAGCTCGGCGACGAGTTCTTCGACGAGGACCTCCCGGCCGCCCGCGAGCTGGTCGAGACGCTCGGGCCGGACCTGGCCGAGCTGTTCACCTACGACGGCGACCAGCACCTCTTCGCCGACCGCAGCCTCCCGTCGTACGACCGCGAGGCCGCGGCCCTGCTGACGCAGCGCACGCTCGCCTTCCTCGCGCACGTCGGCTGACCCCCCCGCCGCCGCGCCGCCGCGCCGCCGAGCGGCCCCTGCGTGCGGACTTGTGCCCCAGGTCCTGCACTTGTGCCCCGAGTTCTCGGGCCACAAGTGCAGGAGTCCCCGGTCGACCGGGGACTCCGACGGCCCGGCCCGGGCTGCAAAAAGTTGCCGCCCTTGCAACATCTCGTCGGCGCGGCCTAGTGTGACCGCGCCCACACTGCTCGCCCTGACGGGCCCACTCTCGGGAGTCACACCGTGCGCCGACCCCTGCTCTCCACCGCCGCGTCCGCGGTGGCCCTCCTCACCGCGGTGAGCCTGGCGGGCGCCGCGCCCGTCGGCGCCGCGCCCGGCGGCGCCGAGCCGTCTCCTCCCGGGCCGGGCGCCGTGCCGCGCACCGACGCGCCGCGCTCCGCGACGACGCCGGGCCCGACCTCCTACCGCTCGGCGGCGCGCACTTCCGACGAGGTGACCGCGGCCGACCGCGACCTCGTGCGGGCCCCCGTGCGCGGACCGCTCACGCGCGAGCGGTTCTACTTCGTCATGGCCGACCGGTTCGCCAACGGCGACCCGACCAACGACCGCGGCGGGATCGAGGGCGGCCGGCTCGACCACGGCTTCGACCCCACCGACAAGGGCTTCTTCCACGGCGGCGACCTGGCCGGCATGCGGGAGCGGCTCGACTACGTCGAGGGGCTGGGCACGACCGCGATCTGGCTGACGCCGAGCTTCGCCAACAAGCCCGTCCAGGGCTCCGGTGACCAGGCCAGTGCGGGCTACCACGGCTACTGGGTCACCGACTTCACGCGGCTCGACCCGCACTTCGGCACGAACGCGGAGCTGAAGGCATTCGTCGACGACGCCCACCGCCGCGGCATCAAGGTGTTCTTCGACATCATCACCAACCACACCGCCGACGTCCTCGACTACCGCGAGCAGCAGTACGGCTACGTCGACAAGGCCACCCAGCCCTACCGCGACGCCGACGGCGAGGCCTTCGACGACCGCGACTTCGCGGGCGGCGACACCTTCCCCGAGCTCGACGCGGAGACCTCCTTCCCACGCACCCCGGTCTTCCGCACCGAGGCCGACGAGACCGTCAAGGTGCCGGCCTGGCTCAACGACCCGCGCCGCTACCACAACCGCGGCGACTCGACCTTCGCCGGCGAGTCGTCGACCTACGGCGACTTCGTCGGCCTCGACGACCTCTTCACCGAGCAGCCCGAGGTCGTCGACGGCATGACGGAGATCTACGAGGAGTGGGTGCGCTTCGGCATCGACGGCTTCCGCATCGACACCGTCAAGCACGTCAACCTGGAGTTCTGGCAGGAGTTCGCACCGGCCATCCGCGCGGAGGCCGCCCGCATCGGCAACGACGACTTCTTCGCCTTCGGCGAGGTCTTCGACTCCGCCCCGTCGTTCATGAGCACCTACACCACCGAGGGCGAGATGGACGCGACCCTCGACTTCGGCTTCCAGTCCGCCGCCACCGCCTTCGCGACCGGCAGCGGCACGACGCGCCTGCGCGACCTCTTCGCCGACGACGACTGGTACACCGACGCCGACTCCTCGGCGTACTCCCTGCCGACCTTCCTCGGCAACCACGACATGGGCCGCATCGCCTCCTTCCTCGACGACGCGGCCAGCGGCGACGAGCTGCTCGCCCGCGACCGCCTCGCCCACGACCTGATGTTCCTCGTGCGCGGCCAGCCGGTCGTCTACTACGGCGACGAGCAGGGCTTCACCGGCCCCGGCGGCGACAAGGACGCGCGGCAGGACATGTTCCCCACGCGCACCGCGGAGTACGCCGACGACGACCAGGTCGGCACCGACGCGACCCCGGCCGACGACAACTTCGACCCGACCCACCCGCTCTACCGCCGCATCGCCGCGCTCTCCGAGCTGCGCGAGCGCCACCCTGCCCTGGCCGACGGCGCGCAGCTGCACCGCTATGCCAGCGACCGCGCCGGCGTCTACGCCTTCAGCCGCGTCGACCGCGAGGAGCGGCGCGAGCTCGTCGTCGCGGTCAACAATGCCGAGGAGGCCCGCACGGTCTCCTTCGACACGCTGCGCGAGCGTGGCGGCTTCCGCCAGGTCTGGCCGGCCGGGGCGTCCCAGCGGCTGAAGGCCGACGACGAGGGCCGCGTCACGCTGACGGTGCCGCCGCTGTCCTCGGTGGTCTTCCGCGCCGACGGCCGCCTGCCCGAGCGGGAGGCGGCCCCCGCGGTCGCCCTGGTGCGCCCGCTGACCACCGACGGTGCCCCCGGCACGGTCGCGAGCCGCGCCGAGGTGCGCGCGCAGCCCGCCGAGCCCGGCTTCCACGAGGTGACCTTCGCCTGGCGCGAGACCGGCGCGCAGGCGTGGGAGGTGCTCGGCACCGACGACACCGCGCCCTACCGCGTGCGCCACGACGTCCGCGACCTCCCGGTCGGCACCGAGGTGGAGTACCGCGCGGTCCTGCGCGACCACTCCGGCAACCTCAGCGCAGCCGGCGCCCCGGCCGTCGTGGCGGAGGAGGGCAGTGCGCCCGCCCCGACCGACCCGGGCCCCGGCACCCCCGACGGCCCGGTCGAGCAGCCCGGCGCCGTGTCGGTGCCCGGCTCGTTCAACCAGGAGGTCGGCTGCCCGGGTGACTGGCAGCCCGACTGCGACGCGGTGCAGCTGACCCGCGACGCCGCCGACGACGTGTGGAAGGCGACGCTCCCGGTGCCGGCCGGCACCCACGAGTACAAGGCCGCGATCGACCGCTCGTGGACCGAGAACTACGGCGCCGGCGGCGCTCCGAACGGCCCCAACCTGTCGTTGACCACGGGCGGCTCCCGCGAGGTGCGGTTCTTCTACGACCACCGCACCCACCACGTCACCAGCGACGCGCAGGGCCCGGTCGTGACCGCGCCCGGCAGCTTCCAGTCCGAGCTCGGCTGCCCCGGTGACTGGTCGCCGGCCTGCATGCGCTCGTGGCTGCAGGACCCCGACGGCGACGGCGTGCTGACCTTCGCCACCACCCGGATCCCGCCGGGGACCTACGAGGTGAAGGCTGCCCACGGCCTGTCGTGGGACGAGAACTACGGCGCCGGCGGTGCGCCCGGCGGCGCGAACATCGGCTTCACCGTCGGCGCCGCGGGCCAGGAGGTCCTCTTCCGCTACGTCCTCGAGACCAAGGAGCTGACCGTGCTGACGCAGGACGCGGGCCCGCGCCCCGACCTCACCGCCGAGCGCGCGCACTGGCTGCGCGACGACGTGGTTGCCCTCGACGTGCCCGACGACGCGCCCGCCGGCAGCACGTGGCGCCTGCATGCCTCGCCCGACGGCCGGCTGGTCGCCGACGCCGAGACGCTCGACGGCCCGGCCGGCGCCACCTCGGTGCCGCTGACGCTCGACCCGGCGGGGCTCCCCGCCGACGTCGTGGCCGACTTCCCCCACCTCGCCGACCTCGAGGCGCTGCGGCTGCGACCGGCCGACGCCCGGCGGGCCGACGAGCTCCTCCGCGGCCAGCTCGCCGTGGCGTCGTACGACCCCGACGGCCGGCTGACCGCGGCCACCGGCGTGCAGGTCCCCGGCGTCCTCGACGACGTGTACGTCGCCCAGCGCGGCGCCGACCGTCGCGAGCTCGGCCCCACCTGGACCGGCGCGACCCCCTCGCTCGCGCTGTGGGCGCCGACCGCCCAGGACGTCGACCTGCTGCTGTGGCCGGCCGGCCAGGAGCAGGCCGAGCCGCGCCGGGTCGCGATGACCCGGCAGCGCGACGGCGCGTGGACCGTGCGGGGCGAGAAGGCCTGGCGCGGGGCGTCGTACCTCTTCGACGTGCGCGTGTGGGCGCCGGAGGCCCAGCAGGTCGTGGCCAACCGCGTCACCGACCCGGCCTCGCTGGCGCTCACCACCAACTCGCAGCGCTCGGTGCTCGTCGACCTCGACGACCCGGCGCTGGCCCCGGCCGGCTGGGGCGGCGGGCCGCGTCCGACGGTGGAACGGGCGGTCGACCGCAGCATCTACGAGCAGCACGTGCGCGACTTCTCGATCGGTGACGAGACGGTGCCGGCGGCCGACCGCGGCCGCTACCGCGCGTTCACCCACACCGGCTCCGACGGCATGCGCCACCTGCGCCGGCTGGCCGAGGCAGGGCTCACCACGGTGCACCTGCTGCCGACCTTCGACATCGCCACGATCGAGGAGCGGCGACCGGCCCAGGCCGAGCCGGCCTGCGACCTCGCGGCGCTGCCGGCCGACTCCGAGCGCCAGCAGGAGTGCGTCGGCGAGGTCGCCGGGCAGGACGGGTTCAACTGGGGCTACGACCCCTTCCACTACACGACGCCCGAGGGGTCCTACGCCTCCGACCCGGAGGGCCCGACCCGCACCCGCGAGTTCCGCGCCATGGTGCAGGGCCTGCACCGCGCCGGCCTCGAGGTCGTGCTCGACGTGGTCTACAACCACACCGCCGCGTCGGGGCAGGACGCGAAGAGCGTGCTCGACCGGGTCGTGCCGGGCTACTACCACCGGCTGGACGCCACCGGCGCGGTCGAGACGTCGACCTGCTGCGCCAACACGGCCACCGAGCACGCGATGGCCGAGAAGCTGATGGTCGACTCGGTGGTGACGTGGGCGCGCGACTACGCCGTCGACGGCTTCCGCTTCGACCTCATGGGGCACCACTCCAAGGCCAACGTGCTGGCCGTGCGCGCCGCGCTCGACGAGCTCACCGTCGCCCGCGACGGCGTCGACGGCCGGCGGATCGGGATCTACGGGGAGGGCTGGAACTTCGGCGAGGTGGCCGACGACGCGCGCTTCGAGCAGGCCACGCAGGCCAACCTCGCGGGCACCGGCATCGGCACCTTCTCCGACCGGCTGCGCGACGCCGTGCGCGGCGGCGGGCCCTTCGACGAGGACCCGGGCGTCCAGGGCTTCGGGTCGGGCCTGCTCACCGACCCCAACGACCGCGAGGGCCGCACCCCGGCCGAGCAGGAGCGCCGGCTGCGGCAGGAGACCGACCTGGTCGCGCTCGGCATGGCCGGCAACCTCGCCGACTTCCGCTTCCGCAGCGCGGCGGGCGGGGAGACCACCGGTCGCGAGGTCGACTACAACGGCTCGCCCGCCGGCTACGCCGCCGAGCCGGGGGAGACCGTCACCTACGTCGACGCCCACGACAACGAGACGCTCTACGACGCCTTCGCGCTGAAGCTGCCGCAGGGCACCTCGCCGGCCGAGCGGGTGCGGGCCAACACCGTCGCCCTCTCGACGGTCGCGCTGGGCCAGGGCACCGCCTTCTGGCACGCCGGCACCGACCTGCTGCGCTCGAAGTCGCTGGACCGCAACTCCTACGACTCCGGCGACTGGTTCAACCGGGTCGACTGGTCGCGCCGCGAGCACACCTTCGGCTCCGGCCTGCCGCCGCGCCGCGACAACGAGGCCAAGTGGGGCTACCTGCGGCCCCTGCTCGGCGACCCCGCGCTGCGGATGGGGCAGGCGGAGATGTCCGCCGCCCACGAGGCGGCGCTCGACCTGCTGCGCCTGCGGACCTCGTCGCGGCTCTTCCGGCTCGGCACCGCCGCCGCGGTGCAGGAGAAGGTGTCGTTCCTCGAGGCCCCGCTCGGCACCGTCGCGATGCTGCTCGACGACACGGTCGGAGGCGACGTCGACCCCGCCCGCGAGGGCCTGCTGGTGCTCGTCAACCCCACCCCTGACCCGGTGACCGTGACCGGCACCGGCGCGGGGTGGCGCCTGCACGCGGCGCAGCGACGCGGCGCCGACGAGGTCGTGCGAGGCACGCAGGTGCGGGCCGACGAGGTCGTCGTGCCCGCCCGCACCACCGCCGTCCTCGAGCGCTGAGCCCGTCCGTCCCCGGCCCACGGGCCGGGGACGGACGGGCGCGACCCGGGACGACCCCGGGGTCAGGAGCCGTCGGCGTCCGAGCCCAGCTCGAGGGTCGCGCTCTGCTCCTCGCCGTCGCGGACCCAGGTCACCTCGACCTCGTCGCCGGGGCGGTAGGAGCGGATGGTGGCGATCAGCGAGTCCGAACCGGTGATCACCGTGTCGTCGACGCGCACCACCACGTCGCCGGGCTGCAGGCCCGCGTCGGCGGCAGCGCCCGCGGGCACCTCGCTGACCAGCGCCCCGGCGGCCGGGAGCTCGTCGGCGTCGACCACCAGGCCCTCGGGCAGCGCCCCCGGCACCTGCGCGGTCGCGACGTCGGTGATCGAGACGCCGAGGCGGGCGTGGGTCGGCTCTTCGCCGGCCGCCATCTGCTCGACGATCGGCAGCACCTCGTCGATCGGGATGGCGAAGCCGAGGCCGATCGAGCCGGCCTGACCGGTGCCGGTCGCGGCGGTGCGGATCGAGGAGTTGATGCCCACGAGGCGGCCCTCGGTGTCGACGAGCGGGCCGCCGCTGTTGCCGGGGTTGATCGCCGCGTCGGTCTGGATCGCCGGGTAGGTGGTCGTGCCGCCCTCGTCGGTGCGCCCGACGTTGACCGGCCGGTCGAGGGCGCTGACGATGCCGGTCGTCACCGTCGAGTCGAGGCCGAAGGGCGAGCCGACGGCCACGACCTGCTGCCCGACCCGCAGCGCGTCGGAGTCGCCGACCTCGATCGGGGTCAGGCCGGAGACGTCGACCGCCTGGATCACCGCGGTGTCGGTCAGCGGGTCGCTGCCGAGCACCTCCGCCTCGGCGGTCGTGCCGTCGGTGAAGCCGACCCGGATCGTGCCGCCGTCCTCGGCGACCTCGATGACGTGCTGGTTGGTGAGGATCTGGCCGTCCTCGCTGAGCACGATGCCGGAGCCGCTGCCTGCCCCCTCCTCGCCGCGCACGTCGATCTTCACCACCGACGGCAGCACCTCCTCGGCCACGGCCTCGATCGTGCCGTCGGCGACCGCGACCGGGGCGGGCGCGCTGGCCGAGGTGCCGGCCGAGGCGGGCACACCGGCACCCGTGGTCGGCGCGTCGTCGTCGAGGGCGTCCTGCAGCGCCGCGCCGCCGAGGCCCGCGCCGCCGCCGACGAGCAGCGCGAGGGTGGCGACCCCGGCGACCAGGCGGCCGCGGCGGGGGGCGGGCGAGGGGGCCGGCGCACCGAGGCCGCTGGGCGCCGGTGCCGTCGCGCCGAGCGGGACGGTGTCGTCGTACGACGGGGGCGGGGGCGGGAGGACCGGCCCGGTGCGGCCGTGGTCGGCTCCGGTGGGGTGGTCGGCACCGGCGGGGTGGGCGGGGTCGACGGGGTGGTGGTCCTCGGGACGGGGGTGCTGGTCGCTCATGCCTCGAGGTTCCCGGACGACCCTGTGCGACACCTGAGGGTGCGCTGGCAACGGGCGAAGACCTCGTTGCGGCCCCGTGTGCGCTGGGTCACAATCGCCGCACCCCACGCCCGTCCGACCGGAAGGCCCCCCGTGAGCTCACCCGACCCCCGCTTCGTCGACGACCGGCTGGCCCACTGGGCCCGCGAGACCCCCGACGCGGCGGCGATGACCTACCTCGGCCGCACGTGGACGTGGTCGCAGTGGGACGACCGGGTCCGTCGCGCGGCCGGGGGGCTGCAGGCGCTCGGCGTGCGCCGCGGCGACGTGGTGTCGTTCCTCGACAAGAACCACCCGGCCTGCGTCGAGGTCAGCCTCGCCGCCGGGTCGCTGGGTGCCGCCAACGCGATCGTCAACTGGCGCTCGTCGCCCGACGAGGTCGAGTACGCCGTCGAGGACTGCGGCGCCCAGGTGCTCTTCGTCGGCCGCGAGCTCGCCCCGACCGTCGCGGCGCTGCGCCGGCGCGGGGCCCTCCCCGCCGTGCGCACGGTCGTGGAGGTGACACCCGAGGGCGGCGACGACGACGAGTACGAAGCGTGGCTGGCGCAGCACGAGCCGGTGGGACGCGGCCCCGACGTGCAGGTCGACGACACCTGCCTGGTGATGTACTCCTCCGGCACCACCGGGCGCCCCAAGGGCGTGATGCTCACGCACGAGAACATGGTCTGCCACACGGTCAACGCCCACGACGGCTGGAGCTTCGAGCCCGGCGACAAGTCCCTGGTCGCCATGCCGCTCTTCCACGTGGGCGGCTCCTCCTACGTGCTCTTCGGCATCCACGACGGCGTGGAGTCGGTGATGACCCGTGAGCCCGACGGCGCCTCGCTGGCCGGCGCGATCCTGCAGGGCGCCAACCGCACCTTCCTGGTGCCCGCGGTCCTCGCGCAGGTGCTGCAGTCCGGGCCCGACGCGGTGAGGCTGTTCGCCGGGCTGCGCACCTACACCTACGGCGCCGCCCCGATGCCGCCCCCGCTGCTGCGCGCCGCGATGGAGGCGTGGCCCGAGACCGACTTCCTGCAGGTCTACGGCCTGACCGAGGTCGCCGGCGTGGCCACGCACCTGCTGCCCGACGAGCACCGCGAGGCCGCCGCCTCGGGCCACCCCGAGCGGCTGGTGTCGGCCGGGCGGCCCGTGCCGGGCGTGGAGGTCAAGGTCGTCGACCCCACCTCGCTGGAGGAGGTCGCGACGGGCGAGCACGGCGAGATCTGGCTGCGCACCCGCCAGCTCATGAAGGGCTACCTCGGCAAGCCGGAGGCGACGGCCGAGGTCGTCACCGACGACGGCTGGTTCCGCACCGGCGACATGGGGCGCCTCGACGCCGACGGCTTCGTCTTCGTGCAGGACCGGCTCAAGGACATGATCATCAGCGGCGGGGAGAACATCTACTCGCCCGAGGTCGAGCGGGTCCTCGCCGAGCACCCCGCGGTGCTCGAGGTCGCCGTCATCGGCGTGCCCGACGAGACCTGGGGCGAGGCGGTCAAGGCCGTGGTCGTGCTGAAGGAGGGCACCTCGGTGAGCGAGGCGCAGCTGATCGCCTACAGCCGCGAGCACCTCGCGCACTTCAAGTGCCCCAGGTCGGTCGACGTCGTCGAGGCGCTGCCGCGCAACCCCACCGGCAAGATCCTCAAGCGCGACCTGCGCGCGCCCTTCTGGGCGAGCCGCGAGAGCCAGGTGGTCTGAGGGCACCCGCGCCGGTGGCACGGTGGGGGTCGTGAGCGAGACGACCTCCACCCCCACCTCGAGCCGCACCCCCACCTCGAGCACCAGCAGCAGCGCGTCGGCGGCCACCGCCGCCCCGGCCAGCCCCCTGGTCGTGGTCACCGGGGCCAACGGCCTCGTCGGCGAGGCGGTGACCCGCGCCCTGCTGCAGCGGGGCGCGCGCGTGCGCGCCGTCGTACGCCGTGCCGGCACCGCTCCGGCGGGGGCGGAGGAGGTCGTGGGGTCCTTCGCCCAGGCCGACGTGGCCGAGACCGTGGTGGTCGGCGCCGACGCGCTGGTCACGACCGTGCACCCGATGGGCAGCGACCGGGCGACGCAGCAGGCGGTCGGCGTCGAGGCCACACCGGCGCTCGTGAGGGCCGCGCACGACGCCGGCGTGCCGCTGGCGGTGCACCTGTCGACCGCGGCCGTGCACGACCGCAGCCCCGGCGTCGGCGACGTCGACCAGGACGCACCGCTCGTCGACGACGACGCCGGGGACTACCCGGTCACCAAGCGCGACACCGACGCCGCGATCGCGGCGCTCGAGGGACCCACGCGCGTGCTGGTCCGCCCGCCTGCGGTGCTCGGCCCGGGGGAGAGCTCGGTGTGGAACACGCTGCGCCCCGCCGACGCGCGCCGCGACCCCTCGCACCTGGCCGGCCACCCCGAGCGCAGCTTCGCCTGGGTGCACGTCGAGGACCTGGCAGCGCTGGTCGCCGACGTCGCCACCGGACGGGTCCCGCTGGCCGACGACCCGGACCGCGGCCCGCTCGCCGGGGGGACGACGGCGGTGACGGTCGCCGGGGAGCCGGCGACCTGGCGCGACTACGCCGGCACCGTCGCCGAGGCGGTGGGGGTCGAGCCGGCGTGGAGCGAGGAGCCCGGGTGGAGCGGGCAGGTGCGCAGCGACCGCGCCCGGTCCTGGGGCTGGACGCCGCAGGTCACGCTCGCGCACGCCCTGGACGAGCTGAGGGCCGGCCTCCGCTGACGCGGGGGCCGGCCCTCGGGCTCGGTGCGGTGCTCGGTGCCGGGCCCTGGTGGGAGCCGCTGGCTCAGGCCCAGCGCTCCGCGGCGGGCACGAAGTCGAGCGTGCGCGCGCCGGTGTAGATCTGCTTGGGCCGCGCGATCTTCTGCTCCTTGTCCTGCGTCAGCTCGAGCCACTGGGCCAGCCAGCCCGGGGTGCGGCCGATGGCGAAGAGGACGGTGAACATCTCCGGCGGGAACTGGAAGGCCTCGTAGATCAGCCCGGAGTAGAAGTCGACGTTGGGGTAGAGCTTGCGCTGGACGAAGTACTCGTCCTCGAGGGCGATCTTCTCCAGCTCCTGGGCGATCTCGAGCAGCGGGTTGACCCCGGTGACCTCGAAGACGTCGTCGCAGGCCTTCTTGATGATCTTGGCGCGCGGGTCGTAGTTCTTGTAGACCCGGTGACCGAAGCCCATGAGCTTCTCGTCGCCGTTCTTCACGCCCTGGATGAAGGCCGGGATGTTCTCCTTCGAGCCGATGCGGCGGAGCATCCGCAGCACGGCCTCGTTGGCGCCGCCGTGCAGCGGGCCGTAGAGGGCGCCGACGCCGGCGGCCACGGCGGAGTAGGGGTCGACCTGGGTCGAGCCCACCGAGCGGACGGCGTTGGTGGAGGCGTTCTGCTCGTGGTCGGCGTGCAGGATGAACAGCACGTCGAGCGCCTTGACCAGGCGCGGGTCGGCCTCGTGCTTGCTCTCGCTCATCTTGAAGAGCATCGAGAGGAAGTTGGCGGTGTAGCCCAGGTCGTTGTCGGGGTAGACGTAGGGCTTGCCCTGGGCGTGGCGGAAGGACCAGGCGCCGAGCGTCGGCATCTTCGCGATCATCCGCACGATCTGCATGTGGCGGTTCTCGGGGTCGCCGATGTTGCGGGCGTCGGGGTAGAAGGTCGACAGCGCACCGACCGAGGCCATGAGCATGCCCATCGGGTGCGCGTCGTAGCGGAAGCCCTGCATGAAGGTCTTCACGTTCTCGTGGACGAACGTGTGGTAGGTGATCTCGTGCACCCAGGCGTCGTACTGCTCCTTGGTGGGCAGGTCGCCGTGGATCAGCAGGTAGGCGACCTCGAGGAAGGTCGAGTTCTCCGCCAGCTGCTCGATGGGGTAGCCGCGGTACTCGAGGATGCCCTTCTCGCCGTCGATGAAGGTGACCGACGAGCGGCACGACGCGGTGTTGACGAAGCCGGGGTCGTAGACCGCCAGGCCGGGCTGGTCCTCGCCCGGGCGGATCTTGCCCAGGTCGGCGGCCTTGATGGTGCCGTCCACGATCGGGACGTCGTACTCCTGTCCGGTGCGGTTGTCACGGACGGTGAGCGACTCGGAGGTCACGTCGGCTCCTCGCTACGGTGAGAGGCTGCAGAGTGGGGTGGTCCCGGCCAACCTAGTCCGGGGACGGCTGCAGGGCGAAGCCGGGGCCGGGAATTGCTGCCCGGGCGCGCGCTCGCGTATCGTCGCTCCCCGCGCCTGTTGCCGTGCCTCGGTGCGCCGGAGTCCTCCGGCCCGCCGCGGTGCAGATCCGGACGGTCCGCCCCCGCTGCGTCGGGGGTGCGAGTCGAGCCGGGCCGTGTTCGTCAGCAGGCGTGGCTCCACCGCCCGGCGGGTCCACCGTCCGGGTCCACGAACGAGAACAGGAAGTACTGCCGTGCGCACGTACAGCCCCAAGCCCGCTGACATCCAGCGCGAGTGGCACGTGATCGACGCGACCGACGTCGTCCTCGGTCGCCTGGCCGTCACCACCGCGAACCTCCTGCGGGGCAAGCACAAGCCGACCTTCGCGCCGCACATGGACATGGGCGACTTCGTCATCGTCGTCAACGCCGAGAAGGTCGCCCTGACCGGCACGAAGAAGACCACGAAGATGGCCTACCGCCACTCCGGCTTCCCGGGCGGTCTCACCGCCACGCCGATCGGCGAGGTCCTCGAGAAGGACGCCCGCAAGGCCGTCGAGGCCGCGGTCTGGGGCATGCTGCCCAAGAACCGCCTGGGCCGTCAGGTCCTGAAGAAGCTCAAGGTCTACTCCGGCCCGGAGCACCCCCACCAGGCCCAGCAGGCCAAGCCCTTCGAGATCACCCAGATCTCCCAGTGACGACGACCCAGGACGAGCGAGGACTTCCCGTGGCCGAGACCACCACCCCCGAGGTCGAGGAGACCTACACCACCGACGAGAGCGGCGTCGCCTACTCCTCCGAGAGCGCCCCCTCCGCCGACACCGAGGCCCGCCCCGCGACGATCGCGCCGGCTGCCGCCACCGGCCGCCGCAAGGCCGCCGTCGCCCGTGTCCGCATCGTGCCGGGCACCGGCCAGTGGACGGTCAACGGTCGCGACCTCGACAGCTACTTCCCCAACAAGCTGCACCAGCAGGTCGTCAACGAGCCCTTCGCCAACCTCGGGCTCGACGGCCGCTTCGACGTGATCGCGCGCATCCACGGCGGCGGCATCACCGGTCAGGCCGGCGCGCTGCGCCTCGGCGTGGCCCGCTGCCTCAACGCCGTCGACGTCGAGGCCAACCGCCCGTCGCTGAAGAAGGCCGGGCTGCTCACCCGCGACGCCCGCGTCATCGAGCGCAAGAAGGCCGGTCTGAAGAAGGCGCGCAAGGCGCCCCAGTTCAGCAAGCGCTGACGCACCCGGCTCCTGCGTTGCAGAAGCTGTTCGGCACGGACGGGGTCCGGGGCCTGGCCAACGGTCGGTTGACCGCCGAGCTGGCCCTGGACCTCTCCGTCGTCGCCGCCCGTGTCCTGGCCGACCACGACGAGCTGCACGTCCCCCGTCCCGGGGGGCGCCCGCTCGCCGTGGTCGGCCGGGACACGCGTGTCTCCGGGCAGTTCCTCGAGGCCGCCGTGGTCGCGGGCCTGGCCTCGGCCGGGGTCGACGTCGTGCTGCTCGGCGTGCTCCCGACGCCGGGCGTCGCGCACCTGACCGCCGCGCTCGACGCGGACCTCGGCGTGGTGCTCTCGGCGAGCCACAACCCGATGCCCGACAACGGCATCAAGTTCCTCGCCCGCGGCGGGCGCAAGCTCGACGACCGCGTCGAGCAGGAGATCGAGGCGCGTGTCGGCCAGTCGTGGGAGCGCCCCACCGGCGCCGCCGTCGGTCGCGTGCGCACCCACCCCACCGCCGTCGAGGACTACGCCCGGCACCTCGTCGAGACGCTCGCCCAGCCGCTGGCCGGCCTCACCGTCGTGCTCGACTGCGCCGAGGGCGCGGCCTCCGAGGCCGGACCGCGGGCGCTGGCGGCCGCGGGCGCCGAGGTCGTGGCCATCCACGCCTCGCCCGACGGCCTCAACATCAACGACGGCTGCGGCTCGACCCACCTCGAGCCGCTGCGCGCCGCGGTGCTCGAGCACGGCGCCGACGCGGGCTTCGCGCTCGACGGCGACGCCGACCGCTGCCTGGCCGTCGACCACACCGGTGCGGTCGTCGACGGCGACCAGATCCTCGCCGTGCTGGCGCTCGGCCTGCGCGAGCAGGGGCGCCTGGCCCGCGACACCGTCGTGGCCACCGTGATGAGCAACCTCGGCTTCGTGCAGGCGATGCGCGCCGCCGGCGTGGGCGTCCGCCAGACCAAGGTGGGCGACCGCTACGTGCTCGAGGCGATGAACGTCGCCGGCTACTCCCTCGGCGGTGAGCAGTCGGGCCACGTCATCATGAGCGACTTCGCCACCACCGGCGACGGCATCCTGACCGCGCTGCACGTGCTGGAGCGCATGGCCGTCACCGGCCGCCCCCTCGCCGAGCTCGCCGGCGTGGTGACGCGGCTGCCGCAGGTGCTCGTCAACGTGCCGGGCGTCGACAAGACCCGCGCCGACGACGACACGATCCTCGCCGCCGCGGTGGCCGAGGAGGAGGCCGTGCTCGGCGACGGCGGCCGCGTGCTGCTGCGCCCCTCCGGCACGGAGGACCTCGTGCGCGTCATGGTCGAGGCCGGCACGGCCGAGGAGGCCTCGGCGGTCGCCGAGCGCCTCGCGACCGTGGTGCGCGACCGCCTCGCGCTCTGAGGCGCGCCGCCCGAAAACCGGTCGCTCCCTCGGGTCCCGCGTGCCTAGGCTCGTGGCTCGTGAGCCTCGAGATCGTCCCCGTCCCCGCGCCGCCCGACGGCGAGCGCTCCTCGCTGTACGACGGGTGGCACGCGACCTACCTCGCCGCCGAGCTGCACGGTCGCGAGGACACCGCCACCGCCTGGCAGCACGACGAGGTCCGGGTCGACGTGCTCGCCGACGACGACAGCCGCACGATCGAGCTGTGGGCGGGCCTCGACGGCGGCGAGGTCGTGGCCGCGGGCTACCTCGAGCTCCCGCAGCGCGACAACCGCGACCACGCCTGGATGGCGGTGCACGTGCACCCCGACCACCGCCGGCGGGGCCACGGCAGCGCCCTGCTGGAGCACCTCACCGAGCGGGCCCGCGCCGCCGGCCGGACCCTGCTCGACGGCGAGGTCGGCTGGGCCCACGACCTCGGACCCGACGGCGCCGGGGTGCCGGGGGTGGAGTTCCTGCAGCGCCACGGGTGGAGCAACGCGCTCGGCGACGTGCAGCGCGTGCTGGACCTCCCGGTCGACGGCGCCCTCCTCGACCGCCTCGCCGCCGAGGCGGCGCCGTACCACACGGCGTACACCCTGCGGGCCTTCGTCGGGCCGGTGCCCGACGAGCTCCTCGAGGGCTGGGCCGCGCTCGTCGGGCAGCTCGTCGTGGAGGCCCCCATGGGCGACCTGCAGCTCGAGGCGGAGGACGTCGACCCGGCGCTCGTGCGGGTCAAGGAGGAGACGGTGCGGCGACAGGGGCGCACGAAGTACTCCGCGGTCGCGCTCGACGCCGACGGCACCGTGGTCGCCTACACCGACCTCGCGACGACCGTGCACGAGCCGGGCCGCGCCTACCAGTGGGGCACCCTGGTGCACCGCGACCACCGCGGCCACCGCCTCGGCGTGGCCGTCAAGGTGGCGAACCTGCGGCTGCTGCAGGCCGAGCGGCCCGACGTCACGCGGCTGATCACCTACAACGCCGAGGTCAACGAGCACATGGTCGCCGTCAACGTCGCCCTCGGCTTCCGCCCCGTCGAGCGGCTCGGGGAGTTCTCGCGCACGCTTGCGTGAGCGCGGCCGGCGACGGGTAGGGCGTCAGGAGGACGCCGGACCGGCGTCCTGGTCGCCTGCCTGCTCCTCCTGGCCGCCGTCGCTCGCGGCGCCGCCGTCGGGGCGCGAGGCCGGCTCGGCGTCCTGGTCGTGGTCGGGCTCGAAGTCGGGCAGGTCCTGCGGCGTCTGCGTCACGGGCGCTCCTCGCGTCGGGGTCGGACCTAGCCGGTACCCGCTCAGAGCTTGCGCAGCCGCACGTAGCGCACGGAGTGGTCGGCGTCCTTGCGCAGCACGAGGGTGGCGCGCGAGCGGGTGGGGAGCACGTTCTGGGTGAGGTTCGGGCCGTTGATGGCGTCCCAGATGCGCTCGGCCTCCGCGGCGGCCTCGTCGGGGGAGAGGTCGGCGTACTTGCTGAAGTAGGACTGCGGGTCGCGGAAGGCGGTCTCGCGCAGCCGCAGGAAGCGCTCGACGTACCACCGGCGGATGTCGGAGGTCGCAGCGTCGACGTAGACGGAGAAGTCGAAGAAGTCGCTGACCGCCAGGCCGGTGCGGCCGTCCTCGCGCACGCGGGCCGGCTGCAGGACGTTGAGGCCCTCGACGATGACGATGTCGGGGCGGCGCACGACGACCTTCTCGCCGCGCAGCACGTCGTAGTCGCGGTGGGAGTAGACCGGCGCCTCGACCTCCTCCTTGCCCGACTTGATGTCGACGACGAAGCGCAGCAGCGCCTTGCGGTCGTAGGACTCGGGGAAGCCCTTGCGCTGCAGCAGGCCGCGGCGCTCGAGCTCGGTGTTGGGCAGCAGGAAGCCGTCGGTGGTCACCAGCGCGACGTGGGGGTGCTCGGGCCAGTGCGCCAGCATCTGCTGCAGCACGCGGGCGGTCGTGGACTTGCCCGCGGCCACCGAGCCCGCGAGGCCGATGACGAAGGGCGTGCGCGGCGGCTGGGGCTTGCCGAGGAACTCCTCCTGCTCGTGGTGCAGCCGCCGGGCGGACCCGACGTACATGCTCAGCATCCGCGACAGCGGCAGGTAGACCTGCTGCACCTCGTCGAGGTCGAGCGCGTCGCCGAGGCCGCGCACGCGGGCGATCTCCGCGGGCGTCAGCGGCGCCTCGGTGGTGCGGGCGAGGGCGGCCCACGAGGTGCGGTCGAGCTCGACGTACGGCGAGGGCTCACGGCCGCTCTCGTCGGGCACCGCAGCGCCGGGGGGAGCCATGCGCGGCATTCAACCAGTCGGGCGCACCGCGTCGGGCGGTGCCCCGCGCTCGTTAGACTCCCCGCCCATGTGCGGAATCGTCGGCTACGTGGGCCACCAGCAAGCGCGCGACGTGGTCGTCGAGGGGTTGCGCCGGCTCGAGTACCGCGGCTACGACTCCGCCGGCATCGCCGTGGTCGCGGACGGCGCGGTCGCCTCCGACAAGCGCGCCGGCAAGCTCGCGAACCTCGAGAAGGCCCTCGAGGAGTCGCCGCTGCCGCCGTCGACGCTGGGCATCGGCCACACCCGCTGGGCCACCCACGGCGCGCCGACCGACCGCAACGCCCACCCGCACCCCGGGCGTGCGGGCCGCCTGGCGCTCGTGCACAACGGCATCCTCGAGAACTTCGCCGAGCTGCGCGGCGAGCTCGAGGAGCAGGGCCACGAGATGGTCTCCGACACCGACACCGAGGTCGCCGCGCACCTGCTGGAGCGCGCGCTCGACGACGGCCTCGACCTCACCGCGGCGATGCAGGCCGTCTGCCGCCGCCTGCACGGCGCCTTCACCCTCGTCGCCGTCGACGCCCACGACCCCGAGGTCGTCGTCGCCGCCCGGCGCAACTCGCCGCTCGTGGTGGGCCTCGGTGAGGGGGAGAACTTCCTCGGCTCCGACGTGGCCGCCTTCATCGGCCACACCCGCGAGGCGCTCGAGCTCGAGCAGGACCAGGTGGTCACGCTGCGACGCGACGGCGTCGAGGTGACCGGTTTCGACGGCACCCCGAGCGAGGGCAAGCGTTACCACGTCGACTGGGACCTCTCGGCCGCCGAGAAGGACGGCCACGACTGGTTCATGCGCAAGGAGATCTTCGAGCAGCCGCGCGCGGTCGCCGACTCCCTCCTCGGGCGCCGCGACGCCGCGGGCCGCCTGCAGCTCGACGAGATGCGCCTCGACGACGCCGAGCTGCGCGAGGTCGACAAGGTGATCGTCATCGCCTGCGGCACCTCCTTCTACGCCGGCATGGTCGCGAAGTACGCCATCGAGCACTGGACGCGCACGCCGGTCGAGGTCGAGCTCGCCTCCGAGTTCCGCTACCGCGACCCGATCCTCGACCGCGGCACCCTCGTCGTCGCGATCAGCCAGTCGGGCGAGACCGCCGACACCCTGCAGGCGATCCGGCACGCGCGGGTGCAGGGCAGCAAGGTGCTCGCGATCTGCAACACCAACGGCTCGACCATCCCGCGCGAGTCCGACGCGGTGATCTACACCCACGCCGGGCCCGAGATCGGGGTCGCCTCGACCAAGGGGTTCCTCACCCAGCTCGTCGCCTGCTACCTCCTCGGCCTCTACCTCGCCCAGGTCAAGGGCACCCGCTACGGCGACGAGGTCGCCGAGGTGATGGACCAGCTCGAGGCGATCCCCGCGCACCTCGAGACCGTGCTGAGCCGCGCCGACGAGGTCTACGCCCTGGCCCACCGCCACGTCGCCACCCGCTCGGTGCTGTTCCTGGGCCGCCACGCGGGCTACCCCGTCGCGCTCGAGGGCGCGCTCAAGCTCAAGGAGCTCGCCTACCTCCACGCCGAGGGGTTCGCGGCCGGCGAGCTCAAGCACGGCCCCATCGCGCTGGTGGAGGAGGGCCTGCCGGTGCTCTGCGTCGTGCCGCCCCGCGGGCGCGACCAGCTGCACGAGAAGATGGTGAGCGGCATCCAGGAGGTGCGGGCCCGCGGGGCGCGCACCATCTGCCTGGCCGAGGAGGGCGACACCACCATCGAGCCCTACGCCGACGACCTCGTGTGGCTGCCGAAGGTGCCGGTGCTGCTGCAGCCGCTGCTGGCTGTCGTGCCGCTGCAGCTCTTCGCCTGCGAGCTGGCCACGGCGCTCGAGCACGACGTCGACCAGCCGCGCAACCTCGCCAAGTCCGTCACGGTCGAGTAGGACCGGGGGACCGTCGTGCCCGTCGTGGGGGTCGGCACCGACGTCGTCGACGTCGAGCGCTTCGTGGCGTCGCTGGCCCGCACGCCCGGGCTGCGCGAGCGGCTCTTCACCCCGGCCGAGGCGACCCGCGGGCCGGCCTCGCTCGCGGCGCGCTTCGCGGCCAAGGAGGCGGTCGCCAAGGCGCTGGGCGGCCCCGCCGGCCTGGGCTGGCACGACGCCGAGGTGGTCTCGGAGGAGTCCGGCCGCCCGCGCCTGGAGCTGCGCGGGACGGTGCGCGCGGCGGCCGACGCGCTCGGCGTCGCGCACGTGCACGTCTCGTTGTCCCACGACGCCGGCATCGCCAGCGCGGTGGTGGTGCTCGAGTCCTGACCGGCGGCTACGGTCGGGCGGCATGAGGAGCGCCCACACCGCCGCGCAGGTCCGCGCCGCCGAGGCGGCCGCGGTGGCGACCCTGCCGGAGGGCGCGCTCATGCAGAGGGCGGCCCACGGGCTCGCCGCGGCGGTCCTCGACCTGCTCGGCACGGCGTACGGCGCGCGCGTGCGGCTGCTCGTCGGCTCCGGCGACAACGGCGGCGACGCGCTGTGGGCCGGCGCGGCGCTGCGTCGCCGCGGGGTCGCGGTCGACGCCGTGCTCCTCTCCGACCAGGTGCACGCGGCGGGGCTCGCCGCCCTCCGCGCCGCCGGTGGCCGGGTGGTCCCGGCCACCGACCCCGACCCGCGTCCCGACCTCGTCGTCGACGGCATCGTCGGCATCGGCGGGCGGCCGGGGCTGCGGGCCGACGCCGTCGCGGCGCTCGACGCGGTCGCCGGGGTGCCGGTGGTCGCGGTCGACGTGCCGTCGGGCGTGGCGGTCGACACCGGCGCGGTGGACGGCCCCCACGTGCGCGCCGCCCTCACGGTCACCTTCGGCACGGCGAAGGTCGCGCACCTGGTCGACCCGGCCGCGCAGGCGGCCGGGGCGGTGCACCTCGTCGACCTCGGGCTCGACCTGCCGCCCGCCGCGGTCACGGCGCTGCGCCCCGACGACGTCGCCGCGCTGCTGCCGCGACCGGGCGCCGACGACCACAAGTACACCCGCGGCGTCGTCGGGGTGCGGGCCGGCTCCGCGCGCTACCCCGGCGCGGGCCTGCTCTGCGTCGCCGGCGCCGCGTCGGGCCTGGTCGGGATGGTGCGCTACGTCGGCGACGACGCGGTGGGCGCCCGCGTGCGCGAGGCGCACCCCGAGGTGGTCGGCGCCGGCCGGGTGCAGGCGTGGACGGTCGGCTCCGGCACCGACGAGGGTGCACGGGCCACGCTGGAGTCGGCGCTCGCCGACGGGGTGCCGCTCTGCCTCGACGCCGACGCGCTCGGCGTGCTCGACGACGTGCTCGGCGGGTCCCCGCTGCCCGTGCCGGCCGTGCTCACCCCGCACGCCGGCGAGCTGGCGCGCCTGCTCGGGGTGGCGCGCGAGGAGGTCGAGGCCGCGCAGCTCGCGCACGCCCGCGCCGCCGCCGAGCGGTGGGGCTGCACCGTGCTCCTGAAGGGCCGGCACAGCCTCGCCGCGCGCCCCGACGGCCACGTGCGGGTCACGACGACGGGCCCGCCGTGGCTCGCCACCGCGGGCGCCGGCGACGTGCTCGCCGGCCTCGTGGGGGCGCTGCTCGCGGCCGGGCTCGACCCCCTCGAGGCCGCCTCCGTCGGGTCGTGGCTGCACGGTGCCGCGGCCACCCTCGCCTCGGGCGGCGGTCCGCTGGTGGCCAGCGACGTCGCCGCGGCCCTCCCGGCGGCGGTCCGGGCGGTCCTCCACAGGTGAGCCCTGGGATGATCGAGCCGTGAGCCCGGCCCTCCCGCCCCCGCACCCGCCCGCCGCCCCCGGCGTGCGCGCGGAGGTGGTGGTCGACCTGGCCGCCGTGCGGCACAACGTGCGCCTCCTGCGCGCCGCGGCCGGCAGCGCCGCGCTGATGACGGTCGTGAAGGCCGACGCCTACGGCCACGGGCTGCTCGCCGTCGCCGCCGCCGCGCGCGAGGCGGGCGCGGCCTGGCTCGGCGTCGCGACCGTGGAGGAGGCGCTCGCCCTGCGGGCCGCCGGCGACGACGGCCCGCTGCTGTGCTGGCTCGCCGCCCCCGGCCAGGACTACGACGGCGCCGTCGCCGCCGGCGTCGACGTCACGGCGTACACGCCTGCGGAGGTGCGGGAGGTCGCGGCCGCGGCCCGGCGCACCGGGGTGCCGGCCCGGCTGCAGCTCAAGGTCGACACCGGGCTGTCCCGCGGCGGGGCGACCCTGCCCGAGTGGGACGCGCTCGTCGCCGCGGCGCGGGAGGCGCGCGGCGCCGGCGAGGTCGTCGTGACCGGCACGTGGTCGCACCTGGCAGCCGCCGACGAGCCGGACCACCCGGCCACCGGGTCGCAGCAGGGCGTCTTCGCCGCGGCGCTGTCACGCGCACGCGTGCTCGGGCTCGCGCCCGGCCTGCGCCACCTCGCGAACTCCGCCGGCACCCTGCTGCACCCCGACACCCGCCTCGACCTGGTGCGCTGCGGCGTCGCGACCTACGGCCGCCACCCGGCGCCGGAGGTGGCGGGGCCCGACACCGGGCCCGACACCGGGCCCGGTGCCGGCCTGGTGCCGGTGATGACCGTGCAGGGCCGCCTCGCGCTGACCAAGCGGATCCGCGCGGGGGCGTCGGTGAGCTACGGCCACACCTGGACCGCCGAGCGCGACACCACCGTCGGCCTGGTGCCGCTGGGCTACGCCGACGGCGTGCCGCGCCACGCCAGCAGCCCCGGCGCCGGCGGCCACCCGGCCGAGGTCTGGGTCGCGGGACGCCGGCGCCCGGTCGTCGGCCGCGTGTGCATGGACCAGCTCGTCGTCGACCTCGGCGGCGAGGAGCTGCCGGCGGGCACGCCGTACGAGCTCTTCGGCACCGGGCACGACGGCGCGCCCACCGCCCTGGACTGGGCGCGCGCGGCGGGCACGATCGACTACGAGGTGCTGACCCGCGTCGGCGGCGCGGCCGGAGCGGACGGTCGGCTCGCACGGCGCTGGGTCGACACCGGGTGGGACCGCACGAGCAGGGAGGACGACGCGTGAGCGAGCGGTGGGCCGCGGGGCACTGGAAGGGGCTCGCCGCGGGTGCGGCCGGCGTGCTGGTCGCCGGTGCGGCGGCGGGGGTCGCGCGCCGGCGGGTCGTGATCGGGCGCCGCGGCGCCGGCGACGCGGTGCCGCTCGGCAGCCTGCGCTCCGAGCCGCGCACGGTGGTGGCCGACGACGGCACACCGCTGCACGTCGAGGTCGACGAGGCCGACCCCGGGACCCGCAACCCGCTGACCGTGGTCTTCGTGCACGGCTTCGCGCTCACCCTGGACTGCTGGCACTTCCAGCGCGCGGCCTACCGCGGGCTGGTGCGCACCGTCTTCTACGACCAGCGCTCGCACGGGCGCTCGGGGCGCTCGCCGGAGGGCGGCACCACCATCGAGCAGCTCGGACGCGACCTGCGCCGGGTCGTCGAGGCCGTCGCGCCCGACGGGCCGGTCGTCGTGGTGGGCCACTCGATGGGGGGCATGACCGTGGTCGCGCTCGCCGAGCAGCACCCCGAGCTCTTCGGCACCACCGTGGTCGGCGCCGGCCTGGTCTCGACGACGGCCGGCGGCCTCGACCCGCACCGGATGCTGCTGCCCTTCCTGCCCTCGGCGCTCGGAGGCGACCTGGCCCGCCGCTTCGTCGCGGTGCTGGCCCGCGGTCACCGCGCGGTCGACGGGGTGCGCCGCCTCGGGCGCGACGTCGCGCTGGTGGTCACCGACGTCTTCGCCTTCGGCGACGACGTGCCGCAGTCCTACGTGTCGTTCGTCGACGAGATGCTGGCGAGCACGCCCTTCGAGGTGCTCGCGGAGTTCTTCCCGAGCTTCACGACGCTCGACAAGTTCGACGCGCTCGGGGCGCTCGGGCGGGTGCCGGTCACCGTCGTGTGCGGCACCGAGGACAAGATGACCTCGATCGGGCACAGCCGCGAGCTGCACCGGCGCATCCCGGGCTCGACGCTGGTCGAGTGCGAGGGCGCCGGCCACATGGTGGTGCTCGAGCGGCACGAGCAGGTCGACGCGGCGCTCGACCAGCTGCTGGCCGCCGCGACCGAGCGGGCGCGCCGGTGACCGGCCCGGGAGGCGGTGCGGTGCGCGTGCGCCGGGTCGGGCCCGAGGCGGCCGCCGACGTGCTCGCGGTCGTGCGTGCGGCCTTCGGCCCCCGACCGCCCCTCGACCCGCCAGCCGACGCGTTGGCCGAGACCGAGGAGAGCCTGGCGGCTGTGCTGGGTTCCCACGGCGGGCTCGTCGCGGAGCTCGACGGTGAGGTGGTCGGCGCGCTCGTCCTGGACCCCGTCGACGAGCGGCTGTGGCTGCGCCGGGTGGGCGTGGTGCCGACGGCGCAGGACCACGGCGTGGCCACGGCGCTGGTCGAGGCCGCCCTCGACCACGCCGCCGCGCTCCCGGGCTGTGCGGTCGTCGCCGCCCTGGCGCGCCTCGAGCTGCCGGCCAGCGTCGGGTTCTGGACGTCCCACGGCTTCGCAGCGGTGGGGCGGGAGGCGCCGTACGTCGTGCTCGAGCGGGCCGTGCCCCGCACCGTGGCGGTGCCCGACGGCGCGGCCATGCAGGCGCTCGGCGAGGCGCTGGGGGCGGTCCTGCGCGCGGGCGACCTGGTCGTGCTGACCGGGGGGCTCGGGGCCGGCAAGACGACGCTGACGCAGGGCATCGGTCGCGGCCTCGGGGTGCGCGGCGGCGTCACCTCGCCCACCTTCGTCATCGCCCGCGTGCACCCGAGCGAGGTGGGCGGGCCCGACCTGGTGCACGTCGACGCCTACCGCCTCGGCGGCGTCGCGGAGCTCGACGACCTCGACCTCGACACCGACCTCGACCACGCCGTGACCGTGGTCGAGTGGGGCGCCGGGGTCGCGGAGGGACTGGCCGACTCCCGGCTCGAGGTGCGCATCGAGCGGTCCGAGGGCGACGGCGACGGCGACGGCGACGGCGACGGCGACGGCGACGGCCACGGCGACGGTGCCGAGCTGCGGCGCGTGCGCCTCGCAGGCCTCGGCCCGCGGTGGCGCGGCGAGGCCGCCGCGGCGCTGGCGCGGCTGGGCTGAGACGGGCGGGATCGCGGTCGTGGCGGCGTCGGGGGGACCCGCGGGACCCGGGTGGGCGGGGCCGGGTGGGCGGCCCGGTGCCCGCGCGGGTGCGCACCGGCTCGACGCCGCGCTGGCCCGCGGGAGGTTGTCGCTGCGTGCCCGTCGGGCGCGGCTGCGCTCCAAGGCGTGGCAGATCCTGCAGTGCTCGGTCGCCGCGGCGGTGGCCTGGTTCGTCGCCCGCGACCTGCTCGGTCACCCCGACCCGTTCTTCGCGCCCGTCGCGGCCTTCCTCGGGCTCGGCACCTCCTACGGCCAGCGGCTGCGGCGGGTCGCGGAGGTCACCGTCGGCGTGGCGGTCGGGGTGCTGGTGGGCGACCTCTTCGTGCTGTGGCTCGGGTCGGGCGCGTGGCAGATCGGGCTGGTCGTCGCGCTCGCGCTCTCGGTCGGCTTCCTGCTCGACGCCGGCCAGCTGCTGGTCAATCAGGCGGCGGTGCAGGGGATCATCGTCGCCACGATCGTGGCCGACCCCGGCGAGGCGCTCGTGCGGTGGACCGACGCCCTGGTCGGCGGCGGGGTGGCGCTCGTGGCGGCCACGGTCGTGCCTGCCGCGCCGCTGCGACGCCCGCGCGAGCAGGCGGCCGCCGTCGTGGGCAAGGTGGCGGGGCTGCTGCGCGCGGCCGCCGACGTGGTCGTGGCCGGGGAGGTCGAGCCGGCCCTGGACCTGCTCGCCGACGCGCGGTCCACCGACCACCTGGTCCGCGAGCTGCAGGCCGCGGCCGACGAGGGCCTGGCCGTGGTGGCCTCGTCGCCGTTCCGGGTCCGGCACGGGCCGACCGTGCGGCGGGTCGCCGACCTGGTCACCCCGCTCGACCGGGCGCTGCGCAGCACGCGGGTGCTCACGCGCCAGGCGGCGGTCACGGCGTACCGCCACCAGCGGGTGCCGCCGTCCTACGCCGCACTGCTGCACGACCTGGCCGACGCCGCCGAGCTCGTCGGGGAGGAGCTGCGCGCGGACCGGATGGCCGTGGCCGCCCGAGGGGCGCTGCTGGCCGTGGGACGGGCCAGCGCCGAGGTCGAGCGCACCTCCGACCTGTCCGTCGAGGTCGTCCTCGCGCAGGTGCGCTCCGTCGTCGTCGACCTGCTGCAGGTCACCGGCATGGGCACGCTCGAGGCTACGGACGCGTTGCCGCCGGCCCGGGCCTGAGGAGGCGTGGCGTGGTCGACGCGGCGCCGGGGCGCGGAGAGTGGGTGCTCCACGTCGACCTCGACCAGTTCGTCGCCGCGGTGGAGGTCCTGCGTCGCCCCGAGCTGGCGGGCCGGCCCGTCGTCGTCGGCGGACGTGGCGACCCGACGGAGCGCGGGGTGGTGGCCACCGCCTCCTACGAGGCGCGGGCCCACGGGGTCGGGTCGGGCATGCCGCTGCGGGTGGCGGCGCGCAAGCTGCGCGACGTCCCCGACGCGGTCTTCCTCGCGCTGGACAAGCCGGTGCACGAGGCGGCCTCCGCCGAGGTCGTCGCGGTGCTGCGCGGCCTGCGCTGGGGCGGGGTGCCCGTGCTGGTCGAGGTGCTCGGCTGGGACGAGGCGTTCCTGGCGGCCGGCCCGGACCACGGAGCGCTCGGCGAGCCCGAGGAGCTCGCTGCCGAGGTGCAGCGCCGTCTGCTCGAGCGCACGCGTCTGCACTGCTCGGTGGGCATCGGCGACACCAAGGTGCGGGCGAAGACGGCGACGGGGTTCGCCAAGCCGCGCGGGGTGCACCGGCTGACCGCGGCCACCTGGCGCGAGGTGATGGGGCCGCGGCCGACCGTCGAGCTCTGGGGCGTGGGGCGCAGGACGGCGGCTCGGCTCGCCGACCTCGGCCTGCACACCGTCGCCGACCTGATGGACGCCGACCGCGACGTCCTGGCGGCCGAGCTCGGGCCGACCACCGGGCCGTGGCAGCGGCTGCTCGCCCACGGCGGCGACACCGGGCCGGTCGACCCCGCGCCGCACGTCGCCCGAGGCCACGGGCGCGAGGAGACCTTCCAGGTCGACCTCGAGACGCCGGAGGAGGTCGAGGCGGCCGTGCGACGGCTGACGGCGCAGGCCCTCGACGACGTGGTGGCGGAGGGCCGGCCGGTCGTGCGGGTCGGGCTCAAGGTGCGCTACCGCCCGTTCGAGACCGTCACCCGCTCGCGCTCGCTGCCGGCGCCCACGACCGACCCGGCCGCGGTGCTCGCGGCCGCCGTCGGGCTGCTGGAGCGCACCGACCGGTCGCGCGCCGTGCGCCTGCTCGGGGTGCGGCTCGAGATGGCGGACCCGACCCCGCCTGCCGGGCTGTCGGAGTCCCCGGTCAGCCGGTGACTCCTGCACTTGTGGCCCGAGAACTCGGGGCACAAGTGCAGGAGTCGGCCCACAAGTGCGCAGGCGGGCCGGCCCCGGGCGGTCGTCTCGACGTCACCGTGGGCTGACGCCCTCGCGGGCCGCGCGCCGCTCGTTCTCCCGCCGCGTGCGCCACGCCTTCTTGGCGGCGCGGCTGCGCTTGCGGTGGGCCTTCTCGGCCTCCTCGAGGCGCCGCTCCAGGGCTCGCTGCTTGCGCCGCACCGCCGCCTCGGCCTTGCGGGCCTCCGCCTCGACGGCCGCCTCGGAGCGCACCGGCCACCGGTAGGGCAGGTCGTCGGGGGCGTCGGGGAAGAGTGGGCGGTAGTGGTCGGGGTCCTTGCGCACCAGGGCCGAGCGGTGGCTCAGGTGCAGGGCCTCGTCGCCGAGCCAGGAGGGCAGCGCGCCGGCGGCCGCGAGCTCGGCCTCGGTGCGCACCTGCTCGATGCCGACGCGGGCGAGGTCCGCGCCGATCGTGGCCGCGCAGGTGTCGCCGAAGCCGAGCTCGGTCCACACCTCGCAGCACACGAAGCCGTAGCGGCCGAGCGCCTCCTCGTGGCCCTTCCACATCAGCACCGCCGGGTGGTTGGCCCAGCCGTAGCCCGGCACCGTGAGCGCGCGCACGACCTGGATCGTCTCCACGCGCTGCTTGCCCAGGCGCTTGGCGTCCAGTGCGCGCGCCGAGCGCTCGAAGTCGGGGTAGGGCAGGAAGGTCTGCACCCCTCGAGCCTGCCGGGCGCCCCCGTGGGGCAGGACCGCCCCCGTGGGTGGTCGGCCCGTCGGTCAGGCCGGCTGCTCCACCGGGCAGGAGTACGCGGTGCGCCCACCCACCGCGCGGACCGTCACCGGTGCGCCGCAGCTGCGGCACTGCGCCTGCTTGTACACCACCCGCGCCTCCTCCTCCGGCAGCGCGAGGCGCGCCTCGCGGTCGTCGACGTCGACGGTCACGATGCGCCCGTCGTCGACGGCGCGCGCCATCATCCGCTGCAGCACCCGCCACAGGGCGGCGACCAGGTCCGGGTCCAGCGAGCGCGCCGGTCGGCCGGGGTCGACGCCGACCGCGTGCAGCGCCTCGGCGCGGAAGACGTTGCCGACGCCGGCCAGCACCCCCTGGTCGAGCAGGACCGCGCCGACGGCGCGGCGGTCGGCGGCGATCGCGGCCACCGCGGCGCCGACGTCGGCGTCGGGGCGCAGCGGGTCGGGCCCGAGGCGGGCCTGCACCCGGCGGACCCCGTCGTCGTCCAGCAGCTCGCAGACCGTCGGGGCGATCAGGTCCCAGGCGACGGTGGGCGCCGCGAGCCGCAGCCGCACCTGCGGGCGGGGTGGCGTGGCGGGGTCGGGGTGGCGCAGCCACAGCCCGCGCATGCCGAGGTGCACGTGCACGGCGTCGCCGGTGGTGGTGGGGAGGAAGAGGTGCTTGCCCCACGCGTCGGGGGCGGCGAGGGTGGCGCCGTCGAGCCCGGCCGCGGCCTCGGTGAAGCGCCCCTGGGGCGAGCTCACCGCCAGCGGCGGACCGACCAGCTCGGCGAGGTCGCGCGCGAGCCGGTGGACGGTGTGGCCCTCGGGCACCTCGCTCAGACCCCGCCGGCGAGCGACTCGCGCAGCTCGCGCACCACCGCGTCGACGACCGCGACCAGGTCGCCGCCGGACTCCTCGGCCACTGCCCGCTGGCGCTGGTAGGACGCGCCCGAGGAGACCACGTCGGCGACGGAGCGCAGCTCGTCGCTGCAGCCGAGCCTCGCCGCCACCGGTGCGAGTCGCTCCAGCAGGTCGTGGAGGTCGTCGGTGACGAGCCGCTCGCGGCAGCGGTCGTCGAGGATGACGATGGCGTCGAGGCCGTAGCGCGCGGCGCGCCACTTGTTCTCCTGCACGTGCCACGGCGGCATGGTCGGCAGCTCCTCGCCGGCGGCCAGCCGCTCGTCGAGGTCGACCACCAGGCAGTGCACGAGCGCGACGAGGGCCCCGAGCTCGGGCAGCGTCGAGACGCCGTCGCAGACCCTGTTCTCGAGCGTGCCGAGGTGCGGTGCGGGCCGCACGTCCCAGCGGATCTCGTTGATCTCGTCGACGACGCCGGTCGTCACCTGGTCGCCGACGAAGGCCTCGAACTCCTCCCACCGGGAGAACTGGAAGGGCAGCCCCGCGGTCGGCAGCTGCTGGAACATCAGCGCCCGGGTCGAGGCGTAGCCGGTGTCGAGCCCGGCCCACAGCGGTGACGACGCCGACAGGGCCAGCAGGTGGGGGTAGTAGGTGAGCAGCGAGGACATGACGGCCATGACCCGGCTGCGCTCGGGCAGCCCGACGTGCACGTGCACGCCCCAGATCAGCATCTGCCGGCCCCACCACTGCGTGCGGTTGATCAGCTCGGCGTAGCGGTGGCCCTCGGTGAGCTGCTGGGTCGACCACGACGCGAAGGGGTGGGTGCCCGACCCGAGCAGGTCGACGCCCACCTCGTCGGCGGCGGCCGCGACGACGAGGGCCGACGCGCGCAGGTCGGCGACGGCCTCGCCGACGGTGTCGCACACGCCGGTCACGAGCTCGACGGTGTTGCGCAGCAGCTCCTCGTGCAGCCGCTCGGGGTCGGGCAGGCGCGGCCGGGCCAGCTCGACCACGGCCGCCGCATCGTTGACCAGGTCGCGGCTGGTGCGGTCGACGAGCGCCAGCTCCCACTCGACGCCGAGCGTCGGGCGGGGGGAGCCGTGGAAGTCGATGCGCACCCGACCATCCTGGCCGACGGGTCCCGAGCCGTCAGTACCCCGCGGGGCGGGTCGGCTCGCGCAGCCAGTCCTGGAAGAGCGTGTCGAGCTGCTCGCCCGACACCTCCTCCGCGAGCCGCTCGAAGGTCGCCGTCGTGACCCCGCGGTGGCGGTGGCGCGTGGTCCAGGTGCGGGTGATCGCGGCGAAGTCGGCCTCGCCCACCCGCTCACGCAGGGCGTGCAGCGTCATCGCCCCGCGCAGGTAGACCGCCTCGTGGTAGAGCTGCTCGGCCGAGGGCAGCGCGCCCGGCGGGACCTCCCAGAAGCGGTCCAGCGCCGTCCTCGAGGTGTAGGCCGAGCGGAACCGCGCCGCCGCCGTCGGGCCGTCGCCGCCGGGTCGCTCGTTCCAGAGCCACTCAGCGTAGGTCGCCCACCCCTCGCTGAGCCAGGTGTCGGACCAGCGGCGCGGCGTCACCGAGCCGCCGAACCACTGGTGGGCGAGCTCGTGCACCAGCGTGGTCTCGTCGGCGCGGCCGGGGAAGACCGGCCGGGTCTGCGTCTCGAGGGCGTAGCCGGCGTCGTGCACGTCGACCACCAGCCCCGCGGCGTCGAAGGGGTAGGGGCCGGCCAGGTCCTCGAGCCAGCGCAGCACCGGCTGCAGCAGGCCGCGCGCGGCCGCGGCGTCGCCGGTGGTCACGTCGGTGAACGACCACGCCGGGACGGTGCCGGAGGTCAGCACCACCCGTGCGTCGTGGCGGCGGAAGCGGCCGATCGCCAGCATCGACAGCGCCGCCGGGGTCGGCTGCGAGGTGCGCCAGTGCCAGGTCGCGAGGCCACCGGCGACGCGCCGCGAGACCAGGCGCCCGGTCGAGACCGCCTGCAGCGTGCGCGGCACGTTGACCCGCACGTCGTACGTCGACTCGTCCGCCGGGGTGGCGTTGGTCGGGTGCCACGTGGGGGCGCCGACCGGCTGGTTCAGCGCCACCGCGCCGTCGTCGGTGGGGATCCACCCCTCGGTGCTGCCGTCGGGGGCGGTCACCGGCCCGGGCCGACCGCGGTAGGACACCCGTACGTCGACCGTGCGGCCCGCGGCCAGCGGTCGGGGCGGCACGACCCGCAGCTTGGCGCCGGCGCGCGACCACCGGGCCGGCTCGCCGGCCACCCGCACGCCGGTGACCTGCAGCCCGCGCAGGTCGAGCGAGAGCCGCGAGAGCGGCTGGGTCGTGCGGACGCGCAGCGTGGCGGTCGCGACCAGGCGTCGCGTGGCGGGGTGGTAGCGCATCCGCAGGTCGTGGTGGCGCACGTGGTAGCCGCCGTTGCCCGACGCCGGGAAGAGCGGGTCGCCGGCGGTCTCGGCGCCCGGTCGCGGGCGCAGGTCGGGCTCGCGGGCGGGCGCGGCGGCACCGCCCGGGAGCAGCGGCACGAGCGCCACCAGCAGGCCGAGCAGGGCGGTGAGGAGGGGGGCTCGTGTGCGGATGCCCACAGCGTAGGCGGCGCGGCGCGTCCGCGCTTGGGGTCGGCAGGGCCCGGCTGGCATCCTCCGCTGCATGGCCGAGACGCGTGAGGTGAACCTGACCCTCGACCTCTGCCTGCGCGTGGGCGAGCTGCTGCTCGCCAACGGCGCCGGCGCCGCCGACGTGACCGCGACGATGCAGTCGATCGCGCGCCACCTCGGCCTGCGCAACCCCGACATCGACGTCACCTTCACGTCGCTGTCGATGAGCTACCAGCCCTCCCCGGAGGAGCCGCCGCTCGCCCTCATGCGGCAGGTCTGGTCGCGCGAGATCGACTACGAGGACCTCACCCGCGTCGACCACCTGGTGCGCGACCTGCTCTCCGACCGCATCGGCCTCACGGAGGCGCGGGCGACGGTCGCGCGCATCCGCTCCTCGGGCCACCACACCCGCCGGTGGGCGGTCACGCTGTCGTGGGGCGTGATGAGCTCCGGCACGGCGCTGATGCTCGGCGGCACCGGCACGGTGCTCGCGGTGTCGTTCCTCGCCGCCGTGCTCATCGACCGCACCCAGCTGCTGATGAGCCGTCGACGGCTGCCGGCCTTCTACCTGCAGGTCGTGGGTGGGTTGATCGCGGGCGGGCTCGCGGTCGTCGCGCTCGCGGCGCTGCCGTGGCTCGAGCCGCGCACCCTGTCGCTCATGGTGACCGCCAACATCATCATGCTGCTGTCCGGCATCGGCTTCATGGGGGCGCTGCAGGACGCGCTCACCGGCTTCTACGTCACCTCCGCCGCCCGGCTGATCGAGGCCCTCCTGGCCACCGTCGGCATCATCACCGGCGTGTCCGGCGGCCTGGCGCTGGCGCCTCTGCTCGACGTCGAGCTGGTCCGGCTCCAACCGGGTTTCTCGCTCACGCCCGAGGGCGTCTCGGCGCTGGTGCTGGGCGCCGGCCTGTGCGCCTCGGGGTTCGCCTTCGCGACCTACGCCCCCCGCCGCGCGGTGGCCGCGATCTTCCTCGTCGCGGGTGTCGCGATGCTGGTCAACCAGGCGGTCGCCGCGACCGACCTCGGTCGCACCTGGTCGGTGGGCACCGCGGCGTTCCTCATCGGCCTGGTCGCCTACCAGGTCGCCGGGCGCGTGCGGGTGCCGCCGCTGGTGCTGGTGGTGCCGGCGATCGTGCCGATGCTGCCGGGCCTGTCGATCTACCGCGGCCTCTCGCTGCTCGCCGAGGGCGGCGACACCACCTCGCGCGGCCTGCTGGCGATGATCACGGCCGCCTCGGTCGCGATCGCGCTCGCCTCCGGCGTCATCTTGGGGGAGTACGTCGCGCAGCCGCTCAAGCGCGAGGCACGCCGGCTCGAGTCGCGCCTGGCGGGTCCGCGGCTGGTGGGCCCGCTGCGGGCGCGCGCCGTCAGGCCGGCGGGACGGGGCCCAGCGCGGCGAGCACGCTGAGCCAGGCGCCGTGCGACCCGTCGTACGGCGGGTCGCCGGCGCGCACGGCCGCCTCGACGCGGGCGCACGAGGCGAGGGCGGCCGCGACGAGGTGGTCGGGGTAGCCCAGCGTCACCCGGTGCTCGGCGAACTCGTCCTCGTCGTCGACCCACACCCGCCCGGTGGACCCGCGCACGACGTCGAGGTCGAGGTCGACCGCGCGCACCACCGGCACGGCGCCGTCGAGCTCCCAGGTCGGCGGGGTGGTGACGTCGACGTAGACCTCCACCGGCCCCGCGGGGGCGTGGAAGGCGGCGAGGAAGCGGCGGGCGGCCTCGGGGCCCGGGGCCGGCACCAGGGCGACCTGGTCGTAGGGGGCGGTGTAGTCACGCCCCGGGCGGGTGAAGCGGGAGCCGGCGGGGAAGCCGACCCAGTCGCCGTGGTGGTCGCGGCCCAGCCAGCGACCCTCGTAGACCCAGTGGGGCCGCGAGCCCCACTTGGTCGCCTCGATGCGCACGAGGCTCCCCCGCGCCGGCTCGGTCGGCTGCACGCGGGGGAGTCTCGCACGGGTGGTGCGGGTGGCTCAGACGACCTTGGTCTTCGCCGGGAGCACCCGGTCGGCGGCCTTCGCGACGAGGTCCTGGAACTTCGAGCCGGTGTACTTGCCGAGGTTGTGGATGACGTGGGCGTCGATGCCGACGAGCACCCGGGCCTGGTCCTTCTCGACGGCGCGCCAGATGACCTCGGCGGCCTTCTCGGGCGTCATCTTCGCCAGCTTCTTGTCGAAGAGCTTCGCCGTCGCCTCCTTGTCCTCCTTGGCCGAGACGCGGGCGTTGCGCGCGATCGCGGTCTTGATGCCGCCGGGGTGCACGACGGTGACGCCGACGCGGTGGCCGGCCTGCAGCATCTCGATGCGCAGCGCCTCGCTCATGCCGCGCACGGCGAACTTCGTGGCGTTGTAGATCGACTGCCCGGGCATCGGCACCAGGCCGAAGAGCGAGGACAGGTTGACCACGTGGCCGTCGCCGGAGGCGATGAGGTGGGGCAGGAACTCCTTGGTGCCGTTGAGGACGCCGCCGAGGTTGATGGCCATGATCCAGTCGATGTCGTCGTACTCGAGGTCGGCGAACTCGCCGGCCAGCGCGACGCCGGCGTTGTTCACCACGACGTTGACCCGGCCGAAGTGGTCGGCGACGGTGGTGGCGTAGGCCGCGACCGCGGCGCGGTCGGCCACGTCGAGGCGGTCGCTGCGCACCTCCCGGGCGCCGGCGCCCTTCACCAGGTCGACGGTCTCGGCCAGGCCGGCCTCGTCGACGTCGGAGACCGCGAGCAGCGCCCCCTGCCGGGCGGCGGCGACCGCCAGGGCCCGGCCGATGCCGGAGCCGGCACCCGTGATCACGACGACCTTGTCGTCCAGCGTCTTCATGCGGAGACCTCCTGGGTCTGGGGGGTGGTGTGCACCTGTCCGAGCGTCTGCCCGGTGGTGGCCGAGCGGCGCGCGGTCACGTCGTACGCCTCGACGTCGAAGCGCGACAGCAGACGGCGGAAGGTGAAGGTGGTGCGGGGCCACAGCGTGGTGTTGCGGCCGTGGGCGTCGAGGTACCAGCTGGCGCAGCCGCCGGTGCTCCACACGGTGCGGCGCATGCGGCGGTGGAGGTCGTCGTTCCAGGCGTCCTGGGCCGACTGCTTCGGCTCGACGCTGCCGTAGGCGTGCTCGTCGACCGTCTGCAGCGCGTCGAGCACGTAGGCGATCTGCGACTCGATCATGAAGACCATCGAGGAGTGCCCGAGACCCACGTTGGGTCCGACGATCTGGAAGAGGTTGGGGAAGCCGTGGATCGTCGTGCCCTTGTAGGCCGCCATGCCGCGCTGGTCCCAGACCTCGGCGAGGGTGCGTCCCTCGCGCCCGGTGATGTGGTGGGCGATCGGCTGGTCGGTGGTGAAGAAGCCGGTCGCCACGACGAGCACGTCGACCTCGCGCTCGGTGCCGTCCTCGGTCACGATGCCGGTCGGGGTGATGCGCGCGATGCGGTCGGTGACCAGCTCGCAGTTGTCGGCCGCCAGCGCCGGGTAGTAGGTGTTGGAGATGAGGATGCGCTTGCAGCCCATGTCGAAGGTCGGCGTGACCTTCGCGCGGAGCTCGGGGTCGGTGATGCCCTTCTCGATGTTCTTCAGCGCCAGCTTCTGCGCCGGCGCGATGATGCGCTTGTCGAGGGTGAAGCCGGGCACGTAGCTCTCGCGGCCCCAGTAGATGGCGGTGCGGTAGAGCTTCTGCAGGCCCGGCACCAGCCGGAAGCCGAGCTTCTCCACGCCGAGGTAGGGCCGGTCGTGGCGCGGCATCACCCAGGGGGCGGTGCGCTGGTAGACGTCGAGGCGGCCCGCGACCTTCTGCAGCTCCGGCACGATCTGGATCGCCGAGGCGCCCGTGCCGATGACGGCGACGCGCTTGCCGGCGAGGTCGGCGTCGTGGTCCCAGCGCGCGGAGTGGAAGACGCGGCCCGCGAAGGAGTCGATGCCCTCGATGTCGGGCATCTTGGGCTCCGAGAGCCCGCCGGAGCCGGTGACGAGGAAGCGGGCGAGCACCTCGTGGTCGGCGCCGTCGCGGTGCACGGTCACCCGCCAGGCCTGCTCGGCCTCGTCCCAGGCGGCGGCCTCGACCGAGGTCGCGAAGGAGAAGCGGTCGAGCACCCCGCTGCGCTCGGCGACCCGCTGCAGGTAGGCCTGGATCTCGGGTTGCGGCGAGAAGCTGCGCGACCACGCGGGGTTGGGCGCGAAGGAGAAGGAGTAGAGCTGGCTCGGCACGTCGCACGCCGCGCCGGGGTAGGTGTTGTCGCGCCAGGTGCCGCCGACGTCGTGGCCGCGGTCGACGACGAGGAAGTCGCGGCGGCCGGCCTCGTCGAGCTTGATCGCGGTGCCGAGGCCGGCGAAGCCGGCGCCGACGACGAGGTGCTCGACCCGGGTGGGGAGCGGCGCGGTGGTGGTGGTCATGCGACCACCGTAGGAGGGTTGTTGAACAGTCGTCAATAGCGCTGCTGGACGCCGTTCAGTAAGGTGCGTCTCATGACCACCTCCACCGCGCGGGTGCGCCTGCAGCCCGACACCCGGCGCGAGCAGCTGCTCGACCTCGGCGTGCGGCTGCTCTCGACGCGGTCGCTGGAGGAGCTGTCGATCGACCTGCTGGCCGAGGAGGCCGGCATCTCCCGCGGCCTGCTCTACCACTACTTCGGCAACAAGCAGGACTTCCACCTCGCCGTCGTCCGCCGCGCGGTGGCCGACCTGCTGGCGCAGACCGCCCCGCCCGACCTCGACGATCCGCTCGAGCGGCTGCGGGCGGGGGAGGCGGCCTACCTCGACTACGTGGTGGCCAACCACGAGGGCTACCTGTCCCTGGTCAAGGGAGCGCAGGGGGGCAACGAGGCGCTGCGCGAGATCTACGAGGAGACGCGGGCGGCGCTCACCGAGCGGATCTTCGCCGACCCCGACGGCCTCGTCGAGGACACCCCGGCCGCCCGGCTCATGGTGCGCGGCTGGGCGGCGCTCAGCGAGGAGCTCGTCCTCGACTGGGTGCGCGACCCGCACGGCGTCAGCCGCGAGGAGCTGCTCGACGCGCTGACCGCCTCGCTCCCGGCACTCGTCGCCGTCCTGCCCTGAGGCTGACGCGCGCCGCTCCTGGCTGCCCGGGCCCGCGAGCCGGGACCTAGGTCACCCGTCGGCGGGCCCGGTCGCCCGTCCCGCCGTCGGTGGGCGGTGCGCCACGCTGGTGGCAGCGGCGCGGGGGCGTGCCGCGGGAGGAGGACGAGCCGTGGAGCACCACCGCGTCGCGCTGGACGCGCGCACCTGCCGGGACCTGCTCGACCTCGAGAGCGTCGGCCGGGCGGCCTTCGTCGTCGACGGCCGACCGCAGGTGCAGCTGGTGGCCTACGTGCGCGTGGGGGACCGGCTCGAGGTCGCCGCGGGCGCCGGGAGCGCGCTGGCCCACGTCGACGACGACGCCGTCGTGGCCGTGCAGGTCGACCGGGTCGATCGCGACCGGGGCGACGGGTGGAGCGTGGTGGCCACCGGGCCGGCCCGCCCCGGCCGCCACCTCGCCGACGGGTCGTGCACGGTCGTGGTGGCGCTCGCAGGCCCGGGCTGCGAGGTCACCGGCCGCTGGGTCGGCGCCGCGGCGCTGACGGGCCCGGCGGCCCTCGCCGCACGCTGACCCGGCCCCGCACCCGGGGCGACGCGCGCCCGGTTGCGGCTGCCGCGACAATGGTGCCCGCCGTGGACACCTCCCTGCAGATCACCTACCCGCCCGCGCTGCCGGTCACCCAGCGCCGCGACGACATCGCCGCCGCGATCCGCGACCACCAGGTGGTGGTCGTGGCGGGCGAGACCGGGTCGGGCAAGACCACGCAGCTGCCCAAGATCTGCCTCGAGCTCGGCCGCGGTGCGCCCGACGAGCGGGGGCGGCCGCGCCTCATCGGGCACACCCAGCCCCGACGGATCGCCGCGCGCAGCGTCGCCGAGCGGATCGCCGACGAGCTCGGCACCGAGCTCGGCGGGCCCGACTCGCCGGTGGGCTACCAGGTGCGCTTCACCGACCGCACCTCGCGCGCCACCCGGGTCAAGCTGATGACCGACGGCATCCTGCTCGCCGAGCTGCAGCGCGACCGAATGCTGCGGCGCTACGACACGATCATCGTCGACGAGGCGCACGAGCGCTCCCTCAACATCGACTTCCTCCTCGGCTACCTCAAGCGGCTGCTGCCGCAGCGGCCCGACCTCAAGCTCGTCATCACCTCCGCCACCATCGACACCCAGCGCTTCGCCGACCACTTCGCCGACGAGCGGGGGCGCCCCGCGCCCGTCGTCGAGGTCTCGGGCCGCACCTTCCCGGTCGAGGTGCGCTACCGCCCGCTGCTCGACCTCGACGCCGTCGACGACGACGGCGAGCCGGTGGTGCGCGACCAGACCGAGGCCGTGGTCGACGCGGTGCGCGAGCTCTCCGGCGAGGGGCCCGGCGACGTGCTCGTCTTCCTGCCCGGCGAGCGCGAGATCCGCGACACCGCGGATGCGCTGCAGGAGCTCGTCGGCGCGGCCCGCCCCGGCCGCTCGCTCGAGGTGCTGCCGCTCTACTCGCGCCTCAGCGCGGCCGAGCAGCACCGCGTCTTCTCGCCCTCGGGCAGCGCGCGCCGCGTCGTCCTCGCGACCAACGTCGCCGAGACCTCGCTGACCGTGCCCGGCATCCGCTACGTCGTCGACACCGGGGTCGCCCGCATCTCGCGCTACTCCGCGCGCACCAAGGTGCAGCGGCTGCCGATCGAGCCGATCAGCCAGGCGTCGGCCAACCAGCGCTCCGGGCGGTGCGGGCGCGTCGAGGCCGGCATCGCGGTCCGCCTCTACAGCGAGGAGGACTTCGAGGCGCGCCCCGCGTTCACCGACCCCGAGATCCTGCGGACCAACCTCGCCAGCGTCATCCTGCAGATGGCCGCGCTCGGCCTCGGCGACCTCGCCCGCTTCCCCTTCGTCGAGCCGCCCGACCGACGCAACGTCACCGCCGGGCGCCAGCTCCTCGAGGAGCTCGGGGCGCTCACCGCCGACGGCCGGCTCACCCGGACGGGCCGCCGGCTCGCCCGCATGCCCGTCGACCCCCGGCTCGGCCGGATGGTGCTCGAGGCCGAGCGCCTCGGCTGCGTGCGCGAGGTGCTCGTCATCGCCGCGGCGCTGTCGCTGCAGGACCCTCGCGAGCGCCCCGTCGAGCAGCAGGCGCAGGCCGACCAGGCGCACGCGCGGTTCACCGCCGAGGGCAGCGACTTCCTCACCCTGCTCACGCTGTGGCGCCACCTGCGCGAGCAGCAGCGCGAGCTCTCCTCCTCGGCGTTCCGCCGCATGTGCAAGCGCGAGTTCCTCAACTACCTGCGGGTGCGCGAGTGGCAGGACTTCGAGTCGCAGCTGCGGCAGGTCTGCAAGGAGATGGGCGTCGAGGTCGGGCGCCCCGCCGACCAGCCCGACGCCGACGGCATCCACCAGGCACTGCTCGCCGGGCTGCTCTCGCACGTCGGCGCGCTGGAGCAGCGCGAGGAGAAGGAGGGGCGGGGCGGGCGGCGCGGCCCGCGGGAGTACCTCGGTGCCCGCGGCACCCGCTTCGCGATCTTCCCCGGCAGCGGCCTGCACCGGAAGAACCCGCCCTTCGTCATGGCCGGCGAGCTCGTCGAGACCAGCCGGCTGTGGGGCCGCCAGGTCGCCGCCGTCCAGCCCGAGTGGGCCGAGCGGCTCGGCGCCCACCTGGTGAAGCGGTCCTTCTCTGAGCCGCACTGGTCGACCAAGCGCGCCGCGGTCATGGCGCGCGAGCGCGTCACGCTGTACGGCGTGACGCTGGTCGCCGACCGCCTGGTCAACTACGGCCGGGTCGACGCCCCGCTCGCCCGCGAGCTGTTCATCCGCCACGCGCTGGTGCAGGGGGAGTGGTCCGCGCTCGCGTCGGGACGGCTGCGCTTCCACCGCCGCAACCAGGCGCTGCTCGCCGAGGCCGAGGAACTCGAGCACCGCGCCCGCCGGCGCGACATCGTCGTCGACGAGCAGACCCTCTTCGACTTCTACGACGCGAGGGTCGGGCCCGAGGTCGTCAGCGGTGCGCACTTCGAGCAGTGGTGGAAGCAGGCACGGCGCGAGACCCCCGACCTGCTCGACTTCGACCCCGCGATGCTCACCCACGACACCGCCGCCGAGGTGCGGGCGGCCGACTACCCCGAGGAGTGGCGGGCCGCGGCCGACGAGGGCCTGACCTTCTCGATCTCCTACCACTTCGAGCCGGGCGCCGCCGACGACGGGCTGACCATCGACGTGCCGGTGGCGACCCTCAACCGCGTCGGGGCCGACGACTTCTCGTGGAACGTGCCGGGGCTGCGCGAGGAGCTCGTGACCGCGCTCATCCGCAGCCTGCCCAAGCAGCTGCGCACCAGCTTCGTGCCCGCGCCCGACAAGGCCCGCGAGTTCCTGCGCGACGTGCCGCCGGGCGAGGAGCCCCTGCTCGACGCCCTCGAGCGGTGGTGCCGCTCGACGCGGGGCGTGGTCGTCCCGCGCGAGGCGTGGGACTGGTCGAAGGTGCCCGAGCACCTGCGGCCGACCTTCCGCGTCGTCGACGACCGCGGGCGCGAGGCCGCGCGCGGGAAGGACCTCGAGGCGCTCAAGGAGCCGTTGCGGCCGCGCTTCGCGGCGGCGATCGCCGAGGTCGCGGCCTCCAGCGGCGTCAGCGCCACCGGGCAGACCACGTGGACCTTCGGCACCGTCGAGCCGTCCTTCACCGAGGTGCGTGCCGGCCACGAGGTGCGCGGCTTCCCCGCGCTCGACGACGAGGGCGCGACCGTCGGCCTGCAGGTCGTCGCCTCCGCCGACGAGCAGGAGGCGCGCCACCGCCTCGGCGTCCGCCGCCTGCTGCTGCTCGCCCTCGAGCGTCGCGACCCGGGGCTGGTGAAGCGGGTCGTCGACGGCCTGGGCAACGCCGAGAAGCTCGGGCTCGCGGGCTCGCCCTACCCCTCGGTGGCCGACCTCCTCGAGGACTGCCGGGCCGCGGTGGCGGGCGGGGTGGTCGACGCGCACCCGGTGGTGCGCGACGCGGCCGCGTTCGACGCCCTCGTGACCGCGGCGGCGCGCGACCTCGAGCCGGCCGTGCGGGCCGTGCTCGGCGACGTGCTGCGCGTGCTCGACGCCTGGCGCCGCGCCGAGCGCGCGCTGTCGGGTCGCGCCGAGATGACCACCCTCCCGGCGCTCACCGACATGCAGGCCCAGCTCGCGCGCCTGGTGCACCGCGGCTTCGTCGGCGAGGCCGGCCCGCGGGTGCTGCGGCGCTACCCCGTCTACCTCGCGGCCCTCGAGCACCGCCGCGAGCGGCTGGGCAGCGGTGGCGGGGCCGTGGCGCGCGATCGCCAGCTCGCCGACCAGGTGGCCTCGCTGCAGGACGCCTGGCTGCACCAGGTGGCGGCGCTCCCGCCGGGGCGGCCGCCCGGGGCGGGGCTGCGGCAGGTGCGCTGGATGCTGGAGGAGTACCGCGTGTCGCTGTGGGCCCAGCAGCTCGGCACCGACGGGCCGGTCAGCGACGCCCGGATCCGCAAGGCCCTCGGCTGAGGCGGGCGGCGCCGCGGGCACGCCGTACCCTCCTGAGGTGAGCCCGTCCGACCCGAGCCGCCCGCACCACCGGCCCACCCAGCCGGGGTCGCGCTTCTTCGAGGCGGTGGCGGGCGGGGCCGATCCGGCCGAGGTGCGCGAGGCGGCCGACCGCGCCGCGGTGCTGCTGGTGCGCGGGGCCCGCGGCAGCGACGACGAGGCGGTCGCCGACCGGCTGCTCCACCTCGCCGAGACCGAGGGCCTCGAGACCATCGCCGACCTGTGGTCCGGCGCGCCCGCCGACAGCCTCGCCGGCGCGCTGTTCCGCCTCTACCTCCTGCGCTCCTGGGTGCACGCCGCCCCGGTCGCGGTCGCCCGGGAGTACGACGCGGGCCGCGCCCGCGCGCAGGTCGCGCGCGTCGTCGCGGGCGTCGCCGACCCGCCGGGCCCCGACGAGCTGCGCGCGATGGTCGACGAGGTGCTCCGCGGGATCGCCGAGCGCGACTTCGCCGACGTGCTGCTGCGGGCCTCCGCCTTCGCCCGCGTCGTCGCGACCGGCCGCGCGACCCTCGGCCTGGCCGCCGGCGCGGGCGCCGGGGGCGGCGCGGAGCGGGTGCTGACGCTGGCCGAGCAGCTCGAGCACGCGGCCCACCTGGAGCTGCGCCACGGACTGGCGTGAGGTCCTTCCGTGCCGCGCCGGAGCCGTTAGACTCGACCACGGTGCGCCGGGCCGCGGCAGCCCCGGGTCCCAACTGAAGCCGCTGCGAGCGGCCACGCGCCGTGAGGCGCTCCCGGTCCGGTGCACCGCCCCCTAGCCTGGGGCCCATGAGCTCCTGGAGCCGCGTCCTGCGCAAGGCCCTCCCCGCCGTGCTTCCCGTCGTCGTGCCGATCGTGCGCGACGCCCTCGCCTCGCGCGGCTCGACCGCGTCGTCCCGGCGGCCCACGCCGTCGCCCGCCCCCTCGCCCGCCCCCACGCGTGCGCCCGCGTCGTCGCACCGGCGCGGCGCCGGCCCGATGGTCGGCGACTGGGAGCCCACCGCCGACGGCCGGCCCGACCCCGGCGAGGTCGTGTGGGCGTGGGTGCCCTTCGAGGAGGACGCCAGCCAGGGCAAGGACCGGCCCGTCCTCGTCGTCGGCCTCGACGGCGACGAGGTGCTGGCGCTCCAGCTGACCAGCCAGGACCACGACCGCGACGCGGCCCAGGAGGCCCGGGCGGGCCGGCTGTGGATGGACGTCGGCTCGGGCGGCTGGGACCGCAGCGGCCGGCCCAGCGAGGTGCGGCTCAACCGGCTGCTGCGCCTGCCCGCCGCCGACGTCCGGCGGGAGGGGGCCGCCCTCGACCGCACGACGTACGACGCCGTGGTCGCCGCCGCGCGGCCCCACCTCGGCCTCTAGGCGGCACGATCCCCCCGCTAGGGTGACCGGGCCCGTGGGGGAGAGCGAGAGGGGTCCAGCGGTGTCGTGGCAGCAGGTGTGGTGGCAGGTGTCGACGCGCGGTCGTCGCAGGGTCGCCGCGGCCGCGGCCGCGCTGGTCGTCACCTCGTCCCTGGCCGCCTGCACGGGCGAGCCCGAGCCCGACCCGGCCCCGTCGCCCACCGACGCGACGTCCTCCGCCGCCGCGCCGGCCCCGCCGCTCGACTTCGGCGTCTTCGGCCCACCCGACGAGCTCGCGGCCTGGGAGCGCGTGGTGGCCGACTGGAACGCCACCCACCCCGCCGTGCCCGCCCGCCTGCTCGCCGACCGCTCGGCGTCGTCGGTGAGCGAGGAGATCGCCGCGGGCGACCTGCCCGACGTCTTCCTCGCGACCTCCGACCAGCTGCCGGAGCTGCTCGCCGCCGACCTGCTGCAGCCGCTGGGCGAGCCGCTCGACGCCCGCGGCGTCGACTTCGGCGACGGCTACTCCCGCGACGCCCTGCAGGCCTTCAGCGCCGAGGACGACCTGCAGTGCATGCCGTTCGGCATCTCGCCGACCGTGCTCTACGTCAACACCGACCTCGTCGACCCGGTGCGCATGGCCGCGCGCGGGCTGCCGGTGCCGAGCTCGCCCACCGAGTGGGACTTCGAGGAGTTCGCCGCCGCGGCCCGCTTCGCCACGCGCCCGCGCCGCGGTGTGCGCGGCGTGCACGTGCCGCCGACGCTCGACGGCCTGCGTCCGTGGGTGCTCGCCGGCGGCGGCGAGGTCTACGACGACGAGGAGCCGCCCACCTCGTTGACCCTCTCCTCCGAGGAGTCGCAGGCCGCCCTGGAGACGCTGCTGACCCTGCTCCGCGCGCCCCAGGTCACCCCGACCCCCGAGGAGCTCGGCGACCGCAGCGCGGTCGAGCTCTTCGAGCAGGGCCGGCTCGCGATGCTGCCGGGGGAGCGGGCCCTCGTGCCGCAGCTGCGCCGGGTGCAGGGCCTGTCCTTCGACGTGCGTCAGCTGCCGCGCCTCGACGGCACCGTCACCACCGGCACGGTGACGGGCCTGTGCGCCGCGGCCGACGCCGACACCGACGCGGTGGCCGACTTCCTGCTGCACCTGCTCGACCCCGACTCGGTCGCGGCGGTGGCGCGGGAGGGCTACCTCGTGCCGGCCGAGCTCGCGGTCGCCGCCTCCGACGCCTTCCTGCAGCCGGGTCGTCAGCCGTCGCAGTCGCAGGCGTTCCTCGACGCGGTGCGCGACATCGTGCCGGCCCCCGAGCTCGGCGAGCCGGGCACCCGTGCGGCCCTCGACGCCGTCGTGGCGCCCGCGCTGCGCAGCATGCTCTACGACGCGGTGATCGAGCTCGACGAGCTCACGGAGTCGATCGACGCCTCGTCGCAGAACGTGCTCGGCCCGGAGGTCGACCCGGCGTCGCCGGAGGCCACGCCGGAGGGCTGAGCCTCACTCCTCGCCGGTGGGCTCCGGGGTGGGCTCCGGGGTGGGCTCCGGGGTGGGAGCCGGCTCGGCGTCCGCGCGCAGCACGGCGTCGACCACGAGCGCGGTGGCCTGCTCGACCTGCCAGGGTCGCGCGCCGAGGTCGCGCAGCTGCGCGGCGACCGCGTCGGCGAGGGCGGCGGGCTCCCGGGTGGCGGGCGGGGTCCACAGCACCCGCCGCAGGTAGTCGGGGGTGAGCACCTGCTCCACCGGCATGCCCAGGCGTTCGCCGAGGGCGGTCATCTCCTCGCGGGCGAGGGCGAGCCGGCGGGCGGCGACGGGGTCCTTCTCGGCCCAGGCGCGCGCCATCGGCGGGCCGTCGCTGCGCGGGGAGCGCGCGGGCAGCTCGGACTCCGGCAGGTCGGCGGCCTCGCGGAGCGCGGCCACCCAGCGGTGGGCGTAGCGCTCGGCGCCGCGGCCGTGGAAGCCCGAGGTGGCCAGCAGCGCCGACCGGTCGCGCGGGTCGGCGCGGGCGGCGGCCACGATCGCGGAGTCGGGGATGACCCGGCCCGGGGTCACGTCGCGCTCGGCGGCGATGCGGTCGCGGGTCTCCCACAGCGCACGCACGGCGGCGAGGCCCCGGCGGCCCCGCACCTTGTGCATGCCGGAGGTGCGTCGCCACGCCTCGTGCCGCACGGGGGCCTGGTGGTCGAGCAGGTGCGCGAACTCCTGCCGGGCCCACTCGGACTTGCCGGCCTGCTCGAGCTCGGCCAGGAGCGCCTCGCGGAGCTCGAGGAGCACCTCGACGTCGAGTGCGGCGTACTCGAGCCAGGGCTCGGGCAGCGGGCGCGTCGACCAGTCGGCAGCGGAGTGCTCCTTGCGCATGCGGCGGCCGAGGACGGTCTCGACCAGCGTGCCGAGCCCGACGCGGGGATAGCCCAGGAGGCGGCCGGCCAGCTCGGTGTCGAAGAGCGAGGCCGGGCGCAGGCCGACCTCGGCGAGGCAGGGGAGGTCCTGGGTGGCGGCGTGCAGGATCCACTCGGCGTCGCCGATGGCCGTGGCGAGCGGCTCGAGGGAGTCGAAGGCGATCGGGTCGACGAGCCAGGTGCCGGCACCCTCGCGTCGCAGCTGCACGAGGTAGGCGCGCGCCGAGTAGCGGTAGCCCGAGGCGCGCTCGGCGTCGATCGCGACGGGGCCCGTGCCGGCGGCGACCGCGGCGCAGGCCTCGGCCAGCCCGGCGTCGGTGTCGACCACCCGCGGCAGCCCGTCGCGCAGGGTCAGCAGCGGGGCTTCGGGGGCCTCAGCGACGTCGGGGGCCTGGGGGGCCTGGTCCTCGGTGGGCTCGGGCTGCGCGGGCTCGGACGGCACGGGGCTCACGGCGCTCAGCGCGCGCCGCGCTGCCCGCGGCGGCTGGGCATGGCGGTGACGCCCTCGGGCACGGGCTCGAGGCCGGCCGCGGTGCAGAGCAGCTCGCCCCACGCCTCGACGTGCGGGGTCAGGTCAGGGGCGCCACCGACGCCGGTGTCGCCGGCCGGGGTCCAGGAGGCGCGGACCTCGATCTGGGCGGTGCCGTCCTCCTCGCCCATGCCGCCGAAGCTCTCGGTGGCGACCCGCGTGACGGTGCCGGACGGGGCGGCGTAGGCGGCTCCGTGGGCGTCGAGCGCCTCGGTGAGCCACGACCAGCCGACCTCGCCGAGCAGCGGGTCGGTGACGAGGTCGGGGTCGATGTCGGCGCGCACGTAGGCGACGCAGCGGAAGGTGCCGGCCCAGGCGTCGTTGCCGGCAGGGTCGTGCAGCACGATGATGCGGCCGGTGCCGACGTCGGTGCCCTCGACGGTCACGTCGGCGGTCAGCGCGGCAGCGTAGGGCGCGATGCGCTGGGGGGCCGGCATCTCCTCGCACAGCACCTCGGGCCGCAACCGGGCCCGCTGCATGCCGTCGACGGCAGCCCGGAACTCAGGGGGCTGCGCGGCAGCACCCGTGCCCGGGTGCGCCTCCTGACCGACGACCATGGGCCCACCCTAAGCACGCCCCTGCCCCGGGAGGTTGGGACACGCCGCCCTGACCTGGGAGGATCGGCGCGTGACCGCCAGCCCCGCACCGCACCCCGGCCTCGCCGACAGCGCCTTCCTCAAGGCCGCGCGCGGGGAGCCGGTGCCGCACACCCCGGTCTGGTACATGCGCCAGGCGGGCCGGTCGCTGCCGGAGTACCTGAGGGTGCGCGAGGGCGTGGGGATGCTCGAGTCCTGCATGGACCCCGCCCTCACCGTCGAGATCACGCTGCAGCCCGTGCGCCGCTACGGCGTCGACGCCGCCATCTTCTTCTCCGACATCGTGCTGCCGCTCAAGGCCGTCGGCGTCGACCTCGACATCGTGCCGGGTGTGGGACCGGTGGTCGCCCACCCGGTGCGCACGCTGGCCGACGTCGAGGCGATCCCCGACCTGACGCCCGACCACGTGGACTTCACGACCGCGTCGGTGCGCGCGCTGGTGGCCGAGCTGGGCGCCACGCCGCTGATCGGCTTCGCCGGCGCGCCCTTCACGGTGGCCTCCTACCTCGTCGAGGGCGGGCCCTCCAAGGAGCACGCCAAGACCAAGGCCATGATGTTCGGCGCGCCCGACGTGTGGGACGCGCTCATGCGCAAGATCGGCGGCATCGCCGCGGCCTTCCTCGAGGTGCAGGTCGCCGCGGGGGCCTCGGCGGTGCAGCTCTTCGACTCGTGGGCGGGGGCGCTCACGCCGCAGGACTACGCCGAGCACGTCCTGCCGCACTCGGCCGCCGTGCTCGAGCGGGCGGGCCGCCTCGGGGTGCCGCGCACCCACTTCGGCGTCGGCACCGGCGCGCTGCTGCCCCTGATGGCGGAGGCGGGCGCCGACGTCGTCGGCGTCGACTGGCGCACCCCGCTGGCCGACGGCATCCGCGCCGTCGGCGACCGCTCGGTGCAGGGCAACCTCGACCCCACCCTCGTCTTCGCCCCAACCGAGGTCATGCTCGCCCGTGCCGCCGAGGTGGTGGAGGCCGGCAAGGCCGCGCGGGGGCACGTCTTCAACCTCGGGCACGGCGTCATCCCGTCCACGGACCCCGCCCAGCTCGAGCGGCTCACGGAGTTCGTGCAGCAGCTCCCTCGCTGAGCGCGGCCGTCCGGTGCGGCGCCCAGCGCCGCAGCACCAGCCAGGCCGGCACGCCGAGCAGTGCCAGGACGACGAGGAAGGGCAGCACGGCGCCGACGGCGGTGAGCACCGCCACCGTCGATCCCTGCAGCGCGTCCCACCCGGCACCGAGTCCGGCGAGGAAGCCGTCGTCGTCGGCCGCCGGCTCCGGCCGGTCCTCGGGACGCTCGACGAGCACCGTGACGGTCGCGAGCGCGGTCTGGTCGGCGAGGAAGGCCTGCTGCTGCTTCAGCGAGTCGAGGTCGGCCTGGCGGCGGGTCAGCTGCGCCTCGACGGCCACCACGTCGCGCAGCCGCTCGGCGCGCGCGAGCAGCAGCTCGACGCGCTGCAGGCTCGCCTCCTGCGCACGCACCCGCGCCGCCACGTCGATGACCTGGGTGGTCACGTCCTCGCTCACGCGCTTCGCCGACCGCAGCGTCGCGGAGTCGAGCGCGGCCAGGGCGGTCATCGTCTCGTCGAAGGCGGCCGACGGCACGCGCAGGACGAGGCGGGTCCGGCGTACCTCGCCGTCGCGGTCGGTGCCGGTCTGCTCGTCGGAGACCTCGCCGCCCACCTCGTCGACCACCCGCTGCACGTCGAAGCGGGCCGCGCCGACGTCGTCGGACTCGAGCGACACGGTGCCGGTGGAGACGACGGTGCGCTCCTGGGCCCGCCGGAGCGTGGCCGGCGCGGCGCGCTCGCCAGTGCTGCCGGTGGCGCGGTCGACCGCGCCGGCGTCGTAGGCGGCCGACTCGGCCGCGGCCGCGGGGGCCTCGGCGTCGGCACCACCGGCGGAGCTGCTGTCGGTGCCGGCGCCCGTGCAGCCCGCGAGCAGCAGCGCCGCCAGGGCGAGCGCGGCGGCCCGGCCGGCGTGGGGGCGGAGGGTGGGGCGGGAGGTCGTCATGGGGGTGGGACGGGTCGGGGCCCGGGCCGGTTCCCGCGGGCTGCCTGCCACAGTGGTCGGGTGAGCACCCACGCGCGCGAGGCCTCGCCCGGCTCCCCGACGGTGGTGGTCGGCGGCGGTGTCGCCGGGCTGGCGGCGGCCCACGCCCTGGTCGAGGCCGGCCGGCGGGTGCTGCTGCTCGAGGCCTCCCCGGAGCTCGGCGGCAAGCTGCGCACGGCGGAGGTCGGGGGCGTCGCGGTCGACGTCGGCGCGGAGGCGATGCTGGCGCGGCGACCCGAGGGCGTGGCGCTGGTGCGGGCTGCGGGGCTGCCCGTCGTGCACCCGGCCGTCGTCTCCTCGCGGTTGTGGGTGCGCGGCGCGCTGCGACCGCTGCCCCGCTCGCTGATGGGCGTGCCCCTCGACCCCGACCAGCTGGCGGGCACCGGCCTGCTCGACGATGCCCAGCTGGCCCGGGTGCGCGCCGAGCGCGACCTGCCGCCCGAGGTGGTCGGCGACGACGCCGACGCCACCGTCGGCGAGCTCGTCGACCGGCGCTTCGGGCCCGCCGTCACCGACCTGCTCGTCGAGCCGCTCCTCGGCGGGGTGTACGCCGGCCACGCCCGTGCGCTGTCGGCGCGGGCGGCCGTCCCGCAGCTGCTCACCCTGGCGACGCGCGGCTCCGTGCTGGCCCAGGCTCCTGGTCAGCAGGCCACGCACGAGGGCCCGGTCTTCGCCGGCGTCGCCGGCGGGGTGGGACGGCTGCCCGCCGCGCTGGCGGCGGGGCTGGAGGCCACCGGTCGCGCCGAGCTGCGCACCGCGGCGACGGTCCGTGCGCTGCGGCGCACCCCGGAGGGCTTCGCCCTCGTGGTGGGGCCCACGACCGCGGAGGAGGAGGTGCGCGCGGCCGCGGTGGTCCTGGCCGTGCCCCCGGCCGCCGCGGCGCGGCTGCTGCGCGAGGTCGCGCCCCTGGCCGCCGACGAGGTGGGCGGGGTCGAGACCGCCTCGGTGGCCGTCGTCACGCTCGCCTACCGCGCCGCCGACGCGTTGCCGCTGCTGGGCGAGGACGCGAGCGGCTTCCTGGTGCCGCCCGTCGAGGGCCGTGCGGTGAAGGCGTCCACGTTCAGCTACGCCAAGTGGGCGTGGGTGCGCGAGGCCGGGCGGGGTGCCGGCCCCGGCGGGGAGGACCTCGTCCACCTGCGCACCTCCCTGGGCCGCCACGGCGAGGAGACCGCGCTGCAGGCCGACGACGCTGCGCTCGTGCGGGCCTCCCGCGACGACCTGCGCGCTGCGACCGGCCTCGACGCGGTCCCGGTCGACACGCACGTGCAGCGCTGGGGCGGCGGGCTGCCGCAGTACGCCCTGGGCCACGTCGCCCGCGTCGCGCGCGCCCGGGCGGCGGTCGCCGCGGTGCCCGGGCTCGCGGTCTGCGGCGCGGCGTACGACGGTGTCGGCATCCCCGCCGTCGTCGCCTCCGCGCAGCGCGCGGTGCGCGAGCTGGAGGAGGCCGACGCCACACGCGGTGGGTCCGCCGGCCCCGGCACAATGGAGCCATGACCGACGCCGCCTCGACCGCCGAGCAGACCAACGCCGCGCGCCTGCGCGAGCTCAACGCGACCGTCCGCTACACGATGTGGTCGGTCTTCCGGCTGGCCGACACCCTCGGCGACGGCGCCGACCGCGCCGCGGAGGCGGCCGAGGTCGACGCGCTGTTCGCCGAGCTGGCGGGCGAGGACGTCACGGTCCGCGGGGTCTACGACGTCTCCGGGCTGCGCGCCGACGCCGACGTCATGGTCTGGTCGCACGCCGCCGACTCCGAGCAGCTGCAGTCGCTCTACCACCGCTTCCGCTCGACCGCCTTCGGTCGGCGCCTCGAGCCGGTGTGGTCGCAGATGGCGCTGCACCGCCCGGCGGAGTTCAACAAGTCGCACATCCCGGCCTTCCTCGCCGACGAGGAGGCGCGCCGGCACGTGTGCGTCTACCCGTTCGTGCGCTCCTACGAGTGGTACCTCCTGCCCGACGAGGAGCGTCGCGCCATGCTCGCCGAGCACGGCCGGATGGCGCGCGGCTACGCCGACGTCCGGGCCAACACGGTCGCCAGCTTCGCGCTCGGCGACTACGAGTGGCTGCTCGCCTTCGAGGCCGACGAGCTGCACCGCATCGTCGACCTGATGCGCGACCTGCGCGCCTCGACCGCCCGGCGCCACGTGCGCGAGGAGGTGCCGTTCTACACCGGCGCCCGCGTCGAGGTCGGCGAGCTGCTCGCGCGGCTGCCCTGAGGCTCGACCCCGCACCGTCGCGGAGGGAACCGCCGGGGCCCGGGCGACGTCACACCGGCATGCGCCCCCCGAAGCTGCTCTCCGCCCCGGCCCTCCTCCTCGCCCTGACCCTCCTCGCCGCCTGCTCCGGCGGCGGCGCCGTCAGCGCCGGCGACGGCGCTGGGGACGCCGCCGGCGACCCGCCCGCCGGCGTGACGGCGGAGCCGTCGGCCGTGCCGACCGCCTCGCCGGCGTCGGAGGGGGTCGTCAGCACCCGCGTCGCCGTCTACGTGATGGATCGCGGCGACGGCCCGCCCGAGCTCTGCCTCGGCGCCGTCGCCGAGTCGTGGCCGCCGCAGTGCGGTGGCCCGCAGCTCGTCGGCTGGGACTGGGCCGGCCTCGACGGCGCCGAGCGCCAGGGCCCCGTGCGGTGGGGGACCTACCTCGTCACCGGCACCTGGGACGGCACCGCCCTCACCGTCACCGACGCGCTGCCTGGCATGCAGGTGACCACGCCGCCGCTGCCCGACCCGCTCGCCGACGTCCCGCCCCTCGCGACGCCGCCCTCCGAGGCCGAGCTCGCCCGGATCGCGGAGGAGGTCTCCGGCCTCGGCGGCGCCCAGGGCGCCTACCCGGTCGAGGGTCGCGTCCTCGTCGACGTCACCTTCGACGACGGCTCCCTGCAGGCCTGGGCCGACGAGCAGTACGGCGCCGGCGTGGTCGTCGTCGTCAGCGCCCTGGCCCCGGTCGACGCCTGACCCCGCGCCGGCTGGTCAACCGACGAGCCCCCGCCCCTCGTCTGACCAGCAGCGAGCGTCAGCGAGCGTGTCGAGACCCGGCGACGGGCCCGCCCGCCGACCTGAGCCCGAGGGGTCGCGCGCTGCACTCCCGCCGAGGGGTCGCGCGCTGCTGATCCGTCGAGGGGGCGCGCACTGCGCTCTCGTCGAGGGGTCGCGCGTTGCGCTCGTGTCGAGGGGTCGCGCGTTGCGCTCGTGTCGAGGGGTCGCGCGTTGCGCTCGTGTCGAGGGGTCGCGCGTTGCGCTCGCGTCGAGGGGTCGCGCGTTGCGCTCCCGCCGAGGCGTCGCGCGCTGCTCACCCGCCGAGCGCTGCGCCCGCGTCGAGGGGTCACGCGCTGCGCTCGCATCGAGGGGTCGCGCGCTGGGGCACTCGGGTGGTCGAGGAGGCACGCAGTGCCGTCTCGAGACCGGAGTCCAGGCCGGCTGCGGGCCACTGCTCGTGCACAGGCCGACGGCCAGGATCCGTCGTCCACAGCCGGATCCGAGCCACCGGTGACTGTCGGTGGTGGGTGTTTGACTTCTCTCATGACGACCAGCCCGGCGCCCGAGCTCGACACCGCGGTCGCGGTGCTCGATGCCGCCGTGGGTGCGGTCATGGACCAGCGCGCCGCGGACGCCCGGCTGATGTACGCCGCGTGTGTCTGGGCTGATCTGCACCCCGCCGACGCGTTGGACGTGGCGACGGTGGCCGGCACCTACGGCGACACCGCCCTGAAGGTCGCTGGGTCGTATGGGCCGGGGGTGACGGAGTTCGCGGTGGCGGAGTTCGCGTCCCGGTTGGGGCGTTCCACCGCCTCGGGTGCTGCCTACCTCGGCCAGGCCGTGGTGTGTCGTCACCTGCTGCCCCGGTTGTGGGATGCGGTGCAGGCGCATCGGGTGGACGGGTGGCGTGCCCGCCTCGTCGCCCGCATGGTCCTCGGCAGAAACCTCACCCCCGAAGCCGCAGCCTGGGTGGACCGGCACGTGACACCGGTGGCGCAGACCATCGGCGCCACCACCCTCGAACGCCTCGTCGCCGAAGCACTGGCGCGGTTCATGCCCGATGAGGCGGAGCTGGCCCGGGCCGAGGCCCGCGAGCAACGCCGGTTCGATGTCCACATCGACGGCCGTCCCGGCGATGACCTGACCGGGACGGTGGACGCCACGGGGTGTTTCGACCTGCCCGACGGCATCACCATCCACGACGCCGTCACGGAGGAGAAGCAGCGGCTGCGTGCACTGGGCGCCACCGCTGAGTCGGGGCCGTTGTCGGCGCAGGCCCTGCTGAACCTCGTGGTCCGTGGCTCTGACGGCGCGTCGGCGCAAGGCACCCTCGACCTGCTCACCGGCGACGATGGCGCAGCGGCTGGTGGTCGAGCAGCGAGCCCTGGCGAGCGTGTCGGGGCCACCGGCACCGAGTCACTACAGCCGCGCCCGCAGCCGAGCCGCCGGCAGCGGCGGTACCTGCTGCACCTGCACCTGTCCGACGCGGTGCTGCGCACCTCGATGTTCCCCGGTCGGCTGGCTGCCGGTGACGGGGCGGTGGGACGGGTGGAGGAGACCCGAGCGCCGGTGTCGGCGACCGCGATCCGCGACTGGCTCACCACCGCCGGGATCGACGGGGTCGCGCCCCACGTGACGGTGCTGCCGGTGCTCGACCTGGCTGAGGCGGTGCACACCGAGGCCTACGAGGTCCCACGCCGCCTGGCCCACCACAGCGCTCTGACGCACCTAGCGTGTGTGTTCCCGTGGTGCGGACGCGCCGCACGCAGGTGCGACCACGACCACGCCGTCCCCTACAACCCGGTCAACCGTGCTGGCGAAGCGGACGCGGCGGGCGAGGCGTGTGAGGCGGGCGATGGGCCCGCGGGTGGGCCGACCTGCAGCTGCAACATCGCGCCGCTGTGCCGGCCGCACCACCGGTTGAAGACCCACGGGCACGCCGCCACCAGGTGGACCCTCACACCCGCAGGCGCCGGCGCCTGGCTCTGGCGGTCACCGCACGGGGCGCACTACCTGCGCGACCGCACCGGCACCCGACCACTCGACGGGCCCCTCGCCCACGACACCGGACCACCCGACACCGGACCACCCGACACCGGTTCACCGCCCGGCTCCGGCCCGGCGCAGGAGTGTGACACCGGGCCGCCACGCGACGACGACCAGCCGCACCACAACGACACCGGTCCACCCGCACCCGCGGACTGAGGACAGCGCGCACGTCGCCCTGGTCTCGACACGGGCCTTGGCGGCCCTGCTCGACCAACGGACGAGGCGCGCTCCCGGCATCCCTCATTCGCCTCGTACGCCCCCGTCCACCTCCACTCGACGACAGCCCGCACCCCATCTCCGGGGTGACGGGCTCGTCGTGCTGCCCCGACCGCCGTGGGCGTCCGGGTGCGGGGGTCTCCACACGGGCCCGGCGGCCCTGCTCGACCACCGGGGCGGCGGCGGCGCTGCTCGACCACCGGGGGCGGCGGCGGCCCTGCTCGACCACCGAGGCGACGGCGGCCCCACCCGTCCTGCCGGACGCCCGCGTCCCCCGGACCGCGCTAGCGTGCCTCCGTGCCCACCCGTCTCGACAACGTCGGCATCGCCGTCCGCGACCTGGACGAGGCGACCGCCTTCTTCACCGACCTCGGGCTGCGCGTCCTCGGGCGGGCCGAGGTCAGCGGGGAGTGGGCCGACACCGCGGTCGGGCTCGACGGCAACCACGCGCGCATCGCCCTGCTCGAGACGCCGGACGGGCACGGTCGGATCGAGCTCTTCGAGCAGGTCCACCCCGAGGCGGTGGAGGCCGAGCCGGTCGTGCCGCACCAGGTCGGCATGCACCGTGTCGCCCTCGCCGTCGACGACCTCGACGCGGCCTTGGTGGTCGCGGCCCGCCACGGCTGCCACCCGCTGCGCGGCGTCGCGACCTACGAGGACTCCTACCGCCTGACCTACCTCCGAGGGCCGAGCGGCATCCTGGTCATGCTCGCGCAGCAGCTCAGCGGTGCCTGAGCGGCCGCGCCGCGTCTCGGTGGTCGGCAGCTCCGGGTCGGGCAAGACCACGGTCGCCCGGCGCCTCGCCGCGGAGCTCGACGTGCCGCACGTGGAGCTCGACGCGCTGCACTGGGGGCCGGGCTGGTCGGCGGCCTCGCCGGCCGAGCTGTCCGCCCGCATCGCCGAGGCGACCGCCGGTGAGGCGTGGGTCGTCGACGGCAACTACTGGGGCAAGGTCGGGCCGCAGGTGTGGGAGCGGGCCGACACGGTGGTGTGGGTGAGCCCGCCGCGGTGGCGCACGACCTGGCAGTCGGTCACCCGCACGCTGCGACGCGTCGTGACGCGGCAGGAGCTGTGGAACGGCAACCGCGAGCGGTGGTCCGGCCTCGCCTTCTGGCGCGGGGAGGACTCGGTGCTCTGGTGGGCCTGGACGACCTACGACCGCACGCAGGAGCGGTACGCCGCCGCGATGGCCGACCCGCAGTGGGCCCACCTGACCTTCCACCGGCTGCGCACGCGCCGCGACGTCGAGCACTTCCTCGCCGGCACCCGTCGCGCCGGCTGACGTCAGGCCTGCTTCGGCTCCAGGGTGAGCGCGATGGAGTTGATGCAGTAGCGGTCGCCCGTGGGCGTGCCGTAGCCGTCGGGGAAGACGTGGCCCAGGTGCGAGCCGCAGCTGGCGCAGCGGACCTCGACGCGCTTCATGCCGAGGGTGTTGTCCTCGAGGTACTCGATCGTGTCGGAGATCGGCTGGTAGAAGCTCGGCCAGCCGCACCCGGAGTGGAACTTGGTGTCGGAGGTGAACAGCTCGGCCTGGCAGGCCTTGCAGCGGTAGACGCCGGTGGTCTCGGTGTCGGTGTACTCCCCGGTGAAGGCGCGCTCCGTGCCGGCCTTGCGCAGCACGGCGTACTCCTCCGGGGTGAGCTGCTCGCGCCACTCGGCGTCGGTCTTCTGGACCCGGTGGGCACCCTGGTTCGCCATGCCCCCACGGTAGGTGCGAGACGCAAGTGCCCACCCGATCGGGGTCTTGACCAACCGTTGAGTACACCTGTTCACTGACCCGATGGCGACCGACACGACCCCGCGGGCGGCGGGGCAGCGGCAGGGGTGGCACCGGGTGCGCTCGGTCGGCTCCAAGCTGACGACCCCGCTGCACCCCGACGACTACCTGCGCTTCGTCAACCCGCTGTGGACGGCGCGCGAGCTGCGCGGCCGCGTCGAGGAGGTCGTCCCCGAGACCGAGGACGCCGCCACGCTCGTGATCAAGCCGGGCTGGGGCTGGCGCTGGCAGCACCGCCCGGGGCAGTACGTCGGGATCGGCGTGCAGGTCGACGGCAAGTTCCAGTGGCGCTCCTACTCCATCTCCTCGGCCCCGTCGCGGTCGCGGCGGACCATCTCCATCACCGTCCGCGCGATGCCGGAGGGCCTGCTCTCCTCCCACCTGGTGAAGGGCCTGGAGCCCGGCACCATCGTGCGGCTCGCGCTGCCCGAGGGCGACTTCGTGCTGCCCGACCCGCCGCCGGACAAGGTGCTCTTCCTGGTCGCCGGCAGCGGCGTCACCCCGGTGATGGCGATGGTCCGCACCCTGCACCGGCGCGGCACCATGCCCGACGTCGTGCTGCACTACTCCTCGCCGACGCCGGAGCGGATGATCTTCCGCGACGAGCTGGCGCAGCTCGAGGAGCACCACGACTCCTTCACCGTCCACCGGTTGCACACCGACACCGACGGCATGCTCGACCCGGCGCGCGACCTCGACGAGGTCTGCCCCGACTGGCGCGAGCGCGAGACCTGGGCCTGTGGGCCGGGCCCGATGCTCGACGCGCTCAGCGAGCACTTCGAGGCCGAGGGCGTCGCGGAGCGGCTCCACGTCGAGCGGTTCAACCTGCAGCTCGGCGCCGACGGCGGCGAGGGCGGGACCATCTCGTTCCGCAACTCCGGCAAGGAGGTGGAGGCCGACGGCGCCACCACGGTGCTGGAGGCCGGCGAGCAGGCCGGCGTCGGCATGCCCTACGGGTGCCGCATGGGCATCTGCCACACCTGCACCCTCACCCTCGTCTCCGGCAAGGTCCGCGACCTGCGCAACGGCGAGGAGTACGACCAGCCCAACGAGCAGGTGCAGACCTGCGTCACCGCCGCGGTCGGCGACTGCGTCCTCGACATCTGACCCGATCGACCCAGGGAGAAGCATGGCCATCAGCGACGTCCAGGAGTACTGCCACCTCACCGACGAGGAGGTCGAGCAGATCGGGCGCGAGCTCGACGCGATCCGCACGGAGGTGGAGGAGTCGCGCTGCGCCGCGGACGCGGCGTACATCAACCGGCTCATCAAGGTGCAGCGCGGGCTGGCCTTCGGGGCACGCGTGGTGCTCGGCGCCTCGGCGTACTCGAAGCGGGCGCGGATCCCGGGCGCGGTGCTCGGCTCCGCGATGCTCGGGACGGCCAAGATCCTCGAGAACATGGAGATCGGCCACAACGTCATGCACGGCCAGTGGGACTGGATGAACGACCCCGAGATCCACTCCTCCAACTGGGAGTGGGACACCGCCCAGCCGGCCGAGCAGTGGAAGCACAGCCACAACTACGTGCACCACCAGTTCACCAACGTGCTCGGCTACGACAACGACATCGGCTACGGCATCCTGCGGATGGCGCGCGAGCAGAAGTGGCACCCGGTCAACGTCGGCCAGCCGGTCTACAACTCGCTGCTCGCCTTCCTCTTCGAGTGGGGCGTGGCGCTGCACGACCTCGACCTCGAGCGCATCCGCAAGGGTCAGAAGGACCCGCAGGAGATGAAGCGCCAGCTCGGCCAGATCTGGCGCAAGGGCCGCAACCAGGTGCTCAAGGACTACGTCGTCTACCCGGCGCTCAGCGGACCGCACTGGCGCACCACGATCGTGGCCAACGCCGCCGCCAACGTGACGCGCAACGTGTGGTCCTACGTCATCATCTTCTGCGGCCACTTCCCCGACGGCGCGGTGCACTTCACCGAGGAGGAGATCGAGGACGAGACCCGCTCGGAGTGGTACCTCCGCCAGATCCTGGGCGCCGCGAACTTCGAGGGCGGCCGCTTCCTGCACATCATGAGCGGCAGCCTCGGCTTCCAGATCGAGCACCACCTCTTCCCCGACCTGCCGAGCAACCGCTACCCGGAGATCGCCGAGCGGGTGAAGGCGCTGTGCGACAAGTACGACCTGCCCTACACGGTCGGTCCGCTGCACCGGCAGTACGGCCAGGCGCTGCGCACGATCCTGAAGCTCTCGCTGCCGAACTCGTGGACCAAGGACAACCGCGTCTACGACGACGCCAGCACCCGCGGCGACACGCCCCCGGTGCCGGAGGGCCCGGTGCGCGAGCGGCGCCGCAAGAGCGACGCCGAGCGGCCCACCCGCCGCCTCGAGCTCGGCGCCTGGTCGCGGGGGTCGGCGAAGGAGCGCGCGTGAGGGCGGCCGTGCTCACCCCCACCGGCACGCCCTTCGCCTGGACCGACCGCGGCGGCGAGCCGCTGCCGGCGACGGCGGAGGGGCGCCTGGGCGCGCCGGCGCGGGCCCGGGTGACGCAGTGCGCGCTCAGCCGGGTGTGCGGGGTGTGCGCGGAGCCGCTGGGCCGCCCCATCGCGTTCCTGGCGACCCCTGGTGAGCGCGACCGCAACGCCGTGCACGCGCCACCGATGCACCTCGCGTGCGCCGAGGGCCTGCTCGCCGCGCCGGGCGCCGACCCGTCGTGGGTGCTGCTCCGCACCGCCGCGTTCGAGTTCGTGCGGCCGGGGCGCGACGAGGTCGAGACCGAGCCGGTCTTCTCCCTGCACGCCCTGCTCTGAGCGCCGGGGCACCAGCCCCTAGAAGCCGGTCGGGCACCACGGCGGCGCGGCGAGGTCGCCCACCGCGGCGTACGCCGACACGGCCGCGTCGCTGCCCGCGACCCGGCCGGCGTCGGCCAGGGTCGCGACGTCGACGTCGCCGAGCAGCAGCGTGCCGAGCACGGCGACGTCGAGGCGCAGGTCCCCGGCGTCGCGGGCGTCGTCGAGGCGCTCCACCTCGGCGCGGCCGTCGCGCACCGTGACCGCGAACCGTCCTGTGGCGTGCCCCAGGGCGTCGTCGACCTCGAGCACCACCCGGCCGTCGCCGCGCCACGGTCGCGCCGCCAGAACGGCCACCGGATCCAGCACCCGCAGCCACAGCACGTCGGTCGTGCCCACCGTGCGCACGGCGCGCGGGTCGACCACGGCGTGGTCCAGCGGGTCGACGACCGGCGCGCCGCGCCACCGCACCCGCTCGGTCAGGTCGAGCGAGGCGAGGAAGCGCCACAGCGCGAGGTGGGTGGCAGGGGAGAGCGCCAGCAGGTCGGCGACGTCGAGGGTGCCGCGACCCTCGACCTCCCCGCGGTGGCGCCACGCGACGTACCCGTCAGGGGTGCCCGCCTCGTCGAGGTGGACCGCCACGCGCAGCTTGCGGTCCTCGCCGCGCGTCTCGGGGTCGAGGCGCCCGGCCAGGACCTCGCGGTAGAAGGCGGGGCGGCTGACGGTCGCACGGGTGGTCTCGTGGTGGCGCTGCGCCACGGCCGCCACCACCTCCTCGGCCTCCGCGGGCTCGACCAGGACGACCCGTCCGGCGGCCGCGGGGCCGTGCAGCGCGAAGCGGTCGCCGACGTCGACCTCGACCGACCGCTTGCGGGTGGCGGGCCCGAAGCCGAAGCGGCCGTAGATCGTGCCCTCCGAGACCGTCAGCGCCGCCACCGGCACGCCGCGGCGCGCGGTCGCGGCGAGCTCCTCGCCGAGCAGCCGGCGCAGCAGGCCGCGCCGCCGGTGGGTCGGGGCCACCGTCACGTCCGTGATGAGCCGCAGCGGCAGCAGCCCCGCGCCGGCGTGCAGCGTGCCGTCCCATGAGGAGATCGTCGCGACCGGGAGGTTCCCGCTGCCGACCGGCGGGGACGGCTCCCACAGCCCCCGGAGCTCGGCGGCGTCGGCCCGGGCGCAGCGCAACCACAGCGCGTGCTCCTCGTCGCCGGGCCGGCCGTCGTGGAAACCGCGGGAGGTGCCGTGCAGCCAGCCGTCCACGAGCGCGAGCGACGCCTCGTCGTCGACCTGCGGGTCGAGCGTGCGGTCGACGAGGTCGGCGGTCGCGGCGGGCGGCGCGTCGGGCTGCGCGGGGGAGGCCATGTCCGCCACCGTAGGGATGCGCGACCCGGACCACCACCGACTTCCGGACCCGCACGGATAGGGTGCGCGTGACCCGGGCGCCGGCCCGGGCCGACCGCGGAGGCCCCGTGAACCGCCACCAGCTCCTCCGGTCTCTGCACCGGCTGACCCGCCCGCGCACCTACCTCGAGACCGGCGTCAACCTCGGTCACAGCCTCGCGCTCTCGCGCGTGCCGAGCATCGGCGTCGACCCGGCCTTCACCGTGCGGGCCGAGCTGCAGGCCGACGTCCACCTCGCGCGCACCACGAGCGACGAGTTCTTCGCCCGGCGGCGTCCGCTCGCGCACCTGCCGGTGGGCGTGCTCGACCTCGCCTTCGTCGACGGCATGCACCTCGCCGAGTACGCCCTGCGCGACGTCGTGGCCGTCGAGCGGTTCACGCTCCCCACCAGCGTGGTCGTGCTCGACGACATGCTGCCGCGCACCGTCGAGGAGGCCGACCGCAAGCGCCGCACCCACATGTGGACCGGCGACGTCTACAAGGCGGCCGAGGCGCTGCGCCGGCTGCGACCCGACCTGCTCGTGCTCGACGTCGACACCCAGCCCACCGGCACCTGCGTCGTGCTCTTCCCCGACGCCACGCGCGGCGGCGTCCTCGAGGGCTACGACGAGTGGCTGGCCGACGCGGTGGTCCCCGACCCCCAGGACGTGCCCGACCACGTGCTGCGCCGCACCCGGGCGGTCGACCCCGAGCGGCTGCTGGCCAGCCCCGGTTGGGCGCGGCTGCCCGAGCTGCGCGGCGAGGTGCGCCCCGGCGACAGCGGGCCGGTGCGCGAGGCCTTCGCCGACCTGGTGCAGGAGGCCGCGGCGCTCAGCGGCTGAGCCGCGCGCGGACCCGTCGCGCGACGGCGACGGCGCGGCGGCGTGCGCGGGTCCCACCGCCTGCGGTGCTCGCGGCGTCCCCGTCGCGACCACGCGGGTGCGGCACGGGCGTCATCGACGGCGTGGCGCGCTGGCCCCACAGCAGCACGAGCGGCCGCTCGCCCTGCACCAGCAGCCGGCAGCCGAGCGGCAGCACCTCCGGCACGTCCTCGGCAGGCCCGTCGCCGACGTCCCCGGCGCCCCGTGACCCGCCCACCCGCCGCAGCGCGTAGGTGCCGTTGCGCAGCTCGCCGCGCGCCACCCGCACGAGGGCGCGGCGTCCACGGTCGTCGTCGACGACCTCGGCACGCGCGCGGTGGCGCTGCTCGCCGCGACGCAGCTCGACGACGTCGCCCGACGACACGACGTGGTCGGGGTCGCTGAGCACGACCTCGACGTCGTCGCCGACGCGCCGGGCGTAGCTGTCGACCAGGTCGATCGCCGCCTGCGGTGGCCTCGAGTCGCCCACGCCGTCCTCCGCTCGCTGGTCCGCGGCCTGCGTCCAGCAGCCCGGCAGCACCCTAGCCGCACCGCTAGGGTCGAGCGCATGGCGAGGACACCCGCAGCGGAGGTCGAGGCCGGCGGCCGCGTCGTCCGCGTCTCCAGCCCCGACCGCGTGGTCTACGAGGCCACCGACCGCACCCCCGAGGTCACCAAGCTGATGGTGGCGGAGTACGTCGCGTCGGTCGGCGAGGGGCTGATGCGCGTGCTGCGGGACCGGCCGACCGCGCTGGAGCGCTGGCCCTCGGGGGTCCGCGAGGGGATGCGGCTCGCGACCGGTCCGCAGGACCGCGACGCCGACGCGTTCTACCAGAAGCGGGTGCCGAAGGGGGCGCCGGACTACCTCGAGACGGTGCGCATCACCTTTCCCTCGGGGCGCACCGCCGACGAGGTCTGCCCGAGCGAGGTCGCGGTGCCGGTGTGGTGCGCCCAGATGGGCACGCTGACCTTCCACCCGTGGCCGGTGCGCCGCACCGACGACCCGGCGAGCCTGGACCACCCCGATGAGCTCCGCCTCGACCTCGACCCGCAGCCGGGCACGACCTTCGGCGACGCCGCGCGCGTCGCGGGGGTCGCGCGCGAGCTGCTCGAGGAGCTCGGGATCCGCGGCTTCGCCAAGACGTCGGGCAACCGCGGGGTGCACGTCTTCGTGCGGATCGAGCCCCGCTGGGAGTTCACCGACGTGCGCCACGCCGCGATCGGCTTCGGCCGCGAGCTCGCGCGCCGCGACGACCAGGTCACCGTCGACTGGTGGAAGGAGGAGCGCGGCGAGCGGATCTTCGTCGACTACAACCAGAACAACCGCGACCGCACCATCGCCTCGGCCTGGTCGCTGCGCCCCCTGCCCGGTGCGCCGGTGTCGACGCCCGTCACGTGGGAGGAGCTGGCCGGGCTCGCCGACCCGCGCGAGCTCAACCTCTTCACCGCCCCCGAGCGCCTCGCCGACGGCGACCCCTGGGCCGAGGTCGACGACGTCGCGCACTCCCTCGAGCCGCTGCTCGCGCTGTGGGAGACCCTGCCGGGCGGCGAGCTGAACTTCCCGCCCGACTACCCCAAGATGCCCGGCGAGCCGCCGCGGGTGCAGCCGAGCAAGAAGGTCGCCAGCCACTGGGACGCCGACGGCAACCGCGTCGAGACCTGACCCGCCTCAGGTCCAGCGGCGTCGTCCGCTGCGCTCGAAGTCGACGATCCGGGGCTCGAGCTCCGCGAGGAACGCGGCGAACCCCGCGCGCTCGGCCGACAGGTCGAAGCGGTCGACGATCTGCGCACCCGCTCGCCGCAGGCGCAGCACCTCTCTGGGTGCGGAGGATGCGAGCCCGCGCAGCGCGGCGACGTAGGACCCGGCGTCGTCGTAGTCGACGAGCACGCAGTTCAGCCCGGGTCGGCAGTAGGCCATGTTGCCCCCCACGTCGGGCGTGACGACCACGCTCTCGGCGGCCATCGCCTCCAGACCGGGGAGGTAGAGGCCCTCCTCAGGTCCGGGTGTCGCGAGGAACACGTCGCTCCACTGGTAGAGCTCGCGCAGCTCGGCCCACGTGGCCGTCGTCGTGATGGCGCGGAAGGCGAAACCCGGGTCGTCCACCAGTGCGGCTGCCACCCGGTCGCCCACGTCGGACTTCCACGTGGTGTACGCCACCCGCAGCGGTGTGCGGGGCCCCTCGTCGCGGCGGTGCGTCCGGAAGAACGGGGTGTCGTGGCCGAGGTCGACGGTGCGGTGCAGCGCCCGCTGGTCGAGCCACGGCCGGATGGTCTCGGCGACGATCTCGTTGATCGAGATGCGCGCCATGGGGCGGGTCAACAACCGGGTGGGGTAGCCGTCGCCCCAGGCGGGATTCACGTGACGGACGTTCTGGACCAGGTGGACGACCCGCTCGGGCGAGGCTCCGGCGGGGAGCGAGCGGTGGACGACTTCGGCGTTGCGCGGCAACGAGATCAGCGCCAGGTCGTCATCGGCGAACGCTAGGCTCCGCCCGCTCACCACGCTCACGTCGTCGGCAGTGGGCAAGTCGCGGAACCGGTCGTTGCGGAAGAGCTCCTCGTCGACTGACGGTGGCCGGGGGCACCACACACTGACGCGGAAGCCCAAGGTGCGGGCATGCTGCACGTAGTCCATGAGCTTGACCACCCCGCCGACCGGTTTCCAGGTCGGCGTCAGCACGTGAAGAGTGCGGGAGCCGCTCACGCGAAGCCCTGCAGGATCTCGTGGAGAGGTACGACGGCTCGTGAGGGCTCCAGCAGCTCACGGGCCAGGTGGAGCGCGCCCTCGCGCTTGCTCCGCAGGACCTCGGGGTCCTCGATCGCCCCCACCAAGGCGGCGCGCAGCTCGGCCGTGTCGTCCGGGTCGACGGTCCAGCCGGCGTCGTAGGCCGTGATGAGGTCGCTCACCTCGGTGAAGGGGACGTGGAGCACAGGCAGCCCGCACGACAACGCCACCACCGACCGGGTGACCATGGCCAGCTCGCGCTCCGGGTTGCGGGCGAAGACGTCGACGCTGACGTGGCAGGACGCGAGGTGTCGGCGGAAGTCGCCGAAGGGCAGCGGAGCGTGGCGCACGACCCGCGGGTGGCTCGTGAGGGCCTGCAGCTCGGGATGGAGGGAGACGGTGCGTGTGTAGCCCCAGTGGCCGCTGACCATCAGGTCAAGGGTGAGGTCGCCACGGTCGAGCAGCCCGGCCAGGGTGGACAGCACAGGGCCGGGGCGGGACCACGGCTGGAGGTAGCCGCTGATCGCGGCCCGCAGGGTGCCGTCGTCGGCCGACCTCGGGGCCTCGGTCGGCATTGCCATGACGACCACGCCGAGGGGCAGTTCGGGCACACCGGCGCGTTCCAACCACCCACGCACGTAGGGCACCTTCTTCGCCCCGTTGACGATGACGGCGTCGCTCCGCGCGAGCGCGGCCAGCTTGCGCGACTCGAGCAGGGCGAGGGCCGCAGCAGCCGTCTCCTCGTCGGGGTGGTCCTCCTGGGCGAGCTCGAGCATCTTCGGCGCGAAGAAGTCGTACACGAGCCGGCACCGCCCGAGGTCACCGAGGCGCCGCACGTTGTTGGAGTTGGTCACGACGAGCGCGTCGACGTCGTGGGTCCGCACGTAACGGTCGAGGTGTCCGGGCCACAAGATGATGGATCCTCGGGGCAGGGCGGGGGGTGTCGGCCTGGTCCACACGCGCGCGATGACCCGCCGGTCGACGACCACGGTCACGTCGTGCCCGAGCGCGCGCAGTCCTAGAGCGAGCCCCCACGCCCGCAGGCCCGGAGCCGCGACAGGCAGGCCCATCCCGGGGATGACGTCGTTCGACAGGACGACGACCTTGCGCGGCCCTCTCACTCGGGCCTCGGCCACAGCGACGTGAGGGTCATGACCACCACCCTGCTCCACGGTTCGCCGACGAGGCGGAGCGACCGCAACCGGTCGACGTGGACCATCGTGCCGAAGCCGCGGGAGAGGGCCTCGACGCACGCGGACGTCGAGATGTTCGCCGGCCCCCCGGGCGCCGTGACCACGTGGGCAGCCAGGACGACGCGCCCGCCCGGGTGCAGCACCTCACGCGCGCTCAGGGCTTGCGCCGCCACCTCGTCGGCGTCGGCGCCGTCGGGCAGCACGACTGCGACGACGTGCGGGCTGGGCGGGTCGTCGAGCTCGGGCCCGGTCACGGCCGCGGTGGCCCCGAAGGCCCTGACCAGTGCGGATCGGTGTGCGCTCGCGTCCCCCCGCACGTGGATGCGGGCTCCTGCCTCGGACACGTCGGCGGTGGCGGCGCGTGCCTCTTCGACGAGTGCACTGGACAGCTGCAGGTGCCGCAGCTTGGCGCCGCGAGCGCCGGGCGGGAGCGCGTCGGCCGGAGAGGGCGGTGCCTCCGCCCAGACGGTGGGGGGGAGGTGCCACTCCTCCTGCAACGCGGCCCGGACCTCCCTGCGCGGGCCGACCAGACGGTCGTACGGCGTCAGGTGGGTCAGCAGTGGGACGCCGAGCAGCTGTCCGAGGCTCGTCGCGTCCAGGTCGTCGGGCAGGGCGACGCATGTCGGCAGTGCGCGCTCGTCGGCGTCGAGGACCTGCCAAGGAAAGCTGAGGGCGTCGAGCACCACCAGGGAGCCGGCCTCGCGGAGACGGCGGTGCAGGCCCGATCGGGACGTGGACCAGTCGTCGAGGCTGTCCGGGACGTCGGCGGAGGTGCGACCGCCCCAGACGACGGGGCCCTGGGTCGCGAGTGGGCTGCGACCCACCGGCGCGGCACTCACGCAGCCGGCCCCTCGAGGTAGCGCTCCCGCAGCGTCTGCACGCCTGGTCTGCGGCGGAGGAGACGGCCTACGAGCGGCACGTCGTCGATGCGCCGCAGCAACCAGACCAGGTCGTCGCGGGTCTGGGGCGCGACGTTGGCGACCTCGACGCCCCGGTGGGCGGACGCGGGCTCGCCGCCGGCTGCCTCGGCCTCCCGCAGGCGCGCCGACAGGTGCCGGACCTCGTAGCGCAGCAGCTCGTTCTCCATCCGCAGCGTCGCGAGCTCGTCGGGGGTCACCCGGTGCATCGGTTGCATCAACGTGCTCCTGTGGTCTCGGACAGTTCCTGGAGCTCCCGCCACGTCTGCAGCACCCGCTCCTCGGTGCGAGGGGCGAACACCGGCTGCGGTGCCTCGCGCTGCGAGGTCACCTCGGGGTCGAACACACCCGCGGTGCGCGCCTGGTCGAGCGACAAGCCGAATCGGTCGTTGACGCGCTCCACGACGTCGCCGCTGCCCGCCACTGCCTCGAAGGGAAGGACCAGGCAGTCCTCCGGGAAGCTTCGCACGAACGCGACCAACGCCCTGTTGTACGTGTCCCACAGCTTGAGTCCGTGATCGGGCTCGGAGAAGAAGCGGCCGTGCCGCTGCGGGTTGCCCTCTTGCTGCAGCAGCGCACGCGCCGACCGTGATTCCATCGACCGCACGCACTCACCCGGGTCGCGGAACACCACGACCACCTTGACGTCCGGGTTCACGTGCTTCCACGCACCGATGAAGAGGCACACGCGGGGATCCTTGAACCCCCAGACGGGATGACGCAGCTCGCGCTTGAGCACGAACGAGCGCATCCGCCTCCAGTGGTCGCGGCCGATGCGGAACGGGAAAGGCGCGTCCCACTGCCAGTCGTCACCGTGGCGCTCGAGCACGGCCCGGTGCAGGGAGAGCACTTCCCGGTCCTCGAAGTGCCCGTAAGGATTGGTCGGCCCGGCGCCGAGCAGGTCGTCGCCGACGAAGAGACCGCCGGCGTGGAGCAGCTGGGTGAGCAGGGAGGTGCCGCTGCGGTGGAACCCCGCGATGATCAATTGCACGAATCCTCACCTCCCGGGCGTCGTCGAACCGTGGGCAGGCGCACCCTAACAAGGCGTCGCGGTGGTCCCGGCGCTCGCCATGGGCCGGCTGAGTGCACCCCGACAGGTCTGCTCAGAGGACGAACCGCGCGCTGGGCCACAGACGCAGAACCTTGTCGCGGCCGAAGCGGTCGGCCATGAACTCGTAGACCGGGCGGTAGTGGGTCGCGACCGCCTGGACCGTCTGCTCCGGCAGGTCCTCGGCCGGCTGCGGAGCGGCGTTGCTGCGCTTGTCGAGGGCCGGCTCGTGGAACGGGACTGCGAGGAAATCGCACAGGCGCCGCACCTCGGAGGTGCTGAAGAGCTCCTCGTAAAAGCCGTAGAAGACCTCGTCGGGCCGGAAGGCGTGCTCGAGGGAAGCGATCGTACGGTCGTAGCGGGTGCGCTTCTCGAGATTGGCGCGTCGGTGGTGCTCGAGCAGTGCCTGCTCCGGGCTCCCCGTGAAGAAGTCGGTGCCGACACGCTCCATCATCCGCAGCGTGCTGTGGATGCGCTCGACGGGGTCCCGCATCAAGAAGACCGGGGCGACCCGCACGCGGCGGCGCTCGAACTGCGTCCGGATCGACGCGAACCGCTCACCTGACAGCAGGCAGTAGTCGGGGGTGACGTCGGCGGCGAGCTGCGCCCCCTCACGCGAGGCCAGGAGGCCGGTGAAGTAGTCGAAGTAGAAGCGCGGCTCCGCCACCATCGCGGCGCGGTGCACTACCCCGGCGCGGGCCTTTCCTCGCTGTCGGAGGTCCTGCAGCGAGCGCTCGGCATCGCGCACGTGGTTCTCCAGCAGCCACTGCTCCTCCGCCAGGTCACGCGCGTCGAACACGTGGTACTCCTTGCGGTAGCCGGCGGCGAAGCCCGGCGCGTCCTTCACGTAGTCGTACAACCAGGTCGTGCCGGCCTTCTGGGCGCCGATCCCCAGCAAGAAGGTCCCCAACGTCCTCGACTCGGGTCTGCGGCGTCGTCCCAGCACCGGAACACCCTAGTGGAGGCGTCCCGCCTCCCCCGCAGCCCGCCCGTGAGGTTCGAGCAGACCGGCCGTGGCTACGATGGGCCGCCGTCGTCGCAGCCGTCGCTTGGGGAGGAGCGGACCGTGCCGTTCAGCCTGCGGGCGGGGGCCGTGCCCCCCGCGGTCCCACCCGGCGTCCTGCTCGTCGAGGACGCCCTCGTCACGCGATTCGTCCGCGGGCCGCTGCGCATGGCGGGGCAGACGCTGCGGTGGATGAGCGGGGCGGTCCACGACGCCGAGGGCCGGCTGGTGCCGCTCTCGCAGCGCGACTGGGACGGTGACGAGCACGCGCCGGTGGCCGCTGACCCGGCCGCCGTGGTGCGCCCCGACGGCCCGGGCGGTCCTGACCGCCTCGCCGGCACCTGGCACTACGCCGGCCACTGGACCCGCCACTTCGGCCACTTCCTGGTCGAGACGGTGCCCAACCTCTGGCCCGAGCCGGAGGCCACCGGAGGTGAGCCAGTGGCGGGCCTCGTCGCCCACCGCAGCTGCTACGGCCCGGCCCCCGCAGCCCCCGGCCGCGGCGACCGCACGCGTCCGGCCGACCTCTGGCCGTGGCAGGAGGAGCTGCTCGACCTGGCCGGCTACGGCGGGATGCCGGTCGAGATCGTCCGCGCCCAGCCCCGTCTGGTCGACCGCCTGCGCGTTGCGTCGCGCCCGGTGCTGCTGAAGTCGCGGGTCGGCGCCGACGCGGTGACGCTGTGGCAGCGCATGGCCGCCTCGGTGCAGCCGGCGGGCGAGCCCGCCGTCTTCCTCTCCCGCGCGCGCTTCCACGCCGAGAACGCCGACGACGAGCTCAAGGTGCGCGTCGAGGCCCGCTGGGAGGAGCAGATGGAGCGGCTCGCCGGCGCGGCCGGCTTCACCGTCGTGCACCCCGAGACGCTGTCGGTGCGCGAGCAGGTGGCGCTGCTGCGCGGCGCTCGGGTCGTCGCGGGCTCGGCCGGGTCCGCGCTGCACCTCGCGGTCTTCGCCGAGCCCGGCACCACCGTCGTGGAGGTCGGTGACCAGCGCACGCCCGACTCCCCGCTGCCCAGCCAGCGCCTCCTCGACGAGGCGTGCGGCCACACCTCGCTGTTCGTCCCGTACGCCGACGAGCAGGCGCTCGCCCGCGTGCTCGAGCAGGCCGTGGGGGCGCCCTCGTGAGCGCGGCCCCGACCGGGGCCCGGCGGCTCGTGCTCGTCGCAGGGGCGGGGCGCAGCGGCACGAGCACGATGGCCGGGGTGCTGCAGCGCCTCGGGCTCGTGGTGCCGCAGCCTGAGGTGCCGCCCGACGAGAGCAACCCGCGCGGCTTCTACGAGCCGCTGTGGGCCGTTGAGCTGCACAAGGAGCTGCTCGAGCGGGTGCCTGCCCGCACCAACGACGCACGGCCCGACGCCGCCCGCCTGGTCGACGAGTCGATCGACCGCGACGCCGTGCGGGCGCAGGTCGCGGCCTGGCTCGCCGAGCACGCGGCGCAGGCCGACCGCAGCGGGCGCGCCGGCGCGCCCCTGCTGGTCAAGGACCCGCGCACGCTGTGGTTCACCGAGCTGTGGTGCGAGGCGGCCGCCGCGGCCGGGCTCGAGGTCTGCTTCGTCACGATGCTGCGCCACCCCGCAGCGGTGGCGCGCTCGCGCGACACGCACTACCTCGCCGACCGCCCCGCCGACTTCCGCACGCTGCGCCAGACCGCCAACGTCGCCTCCTGGGTCAACGGCACCGTCACCACCGAGCGCCTCACGCGCGGGCGCCCGCGCGCCTTCGTGCGCTACGACGACCTGCTCGCCGACTGGCGGTCCGCCGTGGGGCGGTGCGTCGACCAGCTGGGCCTCGACGTCACGGTGCCCTCGGCTGACGAGCACCACCCGGTCGACGACTTCGTCGACGTGCGGCTGAACCGGTCGCGCACGTCCTGGGACGACGTGTCGACGAGCGCGGCGGTGCGCGAGGTCGCCGACGCGGCCTGGGAGGCCGCCGACGCCCTGGTCGACGACCCGGTCGACGTGGCGGCCGTCGCCCGGCTGGGAGAGGTGGGGGAGCGCTACGCGCTGATGCACCGCGAGGCCGAGGCCCTCACCCTCGACCACACCGGCGTCGCGGTGCAGCGCGCCCGGCGCGAGGTCCGGCGCCGGCTCGCGCAGGAGGCGGCGGCGTCGACGGGTCCCGCGCGCCCGCGGTGGCGGGTGGCCGCGGGCCGCGTGCGCCGCGGCGTGCGCCGCGGCGTGCGCCGGGTCGCAGGTCGCGAGCGCGCCTAGCGCTCCCAGGGCGCGGGCAGCGGCACCCACTGCTCCAGGAAGTCGGCCAGCAGCGCGGCCACTTCGTCGGGCGGGAGGCCGGAGCGGTCGTTGTCGCCCAGGCAGACGCTGTCGAGCCCGCGGGTGCGCAGCAGGCCGTCGAGGGTGCGGCGCACGGCGCCGTTGCCGAGGTCGACGTAGCGGAAGGCGTGCTCGCCCCAGTAGGCCGCCCCGGTCGCCAGGCCGTAGTGCTGGGCGAGCGACGACAAGAGGGACACGTCGCTCGGCGAGCGGAACGGCGAGGCGGCCGTGCGCCGCAGGGCGTCGCCGAAGCGCTCCTCGACCTCCCGCAGCACGGAGACACGGTGGGCGTAGGGGCTGTGCGCGACCTGGTCGCGCAAGGTGACGCCCAGCGCCTCCTGCAGCAGTTTCCGGTTGGTGAGTGCCGCGGCGAGGTGAGGCCGCTCGGGCGCGCTCTCGTCGTCGCCGACCGGCACGGCAGCGCGGAAGACGGCGGCGCGACCAGTGCCGTCGAAGAACGCAGACGGCCCCAAGGGTCGGCCCAGCACCACGTCGTCGTTGAAGTACAAGAAGTGTTCGCTCAGTCCCGGCACCCGGTGCAGCGCGGTCTCGATCGCGTGGGAGTTGAAGGTCGGGAGCACCTCGGCGGGCAACACCTCGCGGTGGTCGACGACCCGCACCCGGGGGTGGTCTGCGAGCCAGTCGGGCCGCTGGCCGTCGGTGACCAGGTGCACCTGCCGCACCCAGGGGGCGAAGAGGTGCAGGCTGCGTAGGGCGTAGCGCAGCTCGCCGCGGTCGGCGTAGCGCGCACGGCCGCGGCTGCGGGGGTCGCCCGGTGGCTCCCCGAGCTCGGCGAGGCGTCGGCGCCGGCGCTCGTCCCAGGCCGGGTCGGAGCCGTCGACCCACGTGAACACGACGTCGACCGGGACGTCGACGTCGTCCACCGTGCGTCCGAGCAGCAGCGGCAGCGTCGGCACCTCGACGCCGGCCACCTCGACGGTGGCCGTCGCGTGCTCGGGTCGGGCGGTGGTCACCCACCCGTTGGGCACGGGCGCGTGCCAGGTGCCGGTCTCGTCCTCGGGCCAGAACTCGACGTGCACCGCCGTGCCCTCGGCGAGCAGGGTCCGGCGACCGGCGCGGCGCTGCCACGGCTCGAGCAGCAGCCGGGCGGTGGCGCCGTGCCGCACGGCCGCGACCAGCTCGGCGGGGGCGCCCCGGCGCTCCAGCCAGCGGTGGTCGGGCGGGTCGACCGCCGAGAGCCAGGGCGGCAGGTCGGCGCCGGCGAGCGCGTCCAGGAACGCGCGGCGGCGCGCGTGGGGCACGACCACGCGGGGCGGGGCCGGGAAGGGTGCGGGCACGACGAACCAGTCCGACGACGTCGCCGCGGCGATCCGCGCCACCGCCGCGACCACGGCGCCGCGGGCCTCGGCGGGGGTCGTCTCCTGTCCGGTCACACCGGCCGGCGTGGGCGGGTCGACGAGGGTCGCCCGGCTGCCCCCGCGGCCCCCCTCGCCCTCGCTGCCGCGGGGGACCCGGCCGCGGCGTCGTGCGACGGCGCGTCCCAGCACGTCGTCCCAGGTCGCCGCGACGACGTCGGGGTCGTACTCGGCGGCCGTGGCCAGCGCGCCGTCGCCGAGGCGGCGTCGCCGCTCGGGGTCGGTGGCCAGGTCGAGGACGGCGCGCGCGAGCGCGGGCTCCGCCCCGGCCGGCACCAGCACCCCGTTGACGTCGTCGCGCACGATGTCGCGCACCGCGAGCGGGCAGTCGTAGGCCACCACCGGCACGCCGGCGGCCATCGCCTCCTGCGCGACCAATGGCAGGCCCTCGCGCAGCGACGAGCAGACCGCGACGTCGGCACGGGCCCACTCCGAGGCCATGTCGGAGGTGGTCCCGGGCAGCTCGACGCGGTCGTGCAGGCCCAGCTTGCGCGCGACGGCGAGCAGCTCCTCGCGCAGCGCCCCGTCCCCGAGGATGCGCACCCGCCAGTCGGGCAGCCGGTCGGCGACGCGGCCGAAGGCGCGCACCAGGTGGTGGAACTGCTTCTCCGCGTCGAGGCGCCCGGCCGCGACCACGAGCCCGCCGTCGGGTCCGCCGTCGAGGCGGGCACGGGGACGGTGCCCGGCCGGGAGCAGGTTGGGCACCACGAGCGTCTCGGGGCAGGCTGCGCGGAGCTCGGCGCGCAGCCAGTCGACCGCTGGCTCGCCGAGCATCGTGACTGCGTCGGCCCGCGGTGCGGCGGCCAGCAGCGCCTCCTTGCCGCCGGCGCGGTCGAAGGAGGTGCGGTGCTCCTGGTGCACCAGCGCCACGTCGGACGGCAGCAGGTCGGCAGCGCGAGCGAGCAGCCCCGGCACCACGGTGACCAGCACGTCGGCGCGCACGCGTGGCAGCGCCGTCTCGAGGGCGAGGTCGCTGAGCGCGCTGAGCTGCCACTCCCAGCGTCGTGGGACGGCGCGCGAGGGCTGCTGCTCGAGACGCGCGGCCTCGGCCGGGTCGAGCCGTCGGTGGCCGGCGACGCGCGGGCGCCGCGGGTCGCGCAGGTCGACGAGGTACTCGACCCGCACGCGCGGGTCGACGGCGGCGTGGGGGCGCTCGTGCAGGCGGCGCAGGCTGAGCACCTCGACGTCGTGGTCGGCCACGAGCCGGTTGGCGAGGTTGACCACGGCGCGGGCGGTGCCGCCCACGTCGTCGAGCGTGAGCACGAGGAAGGCGACCTTCACGGCGTCGCCTCCGCGCGGCGCACGACGAGGGCGCCGTCGGCTCCGAAGGTCCAGCGCAGGGGGGCGCCGCGGTCGTCGACGAGCGGGTGGGGCAGGGCGACGAGGGTCGCGGGGTCGCGGAGCCCGTCGCGGGCCCGGTGCACCGCCAGGTCGTCACCGGTCCGCCCGTCCGCGGGCCGCGCGCCGCGCAGCACCAGCCGGGCACCCGCGGGCGGGACGACAGCGGCGGTCCCCACCCGCACCCGGCCGTGGGCAGACGAGAGCGGCTCCCACGACGCGAGGCTCGGCTCGCCGCCGTCGAGCGGGTCGAGTGCGGCGTCGACGACGGGGGGGCAGCCAGGGGGCAGCGCGACGTCGACGACCAGCGCGTCGGGGTCGGGCACCGGCCCGCCGAAGCCGAGCACCACGGCCCGCGGCGCGAGGCGGGTGGCCGTCAGCAGGAGGGTGCCGTCCGCGCGGCGACCGAGGGTGTGCTGCCGGTCCCCACTGCGCGAGGGCGGCGTGCGGGTGGGGCCCTCGTCGGGCGCGGTGGCGTCGACGACCGGCTGCGCGGCGCCGCTCGAGCCGGTCACCACCAGGGCGGCGGTGCCGGTGTCGCCCGGGCGGGCGTCGGCGGGCAGCAGCGCGTCGGGCAGCGGGCAGCGGTAGGACCCCCCGCCGCCGGGGAGCGGCTCGGCCACCTCGACCTCGAGGGCGAGGGTCGTGCCGTCGTCGAGCTGCAGCCCCGGCACCGCAGCCGCGTCGACCCCGGCCAGCGCCAGCCAGAGGTGCTCGCCGTCCAGCACCCGGGCGTACGCCGCGACGGGCCGTGACTTGGCGGAACGGCGCCTCATGCAGGGTCGGCGGCGGGCCGGAGCGCCTTCGCGACGTTGCGGGCGACGACCGGTCTCCCGGCGATGCGCTCGTGGACGAAGACCTGCATCGTCCTGTCACCGGTGGGGATGTCGGCGAGGACCAGGTGCAGCCCGGCATCGGTGAGCACACGGGCCACGTGACCGGCCATCGAGGGCCGCTCGTCCGACGACGCCGTGATCACGACGCCGACGACGTCGCAGGACGGCAACAGGTCGCGCAGGTCGTCGAGCACCCGCAGCGCCTCGTGGCCGCCATCGACACGCAGGACGGTGCCGACGTCGCGCAGCGTCCCGGCCGACGCCGACGTGGTGCGCCAGGTGGCGTCGTGGACCGTGACGTGCTGGACCCCAGGAGGGGCCTGGCCGGCCACGCCGAGGTCCAAGGCGACGGCCTGGCACCCGGCTATCTCCCTGCTGGCCCAGGCGGCGAACCCGAAGCCGTCGGAGCCGATCTCGACCGCCTGCTCCGGCTCGACCGCACGGCACAGCCGGCGGAAGGCGGCGCGCACCCGTCGGGCGTACACCTCCTCGTCGAGTCCGTTGGCCCGAGCGACCTGGCGGGTGGTGTTGCGGGTCAGCGCGGTGCGCGTCATGGCGCTGCGGCGCTGGTCGCGACCCCCTCGATTCGGCTCGGTGCCCGGCAGGGAGGCGACGGTCGTCCCCGCGGGCACGAGCGACTCGGCGAGGGCCCTCCGCCGGTGCCACCCGACCACCGCCGGGGGCACCGTCCTGACCCGGTGGAGCAGAGCAGCCTGGGCCGCAGGGCTGCGGCGGGCGCTGACGGACTCGTGGACGTACCAGTCGTCGTGCCCGCTCAGGTCAGGCCACTTGCGGCGGTAGCCCTGCTCGGTCAGGAGGGCGTGCAGCTCGTCGCGCTGGTGCTCGTTGTGCTCGACGCAGATGCGCTCGACGCGACGGGCCGAGAAGTCGAAGGCGCGCAGGATCGCGACCTCGGACCCCTCGGTGTCGACGGAGAGGAAGTCGATGGTGTGCGGTGCCCCTGCCTCGACCAGGAGGTCCTCCAACGTCGTGGTCTCGACGTGGTGCACGACGTGGTCCGCACGGAGGGCTTCGCGCTCGTCTCCCTCCCCGAAACCGCTCGCGGTCGACAGGGCGGGCCGGCCGTTGACAGCGTGGAACTCGACGGTCCGACCACTCACGTCGAGGACGCACTTGGTCGACACGTGGCACGAGCGGTTGCGCCGGACCGCGTCGGCGAAGGCGGGGTGCGGCTCGGCGACTGCGCCTGTCCAGCCGAGCTGCTCGAGGAGGTAGGTGTTCGACACGTCGCGCCCGTTGAGAGCTCCGAACTCGACGAAGTACCCCTCCTGCGCGAAGCCGGTCTCCCACAGTGCCCACAGGTCCTGGAAGCGTTGGGCGTAGGAGTGCGGGAGTGCGGCTGCCACGAAGCGGAGGAAGCCGTTCCTCTCGGCGGTGTCCCGCCCAGCTCCGCGGTCGCGCGCTCCGCTTCGTGGTGCCCCACGCTCGCCGTCGAGTCGCTCGAGCGCGCGCCGCGTCTGCGCGACGTTCGCCTCCACGTCGCGCTCCCGACGTCGTCGCAGTTGGTCGACGAGGTCGCGCCGGGAGTCCTCGCCCAGCGCGAGAGCGGCGCTGACTCCGCTCTGCAGCTGATCGACGGGGTGGTCGATGCACGGGATGTCGTAGACGGCCGCTGTCCAGCGGTCGAGGATCGCGGGTACTGCGAACGCGACCGAGGCGGGCACGGCGCTCGTGATCTTGGTCGTGCGGTAGTCGGAACGGTCCGGTGGCAGGGCTGGCAAGAGGTAGTCCGAACCGGCCATGTTCCCGAACGTCACGTCGTGCTGCACGAAACCGGTGGCCGGATCGACGGGAGCGAACCAGAAGGTGTCGTCGAGACCGGCTTCACGGACCATCTGCTCGAGCGTGGTCCGGTCGTGGCCGGCGCCCAGGACAGCGAACTCGACCCGATCCCGTTCCGTGGGGGACAGCCCTGCAGCGGCCGTCACCACGCCCTCGAAGTCACGGTTGCGGAAGGTCGCCGCTCCGGGCAGCCCGATCCGGATCTTGCCGCTCGCGCTGCGCGGGGGGTCCGGCAGGTGCCACATCGTGTGGCTCAACGTGACGGTGTCACCGAACAGGCGGTGGTCGGCCAGCATGAGGGCGGCGGTGCAGTGCGGGGCCAGGGTGGCCAGGACCGCCTGCCCCGATCGGACGAGGTCGACGCACTCCTGCTGGGACAACAGCAGCGGCGGGTTGTGGACCAAGCCCAGGGTCGGGAGTCCGAGACGCCGCGCCCAGCTGGCGTGCCCGTTGCGCTGGAAGGTGTTGAGCACCAGCACATCGAAGTCGGCGAGCTCGAGGGCCAGGGCATCTCGCCCCTCGGCGTCGTCGAGCTGGCGGTAGTGGACCCGTTCGCCGCTGACCATCCCGCCGTAGAGCGGGCCCCGGCTCAGCGCACGTTCGTTGAGGTAGATCGTGACCTCGACACCGAGCGCCTCCAAGGCGGAGCGCAGAGCCTCTGCCACTTCCTCGTGCACAGGCTCGAACTGCACGATCACGGCACGTGTGCGTCGAGAGGTCGGCAGGGTCACGGCCCGCACCCTAGTACGCCGTGGGGCTCAGGGAGCGCTCCGCGGGTCCTCGTGCTCGAGCAGGTGCAGCACCGGCACGCCGAGGTGGCGCCGGGCGCGCGAGGTCCAGTCGACGTGGAAGAACTCGGCCACGACGTGCGGCCGGGTCAGCACCACGGCCTCGCGCCCCGCGACCCGCGCGACGGTCTCCTGCAGGGCGGCGACCGGCTGCGCGGTCACGACCTCCCCGACCGCGGCGGCGCCGAGCGCGTGGAGCCGCGCGAGGGTGGCGGCCAGCTCGCCCTCCGCCTGCGCCAGCGCCTCGCGCCGCACCTCGGCGAGGTCGACCTCGCCCAGCGCGAAGGCCGGCGTGGCCGCGACCTCACCGGCCGACAGCGTGCCCATCGCCGCCTCGACGCGCACCGCGGCGTCCTCCGCCGGCAGCAGCACGTGGTAGCGCACCGGCTCGTCGAGGTCCTCGTGCAGACCGACGACCTGGCGGGCGTCGGCCTCGCTCAGCTCCTCCTCGACGAGCAGGACGACGTCGTAGCTCGGACCTGCAGGGTCTGCGGGGCCTGCGGGGCCTGCGGTGCTCACGGGGTGCCTCCGGTCAGGACGTCGGTGAGGTCGTAGCCCACGGGCTCCTCGAGCTGCTCGTAGGTGCACGAGGTCGGGTCGCGGTCGTCGCGCCACCGCTTGAACTGCGCGGTGTGGCGGAAGCGGCGGCCCTCCATGTGGTCGTAACCCACCTCGAGCACCCGCTCGGGCCGCAGCGGGGTGAAGGAGAGGTCCTTGCCCGCCGACCACCGCGACTGGGTGCCGGGCACCCGCTCCGGGTTGGCCACCGCGTCGCCCGCCCAGGCGCTCCACGGGTGCTCGTCGATGCCGCAGACCAGCGGTTGCAGCTCCTGCCACAGCGCGGCGCGCCGCTGCTCGGTGAAGCTGGCCGCGACGCCGACGTGCTGCAGCGCCCCCTCGGCGTACAGCCCGAGGAGCAGCGAGCCGAGCAGCGGGCGCTCGGGGGTGGAGGTCTTGTGCTCGCGCAGGCCCGCGAGCACGACGTCGGCGGTGCGGCGGTGCTTGATCTTCAGCATGGTGCGCTTGCCGGGGGAGTACGCCGCGCCCAGCGGCTTGGCGACCACGCCGTCGAGGCCGGCGCCCTCGAACTGGTGGAACCAGCGCTCGGCCTCGGCCGGGTCGGTGGTGGTGCGGGTGAGGTGGAAGCCGGTCGCGGGCTCGGTGGGGTCGGACACGCCGGGCAGCCCGGCGAGCGCCTGCTCGAGGGCGGCGCGCCGCTCGGCGAAGGGGCGCTCGACGTAGGAGGTGTCGCCCAGGGCGAGCAGGTCGAAGGCGACGAAGCCCGCGGGGGTGAGGCCGCTGAGCATCGCCACGCGCGAGGCGGCCGGGTGGATGCGCTCCTGCAGCGTCTCGAACTCCAGGCGCGGCGGCACCTGGTCGCGGCTGGAGCAGAAGAGCTCGCCGTCGAGGACGACGCGCTCGGGGAGCTGCGCCCGCGCCGCCTGCACCACCTCGGGGAAGTAGCGGGTCAGCGGCTTGCTGCCGCGGCTGGTCAGCTCGACCTCGTCGCCGTCCTTGAAGACCAGGCACCGGAAGCCGTCCCACTTCGGCTCGAAGGAGAGCCCCGGCACGTCGCCCACGCTGTGGCGCTGCGGGTCGGGGATGCCCGCGACCGACGTGGCGAGCATGGGCTGCACGGGCGGCTGCACGGGGAGGTCCACGCCTCGAGGCTAGGGCCCGACGCGGGCACCGGTCACCCCTCCGCGCGCCTTAGGCTGGGCCGGCGCCCCCACGGGAGCGCGTTCCCCGGTTGGTCTGCCGGCAGGGCCCGCCTGACTTTGAATCAGGACTAGCGACGTAGGTTCGACTCCTACCCGGGGAGCTCCACGGCTACTGGCGCGTAGCCTGCGGCGCGCTCGCCCGTTGAGCGGGGCATGACCCCCCGCACCCCCCGCTGGCGCCACCTCGCGATGGCGCTCGTGGCAGCCGTCCTCGTGCTCGCCGGCGTCCCCGCGCTGAGCGCGCCCGGCGACTCCTACGTCCGCGCCCACTTCGGCGACCAGCGGCTGCCGGCCGGCTGCGTCCTCGACCTCGACCCGGCCAACCCGGACAACGAGTGCTACCACCTGAAGGTGGGCCTGAACGCCCTCGACACCCCCCGGGTCGACGTGGCCGTGCTGGTGCCGGTCTCGCCGTTCGCCGAGCGCGACCTGCGGGTGGTGCAGCAGTCCATCGACATGTGGGAGGGCGGGCTCGACATGCTCGCCGGCCAGATGGGCATGGAGTGGCTGCGCGACGGCACCGACTTCCGCGTCCGCGGGTACGGCGTGCCCGTCGACCCCGAGGGCGGCCCGGCCGAGGTGCTCAACCTCGTCGACCCCGAGATCGTCGTCGTCGCCAGCAACCCCGCGGGCGGCATCGGCATCGGCATCGACCCCTCCGACTTCGCCTCCCAGATCGGCATCACCGACGGCGAGGGCGTGCCCTGCCAGGAGGTCGAGGTGCCGTCGCAGGTCTTCAGCCTCGACGCCTGGGAGGACGTGGAGGGCTACGACGGCCACCACGGCGAGGCCGGCGGCATCTACGTCGAGGACTGCGGCGGCGTGGGCGGCAACGTCTGCTTCGCCGTCAACGGCGCGGTCGACCCCGTGCCCGGCACGACCGACTTCTTCGGCCTCTTCGACCTCGTCTCGCACGAGGTGGGCCACTGCCTGACGCTCGGCCACGTGGGCGACGGCGCCGACGGCCCCTGGGGCCCGACCGCGGTCAACGACATCATGGCCTACTCCACCGACCCGCCGGGCCTGGCGAAGTGCGTCTCGACGCTCGACGTGGAGGGCTTCGCGCTGCAGATGAGCAAGTACCTCGACCGCGACGGCGACGGGAAGGTCACCGCGAAGGACGAGCTGGAGCCCAACGACGTCGAGGGCGACGGCACCAGCTCCTTCCACGTGCAGCACCCCGACGACCACCACTACGCCTCCGCCACCGGCGACCCCCAGGACTGCCCCCAGCCCGACGTGGCGCCGCTGCCCGGCGCCGCCGCGACCGACTGGACCCCGGCGCCGGTCGCCACGACCCGCCCCCGGCTCACCGCGCGGGTCGACGTGCGCGGTGGTCGGCTCGCGGTCGCCGGCACCGCCGCCCGCGTGCCGCTCGGTCGCCCCGTCACCGCCCGCTCCGGCGCGGCCGACGACGCCAGCGGCGACGCGCTGACCCCGATCACCGACATCGAGCGGGTCAGCGTGCGGGTCACCCGCGACCACCTCGAGGCGGTGCTCCGCGTGGGCCAGGTCAACCCGGTCACGGACGGCGCGTCGGTGACGGCGTACTCGCTGCTGGTGAGCGGTCGCCGCTTCGACTCCTTCGTCGCCAACGGCACGACCGACGGCACGCCCACCACGCTCGACAACGGCCAGGGCACGACCATGCCCCGCGGCACCTCGACGTGGGACGCCGACGCGGGCACGGTGCGCTTCCGCATCCCGCGGGCCTACCTGGCCGACCAGCGCATCGACGCGCCCTACGACGTGCAGGGCATGACCGGCGTGCACGCCCGCACCAACGACTGGCTCGCCACCGACGACGTCGCACCCGCGCGCCGTCCGATCGCGGTGACCGGCCCGGCGCTCCCGGCGCGCTCGCTCGACGCGCCGATCGCGCGGACCCGCAGCACCCAGCGGCTGACCCTGCAGCACGAGGGCGGCAACTCCTTCACCGCGGCGGACAGCAGCTTCGGCCTGCCGCTCGTGCCGGTCGGCACGAAGCACGTCGTCGACCTGCCGGTGCGCCGGCAGTCTGCGGTCGAGGTGACGCTGCGCTGGGACGACCCCGGCACCCTGCTGGCGCTGGCGGTCAAGGGCGGCTCCGAGACGGGGACCCGCGAGGGCGAGGGCTCCGTCACGGTCACCGTGCCGTGGGCGCGACGCGACCTGCAGGTCGTGGTCGACCCGCTCGAGGTGCTCTCGCCCGGGGCCGACTACACCCTGACGGCGCGGCTCACGAGCCTCACGCGGGCCGACGACCGCGACGGTGACCGGGTCCCCGACAGCGTCGACCTGTGCGACCGCGACCGGGGCCCGTCGGCGGGCGCCGGCTGCCCCGACCGCGACGGCGACCTCACCCAGGACCGGTTCGACCGGTGCCCCGCTGCGCCCGGCACGGGGGCGACCGGCTGCCCGGCCCGCGGCGACGAGCGCGTGGTGGTGCTCGTCGACGGCCGTCGCGTGGCGAGCGCCGCGGTGCTCACCGACCACCGCGCCGACGCCTTCCGCCTCGGCGCCCGGGCACCGCGCGGCGCCCGCACGGTGCGCGTGGTCTGGTACGACGGGGCGCGCGTCCTGCGCGCGGTCAGCCGCCGCCTGCGCTGAGCGGGCGGGCCGCGGCGAGCTCCACGACGCCGTGAGGTCCTAGGGTGAGCCCATGACCCAGGACCTCACGGTGATCGTGCTGGCCGCCGGCGGCGGCACCCGCATGAAGTCCAAGGTGATGAAAGTGCTGCACCGCATCGGCGGGCGCAGCATGCTCGGCCACGTGCTGCACGCGGTCGCCGCGACCGAGCCCGGCCGGGTGGTCGTCGTGGTGGGCACGCAGCGCGAGCAGGTCTCCGCCCACGTGCGCGAGCTGGCGCCGGCCGCGGTGCTCGCCGTGCAGGAGACCCAGGAGGGCACCGGCCACGCCGTGCGCTGCGCCGTCGACACCGCGGGGGTCACCGACGGCACGGTCGTCGTCGTCACCGGCGACACCCCGCTCCTGGAGGGCGAGAGCCTGCGCGCCTTCGTCGCCCAGCACGAGGCGGCGCAGTGCGCGGTCAGCATCCTGTCGGGCGTCGTGCCCGACCCCTTCGGCTACGGCCGCGTCGTGCGCGGCGACGACGGCGACGTGGTCGCGGTCGTGGAGGAGAAGGACGCCACCGCCGAGCAGCGCGAGATCGCCGAGATCAACTCCGGCATCCTCGCCTTCGACGCCGCCTTCCTCGTCGAGGCCCTGCCCCGCATCGGCAACGACAACGCCAAGGGCGAGTACTACCTCACCGACGTCGTCGGCCTGGCGCGCGACGCCGGTCTCACGGTCGGGGCCTGGCCGGTCGACGACGTCGCGCAGACCGAGGGCGCCAACGACCGCGCCCAGCTCGCCGAGCTCGGCCGGCTGCTGAACGAGCGCACCCTCACCCGCTGGATGCAGGCTGGCGTCACCGTGGTCGACCCCGCCACGACCTGGGTCGACGCCGACGTGGTGCTCGGCCAGGACGTCACCCTGCTGCCCGGCACGCAGCTGCTCGGGCGCACCGAGGTGGCCGAGGACGCGGTCGTCGGCCCCGACACCACGTTGGAGGACTGCCGCGTCGGTCGCGGCGCCCGCGTGGTGCGCACCCACGGCCGCGAGGCGGTCGTCGGCGACGAGGCCGAGGTCGGTCCGTTCTCCTACCTGCGCCCTGGCACGCAGCTGGGCCGGGCGGGCAAGGTGGGCGCCTTCGTCGAGACCAAGAACGCCCGCCTGGGCGACGGTGCCAAGGTGCCGCACCTGTCCTACGTCGGCGACGCCGAGGTGGGGGAGGGCAGCAACATCGGGGCCGGCACGATCTTCGCCAACTACGACGGCGTCGCCAAGCACCGCACCGTCGTCGGACGCCACGCCCGCACCGGCTCCAACAACACCTTCGTCGCGCCGGTCGTCATCGGCGACGGCGCCAGCACCGGCGGCGGCACGGTCGTGCGCCGCGACGTGCCCCCGGGTGCGCTCGCGCTCTCGGCGGGGCCGCAGCGCCACCTCGAGGGCTGGGCGCAGGAGAAGCGCGCCGGCACGGCGCAGGCCGACGCCGCGCGTGACGCGCAGGTGGCCGGCGGGCGGCCGCCCGGTGGAGGAGAGACGTCTCACAGTGGCGGTCCCGGAGTTGGGGCGCGCGCCGCGGAGGGTCCAGAATCCTGACGCCGAGGCAACCCTCGTCGCGACCGAAGGGCGGCTCCCACGTGAGCGGAATGAAGCGGACCACCGAGAAGAACCTCATGGTCTTCAGCGGCCGGGCGCACCCCGGTCTGGCGCACGAGGTGGTCGACCTCCTCGGCACCGAGCTGGTCCCGCAGTCGGCCTACGAGTTCGCCAACTCCGAGATCTACGTGCGCTACGAGGAGTCGGTGCGCGGCTGCGACGCCTTCGTGATCCAGAGCCACACGGCGCCGATCAACGAGTGGATCATGGAGCACCTGATCATGGTCGACGCGCTCAAGCGCGCCTCGGCCAAGCGCATCACCGTGGTCATGCCGTTCTACGGCTACGCCCGCCAGGACAAGAAGCACCGCGGCCGCGAGCCGATCTCGGCGCGGCTCATGGCCGACCTGTTCAAGACCGCCGGCGCCGACCGGCTGATCTCCGTCGACCTGCACGCCGACCAGATCCAGGGCTACTTCGACGGCCCCGTCGACCACCTGATGGCGCTGCCGATCCTCACCGACTACGTCAAGGCGAAGTACGGCCACGAGGAGCTCGCGGTGGTCTCGCCCGACGCCGGGCGCATCAAGGTGGCCGAGCGGTGGTCGGCCAAGCTCGGTGGCGTCCCGCTGGCGTTCATCCACAAGACCCGGCGCACCGACCGGCCCAACGAGACGGTCGCCAACCGCGTCGTCGGCGAGGTCGCGGGCAAGGTCTGCGTGCTCACCGACGACATGATCGACACGGGCGGCACGATCGTGAAGGCGGCCGAGGCATTGATGGCCGACGGCGCCGCGGGCGTCGTCATCGCCGCGACCCACCCGATCCTGTCCGACCCGGCCGTCGACCGGCTCAAGAACAGCCCGGCGATGGAGGTCATCGTGACCAACACGCTGCCGATCCCCGAGGACCGCGTCTTCGACAAGCTCACGGTCCTCTCGATCGCACCGCTGGTCGCCCGCGCCATCCGCGAGGTCTTCGAGGACGGCTCCGTGACCTCGATGTTCGACGGGCACGCCTGACCAGCGATTTCGCCTCCCCCCGCCGCCGCGGCTAGACTGCCGCGGTTGCCTCGGCGAGGGAGCGGTCGACGACCGGCTCCGTGATCGACAGGGCCGGCCCGCGCCGCGCTGTCCTCACGGACGCGTGGCGCTTCGTCTGTCCGGCCCCGCCCCGCACACCCCGACCTGCACGACGCACGCACACGCACGAGCACCACGAGGAGAGACCGATGAGCGACGAGTCCACTATCCAGGCCGAGACCCGCACCGAGTTCGGCAAGGGCGCGGCCCGCCGCATCCGTCGCGCCGACAAGGTGCCCGCGGTCGTCTACGGCCACGGCGCCGAGCCCCAGCACCTCACGCTCCCGGGCCACGAGACCTGGCTGGCGCTCAAGCACGGCGGCGCCAACGCCCTGCTGACGCTGGTCGTCGACGGCTCCGAGCAGCTGGCGCTCACCAAGCAGGTGCAGGTCGACCCGATCCGCCGCACCCTCGAGCACGTCGACTTCGTCGCGGTGAGGAAGGGCGAGAAGGTCACCGTCGACGTGCCCGTCGTGACCACCGGCGACGCCGCCGCCGAGACGCTGGTGACCGTCGAGAGCGCCGTGGTCTCCGTCGAGGCCGAGGCCACCCACATCCCCGAGTCGATCGAGGTCTCCGTCGAGGGTGCCGAGGCCGGCACCCAGGTGCTCGCCTCCGACCTCACCCTCCCCTCGGGCACCACCCTCCTGACCGACGCCGAGACGCTGGTCGTCAACGTGTCGCAGGCGCAGACCGAGGAGCAGCTCGAGGCCGAGCTCGCCGAGGCCGAGGCCGACGCCGGCATCGAGAAGGACGAGGCGTCCGACGCCGCCGCCGAGGGCGAGGGCACCGAGTCCGGCGAGGGCGACGTCGTCCCCGAGCAGGACTGACCCGCACCCCGCAGCACCCAGCAGCACCCGACGCCCCGGCTCGGACCACCCGGTCCGACCCGGGGCGTCGTCGTCGGTGCGGCTGCCGGGATACTGCTGCACCATGAGCGCAGCGAGCGACGAGGCGACCGGGGCCTGGCTGGTGGTCGGCCTCGGCAACCCCGGCCCGGAGTACGCCGGCCACCGGCACAACGTCGGCTACCTCGTCGTCGAGGAGCTCGCCGACCGGCTGCGGGAGAGGTTCCGCAAGCACGGGACGGGGCGCGCCGAGGTCGTCGAGGGCCGCCTGGGTGTCCCCGGCAGCCCGGGGCCGCGCCTGGTGCTGGCCAAGCCGCGCTCCTTCATGAACGAGGTGGGCGGCCCGGTCAAGGCGCTCGCGACCTTCTACAAGGTGCCGCCCGCCCGCGTGGTCGCGGTGCACGACGAGCTCGACCTGCCGTTCGCGACGCTGCGAGTGAAGCTCGGCGGCGGCGACAACGGCCACAACGGCCTGCGCTCGATGCGCTCCTCGCTGGGCACCGGCGACTTCCACCGCGTGCGCGCCGGCATCGGCCGGCCCCCGGGCCGCCAGGAGGTCTCCGACTTCGTGCTCTCGAACTGGTCCTCGACCGAGCGCAGGGAGCTGCCCTTCGCGGTCGGCGACGCCGCCGACGCCGTCGAGTGCCTGCTTACCGAGGGCCTCGAGCGCACCCAGCAACGGCACAACTCGTGAGCCGCGGGGCGCCGGCCGCGCAGCAGCTGCTCCTCGACGCCGACGGGGTGCTGCAGACCAACCCGCCGGGCTGGGTCGACCACCTGCGCGGGCAGGTGGAGCAGGCGCGCGGCCAGGAGTTCGTCGACGAGCTCTGGGCCGCCGAGCACGACGCGATGCGCGGGCGTCGACGCTTCGTCGACGTCCTGCGCGAGGTCACGGAGCGGTGGGGCATCGGCGACCGCGTCGACGAGCTGCTGCCGCACTGGCACCGCGTCGAGGCGCAGGCCGGCACGGTCGCGGTCGTGCGCGAGCTGCGCGAGGCCGGGGTGCCGCGCCACCTGGTGACGAACCAGAACGACCACCGCGCGGCGTACATGCGCGACGGGCTCGGCTACGCCGAGCTGTTCGAGCAGCTCTTCGTCTCCTGCGAGCTCGGGCTGACCAAGTCCGACCCCGGGTTCTTCGCCGAGGTGGCCCGACGGCTCGGCGCCGACCCGGGCACGCTGCTGCTCGTCGACGACAGCGAGCAGTACGTCGCGTCCGCGCGGTCCGCGGGCCTGCGCGGCGAGGTCTGGTGCGCCGAGGACGGCACCGACGCGCTGCGCCGGCTGCTGGCGCACCACGGCCTGCTGCCCCCGCAGGGGTGAGGACGGCTGCGTGAGAAGGTGGGCGCCGTGACGAGCCCCGACGCCCTCCCCGTCCCGCCCGCCGACGTGCTCGGCGACGACCACGCCCTGGCCGGCTGGCTGGCCGCCGCGGCCGGCGACCGCCTGCTGCAGGTGCGCGAGCAGGGGCTGGAGGGCCGCGAGCTGAAGGACGCGGGCGACCGCGCCGCCCACGAGCTGCTGGTGGCGCTGCTGGCCGCGCACCGACCCGACGACGCGGTGCTGTCGGAGGAGGCCGCCGACGACAAGGCCCGCCTCGAGGCCGACCGGGTGTGGATCGTCGACCCGCTCGACGGCACCCGGGAGTTCTCCGAGCCGCCGCGCGACGACTGGGCCGTGCACGTCGCGCTGTGGACGCGCGGTGCCGGCGACGGCACGACCGGGCCCGGCGACCTGACCGCCGGTGCGGTCGCGCAGCCGGCCCTGGGCGAGACCTTCACCACCGGCGCGCCGGCCGTCGTGCCGCCGCGCACCTCCGAGCGCCCCCGCATCGCGGTGTCGCGCTCGCGCCCGCCGGCCTTCGTGCAGGCGCTCGCCACCGAGCTCGACGCCGAGCTGGTGCCGATGGGCTCCGCGGGCGTGAAGGTGGTCTCGGTCGTCCGCGACGTGGCCGACGCCTACGTCCACGCCGGTGGCCAGTACGCCTGGGACAACGCCGCGCCCGTGGCGGTGGCCCGCGCGGCCGGGCTCTTCTGCTCGCGCGTCGACGGCGGGCCGCTCGTCTACAACGCCGACGACGTCTCGCTGCCCGACCTGGTGGTCTGCCGCCCCGAGCTCAGCGAGGCGATCCTCGCATTCGTGGCGCGGCACGGCACGGACTGAGCGCGGCCCCTGCGGGGGCGGATGACAGGTGCAGGCACAGGGAGGGGAGACCACGTGCTGGAGGCCAGGGGGCTGACGCGTCGCTTCGGGGAGGTCGTCGCCGTCGACGACGTGTCCTTCGAGGTGCCGGCGGGCGCGGTGACCGGGTTCGTCGGCGGCAACGGGGCCGGCAAGACCACGACGATGCGGATGCTGACGGGGGTGCTCGCCGTCCACGCGGGGGAGGTGCGCTGGGGTGACCGGCCGGCCACCGCGGCCGACCGCCGACGCTTCGGCTACATGCCCGAGGAGCGGGGGCTCTACCCCAAGCAGCCGGTGCTCGACCAGCTCGTGCACCTCGCGCGGTTGCGCGGCGACGACGCGGGCCGGGCCCGGCAGGAGGTGCTGGCGCTGCTGGAGCGCTTCGGTCTGGCCGACCGGGCGCGCGAGCAGGTGCAGAAGCTCTCCCTGGGCAACCAGCAGCGCGTGCAGGTGGTCGCGGCGCTCGTGCCCCGCCCGGCGGTGCTCGTGCTCGACGAGCCGTTCTCCGGCCTCGACCCGGCGGCCGTCGACGCGATGGCCGACGTGCTCCGCGAGCACGCCCGCGACGGGGTGCCGGTGCTCTTCTCCTCCCACCAGCTCGACCTCGTCGACCGGCTCTGCGACCGCCTCGTGGTGATGGCGCGGGGCCGCGTCGCGGCCCGGGGCACGACCACCGAGCTCCGCGAGAGCGGCGCGCTGCGCTACCGGCTGACGCTGTGCGACGACGCCGGCTGGGTGCGCGAGGCCGCCGGCGTGCGCGTCGTCGACCTCGCCGGCCCGGACGCGGTCGTCGAGGTGCTGGAGCCCGGAGCGGAGCAGCGGCTGCTGGTCGACGCCGTCGCCCGCGGGCCGGTGCGGCACTTCGGCCGCGTCGTGCCGCAGCTCTCCGAGGTCTACCGCGAGGTGACCGCGTGAGCGCCGGCGCGACTCCCCGCCACGCCTGGGCGCTGGTGGCCCGGCGCGAGGTCGTGGTGAAGCTGACCGACCGCACCTTCGTGCTCGGCACGCTCGCCACCCTGGCGGTCCTGGTGGGGGTGATCGTCCTGCAGGGGTGGCTCGGCGGTCGCGCGACCACCTACGACGTCGCCGTCACCACGCCGCAGGCCGAGCAGGTCGCGGCGGCGAGCGCCGCCCGGGCACCGCAGGTCGACGGTGACGTCGAGGTGCGGGTGCGCGAGCTCGACGACGACGCCGCCGCGCTGCGGGCCCTCGAGGCCGAGGAGGTCGACGCGGTGCTGGCGCCCGCGAGCGCCGCACGAGGCGACGGGGCGGGCGCCGGGTGGGTGCTCACCACCCGCGACGGCGCCGACGCCGGCCTGCGCGCCGTCGTCGAGACGGTCGTGCGCGAGCAGGCCCTGACCGCCAACGCCGCCGCCGCCGGCACCACCGTCGAGGAGCTGACCCGCGGCAGTGCGCTGGCGGTCGAGCAGCTCACCGGGGACAGCACGACCAGCGAGCTGCGCGACCTGCTGGGCTACGCCTTCTCGATGCTCTTCTACGTCGCCTCGCTGCTCTTCGGCTTCACCCTGGCCAACTCGGTGCTGGAGGAGAAGCAGTCGCGGCTGGCCGAGATGATCGCCGTCGCGGTGCCGCTGCGCCAGCTGCTGGCCGGCAAGGTCGTGGGCAACACCGTGCTGGCGCTCACCCAGGTCGTCCTCTACGTCGCCGTCGGGCTCGTGGGGCTGCGCGCCACCGACTACGGCGACGCTCTGGGCGGGGTGACCGGGGCCGTCGGGTGGTTCCTCGTCTTCTTCCTCGCCGGCTTCACCGTGCTGTCGTGCCTGTGGGCCGTCGCGGGCGCGCTCGCCAGCCGCAGCGAGGACCTGCAGTCGACCGCGACGCCGGTGACGATGCTCGTCCTCGCGGTCTTCTTCGGGGCGGTGCTGCTCGAGGGCACCGCGCGCACCGTCGCCTCCTACCTCCCGCCCTTCTCGGCCGTCCTCATGCCGCTGCGGCTGCTCGAGGGCGACGTCGCCTGGTGGCAGGCGCTGCTCGCGCTGGCCGGACTGCTCGCCCTGGGTGCCGAGCTCGTGGTCGTCGCCGAGCGGCTCTACCGCCGGGCGCTGCTGCAGACCCAGGGCCGGCTCAGCGTGCGCGAGGCCTGGCGCGTCGAGGTGTGAGCCCCGCGCCCGGCTCGGGCCGGGGGTGCGGTGGGGCGCGGCGTACGATCGACTGCGCACCCCCGCCGCTCGCCGGACCGGGGGTCGCCGTGCTGTCCGACCCGCCCCACCACCACTCGGGAGCCCCGGTGCCCACCGCCACCACGCCCGCGACCGCCACCGCCTCGTCGACCGCCCCCGCGACCGCCTCCGGCCACCTGGGCGGCCTGGCCGACGCCGTCCTCGCCGACCCGGTGCTCGCCACCGCGCTCGAGGAGCTGCGCGACGGCACGCTGCCGACCCTCGACCTCACGGGTCCGGCCGCGGCCCGCCCGTTCGTGGTCAAGGGGCTGGTGGACGCGGGTCGCACGGTGCTGGCCGTCACCGCCACGGCCCGCGAGGCCGAGGACCTGGTGGAGTGGCTCGGCGACCTGCTGCCGGCGGAGCGGGTGGCGCTCTACCCGAGCTGGGAGACGCTGCCCCACGAGCGCCTCAGCCCGCGCAGCGACACCGTCGGTCGGCGCCTGGCGGTGCTGCGCCGGCTGAAGCACCCCGGCACCGACGCCTCCAACGGCCCCCTCGACGTCGTGGTCGCGCCGGTCCGCTCCCTGCTGCAGCCCCAGGTGCAGGGCCTGGCCGACCTCGTGCCCGTCGAGCTGGTGCCCGGCCAGACCGCGTCGCTCGACGACACCGTGCGCGCCCTGGCGGACGCGGCGTACACGCGGGTGGACCTGGTGGAGAAGCGTGGCGAGTTCGCCGTGCGCGGCGGCATCGTCGACGTCTTCCCGCCCACCGAGGAGCACCCGCTGCGCGTGGAGTTCTGGGGTGACGAGGTCGAGGAGGTCCGCGCCTTCGCGGTCGCCGACCAGCGCACCCTCGACACGGTCGAGCGGCTCTGGGCGCCGCCGTGCCGCGAGCTGCTGCTGACCGAGGAGGTCCGGGCGCGGGCGAAGGCCCTCGGCGAGGCCCACCCGCAGCTGCTCGAGCTCACCGACAAGGTCGCCGCGGGCATCGCCGTGGAGGGCATGGAGTCGCTCGCGCCCGCGCTCGTCGACGAGATGGAGCTGCTCGTCGAGCTGGTGCCGGCCGGCACGGCCGTGCTGCTGATGGACCCCGAGCGTGCGCGCAGCCGCGCCCACGACCTGGTGGCGACGAGCGAGGAGTTCCTCGGTGCCTCGTGGGCCGCGGCCGCCGGCGGTGGCACCGCGCCGATCGACCTCGGCGCGGCGTCCTACCGCACGCTCGCCGACGTCCGCGAGGTCGCGCTCGCCGCGGGGCACACGTGGTGGACCGTCAGCCCCTTCGGCATCGCCACCGACGACCTGCCGGCCGACGAGGCCGCCCGCACCCGTGGCCCCGAGGTCGACCTCGACGTCCGCATCGGGGCGGTCGAGAGCCGCGCGCTGCCGATGCAGCCCGCCGAGGCCTACCGCGGCGACGTCGAGCGCGCCATCCGCGACCTGGCGGGCTGGGTGGCCGACGGCTTCCGCGTGGTCGTCCTGCACCCCGGCCACGGCCCGGCGCAGCGCACCGTCGAGGCGCTCGGCGAGCACGACGTCGCCGCGCGCCTGGTGGACGACCTCGACGACGCCCCGCCCCGCGACCTGGTCACGGTCAGCTGCGGCTCGCTCGCGCAGGGCTTCGTCGACCCGGTCAACCGGGTCGCGCTGCTCACCGGCGAGGACATCTCCGGCCAGCGCGCCTCGACGCGCGACATGCGCAAGATGCCCGCGCGCCGCAAGCGCCAGATCGACCCGCTGGAGCTCAAGGCGGGGGACTTCGTCGTGCACGAGCAGCACGGCGTCGGCCGCTTCGTGGAGATGAAGCAGCGCGAGGTCGGGGGCGCGGTCCGCGAGTACCTCGTGCTCGAGTACGGCGCGTCCAAGCGCGGCGGCCCGCCCGACCGCCTCTACGTGCCGGCAGACGCGCTCGACCAGGTCACCCGCTACGTCGGTGGCGAGCAGCCCTCGCTCGACCGCCTGGGCGGCGGCGACTGGACCAAGCGCAAGAACAAGGCCCGCAAGGCCGTGCGCGAGATCGCCGCCGAGCTCATCAAGCTGTACGCCGCGCGGCAGGCGACCCAGGGCCACGCCTTCGGCCCCGACACCCCGTGGCAGCGCGAGATGGAGGACGCCTTCCCCTTCACCGAGACCGCCGACCAGCTCAGCACGGTCGACGAGGTGAAGGCCGACATGATGCGCACGGTGCCGATGGACCGGCTGGTCTGCGGCGACGTGGGCTACGGCAAGACCGAGATCGCGGTGCGCGCGGCCTTCAAGGCGGTGCAGGACGGCAAGCAGGTCGCGGTGCTCGTGCCGACCACGCTGCTGGTCAACCAGCACTTCTCGACCTTCGCCGAGCGCATGACCGGCTTCCCGGTGACGATGAAGGCCCTCAGCCGCTTCCAGAGCGACAAGGAGGCGACCGAGGTGCTGGCCGGCCTCGCCGACGGCACCGTCGACGTGGTGATCGGCACCCACCGGCTGCTCAACCCCGACATCCGCTTCAAGGACCTCGGGCTGATCATCGTCGACGAGGAGCAGCGCTTCGGCGTCGAGCACAAGGAGCAGATGAAGCGGATGCGCACGTCGGTCGACGTGCTCTCCATGAGCGCGACGCCGATCCCGCGCACGCTCGAGATGGCGGTGACCGGCATCCGCGAGATGTCGACGATCGCGACGCCGCCCGAGGAGCGCCACCCGGTGCTCACCTACGTCGGGGCCTACGAGGACCGCCAGGTCACGGCCGCGATCCGCCGCGAGCTGCTGCGCGACGGCCAGGTCTTCTACATCCACAACCGGGTGCAGTCGATCGAGAAGGCGGCGGCGCGGCTGAAGGAGCTGGTGCCCGAGGCGCGGGTGGCCACCGCCCACGGCCAGATGGGGGAGCGGCAGCTCGAGCAGGTGATGGTCGACTTCTGGGAGAAGCGCTTCGACGTGCTCGTCTGCACGACGCTGGTCGAGTCGGGCCTCGACGTCTCCAACGCCAACACCATGATCATCGAGCGCGCCGACACCCTCGGCCTCTCCCAGCTGCACCAGCTGCGCGGCCGTGTGGGGCGCTCGCGCGAGCGGGCGTACGCGTACTTCCTCTACCCGGCCGAGAAGCCGCTGACCGAGACCGCCCACGAGCGCCTCGCGACCCTCGCCCAGCACTCCGACCTCGGCGGCGGCATGGCGATCGCGATGAAGGACCTCGAGATCCGCGGCGCGGGCAACCTGCTCGGCGGCGAGCAGTCGGGCCACATCGCGGACGTCGGCTTCGACCTCTACGTCCGCCTCGTCGGCGAGGCGGTGCAGGACTTCAAGGGCGACGGCGGCGAGGAGCTCGGTGAGGTGCGGATCGAGCTGCCCGTCGACGCCCACCTGCCCCACGACTACATCCCCTCCGAGCGGCTGCGGCTCGAGGTCTACAAGCGGCTCGCGGAGGTGCGCACCGACGCCGACGTCGACGCCGTCGCCGAGGAGCTGCTCGACCGCTACGGCGAGCCGCCCGAGGCCGTGGCCTCGCTGCTGCTCGTCGCGCGGTTCCGTGCGCGGGTGCGCCAGGCGGGCATCACGGAGGTCACGATCGCGGGCAAGCACGTGCGCTTCGCGCCCGTCGACCTGCCGGAGTCGCGCCAGGTGCGCCTGCAGCGGCTGCACAAGGGCGCCTTGGTCAAGCCCGCCACCTCCACGGTGCTGGTGCCGCGCCCGCAGACGGCCGTGATCGGCGGCAAGCCGATCTACGGCATCGCGCTGCTCGAGTGGGCCCGGCAGGTCGTCGAGGGGGTGCTCGACCCCGCCTCGTGAGCCTGCGGTCCGACGTGGGCCGGGTCACACCGGCGTGCCCGCGGCTGGTTCAATGTGCGCCGTGAGCCGCGCCCCTCGCCCCCGTGCCGCCCTGTCCCGTGCCGGCCTGTCCTGTGCTGGCCTGTCCCGCCTGGCCGCGCCCGTCGCCGGCGCCCTGGGCGCGGCCGTCCTGCTGGCGGGCTGTGCCGGCCTGCAGCCCGGCGCGGCGGTGGTCGTCGGCGACGAGGTGGTCACCGAGGACACGCTCAGCGAGGCCTCCGAGGCGCTGTGCACCTACTTCGAGCCGCAGCTCGAGCAGCAGCAGCAGGCCGTCCCGCTGCTGGAGGTGCGCCGCTCCGCGGCCGTGCTGCTCGCCCTGCGCTCGGCCGTCGAGCAGCTCGCCGAGGAGTACGACGCGTCCCCCACGAGCGACTTCAACCGCGAGGTCGTGCGGTTGCGCGGCCTGGCCGAGACGCTGCCCGAGGACGAGCGCGAGGCCTTCGTCGAGGTGCAGTCGGCCCAGGTCTACGTGCCGACGACGCTGAGCGAGATCGGCTCGGCGGTGTTGGGCGACGAGCAGGCCGACCTCACGGTGCGCACCGCCGCCGGGCTCCGCGAGCTCGCCGACTTCCTGCGGGAGTCCGAGGTGGAGTTCTCCCCGAGCATCGGCATGCGCGTCGAGGTGGCGGAGATCCCCGAGGAGCCGACGCTCGAGGACGTCAACGCCCTCATCGGCGGCTTCTTCCAGCCCACCGACACGTCCGCGTCGGTGCCGGTCACCGACCTCGCGGTCGCCGCCGACGGCGACGCCGGCCAGGCCGCGGCCGCGCTGCCGGCCGAGCAGCGCTGCGGGTGAGCGAGCCCGGCGCCGCCCCGGCCCCGCTCGCCGAGCTGGTCGCGGTGATGCGCCGGCTGCGCGCCGAGTGCGGCTGGAAGTCCGCCCAGACCCACCGGTCGCTGGCGCGCTACCTCCTCGAGGAGGCGCACGAGGCGCTCGAGGCGATCGACGTCGTCGCCGAGACCGGGGACGCCGCGCCGCTGCGGGAGGAGCTCGGCGACGTGCTGCTGCAGGTCTGCTTCCACGCCGCGGTCGCGGAGGAGCGCGGCGACTTCGACCTCGACGACGTGGCAGCGGGCCTCGTCGCCAAGCTGCGACGGCGCAACCCGCACGTCTTCGCCGCCGACGGCCCGGCCCCCGCCGACGCCCGCGCGGTCAACGAGCTGTGGGAGTCGGTCAAGGCGGCCGAGAAGCCGCGCGCCTCACTCGTCGACGGGCTGCCGCCCACGCTCCCCGCGCTGCTCCTCGCCGACAAGGTGCTCGACCGGCTGGCGCGGCGCGAGGGTGCGCCGCCGGCCGCCGACGACCTCGCCCCGGGCACCCCCGAGGCCGAGGTCGCGGCGCGCGCGGTGGGCGACGACCTGCTCGCGGTGCTGGCCGGTGCCCGGGGCTCCGGGGTCGACCCCGAGCAGGCGCTGCGCGACGCCGTACGCCGTCTGCTGGCGGCTCGCGACCCCCTCGCGGTGGCCTCCGATCCACCGACCGACGGGGAGGCCGGGGCGGCGCCGAGGCGCCGGTAGGGTGACGCGCGGACCAGCCGACCCCCACCCCAGGAGCACCATGGCCGCCATCGACGCAGTCGCCGCCCGCGAGATCCTCGACTCCCGCGGCAACCCCACGGTCGAGGTCGAGGTGCTCCTCGACGACGGCACGCTCGCCCGCGCGGCGGTGCCCAGCGGTGCCTCCACCGGCGCCTTCGAGGCGGTCGAGCTGCGCGACGGCGGCGAGCGCTACGCCGGCAAGGGCGTGCAGCAGGCGGTCGACGCGGTCGTCGAGCAGATCGCCCCGGTGGTGCTCGGCCTCGACGCCGACGACCAGCGCCTGGTCGACCAGGCCATGCTGCAGGCCGACGGCACCGCCAACAAGGCGACGCTCGGCGCCAACGCGGTGCTCGGCGTCTCGCTCGCCGTCGCCCGGGCGGCCGCCGAGTCGGCGGGCCTCCCGCTCTACCGCTACGTCGGCGGCCCCAACGCCCACGTGCTGCCCGTGCCGATGATGAACATCCTCAACGGCGGCGCCCACGCCGACACCAACGTCGACGTGCAGGAGTTCATGGTCGCCCCGATCGGCGCCCCGACCTTCCGCGAGGCGCTGCGCCAGGGCGCGGAGGTCTACCACGCGCTCAAGTCGGTGCTGAAGGGCCGCGGCCTGGCGACCGGCGTCGGCGACGAGGGCGGCTTCGCGCCCGACCTGGCCTCCAACCGCGCGGCGCTCGACCTCATCGCCGAGGCGGTCTCGCAGGCCGGGCTCACGCTGGGCAAGGACGTCGTGCTCGCGCTCGACGTCGCGGCCACCGAGTTCTGCGAGGGCGGCACCTACACCTTCGAGGGCTCGCAGCGCACGGCCGAGCAGATGACGGCCTACTACGCCGAGCTCGTCGACGCCTACCCGATCGTCTCCATCGAGGACCCCCTCGACGAGGACGACTGGGAGGGCTGGAAGGCGATCACCGACCAGCTCGGCTCGCGCACCCAGCTCGTCGGCGACGACCTCTTCGTGACCAACGTGGAGCGGCTGCAGCGCGGCATCACCGGCGGCCAGGCCAACGCGCTGCTGGTGAAGGTCAACCAGATCGGCTCGCTCACCGAGACCCTCGACTCGGTCGACCTCGCCCACCGCAACGGCTTCCGCTGCATGATGAGCCACCGCTCCGGCGAGACCGAGGACACCACGATCGCCGACCTCGCCGTGGCGACCAACTGCGGCCAGATCAAGACCGGCGCGCCCGCCCGCTCCGAGCGCGTCGCGAAGTACAACCAGCTGCTGCGCATCGAGGAGGAGCTCGGCGACGCCGCCCGCTACGCCGGTGCGGCCGCGTTCCCGCGGTTCGGCGGCTGAAGCAGGCAGGATGGGTCCCCGGCGCCGGTGCGGCGCCGGGGACCGCCACGTCACGAGGGGCAGCGGGGAGGCTGAGATGGCGCAGGGGCGCACACCGGGCGGCCGACCCGCCGGACCGGGGCGACGGCCCGCGTCGCGACCCGACCCGCGACCCAGCGCGCGAGGCGGCCGGCCGGCGCGCGGGCGCGCCTCGGGCGGCTCGAGCGCGTCGGCGCGTGAGCGTGCGCTGCGCGGGGCGGAGCGCGCACGAGGCGCGGCCGCCGCGGCGCGCCGTCGGCCGCGGCTGACCGGCCGGGCCGTCGTGCTCGTGCTGGTGCTCGGGCTGCTCGCGGTCTCCTACGCCTCCTCCATGCGCGCCTTCCTCGACCAGCGCGCGCGCATCGGGGACCTCAAGAGCGCCATCGCCGAGCGCCAGGCCGACATCGACCGGCTCGAGCGCGAGAAGCGCCGCTGGCAGGACCCCGAGTTCGTGCAGGGGCAGGCGCGCAAGCGCTTCGGCTACCTCGAGCCCGGGGAGACCGGCTACCAGGTGATCGACGTCGACGGCGAGCCTCTCGAGCCCAGCTCGGAGCTCTCCGACCCCGACCAGGTCGTGCCCGAGCCGACGCCCACCGCCTGGTGGGAGACCGCCTGGGCCTCGGTCGAGCTGGCGGGCGACCCGCCGCGCGAGCGCACGCCCGCCGCGCGCCTCGACGCCCCGGCCGAGGACCTCGGTGGCGACCCCGCGGGAGGCGGGCGGTGAGCGAGCACCCCGCCGGCGGGCCGTCCGGCGTCCCGGCGACGCCCCGCGACGAGGCCGCGGTCGCCGCGCAGCTGGGCCGCGAGCCCCGCGCGATCGCGGCCGTGGGCCACCGCTGCCCCTGCGGCAACCCCGACGTCGTCACCACCGCGCCGCGCCTCCCGGGCGGCACGCCCTTTCCGACGACCTACTACCTCACCTGCCCGCGCGCGGCGTCGCGCATCGGCACGCTCGAGGGTGGCGGGCTGATGCGCGAGATGCAGCAGCGGCTCGCCGACGACGACGAGCTCGCCGCGGCGTACGCCCGGGCGCACCAGCGCTACCTCGAGGCCCGCGACGCGCTGGCCGCCGAGCACGGCCAGGACGTCCCGGAGATCGCGGGCATCTCGGCCGGCGGCATGCCCGACCGCGTGAAGTGCCTGCACGTCCTCGCCGGGCAGGCGCTCGCACAGGGCGCGGGCGTCAACCCGCTCGGCGACGAGGTGCTCGCGCGCATCGGGCCCTGGTGGGAGGCCGGGCCGTGCGTGGAGGCGGGCGCCGGGGGTGTCGAGGGTGCCGGAGCCGTCGATGACGTCGAGGACGTCGCGGGCGGGGCCGGACTGGCGTGAGCAGGGCGCGGGTCGCCGCGGTCGACTGCGGCACCAACACCGTCAAGCTGCTCGTCGGCGAGGTGGTCGACGGCGCGCTGGTCGAGCTGGCACGCGAGTCGCGCATGGTGCGGCTCGGGCAGGGCGTCGACCGCACCGGGCGCCTCGACGAGGCAGCCCTGGCGCGCGCCTTCGCCGCCCTCGACGAGTACGCCGACCTGCTGCGGCACCACGACGTCGCCCGGGTGCGCTTCTGCGCGACGTCGGCGACGCGGGACGCCGCGAACGCCGACGTCTTCACGGCGGGGGTGCGCGCGCGCCTCGGCGTCGAGCCGGAGGTGCTGCCGGGTGCCGCCGAGGCGGCGCTGTCCTTCGCGGGCGCGGTGCGGCACCTGCACGAGCGGCCGGACGGACCCGTGCTCGTCGTCGACATCGGGGGCGGCTCGACGGAGCTGGTGCTCGGCCGCGCCGGCGGGGCGGGGGAGGCGGGTGCCGTCACCCACGCGCGCAGCGCCGACGTCGGGTCGGTGCGGCTGCACGAGCGGCTGCTGCACGACGACCCCGCGACGCCGGAGCAGGTCGCCGCGTGCCGGGCGGCGGTCGACGCCGCGCTCGACGAGGTGGTCGCCTCGGTCGGTGCCGGGGGAGGGGACGTCGACGGCGAGCGGGTGCCCGTGACCGACGCGGTCGCGCTGGTCGGCGTGGCGGGCACGGTGACCACGGTGGCGGCGCACGTGCTGGGGCTGTCCTCCTACGACCGGCGGGCGATCGACCAGTCGGTCGTCGCCACCGGTGACGTGCTGGCCGCGGTGGACGAGCTGGTCGCGATGAGCGCTGAGCAGCGGCGGCAGCTGCCCTACGTCCACCCCGGTCGGGCCGACGTGCTCGACGCGGGCGCCCTCGTGCTCGGCCAGGTCGTGCGCCGGGTCGGGCTGCCGACGCTGACCGTCAGCGAGGCGGACATCCTGGACGGCATCGCGTGGTCGCTGGTCGACGCGTGAGCCGCGTGCCGGACGACCGGCTGCTCCCGCACCCGCTCGTCGGCGGGGCGTTCCCCTCACCCGTCGCCCCGGGCAGCGGGTGGCCCGGCGACGCCGCCGACGCGACGACGCCGGTGGCGACGACGGCGGCCGGGGTGCGGCGTACTGCCGCGCGGGCCGGCGGCCTCGACGGGCCGGCGGGCCTCGACGCCGCGGTCTCGGTGTGCCGGGCCTGCCCCCGGCTCGTGCGGTGGCGCGAGGACGTCGCCGCGACGAAGCGCGCCTCCTTCGCCGACCAGCCCTACTGGGGTCGCCCGGTGCCCGGGTGGGGCCCGACCGATGCCCGCCTGCTCGTGGTCGGCCTCGCGCCTGCCGCCAACGGCGCCAACCGGACGGGCCGCAACTTCACGGGCGACTCCTCGGGCGACTGGCTCTACGCGTCGCTGCACCGCGTCGGGCTGGCCGCGCTGCCGACGTCCACCCACGCCGGCGACGGCCAGGAGCTGCGCGGCACGCGGATGGTCGCCGCGGTGCGCTGCGCGCCGCCCGACAACGAGCCGACGCCGGGCGAGCGCGACACCTGCGCACCCTGGCTGCACGCCGAGCTGGCCCTGCTGGCCCCGACCGTGCGCGTGGTGGTCGCCCTCGGTGCCTTCGGGTGGGCGGCCGCGCTCCGTGGCCTCGCCGGCGCGGGTTTCGCCGTCCCCTCGCCGCGGCCGCGCTTCGGGCACGCGGTCGAGGTGCCGCTGCCCGCACCCCCGGGTGCGGCGCTGCCCGCGGTGCCCCTGCTCGGCTGCTACCACCCGAGCCTGCACAACACCGCCACGCGGCGCTTGACCGCCTCGATGCTCGACGACGTGCTCGGGCGCGCGGCCGCGCTCGCGGGCCTGACCTGAGCGACAGCGCCCGAGTGGCCCGCCTAGGCTCGCGCACGTGGCTCGGGCTGACGAGGTGGCGTCGTGGGACGCCGAGGCGGCTGCGTTCGACGAGCCCGCTGACCACGGGCTCCGCGACCCTGCCGTGCGCGACGCCTGGCGCGAGCTGCGGGTCCCGTGGCTGCCCGCGCCTCCGGCGCGCGTCGCCGACCTGGGGTGCGGCACCGGGACCCTGTCGGTGCTGCTCGCCGAGGCCGGGCACGTGGTGAGCGGCCTCGACTTCTCTCTGCGCATGCTCGAGCTCGCCGAGCGCAAGGCGGCGGGCCTGCCGGGCGTCACGTTCAGCGAGGGGGACGCCTCCGAGCCGCCCCTCGAGGCGGCGGCCCACGACGTCGTCCTCTCCCGCCACGTGCTGTGGGCCATGCCCGACCCGGCCGTGGCCCTGCGCCGGTGGCTGCGGCTGCTCGCGCCCGGCGGCCGGCTGCTGCTCGTCGAGGGCTGGTGGAGCAACGGTGCGGGGATCCCGGCGGAGCGCGCCGCGGCGCTCGTCGAGGCCGCGGGACGCCCGGTCGAGCTCCACCGACTCACCGACGCCCGCTACTGGGGACGTGCGATCGAGGACGACCGCTACCTCCTCGTGAGCGCGGACCCGGCGACCACCGTCTGACCGCGCCCAGGCCGTACGGTGTGGCCCGCGCCCCCGTGCCCCAACTGGCAGAGGGAGCCGCCTTAAAAGCGGCCAGCTGTGGGTTCGAGTCCCACCGGGGGCACGGCGCCCGCCGCCGAGGGGGCGGGTGTCGAGCCACGCCCTTGGCCGCTACCCGGTGGTCACGCGGGGCCGCCGCCACGTCGGTGGTCGAGCAGGGCCCGCCGGGGCGTAGCCGACCCCCGCACCCGGGCGCCCACGCTGTTCGGGCAGCACGACGAGCCCGACACCCCGGAGGTGGGGTGCGGGCTGTCGTCGAACGGATGGCTGAGGAGGACCGGACGCCCCTGTTCGTTGGTCGAGCAGGGCCGCGAGGCCCGTGTCGAGACCCGGTGACGTACGCGCGTGTGGTCAGTCCGCGGGTGCGGGCGGCCCGGTGTCGTCGTGGTGCGGCGGGTCGCCGTCGCGTGGCGGCCCGGTGTCACACTCCTGTGCCGGACCAGAGCCGGGCGGCGGCCCGGTATTGCAGGCCCGGCCCGAGTCCGGGGGCGCTGGTCCAGCATCGGGTGGTCCGGGGTTGTGGGCGAGGGGTCCGTCGAGGGGTCGGGTGCCGGTGTGGTCGCGCAGGTAGTGCGCCCCGTGCGGTGACTTCCACAGCCATGCGCCGGCACCGGCTGGTGTGAGGGTCCACCTGGTGGCGGCGTGGCCGTGGGTCTTCAACCGGTGGTGCGGACGGCACAGCGGCGCGATGTTGCAGGAACAGGTCGGCCCGCCCGCGGGCCCAATGGTTGCCTCGCCCGCCTCGCCCGCCTCGCCCGCCGCGTCCGCTTCGCCAGCACGGTCGACCGGGTTGTAGGGGACGGCGTGGTCGTGGTCGCACCTGCGTGCGGCGCGGCCGCACCACGGGAACACGCACGTCAGGTGGGTCAGAGCCGTCTGGTGGGCCAGGCGTCGTGGGACTTCGTAGGCCTCGGTGTGCACGGCCTCGTTCAGGTCGAGCACCGGCAGCACCGTCACCTGGGGTGCGACCCCGTCGATCCCGGCGGTGGTGAGCCAGTCGCGGATCGCGGTCGCGGTCACCGGGGCGCGGGTCTCCTCGACCCGTCCCACCGCCCCGTCCCCCGCCCGTAGCCGGCCGCGGGACATCGAGGTGCGCAGCACCGCGTCGGACAGGTGGAGGTGGAGCAGGTAGCGCCGTTGCCGACGGCCCGCAGATCGACCCGGCTGCGAACCCGACCCTGCTGTGTCGGTGCCGGGGGTCTCGACACGCTCGCCAGGGCTCGCTGCTCGACCACCGTCCACGGTCACCAGGTCGAGGGTGGCTTGCGCGGACACGCCGTCGGAGCCCCGTACGACGAGGTTGAGCAGGGCTTGCGCCGACAGTGGTCCCGGCTCGGCGGTGGCGCCGAGGGCACGCAGCCGCTGCTTCTCCTCCGTGACGGCGTCGTGGATGGTGATCCCGTCGGGCAGGTCGAAACACCCTGTGGCGTCCACCGTCCCGGTCAAGTCATCGCCGGGGCGGTCGTCGAGGTGGACGTCGAAGCGGCGCTGCTCGCGTGCCTCGGCGTGGGCGAGCTCGGCCTCGTCGGGCATGAACCGCGCGAGTGCTTCGGCGACGAGGCGTTCGAGGGTGGTGGCGCCGATGGTCTGCGCCACGGGCGTCACGTGGCGGTCCACCCACCCGGCTGCTTCGGGGGTGAGGCCCTTGCCGAGGACCATGCGGGCGACGAGGCGGGCACGCCACCCGTCCACCCGATGCGCCTGCACCGCGTCCCACAATCGGGGCAGGAGGTGGCGGCACACGAGTGCTTGGCCGAGGTAGGCGGCACCCGAGGTGGTGGAACGCCCCAGCCGGGTCGCGAACTCCGCGACCGCGAACTCCGTCACCGAAGGCGCATAGGCGCCGGCGATGGGCAGCGCGGTGTCGCCGTACGTCCCGGCCACCGTCGCCGCATCTAGCGCGTCGGCGGGGTGCAGGTCCGCCCACGCACACGCAGCCCGCATCAGCTCCGCGTCGACCACGCGGGCGTCTGCGACCAGCGCGCCGGCACGGTCGAGCACCGCGATCGCGGTGTCGAGCTCGGGTGCCGGGCTGGTGGTCATGAGAGGAGTCAAGCAGCCACCACCGACATTGATGATGGTCAAGCGCCCTGACCGTCGTGCCTCTGCCGCCGACTGTCGCCCTGCTGGGTTGACCATCAATTGGTCTGGCCGGCGGTCAGGGTCCAACGCTCGTCGGCCGGGCGGACATGACCTAATAAGAGCCTGGCAAGCGCCTCATCAATGTCCTGTCTGCCGCCCGACCGACGTCGACCTACCGAATCGACGCGGAAGGCAGATCCATCATGACAGCGACCCGACCCGAGGCAACCCAGGTCCTCGGCGGTGCGGACACCCATGCCGACACCATCCACGTCGCAGCGATCGACGCCCTGGGCCGCGACCTGGGCGACCGCGAGTTCCCCACCACACCGACCGGCTACCGCGACGCCCTCGCGTTCCTGGTCGCCTTCGGTGCGCTGACAGTGATCGGGATCGAGGGGACAAGCTCTTATGGCGCCGGCCTCACCCGCGCGGCCCAAGCAGCCGGGATCGCCGTGCGCGAGGTCATCCGCCCCGAGCGGTCGGTGCGACGCCTGCAGGGCAAGTCCGACCCCATCGACGCCTACCAGGCCGCCCGCGCCGTGCTGTCCCAGCGGGCCGCGGCAGCACCCAAGGACGAACACACCGAGGCCATCCGGGCGCTGAACAACGCCCGCCGATCCGCGGTCAAGGCCCGCACCGCGGCGATGAACCAGATCCACCACATGCTCATCACCGCACCCACCCTCGTGCGGGAGAAGTACCGCCCACTGAAGGAGAAAGCGCTGGTCAACGCGCTCGCAGCCTGCCGCCCCAGCACCAAGGACCCGACCAGCCACGGCGTGCTGACCGCGTTGAAGACCCTGGCTCGGCGCCACCAGTTCCTCACCGAGCAAGCCGACGACCTCCACCAGCAGATCCGCGACCTGGCCCAAGCAGCGAACCCCCACCTGATGTCGCTGCGCGGCGTCGGCCCGGCCACCGCAGCCCAACTACTGATCACCGCCGGCGGGAACCCCGAACGGCTGCGTAGCGAAGCCTCCTTCGCCGCCCTGTGCGGCACCGCGCCCGTCCCGGCCTCATCCGGGAAGACCACCCGTCACCGGCTTTCGCGCGGCGGCGATCGAGCCGCGAACTGCGCGCTGCACACCATCGCGCTGGTCCGGATGACCTCCGACCCCCGCACCCGCGCCTACGTCCGCACCCAACGAGACCGCGGCCGCGACCACGCCGAGATCACCCGTCTGCTCAAGCGCGCGATCGCACGCGAGGTCTACCGATCCCTCACCCGGGGCCTGGCCGCCCCCGAGCTCACCGACCTGCGACCCGCGCGACAGGCCAAGAACATCACCCTCACTGCGGCCGCCAAAGCCCTCGGCACCTACCCCAGCAAAATCGTCCGAACCGAACTCGGCACCTACCCCGACTGCGACCTCGCCGACCGCTACCGTCAATGGCTACTCGCCGCTTGACAGCCATAGGAGCATCACTCACCGCCGGCTCGGATCCGGCTGTGGACAACGGATCCTGGCCGTCGATCTGTGCACGACCAATGGCCCGCAGCCCGCCTGGACTCCGGTCTCGCGACGGCCCTGGCGGGGCCCCCTCGACCACCCGAACGCCCCAGCGCGTGACCCCTCGACGCGAGCGCAGCGCGCGACCCCTCGACGCGAGCGCAGCGCGCGACCCCTCGACCCGAGCCCAGCGCGCGACCCCTCGACGGGTGAGCAGCGCGCGACCCCTCGACCGAAGCGCAGCGCGCGACCCCTCGACGAGAGCGCAGCGCGTGACCCCTCGGCGAGTGCGCAGCGCGCGACCCCTCGGCGGATGAGCAGCGCGCGACCCCTCGACGCGAGCCCAGCGCGCGACCCCTCGACACGAGCGCAACGCCCGACCCCTCGGCGAGAGCGCGGCGTGCTCGCTCGACCACCGAGGGCGGGTCTCGACTCGCCCGCTCGCGGGCCGGCCGACCGGCAGGAGCTCGCTGCCCCCACCGCCACCGGCGACCGGCGACCGGCGACCCGCGACCAGTGCGGTCACAGGAGACTCTCAGGGACGGCGGGGCGGGAGCGGGAACACCGGCCCCCGGCTGATCGTTGACGTGGACGTGGGACCTGAGAGGATCGGGACCACCGAGCCGTCAGGTCGACGGCCGACCAGGCCTCGAGGAGAGACCAGAGCCATGCAGAGCAACAACCCGGTGTTCCGCCGCTCGGCCGAGTTCAACGGGTCGAGCGCGCAGCAGTACCCCACCTACCCCGGCTACCCCCAGGGTGGCCAGGCCACCGTGGGCGCGCCGTACGGCAACCCCTCGCAGTGGGACGTCGCCCAGGGCGGCTCCCAGGGCGGCTTCGGCGGCCCCACGGGCTACGCCGAGCCTGCCGCCCGGATGACGATCGACAGCGTGGTGCAGAAGACCGCGTTCTCCGTCGGCACCGTCGTGCTGGTCGCGATGGCGACCTGGGTGCTGACCCCCGACCTGTCCGACGCCAACCCTGGTGGCCTCTTCACCGCGGTGCTGGTCGGCTCGCTCGGCGCCTTCGCGCTGTCGATGGTCAACTCGTTCAAGCGCGTCATCTCGCCGGCGCTGGTGATGGCCTTCGCCGTGCTCGAGGGCGTCGCGCTGGGCGCGCTGAGCAAGATCTTCGAGGGCCAGTTCGGCGGCGGCATCGTCGCCCCGGCGGTCTTCGGCACGTTCGCGGCCTTCGCGGGCACGCTCGCGGCCTACAAGGTCTTCGACATCACCGTGACCGACAAGTTCCGCCGCGGCGTCATGGCGGCCGTCTTCGGCATGGTCGCGCTGTCGCTGATGGAGCTCGTGCTCGGCTTCTTCGGCAACTCGTTCGGCCTGTTCGGCTTCGGCGGCCTCGGCCTGGTCTTCTCGCTGGCCGGTCTGGCGCTCGGCATCTTCATGCTGATCCTCGACTTCGACTTCGTCGAGCAGGGCGTCCGCCACGGGCTGCCCGAGCGCGAGTCGTGGCGCGCCGCCTTCGCGATGACGGTGAGCCTCGTCTGGATCTACACCAACCTGCTCCGCATCATGGCGATCTTCAGCCAGGACTGACGCGGAGCACTCGGCGGCCGTCGGAGCGGTCGCCCAGCCCCCACAGCGCAGAGGCCCCGGACCTGCTGGTCCGGGGCCTCTGCCGTGTCCGCAGGTCGGTGCGCGAGTGCCTCAGGCGCCCGCGGCCTCCTCCGTCACGGTGCCGGGGTCCGGCACGAGCCCGCCGTCCGCAGCCACGGCCCCGTCCGGCCCGGCCTCGTCTGCCTCGGACTTCTCCGGCGACTCCGCGTCGCCGTCGACACGGCGTCGGCGGTGGCGCAGCTCGACCCACAGCCCGCGTACGCCGCGGCGCGCGCCCGCGACCTCGGTGCCGTCGAGCTCGGTGCCGGGGGTGCGCACCGCCTCGAGGGCCGCCGCGGTGATCGGCAGGACGCCCTCGCCGCGGAAGGCCTCGGGACGCAGCTCGTCGTCGGGCAGCAGGTCGAGCGCGGCCAGCGTCGAGGGCAGCAGCACGCCGGCGAGCTTGCGGTAGCCGTCGGCGGAGGGGTGGAAGCGGTCGGGCCCGAAGAGCAGCGCGGGGGCGGCGTCGAACTCCGGACCGAGGATGGAGCCGAGCGACACGGTGCGGCCGCCGGCCTCGAGGACGGCGATGGTCTGCGCCGCGGCGAGACGACGCGAGTAGGCCCGGGCGAACTGCTTGAGCGGCGGCGCGATGGGCTTGATCGTGCCGAGGTCGGGGCAGGTGCCGACGACGACCGCGACCCCCGCCTCGATGAGCCGCGTGACGCCCTCGGTGAGGTCGGCGACCGACTGGCGCGGCAGCACGCTGTGGGTGACGTCGTTGGCGCCGATCATCACGACGGCGACGTCGGGCTCGACCACGAGCGCGCGGTCGACCTGCGCGGCGAGGTCGGAGGTCTGGGCGCCCACGACGGCGAGGGAGCGGAGGTAGACGCGCCGGTCGCCGTGCACGGCGATCCCGGAGGCCAGCAGCGCGCCAGGGGTCTCCTCGACCCGCTCGACGCCGTAGCCGGCCGCGCTGGAGTCGCCGAGGAGCACGACCTTGACGGCCGGGCCCGGCCGGTGGCGGCCGTACCACCCCGTCGCGTCGGGCGGCGGCTCGTCGCGCGGCTCGCCGATGGCGCGGCGCGCGAGCTGCGCCTCGACCTTCATGACACCGAAGAGGCCCGCGCCGACGGCGGTGAGCCCGCCCCCGCCGAAGGCAGCCGCGGACGCCAGCTTGCGTGCTGCTGCTGCCTTCCCCACGTCCTCCACCCTAGTGGCGGCTCCGCCGGAGGGGTGACGACGGCCTAGCCTGGCGACGTGGACTACGTGAACTCCGTCATCGACCTCATCGGCGACACCCCGCTGGTGCGGCTGCGTCGGACCCTCGACCTGGCACCCCGGGGCGACGGCGACGACCAGGGCCCCCTCGTGCTCGCCAAGGTCGAGTACCTCAACCCCGGCGGCAGCGTGAAGGACCGCATCGCCACCCGGATGATCGAGGCCGCCGAGGCCTCCGGTGCCCTGCAGCCCGGCGGCACCATCGTGGAGCCGACCTCGGGCAACACCGGCGTCGGCCTGGCGATGGTCGCGCAGGAGAAGGGCTACAGGTGCGTCTTCGTGTGCCCCGACAAGGTCAGCGAGGACAAGCGCAACGTCCTCAAGGCCTACGGCGCGGAGGTCGTGGTCTGCCCGACCGCCGTCGCCCCGGAGCACCCGGACTCCTACTACAACGTGTCCGACCGGCTGGCCTCGCAGCCCGGCGCGTGGAAGCCCGACCAGTACTCCAACCCCCACAACCCCCGCTCGCACTACGAGACCACCGGTCCCGAGATCTGGCGCCAGACCGAGGGCCGCATCACGCACTTCGTCACCGGCATGGGCACCGGCGGCACCATCAGCGGCGTCGGTCGCTACCTCAAGGAGCAGAACCCCGCGGTGCAGGTCATCGGGGCCGACCCGGCCGGCTCGGTCTACTCCGGCGGCACCGGCCGGCCCTACCTCGTCGAGGGCGTCGGCGAGGACTTCTGGCCGGAGACCTACGACCGCACCGTGGCCGACCGCGTCATCGAGGTCTCCGACGCCGACTCCTTCGCCTTCACCCGTCGCCTCGCCCGGGAGGAGGCCCTGCTGGTCGGGGGCTCCTGCGGCATGGCGGCGTACGCCGCGCGGCAGGTCGCCCACGAGCTCGCCGGCACCCCCGAGGGCCGCGACGCCGTGGTGGTCGTGCTGCTGCCCGACTCCGGCCGCGGCTACCTCTCCAAGATCTTCAGCGACGACTGGCTGGCGTCCTACGGCTTCGCCACGACTTCGGGCGACGAGGGCACCCGCACGGTCGGCGAGGTGCTGCGCGGCAAGAGCGGGCGACTGCCCGACCTCGTCCACACGCACCCGAGCGAGACCATCGCCGAGGCGGTCCACATCCTCCAGGAGTACGGCGTGTCCCAGATGCCCGTCGTGCGCGCCGAGCCGCCGGTGGTCGCCGCCGAGGTCGCCGGGTCGGTCTCCGAGCGGGCCCTCCTCGACGCCCTCTTCGCCGGCTCCGCCCGACTCGCCGACCCCGTCGAGGACCACATGTCGCCGCCGCTGCCCACGATCGGGTCGAGTGAGGCGGCCCGCGACGCGGTGCCGATGCTCGAGCGCGCCGACGCCGTGCTCGTGCACGAGGAAGGCAAGCCGGTCGGCGTGCTCACGCGGCAGGACCTGCTGGCGTTCCTGACCCGCGACTGACGGAGGGCGCCTGCGCCGACGCCCGGCTCCGGGCACCGACGTCACACCCGTCCCACCCGTCCGGGGTGGTCCACCCGGACGGGTGACCGTGCTTCGGTAGGAGGTCCCGGGCGTCCCGATCGCCCGGGTGGGGTCGCCGCAGGGGTCCGGTGCCCCACGGAGGTGCGTGCGTCGTGTGGGAGTTCGTGCAGGAGCGCCAGGACCTGATCTGGTTCAACGCGCTGCAGCACCTCAACCTGGTCGCGCAGGCCGTGCTGCTCGGCACCGTCGTCGCCGTCGGCCTCGCCGTGCTCGCGATGCGTGTGCCGGCGCTGCAGGGGGTGCTCAACGCGCTGAGCGCGATCGGCCTGACCGTCCCCGGCTTCGCGCTCGTCGGCCTGATGCTGGCGCTGACGGCATCCAGCCGATCTCGGCGTTCGTCGCGGTCGCCTTCTACGCCGTGCTCCCGATCCTGCGCAACGCCGTCGTCGGGCTGCGCGAGGTCGACCCGACCCTGCTGGAGTCGGCGCGCGGCATGGGCATGGGCGCGGCCGCCGTGCTGTGGCGGGTGCGGTTGCCGCTGGCGTGGCCGGTCATCCTCGCCGGGATCCGCACCTCCACCCAGATGACGATGGGCATCGCGGCGATCGCCGCGTTCATCCTCGGCCCCGGCCTGGGCGGCTTCATCTTCACCGGCCTGGGCCAGATCGGCGGCGCCAACGCCCTCGACTACGCCCTCGTCGGGACCATCGGCATCGTCGTCGTCGCGCTCCTCGCCGACGCCCTGCTCCTGCTGCTCGGGCGGCTCACCACCTCGAAGGGGATCACCGGATGACGAGCACGAGCACCACGTCGAGCACCACGGGCACCGGAGCGGGGGCCAGGGAGGACGCCGGCCGGCCCGGCGTCAGCGGGGCCGAGATCCGGCTCGAGCAGGTGACGAAGCGCTACCCGGGCCAGCAGTCACCGGCCGTCGACTCGCTCTCCTTGACCGTGCCGGCGGGCGAGATCGTCGTGCTCGTCGGTCCGTCGGGCTGCGGCAAGACCACCTCGCTCAAGATGGTCAACCGCCTCATCGAGCCGACCTCGGGCACCATCCTCATCGACGGCGCCGACGTGCGGCAGCGCTCCGCCGACGCGCTGCGGCGCGAGGTCGGCTACGTCATCCAGGGCGGCAGCCTCTTCCCCCACATGACGGTCGAGAAGAACGTCTCGCTCGTCCCGAAGATGCTGGGGTGGGACAAGCGCCGCACCGCCGAGCGGGTCACCGAGCTGCTCGACCTGGTGGGCCTCGACCCCGACCGCTACCGCGGTCGCTACCCCCGCGAGCTCTCCGGCGGGCAGCAGCAGCGCGTGGGCGTCGCGCGCGGCCTGGCCGCCGACCCGCCGGTCGTGCTGATGGACGAGCCCTTCGGTGCCGTCGACCCGATCACGCGCCAGCGGCTGCAGGACGAGCTGCTCAGCATCCAGCGCGAGCTGCGCAAGACGATCCTCATCGTCACCCACGACATCGACGAGGCGATCAAGCTCGGCGACCGCATCGTCATCCTGCGCGAGGGCGGCCACGTCGCCCAGTACGACACCCCCGAGGTCGTGCTCGCCTCGCCGGCGGACGACTTCGTGAGCGACTTCGTGGGCTCCGGCTCCACGCTCAAGCAGCTCTCGCTGGCCCGGGTCGACGACGTCGACCTGCGCCAGCAGACGACCGCCCGCATCGGGGAGTCCACGGCTGACGTGCGGCGCCGTGCCGAAGCCGCGGGCGACCGCACGGTCGTCGTCCTCGACGACCGCGATCGCCCGCGCGGCTGGCCGTGGCTGCGGCAGCTGCACGGCGAGACCGTCGTGGAGCCGACCGGCGACCTGCTGACCGTCGACCAGCGCGCCACGCTCAACGACGCGCTCGACACCATGCTCTCGAGCAGTCACGGGGCCGCCGTGGTCACCGGGGATCGCGACCGGTTCCTCGGGGTGGTCGACTTCCACGCCGTCACCGACCACGTGCGCGCCCTCGAGGAGCAGGCCGAGCGGCACGCGGGGGAGACCGCGTGAGCGCCACGACCACGGCGCCCTCGGCCGCCGGGCCGGCCCCGGCCCCCGCCGCCCCCGACGCCGGCCCCGGCCCGTCCCCGGGGCGCCGGCGCCTCGACCGCGAGACGCGGCTGCTGCTCGTGCTGCCGCCCCTGCTGGTGGCTGCGGGCTTCGGCGCCTTCGCGCTGTGGCGCCAGAGCGCCGACCTCGACTCGGTCGAGCAGAGCGCGCTGGCCTGGCGCGCGATCACCACGGCGACCTGGGAGCACGTCCGCATCACCGCCGCCGTCGGCGTGGCGGTCGTGGTGACGGCCGTTCCGCTCGGGATCCTCGTGACCCGGCCACGCTTCCGCCGCGCCGCTCCGCTGGTGGTGGGCGTCGCCAACGCCGGCCAGGCGGCCCCGTCGATCGGGCTCGTCGTGCTGCTCGCGATCTGGCTGGGCTTCGGCTTCTGGACCGGCGTGCTCGCCGTCGCGCTCTACGGCCTGCTCCCGGTGCTGCGCAACACCATCACCGGGCTGGAGGGCGTCGACCGCACGCTGGTCGAGGCCGGGCGCGGCATGGGCATGTCGCCGCTCGCCGTCCTGGCCCGGGTCGAGCTGCCGCTGGCGCTCCCCGTGGTCATGGCGGGCATCCGCACCTCGCTGGTCCTGGCGGTCGGCACCGCCACGCTCGTGACCTTCATCGCAGCCGGCGGGCTCGGCGGCCTCATCACCACCGGCGTCAACCTCTTCCGCCCCGAGCTCACCGTGGCGGGCGCCGTGCTCGTCGCCCTCCTCGCCCTGCTCGTGGAGTGGCTCGGGCGGCTCGCCGAGGTCCTGCTCTCCCCGCGGGGGCTGTGATGCGCGCGCGCACCCGTCGTACCCGTGCCGTCGCCGGCCTCGCCGCCCTGCTCGCGCTCGCGCTGCCCACCGGCTGCGGGCTGGCCACCGCCGGCGGCATCGTGCCGGAGGCCGAGCTCGCCGGCCCGCTCGACGACCTCGCCGGCGAGCTCGAGGGCGCCGACATCGCCGTGGGGTCGAAGAACTTCTCCGAGAACATCCTGCTCGGCAAGATCGTGCTGATCCTCTTCAGGGCCGCCGGCGCCGAGGTCACCGACCTCACCAACATCCCGGGCAGCAACTCCGCCCGGCAGGCGCACCTGCAGGGCCAGGTCGACGCGATGTGGGAGTACACCGGCACCGCCTGGATCTCCTACCTCGGGCGCGACGAGCCCGTGAAGGGCGAGCAGGAGCAGTACGCCGCCGTGGCCGAGGCCGACCTCGAGGAGAACGACCTCGTGTGGCTGCCGCCGACCCCGGCGAACAACACCTACGGCTTCGCGGTGACTCAGGAGACCCAGGAGCGCTACGGCATCACGAAGCTCTCGCAGCTCTCCGAGGTGCCGGCGCCGGAGCGCACCTTCTGCGTCGAGTCGGAGTTCCAGAACCGGCCCGACGGCCTGCCCGGCATGCTCCGGACCTACGACGTGCCGCTCGGCCAGGCCACGCCCCGGGAGAACATCCAGGTCTACCAGACCGGCGCGATCTACGCCGCGACCGCGCAGGGGGAGTGCGCCTTCGGCGAGGTGTTCACCACCGACGGCCGCATCCTGGCCCTCGACCTCGCGGTCCTGGAGGACGACCGCTCCTACTTCCCGAACTACAACATCTCCCTCGTGGTGCGCGAGCCGGTGCTCGAGCAGCACCCGGCCATCGCCGACCTCGTGGAGCCGGTGGCCGCGCAGCTGACCGACGAGGTGCTGCTCGAGCTCAACGCGCAGATCGACGTGGAGGGCCGCGAGCCGGTCGCGGTGGCCGAGGAGTGGTTGCGGCAGGAGGGCTTCGTGGAGTGAGCGGCCCGCCGGACGCCGCGCTGGCCGCCTCCGGTGGCTGGCCGGACCCGGCCACCGCCGTCGTCCGCGCCGGCGGCGGGCCCCCCGGGCCCCGGCTATGCTCCGGCTCGTGCAGAAGCCGCTGAGGGTCGCGATCTCCAACGACTACGAGGTCGTGGTGCGCGGGCTCGCGGCCATGCTGGAGCCCTTCGCCGAGCGCGTCTCCGTCGTCGAGCTCGACAGCAGGATGCCGGTGCTGAGCGACGTCGACGTCGTCCTCTACGACTCCTTCAGCCAGCCGCAGGGCGACCGGATGGAGCTCAGCCGGCTCACCCGTGGGGGCGCCGCGGTGGTGGTCTACTCGTGGAACGCCCAGCCCGAGCTCGTGCAGGACGCGCTGCGGCGCGGTGCCCAGGGCTACCTCACCAAGAGCCTCCCCGCCGACGTCGTCGTCGAGGCCCTCGAGCGGGTCGCCCGCGGCGAGGTGGTCACCGAGACGGGCGTGGAGGCCGACCCGGCGCCCCGCGAGCACGAGTGGCCCGGTCGCGAGGCCGGCCTGACCGAGCGCGAGTCGGAGATCGTGACGCTGCTCGCCCAGGGCCTGTCCAACCAGGAGATCGCCGACAAGGCCTTCCTCTCCATCAACTCCGTGAAGACCTACATCCGCACGGCCTACAAGAAGATGGGCGTCGTGCGCCGCAGCCAGGCCGTGCGGTGGGCCATCGCCCACGGCTTCCTGCCCGACCACCTGCGCATCCTCGGGCCCGGCGACGACGAGCGCTCGGCCTGACGTGGGGGCCTGAGGTGGGGGATCCCACCACCGAGGTCGTCCTGCTGCTCGGCCTCGCGGCCCTCGCGGCCGGCTTCGTCGACGCCGTGGTCGGCGGCGGCGGGCTGATCCAGCTGCCCGCCCTGCTCATCGGGCTGCCCGGAGCCTCGCCGGTGCAGCTGCTCGCCACCAACAAGCTGGCCTCGGTGTGCGGCACGACCGTGAGCGCCGCGACGTACTGGAACCGGGTGCGTCCCGACCCGCGCACCTTCGGCCCGCTGATGCTCCTCGCCTTCGTCGGCTCGGCCCTCGGTGCGCTGGTCGCCTCGCTCATCCCGCGCTCCGCCTTCGACCCCATCGTCCTGGTCGTGCTGGTGCTCGTCGGGGCCTACGTGCTCTTCAAGCCCTCGATCGGCGCCGTCACCCGGCTGCGCTTCGCGGGCCGGCGCCACGCCGCGGTCGCCATGGCGACGGGGCTGCTGATCGGCTTCTACGACGGCGCGCTCGGGCCCGGCACCGGCTCCTTCTTCGTCTTCACCCTCGTCGGGCTCCTGGGCTACGCCTTCCTGGAGGCCTCCGCGAAGGCGCGGCTGGCCAACTGGGCCACCAACGTCGCCGCGCTGGTGGTCTTCGTGCCGCAGGGCGCGGTGCTGTGGGGCGTCGGCCTGCTCATGGGGGCCGCCAACGTGCTGGGGGCGTACGCCGGGGCGCGCCTGGCGGTGCACCACGGCGGCGGCTTCGTGCGCGTCTTCTTCGTCCTGGTCGTGGGTGCCTTCATCGTGAAGATCGGCGCCGACGTCCTCGGGAGGCTGTGAGGTGGCGCGGCTCGACCAGCGCCTCGACCGCTTCCAGCAGCGCGTGCCGCTGGTGGGGGTGCCGCTCGCGGTCGTCTACAAGTACTTCGACGACCAGGGCAACTACCTCGCCGCGGCGCTGACCTACTACGCCTTCATCGCGATCTTCCCGCTGCTGCTGCTCTCCAGCTCGATCCTCGGCTTCGTGCTGCAGGGCGACCCCCGCCTCGAGGAGCGGGTGCTCGACTCGGCGCTGAGCCAGTTCCCGATCGTCGGCGACCAGCTCGGCCGCCCCGACGGGCTGCAGGGCTCGACCGCGGCCATCGTCGTGGGCGGGCTGGCCGCGCTCTACGGCTCCCTCGGCCTCGGGCAGTCGCTGCAGAACGCCATGAACGTCGCCTGGTCGGTGCCGCGCAACAGCCGCCCCAACCCGGTGCTGCTGCGGCTGAAGAGCCTGCTGCTGCTCATCACCGCGGGCGTCGCGGTGCTCTCGCTCACCGTCTTCTCCGCGCTGAGCGCCGCGACCGACCTGCTCGACGACCGCCTGGACGGCACCGCGCGGCTGCTGGTGCAGCTCGGCGCGCTGCTCGCGCTCGCGGCGATGCTCACCGTGTTCTTCCGCTTCGCCGCCGCCCGCCAGCACCCGTGGGTGGCCGCGGTGCCGGGGGCGCTCACCGTCGCGGTCCTGTGGCAGGCCCTGCAGTACCTCGGCGCGCTCTACGCCACCCGGGTCATCGCGGCGACCACCGACGTGAACGGCACCTTCGCGCTCGTCCTCGGGCTGATCGGCATCATCTACCTCGCCGCGGCCATGGCGGTGCTCGGCATGGAGGTCAACGTCGTCCTGGCGCGACGGCTGTGGCCGCGGGCGCTGCTGACGCCGTTCACCGACGCCGTCGAGCTCACCGACGCCGACCGACGCGCCTACGCGCTCTACGCCCGCGCGCAGCGGCACAAGGGCTTCGAGACCGTCACGGTGAGCTTCGACGAGCGCGCCCGCGCGCGCCCGCCCGCAGGCCCGTCCGAGGAGCCCGCTCAGGAGCCGTCGAGGTAGACCCACCGCCCGCCGCGCCGCACGAAGCGGCTGCGCTCACGCAGCCGTCCGGGGCCTGCGGGTGAGTCCCAGCGCGCCTCGAACTCCACCACGCCCTCCTCGTCGTCGACGCCGCCCGCGACGGTGTCGAGCACGGTCAGCCCGGTCCACCGCAGGCCGCGGTCGGTGGTGACGTCGGTCGGGCGGGTCCGCGGGTGCCAGGTGCGGAAGAGGTGGTCGGCCTCGCCCCGGGCGTAGGCGCTGTAGCGCGAGCGCATCAGCTCCTCCGCGGTCGCCGCCGGGCGGGAGCCGCGGTGCAGCGGGCCGCAGCAGGCGTCGTACGCCGCGGGGCGGCCGCACGGGCAGGCGGCGGGCGCGAAGGGGTCCCCGGGGGAGCGGTCGGTGGGCGAGGGGTCGGGCACCCCTCGACGCTAGCGGTGGCGCGCCACCAGGCGCTCGAAGGCCGCGTCCACCTGCGCCGGGGCGAGGGCTCGGAGCCGGGAGTCGTGGGCGGCGAGCACCACGCGACGTGCGTGCACCTCGCGGCGGTGCGCGGCGCGCTCCGCGAGCACGACCGCGACGACGACGAGCACGCCGAGCGCGGCGGCGAGCAGCAGGTGGGGGTCCGGGGAGGCGGTGCCCAGGCTGGTCATGCCCGGACAACGAGCCACCCCCCGCGCGGGTCACCCGCGGTCTAGTCTCGGCGGGTGAGCACCCGAGGGCCGCAGTGAGCATCCCCGTCGACGTGGCCGACCTGCCGGCCGCGGTGGCCGGCTTCGAGCAGGCCTTCCTGCTCACCACGCCGCGCAACGGCGAGCGCGCCGGACGGGTCAAGGCGGTGAGCGTGGCGCCGGTCGTGGAGGGCGGCCGGGTGCGGCTGCCGGGCCCGGGGCGCGGCACGGTGCTGAACGTGCAGGACAACCCGGAGGCGACGCTGCTCTTCGCGCCTACCGACCCGGCCGCGCACTCGCTGCTGGTCGACGGCCGCGCCGAGGTGGACGGCGACGACGTCGTCCTGGTGGCGACCTCGGCGGTGCTGCACCGCTCCCACGCCTGAAGGCGCGCACACCCGCCGCCGCCCGGTGCCGCCCGCGCCCCGGCAGCACCGCCCCGCGAGGCGACTGACCCTCGTGCGGGGGCTCTGGCATCATGCCCGCATGGAGAACGTGGACCGCAAGGCGCTGGTCGTCGAGGACGACGCCGACATCCGCGAGCTCATCGCGCTGACGCTCACCTCGCAGGGCTTCGAGGTGACCTCGGCCGCCGACGGTCGCGAGGCCGTCGACGCGGCGCGCAGCGCCGACCCCGACCTCATCACCCTCGACCTCGGGCTGCCGGGCTTCGACGGCATCGAGGCCTGCCGGCGCATCCGGGAGTTCAGCGACGCCTACATCGTCATGGTGACCGCCCGCAACGAGGAGGTCGACCGGCTCATCGGCCTCGAGACCGGTGCCGACGACTTCCTGGGCAAGCCCTTCTCGCCGCGCGAGCTGAAGGCCCGCGTCAACGCGATGTTCCGCCGCCCGCGCCGGGGTGCGGCGGTCGCGGCCGACGACGACTCCGAGGTGCTGCGCCACGGCGTCCTCACCGTCGACGTCGACGGGCGGCGCGCGCTGCGCGACGGCGAGGAGCTCGCCCTCACCCGCACCGAGTTCGACCTGCTCACCGAGCTGATGCGCACCCCGGCCCGGGTGTGGAGCCGCGAGGCGCTGCTGCGCTCGGTGTGGGGCAACGAGTGGGTCAACGACACCCACCTCGTCGAGGTCCACATCGGCAACCTGCGCCGCAAGCTCGGCGACGGCAAGGGCGAGACCCGGCTCATCCGCACCGTGCGGGGCGTCGGCTACCGCATGGAAGCCGTCTGAGGCTCACCCGCGCACGTCGAGCGTGCGGTCGGTGGTCCCGCGCGGCCACCGGTCTCGGGGCAGGTGGCCGCGCGGGTCCTCCTCGGCCGGGGCGAGTGGGGCTGACCCGGATCCCGGCACGGGCACCAGTCTCCCCAGCCCGGCTCAAGCCCGGGACCGCCGACTCCGCAACGTCGCCCCCGCGTCGCAGCAGCGCCGGCTCAAGGCCGGCGCGCGCTAGCCTCGCCCGGTGGACGACCGCACCGAGGCGCCGCTGGCCGGCGACGAGCTCGCGACCCTGACAGGCTTCCTCGACCACCAGCGCGACACCCTGCGGCTGAAGGCCGCCGGGCTCGACCACGACCAGCTGCACACCGCGCTGGCCCCGTCGTCGCTGACGCTCGGCGGCCTCCTGCACCACCTCGCCTTCGTCGAGCACTGGTGGACCACCCATGTGCTGCACGGCCTCCCGCTCGCCGAGCCGTGGGCCTCCGCCGACTGGGACGCCGACCGCGACTGGGAGCTCACGACCGCCCCCGACGTCGCCGACGGCGTGCTGCGGCGCCGCTGGGAGGAGGCCGTCGTGGAGTCCCGCGCCCGCGTCGCGGCGGTCGTGGCGGCCGACGGGGCCGCCGCGCTCGACCGGCTCTGCGTCCACGGCCGCCACGACGACCCGGCGCAGCGGGCCAGCCTGCGGTGGGTGCTCGTCCACCTCGTCGAGGAGTACGCCCGCCACCTCGGTCACGCCGACTTCCTGCGCGAGGCGCTCGACGGGACCACCGGGAGCTAGCCGGGCGTGGGCGCCGCGGCACCCGGGCCGGGCTGTTGCGGAGCGGCAGTAGCGTGGCGGCGTGACCGAGGCGAGCACCCCAGCCAGTCGTCCTGCCCCCACCACGCTCGGCGCGCTGCGCGCCTCCGGGCACGAGCAGCGCTCGGTGCGCGAGGAGCTGCGGGCCAACCTGCTGGCCGCGCTCGCCGAGGGCCGCGACCCCTGGCCCGGACTGCACGGCTTCGGCACCACCGTCGTGCCCCAGCTCGAGCGGGCGCTGATCGCGGGCCACGACGTCGTGCTGCTCGGCGAGCGCGGCCAGGGCAAGACCCGGCTGCTGCGCACCCTGGTCGGCCTGCTCGACGAGTGGGTGCCGGCGATCGAGGGCTCGGAGCTGCGCGAGCACCCCTACGAGCCGATCAGCCCGGTCTCGCAGCGGCGCGCCGCCGAGCTCGGCGACGACCTGCCGGTGGTGTGGGTGCACCGCGACGAGCGCTACGCCGAGAAGCTCGCCACGCCGGACACCTCCGTCGCCGACCTCATCGGCGACGTCGACCCGGTCAAGGTGGCCGAGGGCCGCTCGCTCGGCGACCCCGAGACGATCCACTTCGGCCTGGTGCCGCGCAGCCACCGCGGCATCGTGGCGATCAACGAGCTGCCCGACCTGGCCGAGCGCATCCAGGTCGCGATGCTGAACGTGATGGAGGAGCGCGACGTCCAGGTGCGCGGCTACGTGCTGCGGCTACCGCTCGACGTGCTCGTCGTGGCGAGCGCCAACCCCGAGGACTACACCAACCGCGGGCGCATCATCACCCCGCTGAAGGACCGCTTCGGCGCCGAGATCCGCACGCACTACCCGCTCGCGCTCGAGGACGAGGTCGCGGTGATCCGGCAGGAGGCGGCCATGGTCGCCGAGGTGCCCGACGCCCTCGTCGAGGTGCTCGCGCGCTTCACCCGCGCCCTGCGGCAGTCCAGCTCGGTCGACCAGCGCTCCGGGGTCTCGGCCCGCTTCGCCATCGCCGGTGCCGAGACGGTCGCGGCCGCGGCGCTGCACCGCGCGACCACGCAGGGCGAGGAGCGGGCGGTGGCCCGGGTCGTCGACCTCGAGACGGCCGTCGACGTGCTCGGCGGCAAGATCGAGTTCGAGACCGGCGAGGAGGGCCGCGAGCGCCAGGTGCTCGAGCACCTGCTGCGCACCGCCACCGCCGAGACCGTCCGCAGCCGCTTCCGCGGGCTCGACCTCGGCCCGCTGGTCGAGGCGATCGAGGCCGGCGCGAGCGTGACGACGGGCGAGCAGGTCAGCGCCCGCGACCTGCTGGCGGGCCTGCCGCCGCTCCCGCCCACCGGCGCCGGCGAGAGCGACCTGTACGACGCGCTCGCCGCCCGCCTCGACGCCCACGACGAGGGCACCCGGGCGAGTGCGGTCGAGCTCGCCCTCGAAGGCCTCTTCCTGGCCCGCAAGGTCGCCAAGGAGTCCGGCGACGGCGAGACCGTCTATGGCTGACGCGGGCGCGGCCGACGACCGGCGACGCCGGGGGGCGGGCCACCGGTCGCGCTACGGGCGCTACCGCGGCGGCCCCGACCCGCTCGCGCCCCCGGTCGACCTCGCCGAGGCGCTGGACGCCATCGGCGAGGACGTGATGGCCGGCTACAGCCCCGAGCGCGCGATGCGCGAGCACCTGCGCCGCGGTGGCCGCGACCACGTCGGTCTCGACGAGCTGGCCCGCAGGGTCGCGGAGAAGCGCCGCGACCTCGCCCAGCGCCACCGCCTCGACGGCACCCTGCAGGAGGTGCAGGAGCTCCTCGAGACCGCCGTGCGGCAGGAGCGCGGACAGCTGGCGCGCGACGTCGAGATGGACGACGGCGACCGGGCCTTCCGCGAGCTCCGGCTCGACGCGCTGCCACCCAGCCCGGCCGCCGCGGTGAGCGAGCTGGCGTCCTACGACTGGGCCTCGAGCGAGGCCCGCGAGACCTTCGAGCAGATCAAGGACCTGCTGGGCCGCGAGGCGCTCGACCAGCGTTTCGCCGGGATGAAGCAGGCGCTCGAGGGCGCCACCGACGAGGACCGCGCCGCCGTGCAGCAGATGCTCGCCGACCTCAACGACCTGCTGGAGAAGCACGGGCGGGGTGAGGACACCCCCGAGGACTTCGAGCGGTTCATGGACCGCCACGGCGACTTCTTCCCGGAGCGGCCCGGCGACGTCGACGAGCTGCTGGACGCGCTCGCCCAGCGCGCCGCCGCCGCGCAGCGGATGCTCAACTCGATGAGCGCCGAGCAGCGTCGCGAGCTCGCCGAGCTGTCGGCGCAGGCCTTCGGCAGCCCGGCGCTGCAGGAGCAGCTGGCCCGCCTCGACGGTCAGCTGCAGGCCCTGCGCCCGGGCGAGGACTGGTCGGGCTCCGAGCGGATGCAGGGCGAGGAGGGCCTCGGCCTCGGCGACGGCACCGGTGTCTTCCAGGACCTCGCCGACCTCGACGCCCTCGCCGAGCAGCTCAGCCAGTCCTACGGCGGGGCGCGCATGGACGACGTCGACCTCGACGCCCTCGCCCGGCAGCTGGGGGAGGACTCCGCGGTCGAGGCGCGCCGGCTCGCCGAGCTCGAGCGGGCGCTGCGCGACTCGGGCTACCTCCAGCGCGCCAGCGACGGCACCACCCGGCTCTCGCCGAAGGCGATGCGCCAGCTCGGGAAGGCGCTGCTGCGCGACGTCGCCACCCGGATGTCGGGGCGCCAGGGTGCCCGCGACATCCGCCGCGCCGGCGCCTCCGGGGAGCTGACGGGGGCGAGCCGCGAGTGGCAGTTCGGCGACACCGAGCCCTGGGACGTCACCCGCAGCATCACCAACGCCGTCGTGCGCTCCGCCGGCGAGCCGGGCGGCCTGCGACGCGACCCCGTCACCGGGCGCCCGTCGGTGCGCCTCGACATCCGCGACGTCGAGGTCTCCGAGACCGAGGCCCGCACGCAGGCGTGCGTGGCGCTGCTCGTCGACACCTCCTTCTCGATGGCGATGGACGGCCGGTGGGTGCCGATGAAGCGCACCGCCCTGGCGCTGCACACGCTGATCAGCACCCGCTTCCGCGGCGACGCGCTGCAGCTCGTCGGCTTCGGCCGCCACGCGCAGGTGATGGACGTCGAGGAGCTCACCGGGCTGGAGCCCGTCTGGGACAAGGGCACCAACCTCCACCACGCCCTGCTGCTGGCCAACCGCCACTTCCGCAAGCACCCGAACGCCCAGCCGGTGCTGCTCGTCGTCACCGACGGCGAGCCCACCGCCCACCTCGAGCCCGACGGCGAGGTGCTCTTCGACTACCCGCCGCACCCGCTCACGATCGCGCTCTCGGTGCGCGAGCTGGACGCCGCCGGTCGGCTCGGCGCGCAGACGACCTTCTTCCGCTTGGGGGAGGACCCCGGCCTCGCGCGGTTCGTCGAGCAGATGGCCCGCCGGGTCGAGGGCCACGTGGTCGCCCCCGAGCTCGACGACCTCGGCGCGGCCGTGGTCGGCAGCTACCTCGGCTCCCGCGGGCGCGGCGGGCCCGGCGGCGCCGGCGGTGGGCCCGCCGGCGGCGGCTACGGCGACCTCTTCGGTCGCTGGGGCGGTGGTGGTCGCGGCTGGTGGGCAGGCTGAGGCCGGCCCCGCACGTGTCGGACCCGGCCGACGGGGCATGATGCTGCCGACCGCCGCGCGGCGGAGACTCGGGGGAGCACCGTGCACGACCAGACGCACTCGTTCCAGCCCGGCCAGCCCGGCCAGCCCAGCTGGCCGGCGCACGTCGCGGGCCGCACCGGGGCGGCGATCCGCTCCGGCGCCGTGCCGGCCGCTCGCCGCCTGCTCGAGGAGACCCGAGGCGCCGACGAGCGGCAGGTCGCGGTCACCCGCGTCGCGCTCGGCCGCCTGCTGCAGGAGGACGGGCGGCGCGGCCTGAGCCACCCGACCGACCCGCGGTTGCTGCGTCCGGGCGTCGGTGGCTCGGTGGCCGGCGTGCTCGTCGCCGGGACCTTCACCGCCGTCCCGGTCGTGGCCCTCACCGCGATGGGGGTCGGACCGTTCGCGGCCGACGAGCCGGTGCTCGCCGACCCGGCGGCGCCGCTCGGCCTCGACGCGGACTGGTCCATGGGCGCCGGCGTCGAGGAGACCGGCGGTGCCGGCGACCTCGTGACCTGGGTGTTCGGCGCCTTCGCCGTGCTCGGGCTGCTGCTCCTCCTCGCCGCGCTGGCGGGGCTCGCCGGTCGGGTGCGCGCGCTGCTGGTCGGGGCTCGCCTCGAGCGGCAGGGGCGCGCGGCGCTGGCAGCGCTCCCCGGCGGTGCTGTCGCGGCGGGGGAGGACGACGCGGTCGTCGAGGCGCTCTACCCCCGCTTCGCCGGCATGCTGACGTGGACGTTGCCGCGCCGGCGCGGCAGCACGCTCCACGACCACGACCCCGTCGACCGACCGGCCGCTGGCTAGGGTCGGACCGCACGCAGCGCCGTACGCCCTCGAGGAGGAGCCCCCGTGATCTTCATCTGCGTCAAGTGGAAGGTGAAGCCCGAGCACGCCGACGACTGGGTCGAGCTGACCCGGGAGTTCACCGAGGCCACGCGGGCCGAGGAGGGCAACCTGTTCTTCGAGTGGTCGCGCAGCGTCGACGACCCCCACGAGTACGTCCTGATCGAGGCCTTCCGCGACGACGCGGCCGAGGCCCACGTGACGTCGGCGCACTTCCGCAAGGCGCAGGCCGAGCTGCCGCAGTACGTCGCGGAGACGCCGAGGATCCGCAACGTGCTGCTGGAGGGCGACCACTGGGACGAGCTGGGCGAGTTCCAGGTCGGCTGACCTGACGCTCCCGGCCGTCAGCGCGCGAGCTCGGCGGCCATCCTCTCGACGAGCGCCGTGAGGCCTGACAGCGGGCGCACCAGCACGGTGAAGTCGCGGATCAGGCCGTCGGCGCCCCACTCCACGACGTCGGTGCCGTGCACCTCGCGGTCGCCGAGCAGCGCGGTGAACTCCAGCACCGCGCCGGTCTCGCGTCGCCACTCCCGGTGGTAGGTGATCGACGGGCCGAGCACGCGCAGCGCCGCGGTGAGGTAGGCCGTGACGAGCGCGCCGCCCTCCTGCGGGCGGTGGACCGCAGGTGAGCGGAAGACCGCGTCGGGGTGGACCTGCGCCGCGAGCGCCGCGGGGTCGGGATCGGCGACGAGGGCGTGCCAGCGCGCGAGGCAGGCGTCGAGGTCGGGCGAGTCGCTCACGGGTGCAGGATCGCAGAGAGCTCCTCGACCCCGCCGACGAGGCCGGGGCCGGGACGCACCCAGTGGGCATCGGCGTCGACGGCCGCCACGGGCACGCCGGCCGGCAGCACGCCGCGCTCGACGAGGTCGTCGGCCAAGGCGCGCGCCTGGGCGAGGTCGTAGCCGCACGGGGCGACCACCACGACGTCGGGCCGGGCCGCGGCCACGTCGTCGAAGGTGGTCGGCCGCGAGCGCTCGCCCGGCCAGCCGAGCACGCACGCGCCGCCGGCCAGCTCGACCATCTCGGGGATCCAGTGACCGGGCCCGAAGGGCGGGTCGGTCCACTCCAGGACGACCACGCGCGGGCGCGGGCGGCCGGCCACCCGGCGCACCACGGCGTCGAGGCGGGCCCGCAGGTCGAGCACGAGCGCGGCGGCCGCGTCCTCGCGGCCGATGGCCCGGCCGACCGTGGCGACCGTGTCGAGCACGTCGTCGAGCGTGCGGGGGTCGAGGGTCAGCACGTCGGCGTCGGTGCCGAGGTGGGCGAGCGCCTCGCCGACCGTGCCGGCGTCGACGGCGCAGACGGCGCAGAGGTCCTGGGTGATGACGAGGTCGGCGTCGAGGTCGGCCAGCGCGTCGGTGTGCAGGCGGTAGAGGTCCTCGCCGGCCGCCGCGGCAGCCGAGACGCGGGCGTCGATCTCGGCCGGCGCGAGCCCCTCGGGCAGGGTCGTGGACGACACCACCCGCGGGTCGAGGCCGGCAGGCACGTCGCACTCGAAGGTGACGCCGACGAGCGCGTCGCCCGCTCCCAGCGCGGTCAGCACGTCGGTGGCCGACGGCAGCAGCGACACGACCCGCTGCGCCGGGGGTCGACGTGCGTCGGTGGGCTCGGTCGCGGGCCGGGTCACGACGCGTCCGCGAAGCCCGGCAGCGACTCCTCCATGATCTGCCGGAAGGGCGCCTCCGCGCCGAGCTGGCAGAGCACGCCGATGCCGCCGAGCCAGGTGCGGTGGATCAGGAGGTAGGACGGCGGCAGGTTGAGCTTGATCGCGATCGTGTAGCCCTCGGAGCGGGGGTCGTTGATGCGCTGGAACTGCTCGCGGATCCACTCCCGGCTGAAGCGGAAGCGCTCGACGCGGGTGGGCTCGACGAAGGGGGCGAGGTAGTCGAGGACGAGGTCGGGGTCGAGGTTGATGCGCTCCTTGACGAAGCCCTCGCGGCGCAGCCCGGCCATCAGCCCGGCGCTGTCCTCCTCGGAGGCGACGCGGATGAGCCGGCCCATCGCGTCGGGCAGCCGGCCCTCCGGCAGCCGCGCGACGGCGCCGTAGTCGAGGACGCCCATGCGGCCCGGCTCCCCGCCGGGCCCGGGCAGCACGCGGAAGTTGCCGGGGTGGGGGTCGGCGTGGAGCAGGCCGGTGCGGCGCGGGCCCTCGAAGAGGAAGCGGACGTAGAGCTCGCCGTAGTGGTCGCGCTCTTCCTGCGTGCCGTCGCGGATGACGGCGGCGAGCGAGGAGGGGCTCTCCAGCCACTCGGTGACGAGCACCGTCTCGCCGACCGCGACGACGTCGGGCACGGCGATGTGGGGGTCGTCGCGGAAGGCCTCGGCGAAGGTGCGCTGCGCCTCGGCCTCGAGGCGGTAGTCGAGCTCCTCCTCGGTGCGGGCCTGCATCTCGGCGACCAGCGGCTTGATCTCGACGCCGGGGAAGGCCGGCCCGATCGTGCGCGCGAGGCGGATCAGCTGCTTGAGGTCGGAGCGCAGGGCGTCGCCGGCGCCGGGGTACTGCACCTTGACCGCGACCTCGCGGCCGTCGTGCCAGCGGCCCTTGTGCACCTGGCCGATGGAGGCCGACGCGGTGGGCCCGCCGTCGAGCCACACCAACCGCTCCTGCCAGTCGGCGCCGAGCTCGGCCGCGAGGATCGAGCGCACGGTGCTGGTCGGCATCGGCGGGGCGGAGTCCTGCAGCCGGGTCAGCTGCTCGCGGTAGGGACCGGCCATCTCCTCGGGCAGCACCGACTCGAAGACCGACAACGCCTGGCCGAGCTTCATCGCACCACCCTTGAGCTCGCCGAGGGTGCGGAAGAGCTGCTCCGCGGTGCGCTGCTGGATCTCGCTCATCACCGCCTCGCCCGGGCGCCCGGCGAGGCGCTTGCCCAGCCCCACGGCGTTGCGGCCGGCGTAGCCCAGCGGCAGCGCCGCGAGCCGGGCGGTGCGGGCTGCTGCCTTGCGCGGGAGCTCGGTCACACCCCCCATCATCGCGGGCGGGGCAAGGGGTCACCCTTCCGGGCCGCCAGGTCTCTGGGAGGCTGGGGCCATGGCAGACCAGCCGGCACCGGGTGCGGTGCGCGTGCGGCGCGCGACACCCGCGGACCGCGACGCGATCCGCCGCGTCGGCCACGCCGCGTGGCCTGCCACCTACGCCTTCGCGGGCGAGGCCTACGTGCGCGACGGCCTCGAGCGGCTGTGGTCGGTCGAGGCCGTCGAGGAGAGCCTCGCGCAGACGACGTACGTCGTGGCGGAGGTCGCCGACGAGCAGGGCTGGCTGGTCGTGGGCACCGGCAACGTCGACCTGGCTCCGGAGGTGCCGGTCATCTGGCGGCTCTACGTGCGCCCCGACCACCAGGCCGACGGCCTCGGCGGGCAGGTCCTGCAGGCGCTCTTGGCCGTGGTGCCTCCGGGGCGTCGGGTGCGTCTGGAGTACGTCGACGGCAACCTCCGCGCCGCCACCTTCTACGCTCGCCACGGCTTCCGCGAGGCCGCCCGCGAACCCGGCCGCCGCGAGGGCTGGCCCGACTCCGTCTGGATGGAGCGCGAGGTCTGACCGCAGCGCCCCCCGCTGGTCGAGCATCGAGCGTGTCGAGACCCGGTGACGGGCCCACCGACCTGTTCCACCGCTGGTCGAGCATCGAGCGTTGACGAGCGTGTCGAGACCCGGTGACCCGCCCACCGACGTGGTGCTCGGCTGGTCGAGGAGGCCCGCTCGGGCCGTCTCGAGACCCACATCCCGTGCACAGGCCGGCGCCCCGGATCTGTTGTCCACAGCCGGATCCACGCCGCCGGTGACTGTCGGTGGTGGCTGCTTGACTCCTCTCATGACCACCAGCCCGGCACCCGAGCTCGACACCGCGATCGCGGTGCTCGATCATGCCGGCGCGCTGGTCGCCGACGCCCGCGTGGTCGACGCGGAGCTGATGCGGGCTGCGTGTGCGTGGGCGGACCTGCACCCCGCCGACGCCCTCGATGCGGCGACGGTGGCCGGTACCTATGGCGACACCGCACTCAAGATTGCCGGTGCCTATGGGCCGGGGGTGACGGAGTTCGCGGTGGCGGAGTTCGCGTCCCGGCTGGGGCGGTCCACAGCCTCGGGTGCCGCCTACCTCGGCCAAGCACTCGTGTGCCGCCACCTCCTGCCCCGGTTGTGGGACGCGGTGCAGGCGCATCGGGTGGACGGGTGGCGTGCCCGATTGGTTGCGCGGATGGTGCTCGGCAGAGACCTGACCCCTGAGGCAGCCGGGTGGGTGGACCGCCACGTGGCACCGGTGGCGCAGACCATCGGTGTCACCGCGCTGGAGCGGCTGGTCGCGGAAGCGTTGGCGCGGTTCATGCCCGATGAGGCGGAGCTGGCCCGGGCCGAGGCCCGCGAGCAGCGGCGGTTCGAGGTGCACCTCGACGGTCGTCCCGGCGATGACTTGACGGGGACGGTGGACGCGAGCGGGTGTTTCGACCTGCCCGACGGGATCGCCATCCACGACGCCGTCACGGAGGAGAAGCAGCGGCTGCGTGCCCTGGGTGCCACGGCTGAGCCGGGACCGTTGTCGGCGCAGGCGCTGCTGAACCTCGTGGTCCGTGGCTCTGACGGCGCGTCCGCGCAGGGCACCCTCGAGCTGGTGACCGCGGGCGGGGGTCGAGCAGCGAGCCCTGGCGAGCGTGTCGAGACCCCCGAGACTCCTGCGGGTCGGTCGTCGCCGCGGCAGCGACGGAGGTATCTGCTGCACCTGCACCTGTCCGACGCGGTGCTGCGCACCTCGATGTTTCCCGGTCGTCTGGCTGCCGGGGACGGGGCGGTGGGTCGGGTGGAGGAGACCCGGGCACCGGTGTCGGCGACCGCGATCCGCGACTGGCTCACCACCGCCGGCATCGACGGGGTGGCGCCGCACGTCACGGTGCTGCCCGTGATCGACCTCGCGGAAGCGGTGCACACCGAGGCCTACGAGGTGCCACGCCGCCTGGCCCACCAGACGGCTCTGACCCACCTGGCGTGCGTGTTCCCGTGGTGCGGACGCGCCGCCCGCAGGTGCGACCACGACCACGCCGTCCCCTTCGACCCTGCCGTCCCGGATGCGGGTGGGCCGACCTGCTCGTGCAACATCGCGCCGCTGTGCCGGCCGCACCACCGGTTGAAGACCCACGGCCACGCCGCCACCCACTGGACCCTCACACCCGCAGGCGCCGGCGCCTGGCTCTGGCGGTCACCGCACGGGGCGCACTACCTGCGCGACCACACCGGCACCCGACCACTCGACGGGCCACTCGACGGACCCCTCGCGCATGACACCGGACCACCCGACGCCGGGCCGTCCCGTGATGCTGCTCCGCCGCACGAGGCCGACACCGGTCCACCCGCACCCGCGGACTGACGCGCTGCTCGAACCTCACGGTGGTCTCGACACGGGCCTGGCGGCCCTGCTCGACCAACGAAGGCGGCGTGCCACGGGCTCCTTGGTCTAGCACGCGACGACAGCCCGCACTCCACCCCCGGGGTGACGGGCTCCTAGTGCTGCCTGGCCCCCTCGGGCCCCTCGGTGCGGGGGTCTCGACACGGGCCTGGCGGCCCCTGCTCGACCACCGGGCGGTGGCATCGGCCCTGCGCGACCACCGGACAAGGCCGCTCCACGGCTTCGAGGATCAGGTGGCGCCCAGCGAACCAGCCCCGGCAGACCGACCGTCCCCCTCCAGGAACCGCACCGGCACCCCGCGGGAGCGGGCGTGGGCGATCTCGCGGCGGGTGCTCTCCCCGACGTGGCCGCCCACGTCGACCACGAGGACCTCGTCGGCGGTCGCGACACGTGCGAGGTGCGCGCGGCCCAGCCGGGCGCGATTGTCGGCTCCGAGCTCCGCACCCGGCTCGAGGAAGGTCGGCAACAGCACCGTGTGCCCGGCGCGCGTCAGCTCGGCTGCGACCCGGACGAAGGTGTCCCGGAAGCGCACCGAACCGCACAGCACCACGGTGCGGGGCCCACCACGAGGCACACCAGGGCGCCCACCAGGGGGCCCACCGCCGGCGCTGTGCGGCTCGTCGACGCTCACCATGCGGAGGTCGGTCTCGGTCGCTTCGACGTCAGGCCGTCTCGGGGAAGCGCACGCCGGTGTTGGCGTGGCAGCGGTAGCCGAACGGGTTCTTCGCGAGGTACTGCTGGCGGAAGTGAGGTTCCAACGTAGTACGTTCCCCTCATGGATGGTCAGGTCCGTCGTGTCGCGCTGTACGCCCGTCTGTCTGTCTCGACCGAAGAGTCCGTGTCGATCGACCGACAGTTCGAGGCAGGTCGACAGTACGCCCGATCCCGCGGCTGGGAGATTGTCGACGAGAAGAAGGACGAGGGCGTGAGTGCGACCAAGCACCGGCCCGAGGACCGTCCGGGCTGGCGGTCGTTGCTTGACTCGCCGCAGCCCATCGATGCCGTGATCGTCTGGAAGGTCGACCGCCTGGCGCGCAACGTACTCGACTTCCTTCACGCCGACGAGATGCTTCGGGGTCGGGGCGCTGGCCTGGTAGCCGTCGAGGACCCGATCGACATGACCGACCCCCAGGGTCGCGCCTTCGCGACAATGATGGCGGTCTTCGCGGAGATGGAGGCCGCGGCGATCTCGGCCCGTGTTCGCGCCTCCCGGGCGGCGCTCATGAAAGCGGGGCGTCGTACGGGGGGGCGGCCACCCTTCGGCTGGCGGAACCGCAACGCCTCGCCGGAGCCCGGGTACGTCCTCGAGAAGGACCCCGACCGCGTCGAGGTCGTCGAAGTCCTCGTGGATCGAGCCCTTGCGGGCGCGAGTCTCTACTCGTTGACCAAGTGGCTCACCGAGACCGGGGTGCCAACCCGACCACGCCGCCCCGCGGGAGGCGGGCTGGAGGCCGACCAGCAGCATGCGAACTGGCACGACGCGTCGGTCGAAGCCATCCTCCGTTCACCGGTGCTCGCGGGCATGACCCCCGTCCGGGGCGATGTACTCCGCGGGGACGACGGGCTGCCCGTAGTCGACACCGATGTGGCCATCATCAGCGTCGAGGAGCGCCGCCAACTCCTCGCCATGTTGGACCGGGCCAAGCAGCCGGGTTCTCGGCCACGGGCGGGCAGGGACGTGGCTCTGCTCTACGGCATCGTCCGCTGCGCTTCCTGCGGGGGGCTGATGTACCGCGCGACCGCCGCCTCGAAGTACCACCAGTACAGGTGCCAGCAGAAGGGATGCCCCCGACCTGTGGGCATCAACCGCCCCAGCCTGGAACAACACGTCGTCGATGTTGTGCTCGCGGAGCGGGGGGAGGAGCGGGGAGTGACGGTCACCGTCGCCTCCGCCGGCCCCGATCGAACGCTGCTCGAGAACATTCAGGCGGAGATCAGGTTGACCTTGGACCTGATGCAGGAGGACGGCGCGGACCTAGCCTCTTTGACCGAACGGCTGCGAGCCCAGAAGCAGGCGCGCGCGGACGCAGAGGCGGGTGTGAAGACGGAGCCCACCTACCGCGTGTCCTCCTCCACCTTGCGCGAGGACTGGGCGCGCGCAGGGGACACCGAGGCGCGCCGCCAACTGCTCCTGGGGCAGGTCGAGGCGGTACGCATCTCGCACACTGAACGGCGCGGCCGCGGCTTGGACGCCAGCCGAGTCGAGGTCGTCTGGCGCGAGATGTCCGAGGACCTGCGAGCGCGGCGCGATGAGCAGCTCGCCGCACTCGCTCGCATCGGCTTCCGCCCCGGCAGGGGGCCTCGATCCCCCTCGAAAACGCCCTGATCCCTCGTCGCACGGCACGAGGGCCCGGCGGGGGCAATCTCGACGGGGGCGGGCGGGGCGCCGAACTTGCGGTGCAACCGATGCCGGATCACCTCGAGCAGGTAGGACTGCCGCTGGTCGGCGTGCTGCCGGCGGCGCTGATGGGCGACACCGGCGGCCCCGAGCTCGACGACGATGTCTCGCGGGTCGCGGTACTCCGAGACCCAGCCCGCTCGGCCGAGCTGCCGGGCGAGGCCGTGGTGGGCGAGGAGCGTGAGGTCGTCGCGCACCTGCCGGGGACTCTTGCTGACCCTCTGCGCGACGGCGGCGGTCGGGGCGGGGTCGCCCGCGGCCGAACACTCGTGCAGCGCGAGGTAGACCTGGCGCACCCGCTGACCCAGGGCCTCGGCGTACCAGACCTCGTTCCCGACCTCGCGGGCCAGGTCGGCGGCGGTTGCGGCGGTCGGTGACGCAGTAGGCCTCCTCACGCCCCCCTTGACAGGGGAGGGGCCTACTGCGTCACGCACCGCCGCGTCCCACTGCTCCGGGGGGTTCAGCCGGTACCGCCGGGCCCGGGCGCCCTTGCCGGCATCGGCCACCTCGAGCATGCCGACCTCCACGGCCTTGGCCAGCCCCCGCCTCGCGCTTGCCTCGGAGAGCGCGGTCCTCTCGGCCAGTGCTCGCGTGCTCGTGCCCACCAGGCGCTGCCGGTGCTGCTCGGCCATGACGGGCAAGACGACGGCCACAGGGCCGAGCGGGGCGGCCAGGGACGCCAGGTCGCGCTCCCTCCAGGCGGCGATGACGGCCTGGTCGTCGACCTGGCCCTGGTACGCCGCGGGGTTCTCGGCGAGCCACTGCACCGCCTTCTTGTGCGAGCGGGTGAGGGCGGCGTCGCGGCCTCGCGGGGACTTCTCGGCCAGGTGTTGCGCCGCGGCGTCGTCGGCAGGCAGTGCGGCGAGGAAGGCTCGCAGCCGGTTGAGGTCGCCACCACCGGCCACCACCTCAGTCGCGTACCGCTGGAGCTGTGCCGAGCGGTCCGCGAGCACCACCTCGCTATGGCCGTCGGTCGTCGCCCGAGGGCGCCGCAGGGGGGCACGCATGTCGCTGGGGAGAGCGAGGGCGTCGATGAAGTCGTTGAGATCGGCCGCGCCCGGGGTGTCGGACCGGTCGCGGCGGAGGCGAGCAAGGGCCTCGGCGGGGTCGCCGACCACCTCGGAGCGTCCCCCGCGCCGGTGAGGTGCGCCGGGTGGCCTGATGCCTGAGCGCACGCTGCTCATGCAGGAGGGGTCCAAGCTGGTCAACCCGAGTGCGCGCAGCCTGGTGACCATGAGACGCCCGCTCTCGACGGGGAGGCCATAGCCCGCGATGCTGAGCAGCACGTGGCGCCCACCGGTCGGACCGCTGCGAGCAAGAACCGCGGGCATACCAGCATCAGCGAAGAGGTCCATCACGATGCCGGCGTGGCGGTCGGCGTCACCGGGCTCGCCGCGCTTGGCGTCGAAGTCGAGCGCCACCGTGGTGAAGCGGCCGTTTGCGTTGCCGATGGCCACCATGTAGGGCCGCTCCGCCGCCTCCAGCGACCAAGGCTGCGCCGAGCCATCGACCTCGTTGTCCTTAGTCAGGTGCAGCACCCGCATGCCGCGGCCCGAGATGGCGGCCACCATCCTGGTGCGGAGGTCGTGCTGGTCGAGGAGGCCCCCAGGCCGACTCATCGGCCGGCTACTGCCCTCGGGCAGCGCGCCGTACTTGAGCGTAGGAGCCGACGGGCCGCTCGTCCGACGAGAGACGGGGAGCACGCTCGGCCGGTGGACAGTACGGACCGGCAGGTGCGGATGGGCAGGGCGGGGGCAACGGTTGGTGGGCGGCACCGGCGGAGTACGCCAGGGTCCAGTGGCTTGCGTCCTGGGGTGACGTTGCGCCCCGCTGAGCCCGCGACGTTGCTCGGCTCAACAGGCAAGGTGCAGGGGTGGAAACCCCCCTCGAGCCGTGCACGACGGCGAGGGACTGTAGTTGTTGGACCGCTGGCGGGTGTCCCGCGCGCGCAGTGGGTCCGGCACCGCCCCGGCAAGACCCGGCGAGCCCAGGGGACCCGGGGCGTCGACCCCTCGACGAGGAGGAGCGTGCGGCGGCGCGAACACTGGGGCTACTGTTGGTGGCGCTGAGGCAGGAGCGTGGCCTCGCCCAGGGCCACGTCGCCGCGCGTGCCGGACTCGCCGCCCGGAGTCTTCGTCGCCTCGAGCGCGGGGAGCGGCGCACGCGGGTATCCACCCTTACCCGGATCGCATCGGCGATCGACGACTCCGATCCCGGCCTGCCCGGCCTGCTGGTCCAGGTCGCGGGCGCTGCCTTGGCGCCGGAGTCTCTGTACGCGGCCCGCGTCGACCATCGCCGTCGCCGCCGCCGCGCGGCGGCGAGCAAGTTGTTCATCACGGAGCAGGTCGTGACCCGCACGACCACTCCAGGAGGTGTCGTCGAGGTCACCGTTCGACGCCGTCGCCTGAGTCGCAGCAGGGTGGTCGAGTCGTCGAAGACGCATCTCCTCCCGTCCGAGGACGCGCCGCCCGGCATGATGGCCCCATGACCCGCGACGACTACCTAGATGCGGCGCGCATCTTGGACCTAGTCGCGGGCGAGGTCGAGGCCGGGTCCATCGAGGCCAACGCCCGAGACTCGCGGTACCTCCGGGGCGCCGCAGCAGGGCTGCGTGCCGCTGGCGAGGCGAGGCGCGACGAGGCGCCCTGGTCCCCGAAGTATCTCCCCGGCCCCACTCCACGGTGACGCCTGAAGATCGAACACCTAGCGTCGTCGGCGCGGAGGGGTCGGCAACTCGACGCGCGCGGTGCGGGAGGTCGGCCGTCGGTACCCGCCTGCGGCCTGCACCGATGACACCCGCCAGCACGCGCCACCGCGCACGGTCGGCACCTGTTCCTCGTTCAGGGCGTCCGCGATGGTCTGCCAGGTCTCACCCGCCTCGCGGGCCGCGGCGATCCGACGAGCGAGACTGGGGTTGGAGTCGCGCACCGAGCCGCGGCTGATCCGCTCGCCCTTGTCGCGCTTTACCGCGGCGGCCGCTCGAGTCCGGTCGCTGATCTGCTCGCGTTCCCACTCGCCGACTGATGCCATGATGCGCGCCACCAAGCGGCCGGTGCTGGTCGACGTGTCCAAGCCGAGGTCGAGGGCAACAATGCTGGCTCCCACCCGCTCGCCCCACTCCAGCAAGTCGGCGAGCCCGACCAGGGACCTGGTCAGGCGATCGAGCTTGGCGACGGCGATCGTCTCCGCCTCGCCGGCGGCGACACGGGCGACGGCGTCCAGCAACCCCTTCCGGTCGAGACTCTTGGCGCTGCGACCCTCGTCGACCACGAGGTCCACCAAGTCCCAGCCTTCTCGCGCAGCGGCCTGGCGCAACGTCTGCTCCTGCGCCTCCAGACCTAGCCCGCTACGAGCCTGGTCGTCGGTGCTGACCCTGATGTACCCGATCACCCGCACTGGTTCATCTTGACGGACGCCCGCTTCTTACGCAACCGAACAGTTGCGTAGGCCGGGCTGGCCGGTGCCTGGCGTTCGGGGCTGAGAACGCTCTGGGGTCTCAGCATGTCTGCCGACGAAGACGTGGGAGACGGGCCCGCCCAAAGTCGAGCCCACCTCGAGTAGGTGTGCCCCAGACTCGTCGGAGGTCGCGCGCAGTCCGGCGCCGGGCTCGGCCGAGTAGACCGACGGGAAACGAGGTGGCTCTCGGAGGGGCGGGCGGTGTCACCGACCACCGCTCAGGCCCCCCCTGTCCACTTCGCGCCGAGGGGGCGGGGGGCGTTCGTGCAGCCCCAATTTTTTCTGCGGGCAAAATTTGGCGTTCCCGGAGTCGACAGCAGCGCGCGGACCCGCGGTGCGGCTCCTGCCGGTCCCACCATGACCAACGCGCTCGGTCCTCGAACTTGGGCCTCCGCGGCGGCAGGCCGGGCGGTGCTCTCCGTCCCGGCGTGTCGCTGACCATGTGCCGACGGGCCGCTGTGGCACGCGAGCCGCCCAATGTGTGAGCCCCGACCGTCGTGGAGCGCGAGCCACAGCGCCGTTCGGGCGGGACCGCTAGTTGTCGCGGGTGTTCTAGGTTCGGCCTCGCGTAAGCCGGCGGAGGGTCAGTGCGACGCCTGCCAGCAGGAGCGCTAGGGGGGTCCACCACCACCAAGACGTGGATTTCAGCTGATCCGGTTCGGGTGGTGCTTGGATGTCCTCCGTGCGCGCGGCGCCGCCGTCCTCGGGAGCCGCCGACCTTGTCGTGTCCGGCGCCGGCGGTGCTGGCGCGACCGCGAACCGGAGCTCGCCGGTGATGGGATGGCCGTCGGCGGACACGACACGGTAGCGCAGCGTCCACGGGATGGAGCGCTCGCCTGTCGGCGTTCGCACCTCGGCCGTATCGGCCACGACCACCGCCCCGGTCACCTCGAGCGACAGCGTTGTCGGGGCCCCCTCGCCGACGGAGACCGAGGCTCTCGCATAGTCGGCGAGCACCGGCTCGTTGAAGCGGAGCTCGATGGTGTCCGGCGCCGACCTCAGCTGCGCACCGGCGGTGGGTGAGCTCGACTCCAGCGCGCTGTGCGCGTCTGCGGGCGAAGCGGTCGCTGCCAGGAGGGCGACCGACGCGAGGCCTGCGACCATCGCGGTGAACCATTGGCTGGGGGTCCTCACGGGGTCGCTGCCTCACTCGCGACTTCCGCGTCCAGGGCCTCGTTGACCAGGTCTGCGAGGTCCTGCGCGGAGGCTGGTCCGACGTGCTGCCCCACGACCGCGCCTCCCGCCACCGCCACCGTGACCGGGAGACCTGGGACGCCGAGCTCCGCAAGGAGGTCGCCGCTCACGTCGCTCAGTTGGGGGAACGTGACCCCGAGCGAGCGGAGGAACTCGCCTGACCTCTCGGGCGCGTCCCGCGTCGCGACACCGACGAAGCGGACGCCGTCGTCCGCCGCCTCCCGGGCCGCTTGCTCGAGGCGCGGCATCTCCTCTCGACACGGCGTGCACCACGACGCCCACAAGTTCACCACGACGGGTCCACCCTCGACGGCGCCTAGAGCAGCCACCTCGACCTCCGCCTCTTCTGTCAGGCACGGCAGCCGGACCGTTGTCCACCCCTGCTCTACCGGTGTGGCGGGACGCGACAGCAGCGAACTGCACGGTTCGGCCCGTGGGACGTCCACGGGTCCCACGAACGTCGCGGCGTCCGACCGACTGCCCGGCCCCCCCAGCGGGCTCGACGTCGGCGCGCAGGCGACGACGAGGGCCGCGAGGTACAGCGGCAAAGAGATCAGCACCGCCTCCCGCCACGCCCGATTCGACTTCACGGTGACGCACCTCGGTCGGCCATCACGACGAAGGGGTCGACCGGCGCGCCACCGCGGGGTCGCACCTCCAGGTGGAGGTGGGGACCGGTGACGTTGCCCGTCGCGCCGACAGTGCCGATGACCTCGCCGGCAGCAACGTCTTCCCCAGGTGAGACGGAGGTCGACTCCTGGTGGCAGTACCAGAACTCGGTGCCGTCGGCGTCGACCACCACCGTCCGCTCGCCGTAGGCGCCGGCCCAACCGGCCTCGGCCACCGTGCCGCGAGCGACGGACAGGATCGGCGTCCCAGTCGGCGCAGCGAAGTCGAGACCGGTGTGGACCGATGACCACAGCGAGCTGCTCTGGCCGAACGTCGCCGTCAGCTCGTAGTCGGCGAGGGGGAGCCCCCACCGGTTGTCGCGCAGGAACGCCGTGTAGGCGGCAGCTCGCTCGTCGAGCGACACCAGCGCTCGCTCCCGGCGCGCCGCCAGGTCCGCCGCTGTCGGGCCGCGGTCACCGGAACGCGACACGTGTGGGCGGGCGCGCAGGTCAGCCCCGTCGGCGTCGTCTCGGCGTGGTGCGACGGCGGCACCCGGTGAGGACACCGGTTGCACTGAGGTCGGCGCTGCGTGCTGCAGTCCCGCTGCGCCGGTCAAGACAGAGGCGGTCGCGCTCGACACGAGGACGCCCACGGCCACGCCGGGGACGAGAGCAGAGCTCCAAGGCCGACGTGGGCGTGGTGCACGACGGCGACCAGGTGTGGCGGGCATGGTCCTCCGTGGCCGGGGCGGCGGTCGCCGGTCACGCTACTACGCGTCTTAGTAGAGTGCACGTCGTGTCCCCCCAGGTGCTGCTCCGCTCGGCGGGTGCTGTCGCGGCAGCGACGCTCCTCGCGGCTTCTGCTGAGCCGCTCGGCTGGTGGGCTGCGGCCCCGGCTGGCGCGGGTGTGCTGGCAGTGTGCGTCCACGGTGCCGGCGGGCGCCTCGGGTCACTCCTGGGGTTCGTGACCGGAACGGCTTGGAGTGTTCTCCTGGTTCCGTGGTTGGCAGCAGTAGGTCTGTCGGCCTGGGTGGTCACATCGGTGGCGGTCGGCGTGTTCGTGGGGCTGACCGGGGCGGCGATGAGCCTGGTTGCGCGGTGGCCCGGCTGGCCGGTCTGGGTCGCCGTGGTGTGGGTGCTCGGCGAGGAGGTGTGGTCGCGCGTGCCGCTGGGCGGCTTCCCGTGGCCCCGACTGGCGTGGTCGGCGGTGGACGCGCCGTGGGCCGGCTGGCTCGCGCTGGTCGGTGTGCCTGGCACCTCGATGGTGGTGTTCCTGTCCGGCTCATTCGCGGCCTGGGTGGCGACCATGACGGTGCGGCGGCTGCGGTGCCCGCTCCGGCGACCCAGGGCTCGGGCCGCTGGAGCGCTGGGCACCGCCGGGGTCTCGGCGACGCTGCTGTCCGCGCCATTGCTGTGGCCGCCGGCATCGCTCGGGTCAGGATGGGTCGCGGACGCCGAGACGTTCACCGTGGCGGTGGTGCAAGGCGGCGTGCCGGGGGACGGCACCCAGTTGGCGGCACACCACCGCGAGGTCACCGACAGGCTGGCCGAGGCCACGGTAGGGATCGGCCGGACAGGCGGGACGGTCAGGCCGGTTGCGGACGGGGGCGTGCCCATCGCGCCCGACCTGGTGCTCTGGCCTGAGAACTCGACGGCCGTCGATCCCGGCGCGGACGCGGACGTCCGTGCGGACCTCGTTCGTGCAAGCGCCGCCGTGGACGCCCCGGTTCTGGTCGGCACGATCGAGGACGGCCCCCGGACCGGGACGGCGGTGAACCTGACGCGTGTGTGGCGCGACGGGCACGATGTCGGTCGCGCCTACGTCAAGCGTCACCTGGTGCCCTTCGGGGAGTACGTGCCCTGGCGGGACCTGTTCAGGACTTTGGGGGTGGGCCGCGTCGACGAGGTGCCCCGGGACATGCTGCCCGGGGGAGACCAAGGCCCCTTCGGCGTGGCCGGTACGCACGTCGGCCTGCTGATCTGCTTCGACGTCGCCCACGACGACGCCGTTCGCGCAGCGATCGACGGCGGAGCCGAGCTGCTGGCCGTGCAGACCAGCAATGCGACGTTCACCGGCACCCGTCAGCTGAACCAGCAGCTGGTGATCACCAGGGCGCGGGCTCTCGAGACGGGTCGGGCCGTCGTGGTGGCTGCCACCACCGGCGTGTCGGCGGTGATCGCCCCGGACGGGTCGGTGGTGAGTCGATCGGAGGACTCGGGTCGGGCGGTGCTGGTGGAGGATGTGCCGTTGGTGCGGGACAAGACAGCGGCGGCTGCCGCGGGGCCACTGGTGGTCCCGTCCGCAGCGGCGCTCTTGAGCCTGAGCGCCCTTTGGCGGAGGGCCCGGGTTGCACGCCTCGGCCGCACGTCGCGCGTCCGCCGGCCTCGGGCGTCGAGGTGAGCGGCCGGCACCGGCGCGCACGCACGGTCCGCATGCCGGGTCGCCTCGCTGCGTGCTTCGTCGCCGGCGTCTCGGTGACACTGGCGTTGGCGGTTGGCCGAGGCGGGACTGCGAACGAGCTCCCCGAGCCCGGCGCCGGCGCCGCCGCGCCGGCGCGCGGGGTCACCAGCGCGTCCGCAAAGTCTCCGGTCGGTGCGGGGCCGAGACTCGATACCCCGCGGACGTCGTCGTGGACCCCGCCGCGTGGGAGAACCGTTGCGACGCGTGAGCGGCCCGGATCGCAGTCGGCCGAGGTGGGCGGCGGCATCGTCGCGGCAGTACCCGAGCGTGCCTCTGGGCGCTTCGTGGCTGCTGCAGCCCGCGGGGTCAGGCCGGTGGCGGGCGAGTCGTTCACCTACCGCGTCGAGGTCGAGCTCGGTCTCGGGGTCACCCCGGCCCAGCTCGCCCGCCAGGTCGACGCCATCCTCCTCGACCGTCGCGGATGGGGCGATACTCGCGACATCGCGATGCGGCGGACCGGCGGTCATGCCGACCTCCGCATCGTCCTGGCAAGCCCTGCGACGACCGACGAGCTGTGCCTGCCGCTCGACACCGGCGGACGGCTGAGCTGCCGCAACGGGGACACCGTGGCGCTCAATGCGTGGAGGTGGGCCAACGGCGCCCCCGCCTACACTGACCTGGGTCGCTACCGGACGTACCTGGTCAACCACGAGGTGGGCCACGCCCTCGGGGAGGGCCACGCCTCCTGCCCTGGCCCCGGTCGTCTCGCCCCGGTGATGCTGCAGCAGACCAAGGGGCTGCAGGGGTGCGCCGCGCACCCGTGGCCCGCGCGGGGCCCTGGCGGCTGACCACTTTGTCTACTAGTGGGCTTAGTACGTAGGCTGTGGTCGTCAGCGCGTCATCACACGCACAGCCGCGTCACCGCGGAGAGGAGCCGCTCGTGTCTTCGAGCTCGAAGAAGGCCCGCGGCGCGGGTTCGGTGAAGAGCAGCCGCGCCGGAGCGCTCACCTTCGTGGTGCCTGCCGCGCTCATCGCCATCGCCATCGTGGTCGCCACCGTGCTGGCAATCCGCCAGACGACCACTCAGCGCGAGGAGGCGGCCGGTGTGTTCGCCGGTGACGACCCGCAGGTCGAAGGGCTCACCTTCGTCGACGACCTGAGCCAGAACCACGTCGAGGGCGAGGTCGATTACGAACAGACTCCGGCCGTGGGCGGGGACCACAACGCGGTCTGGTTGAACTGCGGGGTCTACGAGGAGCCTGTTCCCGACGAGCTGGCGGTGCACTCCTTGGAGCACGGGGCGGTGTGGCTCGCGCACGCACCGGACGCCGACGCCGATGTGCGTGAGGCGCTCGGCGAGATCGCGGACGGCAACGGGTACGTGCTGGTGTCGCCGGTCGAGGGCCTCGACGCCCCGGTCGTCGCCTCGGCGTGGGGCGTCCAGCTCGAGCTGGACGATGCGGAGGACCCGAAGCTGGAGGGATTCGTCACCCAGTTCGCGCAGGGCCCCCAGACGCCGGAGCCGGGCGCCCCGTGCACCGGCGGCGTCGACCTGTGAGCGACAGGGGGGAGGCCGAGACCCCAGAGGTGCTGCCGAGCCGGGCCGCGGTGCTGACGGCCGTCGCGGTCGTCCTGGCCGGGGTGCTCGTGGCTGGTGGGGTCGCGCTGGGGGCCGTCGTCGGGCGTGGGGAGTCGTCGTCCACTAGTGCGGCGGCCCTCGACCAGGGGTTCCTCCGCGACATGCAGGCTCACCACGCCCAAGCCGTCGAGATGTCCGTGCTCGTCCGCGAGTCGACGGACCGCGCCGACGTTCGTCAGCTCGCGCTCGACGTGATGCTGACGCAGCAGCAGCAGATCGGGCAGATGTACGGCTGGCTCGCGTCGCGGGGACTCCCGCAGTCCACCGCCGCAGCACCGATGTCCTGGATGAGGGACATGGAGGAGATGGGCGCGCTCGGCGGCCACGCCGGCCATCCCGCAGCGAGGGGCGGCGACACAGGCGGTTCCGCCGCGACTTCGATGCCGGGCATGGCCACCGACGCCGAGCTGGAGGCCCTCGAGCGCGCCACGGGTGATCGCGCGGCGCAGATGTACCTGTCGTTGATGATCCCCCACCACCTGGGCGGCATCGCCATGGCGGAGGCTGCCGCCGAGCGCGCGGAGGACCCGTTCGTCCGTCTGCTGGCCGGCCGCATGGTCCAGGCGCAGAAGTCGGAGGTAGCCGCCCTCCGCGCGCTGCTCGACTCCTATGAGCGTCCCCGTGACGCCTCCGGCGCCGGACGCGGCGAGTGACATGTCGCTGGGTCGACGCAGGTTCCTGGGTGGGGCCCTCGCAGTGACCGGGGCCGGGGCGGTCGCTGGCTGCGGGAGCGACTCGTCCACCGGAGCCACCCGTGCGGGCGATGGGGTCGTGGAACAGTACGACGTCGCCGACCGCCGGCCCGTGCCGGAGATCAGCGGCACCCTCCTGGACGGGCGGGAGTTCATCTCGAGCGCCCTCGCCGGCCAGGTCGTCGTCTACAACGTGTGGGGGTCGTGGTGCGCGCCGTGCCGGACCGAGGCGCCCGTGCTGCGGCGCGTGCACCGCGAGACGCAGGCGTGGGGCGCCGCCTTCGTCGGGATCAACGTCCGGGACAACGACGAGGCGGCACGAGCCTTCGAGCGACGCTTTCGCATCGGCTACCCGAGCATCGATACCGCGACGGCGCCTGATGCGCTCCGTGCCTTCGGCGCTGCTCTACCTCCGAGCGCGGTTCCGTCGACGCTCGTGGTCGACCGATCCGGTCGGCTCGCGGCCCGTGTGATCGGTCCGGTCGGCTACGGCACCCTGTCCGCACTCGTCGGCGACGCGTTGGGCGGTCGTGCGGGGACCACGAGGTGAGCGCTGGAACGGTCCCGGCGAGCGGGACGGACGAGGGCGAGGGCGCTGCGCCGCCGGCGGTCGCCCAGGACGCGCCGGCGTCCCGGCTCAGCGGCGTCGCCACGGGTTCCGGGGTCGGCACATGGCTGCGCTGGTCGTGGCGCCGGCTCACCTCGATGCGCACAGCCGTCGTCCTGCTCGCGCTGCTCGCGCTGGCCGCTGTCCCCGGATCGGTGTTCCCGCAGCGCAACGTCGCGACCGACCCGGGAGCGGTCGTCCGGTTCTACGGGGACAACCCTGACCTTGCGCCGTGGTTGGACCGCCTCGGCTTCTTCGACGTCTATGCCTCGGCCTGGTTCGCCGCCGTCTACCTCCTGCTGCTGGTCTCGATGACCGGGTGCGTCCTGCCCCGGTGCGCGGTGTTGTGGCGGTCGGCCCGCGGCGCGCCACCGGAGCCGCCGCGCTCGCTCGACCGCTTCGAGCACTGGGCGGTCAGCGAGCCGCTCGACGAGGCGCTGGCGACCCACGCGCTGGCGTCGCTCGCCGACGAGCTGTCACGCAGGCGCTTCCGTGTCCGTCGCGGGAACGGGTGGCTCTCGGCGGAGCGCGGTTACGTGCGGGAGGTGGGTAACTTGGCCTTCCACTTCTCGCTGCTCGTGCTCCTGGTGGGGGTCGCGGGTGGGCGCCTCTTCGGGTACGAGGCTCGCGCTGCCGTCGTCGAGGGGGAGTCGTTCACCAACGTTGCCTCGCAGTACGACGCCTTCACCCCCTCGGTGTGGACCGACGTCGACGACCTGGAGCCGTTCAGCTTCCACCTGTCCTCCTTCGACGCCACCTTCGAGACCGCGGCGGGCCGGCGGGGCGAGCCGAGGTCCTTCGACGCTGCCCTCGAAGTGACGACGCCCGGTTCGACGTTCGAGCAGGTCGTGCGCCCCAATCAGCCGCTCGAGGTGGGAGGCACCAAGGCGTTCCTCACCGGACACGGGTACGCCCCGGTGGTGACGGTCCGCGACGGCACCGGCGAGACGGTGTTCTCGGGACCAGTCGTCTTCCTGCCCGCCGACAGCAACGTCACCTCCGACGGCGTGATCAAGGCACCTGACGCGGAGCCCACCCAGCTCGCTTTCGAGGGTCTGTTCCTGCCAACCGCCGCGGCTGATGAGAACGGTCCGTACTCAGCGTTCCCCGACCTGCTGAACCCCCGGCTCGTGCTCACGGCGTGGACCGGCGACCTCGGACTCGACGACGGCCGCCCCCAGTCGGTCTTCGAGCTCGACACCGATGGGTTGCAGCCGGTGCTGGAGACGTCGGGGGAGCGTCCGCTGCGGGAGGTCCTCGCGCTGGGGGACACGCTCGAGCTCCCCGGCGGGCGGGGCAGCATCCGCTTCGACGACGTGCGCCGCTTCGCGAACTTCCAGTTCGCACGCGACCCCGGCAAGGAGGTGTCGCTGGTCGCAGCCCTGCTGCTGCTGGCCGGGTTGACCACCTCCCTCGTCGTGCGCCGGCGTCGCCTGTACGCCCGCGCGGTCGTCGAAGGAGACGGCCAGCTGCGGCTGCAGCTCGCCAGTCATCCCCTCACCCGCCGTGGAACCCCGGCGACCGAGCTGCACGACCTCGCCCACCACCTTCCCAGGAGGTCCGCTTCGTGACGATCGACCCAGACGGCCTCGCCCGGCTCTCCGACGGCTTGGTCTACTCGACGATCGCGGTGCTCGCGCTCGCGCTGCTCGCCCACGCCGCTACCACGGCGGTCCGCTCCGCCGGCCGGAGTTCGCGCACCCGCGCGGCGGCGTCGACCGGTCCCGCGCTGCAGGACCCGTCTCACGCTGCCCAGGCTCGCACCGCGCTGCTCGACTCATCACCCGCGCGCACGGCGCCACACGGCGAACTGCTGCCGGCGGTCGCGACGTCGCTGACGGTCCTCGCGTTCGTGCTGAACGCGGGCGCCGTGATCGCGCGCGGAGCGGCGGCGCAGCGAGCTCCCTGGGGCAACATGTACGAGTTCGTCGTCGTCGGTGCACTGGCGGTGCTCGGGGCCTACCTGGTGGTGTTGCGCGCTCGTCCGGTGATTGCGGCCGGCGCGTGGGTCGTCACGCTCGCCACCCTGGCTCTCGGATTGGCTGTGACGGTCCTCTACACGCCGGTCGACGAGCTGGTGCCGGTGCTCGACTCCTACTGGCTCATCGTCCACGTCGCAGCCGCGATCGTGTGCGGCGGCGTCTTCACGATCGGAGCCGTCACCGCGTTGCTCTACCTGCTGCGCAGCCGATGGGAGCGCAGAGGGCTCGACGCGGGCCCGGGCGGCTACGTCGGCTCGCTCCCGCGGGCCGCGGTGCTCGACAAGGTCACCCACGGTGTGCACGTGTTCGCGTTCCCCCTGTGGACCTTCGCCGTGATCGCAGGGGCGATCTGGGCGGAGAACGCCTGGGGTCGCTACTGGGGCTGGGACCCCAAGGAGACCTGGGCCTTCATCACGTGGGTCTGCTACGCGGCGTACCTCCACGCCCAGAGCACCGCTGGCTGGCGCGGCCCCCGTGCGACCTGGTTCGCGATGGCGGGGTACGGCGCCTTCCTGTTCAACTTCTTCGGGGTCAACCTGTGGATCTCAGGTCTACATTCCTACGCGGGCGTGTGAGTGGGCACGACGATGCCCTGCGCAGACACCGCACCCGACCCGGGCCGAGCGGCGCCAGAGGCTGCCGAGATCGACCCTCAGCGTCTAGGTCGGAGGTGCTTCCGTTGAGCACCGTGCGAGACGGCGTGACGGCCGAGGAGCATCGGTCGAGATCGATCCCCGGCCCGCTTCGCCCGGGCCGCGGCCCGACGCTCCTGACAGTCGGTTCGATCAGCGCCCTCAGCGCCCTCAGCGCCCTCAGCGCGGTGGTCCTGCTGCGCCTCACGGGTGGGCTCGAACCGCCGGCTGTCGGGGGGCTGCCCGACCCGGGTGTGATCACTCGGTGGGGCCTGCCGGCGGCGGCCGCCGCCCGCGACCTGGCCTTTGCCGCCGTGACCGGGCTGCTGCTGGTCGTCGTCGCCCTCCTCGAGCCGCTCGACCGCCGGGGTGACCTCTCCGCTACGCAGGCCCACCTGCTCACCCGGGTCGGGTGGGCGTCCCTGCTATGGGCGGGATGTGGGTTCGCTGAGTTCGCCCTGACCTACTCCGACCTCTCCGCTGAGCCGGTCCAATCCGTCGGACCGATGACGCTGCTGCAGTTCGCGACCTCGGTGGAGGCGGGTCGGGCCCTGGCGTTCGCGGCGACAGCAGCGCTCGTCGTCGCCCTGACCGCCACGTACGTCCGGCGCATGAGCGGCGCGGCGTTCCTGTTGGGTATCGTGACGTCCGCGGGGTGGGCCTTGGCCACCACGGGCCACGCGGCAGGCGACGCCGACCACGACGTCGCGGTCACGACGCAGTTCCTGCACGTCGGCTCGGCTGCGGTGTGGGTCGGAGGGCTGTTGACCCTGGTCGTGCTCCGGCGCCGGCGCGCGCTGGCCCTCGTCACCGTGCAGCGGTGGTCTCGGGTCGCCGGATGGGCGTGGGCTCTGGTCGCCTTGACCGGCTCCGTCGCGGTCTGGCTCCGGCTCGACGGGATCGGCGACCTCCTGAGCCCGTACGGCGGACTCGTCGGCCTCAAGACGACCGGGTTGCTGCTGCTGGGGTTCGCCGGCTACCTGCACCGCAGACACGTGCTGACACGGTGGGGTAGCGGCGGTTCGTGGTTCGCCCGCTTGGTGACGGTCGAACTGGTCTTGATGGCGGCGACCTTCGGCGCTGCGGTCGCGCTGTCGCGCAGCGAGCCACCGGCGACCGAGCTCGTCCCGCTCGACAGCGCGACGGCGCTGCTGGGTTATCCGATGCCGCCGCCGCTCGACGCTGCGCAGTGGTTCACCCAGTGGAGGCTCGACCCCCTGTGGGGCACCGCCGCCCTGGTCCTGCTGGTTACCTACCACCGCGGCGCCAGACGTCTCCGGCAGCGCGGGGACCGGTGGTCCCGCGGTCGGACGGCGGCCTGGACAGTCGGGTGCTTCGGGCTGTTCTGGGCCACCAGCGGAGCACCCGGGGTCTACGGCGAAGTGCTCTTCAGCATGCACATGGTGCAGCACATGACCATCGCGACAGCCGTGCCGGCGTTCCTGGTGCTGGGCGCGCCCGTGACATTGGCGCTGCGCGCGCTGCAGCGCCGCACCGACGCCTCCTGGGGCCCGCGGGAGTGGCTGATTTATGTGGTGCACTCGTGGCCGGCGTACCTGCTCGGCAACCCCGTTGTGGCAGCGTCGGTGTTCATCACCGGGCTGGTCGGCTTCTACTACAGCCCCCTGTTCGAGCTCTCCTTGGAGACGCACACCGGCCACGTGGTGATGACGGCCCACTTCCTCGTCGCGGGCTACCTCTTCGCCAACGCGGTCTGCGGAGTCGACCCCGGTCCGCCGCGACCGCCCTACCCCTTGCGGGTCCTGCTGCTCATGACCACCTTCGGCTTCCACGCGTTCTTCTCGATATCGCTGATGGCCAGCTCCGAGGTCCTGGCGGAATCTTGGTTCGCGCAGCTCGGACGCGAGTGGGGTCCCGATCTGCTCCGTGACCAGTACGTCGGGGCGTCGCTGGGGTGGGGCCTCGGCGACTACCCGCTGGCGGTCTTGGTCGCGGCTCTGCTGTGGAGCTGGGTGAGAGCCGACGCTCGCGAGAGGCGGCGCCGTGACCGGAAGGTCGACCGGGAGGGAGACCGAGAACTAGATCGCTACAACGACCGACTGGCCGCGTTGGCGGGACGCGGTGTGCGGCGGGAGGACGGCGCCGCTGGCGGTAGCGGCACCGCACCGACTCAGCCGAGCGGGACGGGGCAGTAGTCCAGCACAGCGGCCTCGACCGCAGGTGCGGCTGCTAGGGCCAGTGGCGCCAGCAACAGCACGAGTGCGACGGCCCCGAGCGCGCAACGTTGCCAGCAGCGGCCGCGTCGGGCAGCATCGGTCATCCGCTCGACGCGTGCCGCCGCGTCACCGCCGGTCGACCTGAGCGTGACCGGGGTCGCTTCGGTGCCCGGTCGCAGTGCGCCCGCGAGGCGTGCAAGCGCGGTCGCCAGCGCCCGGCGGCCGTGAGCCTGGGCAGCGCGGTCGTCAGCGTGCATCTCCAACAGACGAGGCACTTCCCGAGCGGCTGCCGCGAGGAGGGGAACGCCCGGCAGGGCGCGGTGCAGGATGCGGGCCACCGTGATCGCGATGTCGTGGCGCCCGTCGACGTGGGCCCGCTCGTGAGCGAGGACGGCCCGCAGCTCACCGTCGTGCAGGTCGGCCACGGCTCCGGTGGTCACGACGATCATCGGCACGCGGCCAGGCAGGACGTAGGCGGCCGGCCGCGGCTCCTCCAGCAGCCAGACGTCGGCGCGCTCGTCGTGGTCGGCCACCAGCGTCACGGCCGATCGCTGCCGTGCCCGTGCTCGTCTGAGCATCCTGACCTCCGCACACGCCCGCACGCCGATGCTCGACACCACCGTCCCGACGACGAGGAGTCCGACGCCCCCCGCGGCGGCCCCACCCGGCGTCGCGTAGTGGTCGCGGACCAGTGCGGCGCAGGCACCGACGAATCCGGCCAGTCCGTCGACACCCCAAGGGACGCTCGGCACTGCGAGGGCGAGGCCGGCAAGCAGGACGGAGGTGACGAAGCACCAGCTCAGCGCTTGCCAGATGACGATTGCGTGCTTGGGCAGCCGCGCTGGCCAGTGCGCCCGATCCAGACGCGCACCGAGCATGCCCGTGGCGGCAGCCAACGACGCGAGGAGCAGTGCCGCGGTCACGCCTGGTCCTCGGAGAGGCTGTCCAGGGCGGCGCGGAGGCGCGCCGCCTCACCTGGTTGCATCTGGCCGACGAAGTGCAGCAATGTCGCCCCCGGATCACCGCTGCCCACCAAGAGCTCCTCCATGAGGCTGGCGGTGTGAGCCTCGCGGGTCTGCTTGGGCCGGTACACGTAGGCCCTGCCGCGCCGCTCGCGCTCGAGGTAGTCCTTGCGGTGCAGGTTGTCGAGCACCGTCATGACCGTCGTGTAGGCCCGGGCCTCACCCTCGGGGAAGCGTGCGAGGACCTCGCGGACGCTGTGACCCCCTGGCTGGCTCCACAACACGTCCATGATGAGTGCCTCGAGGTCGCCGAACTGTCGCACCACGTGATCGTACTCCTGATCCCCCCGCCCGCCACTCAAGTCCTAAGGCGCATAGTAGGGTTGAGAAGTTCCCGCCCAGCACAGCCGCGGTGGATCGGAGGGCGAGGGTGATGCAGGAAGTCGTGCTGTCGGGGCCACTGCTGATCGCGGCCGCGATCGCTTTGGCGGCCGGCGTGGTCTCCTTCCTCTCGCCGTGCTGTCTGCCCCTGGTACCGGGCTACCTGTCCTACGTCTCCGGCGTCGCCGGCACGGTGGACCACGACGTCGAGCGCCGCACCCGCCGCGCGACCGTCGGTGCCACGCTCTTCGTGCTGGGCTTCGCGGCGGTGTTCACGTCCTACGGGGCGCTCTTCGGGATGGCGGGCACCTGGCTGGCACAGCACCAGGCGCGGCTGACCCAGCTCTTGGGTGTCCTGACGATCGCTCTCGGTCTGGTGTTCGTCGGCGTCCTCAACCGGCTGCCCCTCTCCCGCACGATTCGTCCCACGTGGTCGCCTCGGATCGGGCTTGCCGGGGCACCTGCGCTCGGCGTGACGTTCGGGTTGGGGTGGACGCCGTGCATCGGTCCCACCTTGGCTGCTGTCCTCACCTTGTCGACGACCTCGGCCGATGCCGGTCGAGGGGCAATCCTGGCCTTCGTCTACAGCCTCGGGCTCGGCCTGCCGTTCGTCGTCGCTGGTCTGTCCGTCGACCGGGCCATGCGGTCGTTCAGGTGGGCTCGACGCCGTGCCCGCCTCATCACGCGTGCAGGGGGGACGATGCTGATCCTCCTCGGCTTGCTGCAGCTCACCGGATGGTGGACCGACCTCATGGCGCGCAGCCAGGTGTGGGTCTCGTCCTGGCAGGCGCCTCTGTGAGCACCTCGCCTCGTCGCTCGAACCCCGCGACCCCCGGGCCGGGAGGCTCGGGCGAGGGCGGGTGGCAGGGGAGTAACAGACGGACTGCCCAGCTCCGGCCGCGTAGTCGTTGGCGCTCAGCTGTGCGCTGGGGTGCACCCGCTCAGTGCGAGGTCAGGGTCCGGTCGGCGGCGGCACACCGACGGTGGCCCGAGGTCGCGCGGAGCGCGTGCGGGCGTAGAGCGATCGGAGGCTGAGCCAGCGCGGCGATGTCGCGGCGTACGCGTGCCACTCGACGCCGAAGTTCGCTGCCATGGCCTCCTCCTCTGCCCGGACCTGTGCCGCGCCCACCACCACGACGAAACCGGCCGCCGGGAGCGCTGAGGCGACAGATCGCCGCGCCACCGTGTGCGCGACGAGGGCGCCGGCCATCGCGACGTACATGGGGTTCCGTGTCAGTCGGTAAGGGCCTTCGCTGACCAGACGGCTGGCGCGCCGGGGAGCCAGGGATCAACGGTCGTGTCGTGGCGACGGAAGGTCGCCACCGACCAGGCGACGAGGCCCAGGCTTGCCGATGACACCGCGCCACCGATGCCGAGCGACCGACGGGTCGGTCGACGATCGCCGGCGAGCAACGCTTGGGCCGCCAGCCCGACTAGGAGCCAGCCCACAGGGGGCACGCGGCGGAGCTCACCAACCGAGTTCATGGCACTGGGCTCCCGCGACTACTTCCACCTGGAGGGTGGCGTGCTCGATCCGGTGTCGGGAGGACAGCAGGGCCTGTGCCTCGGTCAGCACGGACTGTGCGCACTCGGCGTCCTGGACCACGAGATGGGCCGTTGCCACGTTCATCCCGGAGGTGAGCGTCCACACGTGCAGGTCGTGGACGCCGCCGACACCGGCGACGGCGTCGAGGTCGGCGACCACCTGCGCGAGCTCCACCTCGCGCGGGACGTGTTGCCCGAGGACGGCGAGCACCTGTCGACCTAACACGACCGCGCGCACCGCGACGAAGACACCGATGGCGAACGCCACCGCCGTGTCCCACCAGGTCTGACCGGTCCACAGGACGAGCAGTCCGGCGGCGATGACCCCGACACTGCCGGCGGCGTCGGCAACCACCTCGAAGTAGGCGCCCTTGACGTTGATGGACTCCGTTGCGCCCCGTCGGAGCAGCACCATGGAGACGACGTTGATCACGAGGCCGATCAGGCCGACCACGAGCATCGCGCCTGTCTGGACCTCGGTCTGCTGGCCGAGGCGACCGACCGCCTCGACCACCACGTACACGGCGACGCCCACCATGATCAGCACGGTCAGGCCCGAGGCGAAGACCTCGGCTCGGTAAGAGCCGTACGTGCGCCGGCCGGTCTTGTCTGGTCGGACCGCGATCCTGGTGGCCACCAAGGCTGTCCCGAGGGCCACCACGTCGGCCAGCATGTGGCCAGCGTCCGAGATCAGCGCCAGGGAATCCGACAGCAGGCCGGCCACGAGCTCGACGACGAAGAACGTGGCGACGAGGGTGAACGTGATGGCCAGTCGCCTGCGGTGGCGCCCGCCTGCATGGCCTCGGGGCACGCCGTGACCGTGTCCGTGGCCGGTGCCCATCAGTGGGACTCCTGGCCGGGAGCGGCAGGGGTCCCGCGCTGGCAGCAGCCATCGGCGCACGGGTCTCGCTCGACGACGCCACCGGAGGCCGGCGAGCAGCACCCGTCGCCACGCCATGCCTCACGGCCCTCCTTGACCGCCACCGCGGCGATGATCAGACCGGCGATCGGGTCGGCCCAGCTCCAGCCCAGGGTGGCGTTGAGCAGCAGACCCGCCAGCAACACTGCGGACAAGTAGGTGCACAGCAGCGTCTGGGTGGAGTCCGCGACGACCGCGTTGGAGCCGAGCTCGCGACCGGTGCGTCGCTGGGCCCAGGACAGGAAGGGCATCACCACGAGCGAGAGCGACGCCAGGACGATGCCGACCGGCGAGGAGTCCGGGTCGGCGCCCGTGACGAGCGCGCGCACGGACTCGAAGCCGACGTACAGCGCTAGCGCGAAGAACGAGACCGCCATCAACCGCAGGGCGGTCTGCTCGCGCGACTCCGGTAGGGGGTGGCGGAACTGCCACAGGATGATCAGGCCGCTGCTGACCTCGACGACCGAGTCCAACCCGAAGCCGATCAGCGCGATCGACCCGGCGACCACGCCAGCAGTGATGGCGATGACGGCCTCGACCACGTTCCACGTGACCGAGGCACCCGCGAGCAGCTGCGCCCGGCGACCGAGCTGGCGTCGCCTGCCCGCATCCAGATTGCCGGTCGGCGTCCCGAGATCGGCGCTCACTTCTCGGCTCCCACCCCGTGGACGCGGCACAACGTGACTGCGTCGCCGGTCGCGGCCAGCAGCTCCTCCGCGGCCGCGAGCACCTTGAGCACGGCACCGCGGTGCGTCAGCGAGAACACCGACGAGCGCCCGACAGGCCGCGAGTCCACCAGGCCGCAGTCCCGCAGGCAGGCCAGGTGCTTCGAGACGGTCGACTGCGCCAACCCGAGGTGCTTGGTCAGCTCGCTCACGGTGTGCTCACCCAGCAGCAGGTGCTGCAAGATCGCGACCCGGGACGGATCGCCCATGCCCCGGAACAGGCAGGCCGCTGCTCGCGCTGCTGCGGTCTCGTCGAGGCCCCCTGAGGTTGCCCTCGTCATCTCTTCCATCGCCATAGCGCGATGATAGCGCTGAACACGGCGAGGGAGTCAACCTGTGTCGGCACCGTTCGTCGCGTGGCTTCCGGGACGCCCGGGCCGACAGGTCAATCCCGCTCAGGCCGTGCCGGGGAACCGCACCCCGGTGTTGGCGTGGCACCGATAGCCATTTACGTGCTTTGCGAGGTACTGCTGGTGGGCGTCCTCGGCGTAGTAGTACGGCGTCTCGCTGGCGGGTCGGATCTCGGTGGTGACCTCGCCGAGCCGGCGGCGGCGCAGCTCCGCGGCGTACACGTCGGTGAGCTCGCGGGCGACGCGCTCCTGCTCGGGGGTGGTCCAGTAGATCGCGGAGCGGTACTGCGTGCCGACGTCGTTGCCCTGGCGCATGCCCTGCGTCGGGTCGTGGACCTCGAAGAACACCTTGACCAGGTCGGCGTAGGAGACCACGGCCGGGTCGAAGACCACCCGGACCGCCTCGGTGTGGCCGGTGCGGCCGCTGCAGACCTCCTCGTAGGAGGGGTGCGGCGTGTGGCCGCCGGCGTAGCCCACGGAGGTCGACCAGACACCGGGCTTCTGCCAGTAGACCTCCTCGGCACCCCAGAAGCAGCCGAGCCCGAAGAGCGCGACCTCGAGGCCGTCGGGGACCTCGTCGGTGACCACCGGCGCGTCGAGCACGCGGTGGCGCTCGGCCAGGGCGAACCAGCGGTCCTCGCGGCCGGGGAGCGCCTCCTCGGGGGCGGGCAGGGTGGTCTTGTGGCGGTTGAACACAGGGTGGCTCCTCACCGGGGTACGGGCGTCCCCAGTCTGCTCAACGCACCAAGGCGCCGCGGCCTTCCCGCTGGCCGCGACGGGCCCGCGCGGGTCTACGCTCGCCACGTGACCGCCCACAGCGCTGACCACACGAGCAAGGCCGGTTTCGAGACGCGTGCGATCCACGCGGGCTACGAGCCGGACCCGACCACCGGGGCCGTGATCGCCCCGATCTACGCCACGTCGACCTACAAGCAGGACGGCGTCGGCGGACTGCGCGGCGGCTACGAGTACTCCCGCTCCGCCAACCCCACGCGCACCGCCCTCGAGGGCGCGCTCGCCGCGCTCGAGGAGGGCGAGCGCGCCTTCGCCTTCGCCTCCGGCCTCGCCGCCGAGGACGCGCTCGTGCGCGCGCTGTGCCGCCCCGGGGAGCACGCGGTCATCCCCGACGACGCGTACGGCGGGACCTTCCGGCTCTTCGACAAGGTCGAGCAGGTCTGGGGCCTGGCGCACAGCCCGGCAGCGGTCTCCGACGTCGACGCGGTGCGCGCCGCGATCCGCCCCGGCGAGACCCGGCTCGTGTGGGTCGAGACGCCGACCAACCCGCTGCTCAACGTCGGCGACGTCGAGGCACTCGCCGCGGTGGCCCACGACGCCGGCGCGCTCCTGGTCGTCGACAACACCTTCGCCTCGCCCTACCTCCAGCAGCCGCTCACCCTCGGCGCCGATGTCGTGGTCCACTCGACGACGAAGTACGTCGGGGGGCACAGCGACGTCGTCGGCGGGGCGCTGGTCGTGCGCGACCTCGAGGTCGCCGAGCGCCTCGCGTTCCACCAGAACGCGATGGGCGCCGTGCCGGGACCCTTCGACTCCTTCCTCACCCACCGCGGGCTCAAGACGCTGGCCGTGCGCATGGAGCGCCACTGCGACAACGCCGAGCGCATCGTGGACTTCCTCGCCGCCGACGACCGGGTCAGCCAGGTCGTCTACCCCGGCCTCGAGGACCACCCCGGCCACGCGGTCGCGGCGAAGCAGATGAAGCGCTTCGGCGGCATGGTCTCCTTCCGCGTCGCCGGCGGCGAGCAGCAGGCGCTCGCGGTCTGCGAGCGGGCGCAGGTCTTCACCCTGGCCGAGTCGCTCGGCGGCATCGAGTCGCTCATCGAGCACCCGGGCCGCATGACCCACGCCAGCGTGGCCGGCACCGACCTCGAGGTGCCCGCCGACCTGGTCCGCCTCAGCGTCGGCATCGAGACCGTCGACGACCTGCTCGCGGACCTCGACCGTGCCCTCGGCTGACGACCGACCCCCGGCCCGGCTCGAGGGGCTCGTCGTCTGCGCCGACGTCGGCTCCACCTTCACCAAGGCCCTGCTCGTCGACCTCGACGCGCCGGGCGGCGCCACCGTCGTCGCGAGCGCCGAGCACCGCACGACGGTGTCGACCGACGTCCTCGACGGGTACGCCGCCTGCGTGGCGTCGCTCGCCGAGGCCGATGCCCGGGCCACCACCGCCCCCGCCCTCGCTTGCTCGTCGGCCGGCGGCGGGCTGCGCATCGCCGTCGTCGGCGGCGAGCAGCTGGTCACCGCCGAGGCCGGGCGGCGGGTCGCGCTGAGCAGCGGGGGAGCGGTCGTGTGCGTGGTCGCGGCCGGGGCGCCCGCGGGCCTCGCCGCGCTGCCCGCCGAGCTGGCGGCCGCCCGGGCCGACGTGGTGCTGCTGACCGGCGGCACCGACGGCGGCAACCGGGCGGTCCTCGTCGAGGCGGCGACGGCGCTCGTGGCCGCCGGCTGGACCGGCCCGGTGGTGGTGGCCGGCAACGCGGAGGCGGTGCCCGAGGTGCAGGGCGTGCTCGAGGCCGGCGGGGTACCTCACGTCGTGGCCCCCAACGTCGTCCCCCGCATCGGCCGGCTCGCGCCCGAGGGCGCCCGCGCCGCCGTGCGCGAGGTCTTCCTGCGTCACGTCATCGGCGGCAAGGGCCTCTCGCGCTCGCCCGCCTTCGCCGCCATGGTCCGCGGCGCCACGCCGGACCTCGTGCTGGGGGGCGTCGAGCTGCTGGCCCGAGGGGCCGGCCCGGACAGGCCGGGCGTCGGCGACGTGGTCGTCGTCGACGTCGGCGGGGCCACCACCGACGTCCACTCGGTGGTCGAGCCGGACCCCGACACCGCCTTCTCCGGCGTCGACGGGCTCTCCCGCGACGTCGCCGGCACGACCGCCGTCGCTCGCACGGTCGAGGGCGACCTCGGCATGCGCTGGTCGGCGCCCACCACGGTCGCGGCGGTCGCGGGCGGTCCGCACGCCGTCGACCGCCTCGCCGACGCCGCGCAGGTCCGGCAGGACGACCCCGGCTTCCTGCCGACCACCCCGGCCGACGCCGACGACGAGGAGGCGCTGGCCCGCGCGGCCGTCGGCGAGGCGCTGCGCCGCCACGCCGGCCGGGCCCGGGTGGTGGTGGGCCCCGGTGGCCGGGTCGTCGAGCGCTCGGGCACCGACCTGCGCGAGGTGCGCCTCGTGGTCGCCTCCGGAGGTGCCCTGCGCCACGGCCGTCCCGGCGTCGCCGGCCGCGTCCTCGCCGGCTCGGTCGGGCCCGACGCGGGTGGTGGCGCCGGCTGGCAGCTGCCGCGCGAGGCGCGCGTGGTCGTGGACGAGGTCTCGCTGCTCGCCGCGGCCGGGCTGCTGCGCGACCTCCGTCCGGACGCGGCGTACGCCCTGGTGTCGCGGCTCGCCGCCGTCGCGGTGGCCTCGTGACCCCGCCCGAGCCCCGACGCGAGCGGGAGGAGGAGCGGCTCTCCGAGCGCATCACCCAGCAGCTCGCTGCCCAGTGGGCGGTCCTGCGGGCCGAGCGGCGCGCCGAGCGCGAGGCCGAGCGGGCCGCCGACCTGCGCGCCCTCGCGGTGCGCGGCGGGCGCTCCAACTTCGACCGTGCGCAGGTGCCGTGGGCCGTCGACCTGGTCGCGGCCTGGGCCTGGCGGGCGCTGGTGATCGGCGCCGCCCTGCTGGCGCTGCTGTGGCTGCTCGCCTACTTCGCGGTGGTCACCCTGCCGGTCGCGATCGCCCTGCTGCTCGCCGCGCTGGCGAGCCCCCTCGCGGAGCGGCTGCGCCTCGTCGGGGTGCCGCGCGGCCTCGCCGCCGGCCTGGTGGTCGCGCTCGGGATCGCCGTCGTCGCCGCCATGCTGACCTTCGTGGGCCAGCAGGTCGCCCAGGGGTTCACCGACCTGGCCAACCAGGTCGTCGCCGGGCTCGAGCAGGTGCGCACCTGGCTGAAGACCGGCCCGCTCGACGCCAGCGACTCCCAGATCAACGGCTACCTCGAGCAGGTGCAGCGCTCCATCACGGCCTCGGTCGACGACGGCAGCGCGATGTCGTCGGTCACCCAGCTCGGCAGCGCGCTGGGCCACGTCGTCGCCGGCTTGTTCATCGTGCTCTTCTCCGTCTTCTTCTTCCTCGCCGACGGCGCGCGCATCTGGGCCTGGTGCGTGCGCCTCGCGCCCCGTGCGGCCCGGGAGCGGCTCGACAGCTCGGGCCAGGTGGCGTGGATCTCGCTGACCCAGTTCGTGCGGGCCACCGTGCTGGTGGCGCTGGTCGACGCCGTGGGCGTGGTGGTGGTCGCGGCCCTGCTCGGGGTGCCCCTCGTGCTCGCCCTGGGCGTGCTGGTCTTCCTCGGCGCGTTCGTCCCCCTCATCGGCGCGACCCTCGCCGGCGGCGTCGCTGTGCTGGTGGCCCTGGTCGACCAGGGCCCGGTGACCGCGCTGCTCATGCTCGGCGGCGTGGTGCTGGTCCAGCAGCTCGAGAGCCACGTCCTGCAGCCCTTCCTCATGGGCCGCTTCGTCTCGGTGCACCCGCTCGGGGTGATCATCGCGATCGCCTGCGGCATCCTCGTGGCCGGCGTCGCGGGGGCGCTGGTCGCCGTGCCGCTCGTCGCGGCCGGCAACGCCGTGGCCCAGCACCTCGCCGCCCACACGGCGGTGGGCGACGACGCCGAGGACAGTCTGCGCAACGACCTGCCCGGCCCACCCGCCGCGGAGCGGCCCGGCCCCCCGCCCGAGCCCGAGGACGTCGAGGCCGCCCGCGCCGCCGGGCTGCCCGAGCCCCTGGTCGACCCCCGCGAGGAGGAGCAGCAGTGAGCGCCCAGCCCGACCCCGTCGCCGTGCCCGAGGTGTCGCTCGACGACGTGCTCGCCGCGCGCGAGGAGCTCGCGGGCGTCGCCATCGCGACGCCGATGGAGGAGTCGCGCTGGCTCTCCGCGCTCGCGGGCGGCCCCGTGCGCCTCAAGTGCGAGAACCTCCAGCGCACCGGCAGCTTCAAGATCCGCGGCGCCTACCTGCGGATGTCGCGGCTCAGCGACGAGGAGAAGGCACGCGGCGTGGTCGCCGCGTCGGCCGGCAACCACGCCCAGGGCGTGGCGCTGGCCGCGCAGCTGCTCGGCCTGCGGGCGACCGTCTTCATGCCGGAGGGCGCCCCGATCCCGAAGGAGCGGGCGACCCGCGGCTACGGCGCGGAGGTCGTCTTCCACGGCCGCTGGATCGACGAGGCGCTCGAGGCCGCGCGTGACTTCTCCGAGCGCACGGGCGCCGTGCTCATCCACCCTTTCGACCACGCCGACGTCGTCGCCGGGCAGGGCACCGCCGGGCTCGAGGTGCTGGAGCAGGCTCCCGACGTGCAGACCGTGCTGGTGCCGACCGGTGGTGGCGGGCTCGTCGCTGGCATGGCGGTGGCGATCAAGGCGCTGCGCCCCGACGTGCACGTCGTGGGGGTCCAGGCCGAGGGGGCCGCCGCCTGGCCCGCCTCGCTGGCCGGTGGGGCGCCGCAGGCGCTCACCAGCATGAAGACCATGGCCGACGGCATCGCCGTCGGCCGGCCCGGCGACGTGCCCTTCCGTGCCGCGCTGCGCTGCGTGGACGAGGTCGTCACCGTCTCGGAGGAGTCGCTCTCGCGGGCGCTGCTGTCGCTGGTCGAGCGCGCCAAGATGGTCGTCGAGCCGGCGGGCGCGGCCGCGGTCGCCGCGCTCCTCGACGAGCCGCACCGCTGGGGCACCCCGGCGGTGGCGGTGCTCTCGGGCGGCAACGTCGACCCGCTGCTGCTCGGCAAGGTGATCCGCCACGGCATGGCCGCCGACGGTCGCTACCTCTTCCTGCGGGTGCGCATCCCCGACCTGCCGGGCGGGCTCGCCGGCCTGCTCGGCACGCTGGCCGAGTCGGGCGCCAACGTCATGGACGTCGCCCACGAGCGGATCTCGCCGGTGCTGCACCTCGACGAGGTCGAGGTGCGCATCCAGCTCGAGACGCGCGGCTCCGCCCACGCCGAGGCGGTGACCACCCGGCTCCGCGAGCGCGGCTACCGGGTGGTCGAGTGAGCCGTCAGCCGGTGCAGGGGCTGCCGCGACGTCAGCCGGTGTAGGGCACCGCGTCCAGCACGACGACCTCGAGGGTCTTGCCGTTGGGCGCCTCGTAGGACACGGTGTCGCCCTTGGTCGCGCCGTTGATGGCCTGGCCCATGGGCGACTGCGGCGAGTAGACCTTGAGGTCGCCGCCGTCCTCGATCTCGCGGGCGCCGAGGAGGAAGGTCTCGGCCTCGTCGTCGTCGTCGTCGCCGACGAACTTGTAGGTGACGACCATGCCGGGCTCCACGACGCCGTCGTTGGCGGGGGTCTCGCCGACCTCGGCGCGCCGGAGCATGTCCTCGAGCTGCAGGATGCGGCCCTCGAGGCGGCCCTGCTCCTCGCGGGCGGCGTGGTAGCCGCCGTTCTCCTTGAGGTCGCCCTCGTCGCGCGCGGCCGCGATGCGCTCGATGACCTCCTGGCGCTTCGGGCCCTTGAGGTCCTCGAGCTCGGCCTGCAGCTTGTCGTGGGCCTCCTGGGTCAGCCAGACGGTCTGCTGCTCGCTGTGCTGGGTCATCTCCTGCTCCTGACGTGCGGGTGCCGCTCGCGGCCCGGGGGCGCGCGGCGGCAGTCGTGGTGCGCGTGGACGATCGGGGGTGCGCACGGTGGCGCGGCCGCTCCGTCGCGGAGCGGAATGGTCGAGTCTAGCGACCGGTCAACGCGCGCGCTGCTGGTCGGGCGTCGTGCAGCCCACCACGTCGACCGAGGTGGCCTCGCGCTCGGTGCGCACCTCGAGGGTCTGCCGGCCGCTGCCGGCGGGGGAGAAGGCGAGCTCCCCGACCGTCGCCTTGTCCCAGGCGAGGGCCCGCAGGGTGCAGGTCACGTCGGCGGGGTCGACCCCGTCGGCGATCGCCACGTCGACCGTGCCCGTCGCGCGGTGCGGCGGGTCGATCTCGTAGCCCACCATCTCCGAGGTGACGTCGGGCGTCGCGTGGTCCCACGCGGTCCAGGCCAGCCAGCCGCCGAAGACCAGGGCGGACGCGGCGGCCGTCACGACGACCGGGAGGCGGGAGCGGCGGGCGGGTGCGCCGTACCGCTCGGCGAGGAGCGCGTCGCGCTCGGAGACCGATCCCTGCATGCCCCCAGTCTCCCACCCGCTCCTAGACTCCCCGGCATGCCAGTCCCCACCGGCCCGACCGGGGCGAGCGGAGCCGCCCCTCGCGCGGGCTACCGCCTCATGCACGTGCACGCCCACCCCGACGACGAGTCGAGCAAGGGCGCCGCCTCGACCGCGAAGTACGTCGCCGAGGGCGTCGACGTGCACGTCGTCACCTGCACCGGCGGCGAGCGCGGCTCGGTGCTCAACCCCAAGATGGACCGGCCCGACGTGCTGGCCAACATCACCGAGATCCGCCGCCAGGAGATGGAGCGGGCCCGCGACATCCTCGGCATCCGGCAGGACTGGCTCGGCTTCGTCGACTCCGGGTGGCCCGAGGGCGACCCCAAGCCGCCGCTGCCGGAGGGCTGCTTCGCGCTCGTGCCGCTCGAGGAGGCCACCGAGCGGCTGGTGCGCCTGATCCGCGACTTCCGCCCCCACGTCGTCACGACGTACGACGAGCGCGGCGGCTACCCCCACCCCGACCACGTGCGGTGCCACGAGGTGTCGGTCGCGGCGTTCGAGGCCGCCGGCGACCCCGAGCGCTTCCCCGACGCGGGGGAGCCCTGGCAGCCGCTCAAGCTCTACTACCACCACTCGTTCAACCGCCCGCGGATGGAGGCGATCCACGAGGCGATGCTGGCGCACGGGCTGGAGTCGCCCTGGGCGGAGCGGCTGGCGAACTGGGAGCGGGAGCCCGAGTGGGACGCCCGCATCACCACCCGCGTCCCGTGCGGCGACTACTTCGGCGTGCGCGACCAGGCGCTGCTCGCCCACGCGACGCAGATCGACCCCGACGGCTTCTGGTTCGCCGTGCCGCGCGAGCTGCAGGTCGAGGTGTGGCCCACCGAGGACTTCGAGCTCGTCGTGAGCCACGTCGACGCCCCGACGCCCGAGGACGACCTCTTCGCCGGGATCCCGCAGCCCTGACCTCACCGGCGGGGTGGGAGGATGGAGCCATGCTCGACGCGCTGCTCTCCCACCCGGTCGCCGGCTCGCTGCTGACCCGCCTCGTGGTCCTCGCCGACGAGGTGGTCGAGGGGCCGGAGCCCGAGGACGTGAAGGCCGGCTGGGGCGCCTTCGCCCTGTTCATCCTCGGGATCGCCGCCGTCGTGCTCCTCAGCTTCTCGCTCGTCAAGCAGCTGCGCCGCGCGCAGCAGGCCCGCGACGCGGGCGTCTACGGCGACGTCCCGACCGACCGCGGCGGCCCGGCGGACGGCTCGCCCGAGGGTCCCGCGGCCGGCCCCGCCGGCTCCGGTCGCACCCCCCGGGGTGAGGGCCCCGATTTGCGCGACTGACGAGGTCTTGCTGGCATAGGGCCCCATGTCCACGACGACCCCCGCCGCCGTGCTCGCCTCGGGCCTGACCTCGCTCCTGCTCGCCGCCTCGCTCCTGAGCGGCGCCACCGCCTCGCCGGCGCGCTCCGCCACCGCGGACCCCAGCCCCACGGCGACGGCGACCCCCAGCCCCACCGCGACCCCCACCGCGACCCCCACCGCGACCCCCAGCCCCAGCCCCACCTCGAGCCCCGCCGCGACCGCGTCCCCCTCGCCGACGCGGACCGCGGCACCGGCGACCCGGCCGCGCCGTCCCCGCGCGGCGCAGTTCCAGATCGCCACCTTCAACCAGCTCGGCAGCCAGCACACGCGCGGCAGCCGCCGCTACGCGCCGGGCACCCGCCGGGCCGCGATCACCGCCGGCCTGGTCCGCGACCGCGGCATCGAGGTGGTGGGCTTCCAGGAGGTCCAGAGGGACCAGCTGCGCGTGCTGCGCAAGCGCCTCGACGGCTACCGCGTGTGGCCGGGTCGCCGCCTGGGCAACCAGGGCGTGCGGCTGCAGATCGCGTGGCGCACGAAGCGCTTCGAGAAGCTCTCGCACGGCCACATCACCACCACGTTCGACCGCCAGCGCCGCCCGATCCCCTTCGTGCAGCTGCGCGAGCGCCGCTCGGGCGTGCGCTTCTACGTCATCGACATCCACAACTCCCCGCGCGGGCAGGAGGCGGCCCGCGACAGCGCCACCCGCAAGCAGGTGCGCCTGGTCAAGCGGCTGCGGCGCACCGGCCGCGCGGTGTTCATCCTCGGCGACGCCAACGAGCGCCGCGAGTTCTTCTGCCGCTCGGCCCGCGCCGCCGGGCTGCGCGCGCCCAACGGTGGTCGGGTCACCGCCCGCGGCTGCCGCCCGCCGAAGCACGCGATCATCGACTGGATCATGGGTGACGGCCGCATCGACTTCCGCGGCTACCGCCAGTCGCGCGGCCCCCGCGTGCGCCGGGCCTCCGACCACCACTTCGTGCAGGCGACCGTGCGGGTGGCGCGCCCCCGCCGCTGACGGCGACCACCGGGCCCGGGCCGGGGCCGGCGCGGGACCTTCGTCCCCGCCGAGCCCCCGGCCGGGCAGCGGTCGCGGACGCCGACACCGACGCCGCGCCTGCGTTGTTATCCTTGCCCGGTGCGCCGCCCCGACGACGGGTCGCGCCCGGCACCGCACGGCTCGCACCGCGCACCCCGGGAGACCCGCTCCACCCCCCTCGGCCTGACCTCCGGTCTGGTCGCCGTCCTGGCGACCGCGGTGGCGCTGCTGGTGGCCTCGCAGTGGCCGACGATCACCGCGACGCCGGTCGGGGCCGACGTGCCGGCGGGGGTCCTCGCCGGCGAGCGCGCGACCACCTCCCGCTCGCAGGTGCGCAGCGAGGCCGGCGCCGCGGGGACCACCACGACGACCACGACGGCCGAGGCGCGGGCCGGGATCAGCTTCCCCGCCTACCGCCTGGCCCCGCGCCCGGCGCCGCTGCGGCGCAAGCCCGGCACGACCGTCGCGGGAGCCCCGAAGCGGGTCGTCCCCGGCCTCGTGCTCGAGCGCGCTCCCGTCGAGCCCGTCCCCGTCCCCGGCGAGGCCTTCTCCTACCAGGTCGGCACCTTCAACGTGCTCGGCAGCCAGCACACCCGCGGCAGCAGCCGCTACGCCTCCGGCACCACCCGCGCCGGCTACGTCGCCGACCTGGTCCGCAGCCGCGGCGTCGACGTGATCGGCCTGCAGGAGGTGCAGGACGACCAGCTCGCCGTGCTGCGCAACCGCCTCGGGGGCTACGGCAACTGGCCGGGCCAGGCACTCGGCGGCAACGGTCAGCGGCTGCAGCTCTTCTGGGACGCCGGGCAGTTCGAGTTCGTCGAGGCCTACTCCTTCGACACCACCTTCGACCGCCAGCGACGTCCGATCCCGGTCGTCAAGCTGCGCCACCTGGCCTCCGGCTCGGAGTCGTGGCACATGGTCGTCCACAACTCACCGCGCGACCAGGAGGCCGACCGCGATGCCGCGACCGGCACCGAGATCGCGCAGCTCAACTCCCTGCGCGCCTCCGGGCTGCCGGTCTTCGTCGTGGGCGACATGAACGAGAAGGAGGAGTGGTTCTGCCGCGTCGGCAGCGCCACCGGCCTGCAGGCGGCCAACGGCGGCTCGACCTCCGGCGGCTGCGTGCCGCCCCCGCGCCCGCTGCGCATCGACTGGATCATGGGCGGTGGCGGCGAGCAGGCCTCGCTGTCCTGGTCGGGCTACGTGCGCGACACGTCGGCGCAGGTGCAGCGCACCAGCGACCACGACTTCCTCTACGCCACGGCGACGGTCACCCCGCTGGTGGCGCCGGCCTCCTGAGCTGCACCAGGCAGTCCCACGCGGTCCGCTCCGGCTCGCCGCGGTGCGGATCGGCCGCTGGCCCACCGCTGGACGCGCCGACCGTGCGCGCCACGCGCCCGGCCCGCACCACGTCGTACGCCGTGGGGTCGAGGTCGGCGAGCACGTCCTCGGCGCGGTAGAGCACGGCCGGGTCCTGCGGCCCGCCCGTGCCCTCGGCGAGGTTGCTGCTGTCGTGGGCGACGACCAGCAGCGTGCCTCCCGGCGCCAGTGCGGAGAACGCCCGCCGCACTGCCTCGCCGCGGGCGGGGGCGGCGAGCTGGAGATAGCACAGCACGACGAGGTCCAGCGGCGCCTCGGCCTGCCACCGGGTCGCGTCGTCGACCCGTGCGGCGACCCGGTCGGCGAGACCGCGGCGCTCGGCCAGCGCGCGGGTCTTCTCGACCGCGACGGCGGAGAAGTCCAGCGCGGTCACCGACCAGCCGCGCTCGGCCAGCCACGCCGCGTTGCGGCCCTCGCCGCACGCGACGTCGGCCGCCCGGCCGGGCGGGAGGTCGGTGCACGCCTGCGCCACGAAGACGTTGGGCTCGGCCGACCAGACCTGCGCCGACGCGGCGTAGCGCGCGTCCCAGGCGGCCGCGTCCACCGGTCCGTCAGCCCTGCTGACCCTGCTGCTGCGCCACCTGCGCGTGCACCTCGGCCATGTCGAGGTCGCGGACCGCGGTGATGAGCTGCTCGAGGCCGGCGGGCGGGAGCGCACCGGGCTGCGAGAAGACGAGCACCCCCTCGCGGAAGGCCATGAGCGTCGGGATGGAGGTGATCTGCGCGGCCGCCGCGAGCTGCTGCTGCGCCTCGGTGTCGACCGAGCCGAAGGCGACGTCGGTGTGCTGCTCCGAGGCCGCCTCGTAGGTCGGCGCGAACTGCCGGCACGGCCCGCACCAGCTCGCCCAGAAGTCGACGAGCAGGATGTCGTGCTCGCGCACGCTCGCCTCGAAGTTCTCCGCGGTCAGCTCGAAGGTGGCCATGCGTCCACCGTACGGGTGGTGGGGCGGCGCGCGCCGCCCCCGTTGACTGGCCCGGTGGAGAGCGGAGCGGACAGGCAGGTGGACAGCCGGACCGACGGCGGGGTCGCGGGCGAGGGGCCCGAGGCCGCGGCGCCCAGCCGCGCCCGCGTGCTCGGGGCCGGCATCTCCTGGTCGGCGCGCTGGACCGTGCGCTGGCTCGTGCTCGTCCTCGGGGTCGTGGTGCTCGGTCGGGTGGTGGCCTACCTCTGGCCGGTCGTGCTCCCGGTCCTGCTCGCGCTGCTCCTCGCGACGGTGCTGGTGCCGGTCGCCCGCCTGCTCGAGCGGCGCCTCCGCGTGCCCCACGGCGCGGCGGCGGGCCTGGCCGTGCTCGCGCTCGTCGCGGTGGTCGTCGGCGGCAGCGTGCTGCTGGCGCCGTCGATCGGCGCCCAGCTCGCGGAGGTTGCCGAGAGCGCCTCCGACGGGCTCGAGGAGGTCGAGCAGTGGGTGGTGCAGCAGAGCCGCTTCGAGGTCACCCGCGACCAGGTTGAGCAGGCGGTCGACGCCGCCCAGGAGCGGCTCCGCTCCAGCGCCGCCAGCATCGCCTCGGGCGTGCTGGTCGGCATCAACGTGGTGACCTCGGCGCTGGTCACCACCGTCCTGACGCTGGTGCTCGCCTTCTTCTTCGTCAAGGACGGTCACCGCTTCCTGCCCTGGCTCGGCCACGTCACCGGCCCCCGCGTCGGCGGCCACCTGCACGAGGTGGGGGAACGCGCCTGGGCGACGCTCGGCGGGTTCATCCGCACCCAGGCGCTCGTCGGCCTCATCGACGCGGTGCTCATCGGCGCCGGGCTGCTCGTCGTGGGCGTGCCGCTGGCGCTGCCGCTGGCCGCGCTGACCTTCGTCGCGGCCTTCGCCCCCATCGTCGGCGCCATCACCGTCGGCGCGCTCGCCGTGCTGGTCGCGCTGGTCACCGAGGGCTGGGTGAGCGCGCTGGTCGTGCTCGGCATCGTCGTGGTCGTGCAGCAGCTCGAGGGCAACGTCTTCCTGCCCTGGCTGCAGGGCCGCAGCCTGCGCCTGCACTCCACCGTCGTGCTGCTCGCGATCGTCCTCGGCTCCAGCCTGTACGGCGTGGCGGGCGCGTTCCTCTCCGTCCCCGTCGCCGCAGTGGTGGCGGTCGTGCTGCGCTACCTCGACGAGCAGGTCACGGTGCGCACCTCGGGCTAGGGTTCGCCGCGTGAGGAGCGTGGAGGAGCACCAGCGCGTCGTGCGCGGGCTGCTCGGCAGCACCCCGGTCACCTCGTCGCCCACCGCTGCGGCCGTGGGGCGCGCGCTGGCCGACGACGTGCGGGCCCCGGTGCCGCTGCCCGGCGCCGACAGCAGCTCGATGGACGGCTACGCCGTGCGGGCCGCCGACGTCGCCGCAGCCGCGGCGGGCGCCCCGGTGGTGCTGCCCGTGGTCGACGACGTCCCCGCGGGTCGGGTCGACGTGGCACCGCTCGAGCCGGGCACGGCGCAGCGGATCATGACGGGCGCGGTGCTCCCGCCCGGGGCCGACGCGGTCGTGCCGGTCGAGGCCACGGACCGCGGGCGCGACCGGGTCGCCGTGCACGAGCCGCGCGAGCCCGAGGCCCACGTGCGGCGCACCGGCTGCGACGTCGCCGTCGGCGACGTCGTGCTGCCGCGCGGCACCCGGCTCGGGTCGGCGCAGCTGGGGCTGCTGGCGGCCCTCGACGTCGCCACCGTGCCCGTGCACGCGGCACTGCGCGTGCTCGTGGTCTCGACCGGCTCCGAGCTGGTCGCACCCGGGCAGCCCGCGGCGCCGGGCCAGGTGCACGACGCCAACAGCACCCTGGTCGCCACGACCCTGCGCGAGGTCGGCGCCGACGTCCGGGTCGCGCAGTTCGTGGCCGACGACGTCGAGGCGTTCCTCGCGCTCCTCGACGCGGAGACCGCGCCGGTGGGCGGTGCGGGCGATGCGGGCGGTGCGGGCGGTGCGGGCGTCGACCTGGTGGTCACGTCGGGCGGGGTGAGCGAGGGCGCCTACGAGGTGGTCAAGGACGGGCTCACCGCCGCGGGCCGTGGCGGCGAGGTGGAGTTCACCAAGACCGCGATGCAGCCCGGCATGCCGCAGGGTGCGGGCCGCTACCGCGGCGTGCCCGTCGTCTGCCTGCCCGGCAACCCGGTCAGCGCCTTCGTCTCCTGCGAGGTGCACCTGCGCCCCGCCGTGCTCGCCGCGCAGGGCCACGCCGTCACGTCCCGGCCCCGGGTGCGGCTCACCCTCGCCGAGCCGCTGCGCTCGCCGGCCGGCAAGCTGCAGCTGCGCCGCGGCCGCGCCGACCTCGCCGCCGGCACCGTCCGCCCGCAGGGCGAGGCCGCCTCCCACTTCCTAGGCGCGCTGGCGCTGGCCGACTGCCTCGTCGTGCTGCCCGAGCACGTCACCGAGGTCGCGGCGGGGGAGCAGGTCGAGGTCTGGCTGCTGGTCTGAGACCGGCGCCCGGCGACCGGCGGTCCTCCGGTCGCACCTGCGTCGCCATCCCCCTGACGGGACCGCTCCTGCGGCTGTAGGGTGGGTGGCATGCCGCACCTGAGGATCCGAGACGCAGCCACCTTCCTGGGCGTCAGCGACGACACCGTCCGCCGCTGGGTCGACCAGGGCGTGCTCGACGCCGGGAGCGACGAGGCGGGTCGCAAGGTGCTCGACGGCCGCGCCGTCGCGGCCCTCGCCCGCGACCACGCCACGCCCCCGGCGCCGCCGACGGGGGTGGCAAGCTCGGCGCGCAACCGCTTCGTCGGCCTCGTCACCGAGGTCACCGTCGACACGGTCATGGCGCAGGTCGAGCTGCAGTGCGGCCCCTTCCGGGTCGTGTCGCTCATGAGCAGCGAGGCGGTCCGCGAGCTCGGCCTGGAGCCGGGCGTGGTCGCCGTCGCGACCGTGAAGTCGACGCAGGTCGTCGTCGAGACCGCCGGCGGCACGGCGTGAGGGCGCTGCGGCGTGGGTCCGCCTCGGTGGCGCTCACGCTCGGCGCCGCCCTGCTCGCGGCGTGCAGCGGCGGGGACGAGCAGGTGCTGACCGTGGTGGCCCCGGCGTCGGCAGGCGAGGTGTTCGCGACGCTGGCGGAGGAGTTCGAGGAGCAGGAGGGCGTCGAGGTGCGGCTCTCGGTGGCCGGCTCGGCCGACCTGGTCGCCCAGGTGCAGCAGGGCGCCCCGGTCGACGTCGTCGCGACCGCCGACGAGGCCGCGATGGCCGGGCTGGTGGAGGACGCGCTCGTGGGGGGAGCGCGGGTCTTCGCCACCAACTCGCTGGCGCTCGCCGTGCCGGCGGGCAACCCGGCCGGCGTCACCGGTCTCGCCGACGTGGCCGAGGGCGGTGACGCCCGGCTCGTCACCTGCGCCCCGCAGGTGCCGTGCGGCGCGCTCGCGCAGCAGGTCGCCGACGCGGCCGGCGTCGCGCTGGCGCCGGTCAGCGAGGAGGGCGCCGTCACCGACGTCCTCGGCAAGGTCACCTCCGGCGAGGCCGACGCCGGCCTCGTCTACGTCACCGACCTGCTCGAGGTCGGCGAGGCGGTCGAGGAGGTCCCGCTCCCGGAGGCCGCCGCGCTCGTCAACCGCTACCCCGTGGCGGTCGCGACCGGTGCGCCCGAGCCCGAGCTCGCCGAGCGGTTCGTCGCCCTGCTGCTCTCCGCCGACGGCCGTCGACTGCTCGGCCGGGCGGGCTTCGGCACGCCGTGAGCCCCGGCCCCGGGGGGACGGGCCTGCCGCGGTGGACCTGGGCGCCGGCCGCGCTGGGGGCAGCGTTCGTCCTGCTGCCCCTCGCGGCCATGGTCGCCCGCGTCGACTGGGCCGCGCTGCCGTCCCTCGTCACCTCGCCGGCCGCCCTGTCCGCGCTCGGGCTGAGCCTGCGCACCTCGGCGGCCGCCACCGTGCTGTGCCTGCTCCTGGGCGCGCCGATGGCCCTGGTCCTCGCGCGCACGACCTTCCGCGGCCAGGGCGTGCTGCGCTCGCTGGTGCTGCTCCCGCTCGTGCTCCCGCCGGTGGTCGGCGGCATCGCGCTGCTCTACACCTTCGGCCGGCGCGGGCTGCTCGGCGGCACCCTGGAGGTGCTGGGCCTCGAGGTCGCCTTCACCACCGCCGCGGTCGTGCTGGCGCAGACCTTCGTGTCGCTGCCCTTCCTCGTGGTCAGCCTCGAGGGGGCGCTGCGCACTGCGGGGGAGCGCTACGAGCAGGTCGCGGCCTCGCTCGGCGCCGCGCCCGGCACGGTCCTGCGGCGGGTGACGCTGCCGCTCGTGCTGCCCGGGCTGGTCTCCGGGTCGGTGCTCGCCTTCGCCCGCTCGCTCGGCGAGTTCGGTGCCACGCTGACCTTCGCCGGCAGCCTGCAGGGCACCACGCAAACGCTGCCGCTGCTGATCTTCGTGCAGCGCGAGTCCGACGCCGACGCCGCCGTCGCCCTCTCGCTGGTGCTCGTCGTGGTCGCCGTGCTCGTCATCGGCACCGCCCGGCAGGGCCGGGGGAGCGCCCTGTGACGCGCCGCGGACCCGCGACCAGCCCCGTGGCCGTCCCTGCGACCGGTCTGCAGGCACGGGTCGTCGTGCCCGAGCGCGGCGTGGACGTGGCGCTCGACGTCGCCGCCGGCAAGACCGTCGCGCTGCTGGGCGCCAACGGTGCCGGCAAGTCCACCCTCCTCGCCGCGGTCGCCGGGCTGCTGCGGCCGGCCGCGGGCGAGGTGGTGCTCGACGGCCGCCCCCTCACTGTCGCGGCACGCGGCCGCACCTCGACGTGGGTGCCGCCTCACGACCGGCGGGTCGCCACCCTGGCCCAGGACCCGCTGCTCTTCCCGCACCTCTCGGCCCGCGACAACGTCGCCTTCGGCCCGCGCGCCGCCGGCACCCCCCGCCGTACGGCCCAGCGCCAGGCCGCCCGCTGGCTCGCCGAGGTGGGGGTGGAGGACCTGGCCGACCGCCGACCGGCGGCACTGTCGGGTGGGCAGGCCCAGCGGGTCGCGCTGGCCCGGGCACTGGCCGCCGACCCGTCGCTGCTGCTGCTCGACGAGCCGATGGCGGCGCTCGACGTCGCGGTGGCGCCCGCGCTGCGCCAGGTGCTGCGCCGGGTGCTGGCCGCGCGCACGGTGCTCGTGGTGACCCACGACGTGCTCGACGCGCTGCTGCTGGCCGACTGGGTGGTGGTGCTCGAGGCCGGCCGGGTGGTCGAGGCCGGCGCGACGACCGACGTGCTCACCCGCCCGCGCAGTGCCTTCGCCGCCCGGATCGCGGGCCTCGACCTGGTCGCGGGGCGGTGGCGGGGCGGGGCGGTCGAGACCGCCGACGGGAGACGCGTCGTCGGGGAGCCCGACCCGGCCGACGGCCCCCCGGCCGAGGGCGAGGAGGTGGTCGCGGTCTTCCGGCCGACCGCGGTCGCGGTGCACCGCGACGCACCCGGCGGCAGCCCCCGCAACGCCCTGCCGGTGGTCGTCACCGACGTCGAGCCCCACGGCGACCGGGTCCGGCTGCGGGCCGGCGACCTGGCTGCCGAGGTGACGGTGCAGGCCGCGGCCGAGCTCGACCTCGCGCCGGGCGACCGGGCGCTCTTCGCCGTGAAGGCGACCGAGGTCGCCGTGCACCGCCGCCGGTGACGCGCCCGTCCGTCCGGCGACGCCGAGGCAGGCAGGCGGGCAGGCGTGCCTCAGGCGTCGAGGCGGGCGAGCACCGCGGCCGTGACCTCGCCCAGGGCCGTCACCTGGGCAGGCGTGAGCGCGTCGAAGACGAGGGAGCGCACGAGGCGCACGTGGTCGGGGGCGGCGGCCTCGATCGCGGCGCGGCCCGCGGGGGTCAGCACCACGAAAGCGCCGCGCCCGTCGTCGGCGCACTCCTCGCGGGCCACGAGGCCGCGGCCCTCCATGCGGCGCAGGTGGTGCGAGAGCCGGCTGCGCTCCCACTGCAGCGCCTCGGCGAGGTCGCCGACCCGCAGCCGCGCCGCGCTCGTCCCGTCTGCGGTGGCGGCGCCTCCCGCGTCGCGCACCGTGGGCGCGTCAGCGTCGGGGAGCGTGTCGGTCAGCCGCACCAGCACGTCGAAGTCGGGCAGCGAGAGGCCCGTGCCCTCCTGCAGCTGCCGGTGCAGCGCCGCGGGCAGCCGGGCGCTGACGGCCAGCCACTGCCGCCACACGCGCTGCTCGTCGTCGTCGAGCCAGGGTCCGGGTGCGGTCACGAGGCGAGCCTACCGGAATAGTTGATGCGTCATGTAACTTGAGCGTGTGACCGCCCCGTCATCCCCAGGAGGCAGACCATGAGCACCGTGCAGCTCACCCCCAGCGTCGACGTGCGCCGTGCCGCCGACCGCTTCAGCACCCAGGTCGGCTGGTTGGACTCGCACCACTCCTTCTCCTTCGGCCACCACTACGACCACCGCAACACCCACCACGGGCTGCTGATGGTCAACAACGACGACGTGGTCATGGCCGGCACCGGCTTCGACACCCACCCGCACCGCGACATGGAGATCGTCACCTGGGTGATGGAGGGCTCGCTGGTGCACCAGGACTCCACCGGCCACAACGGCGTCATCTACCCCGGACTGGCGCAGCGGATGTCGGCGGGCCGCGGCATCCTGCACTCGGAGAAGAACGACTCGTGGCGCCTCGGTGGCGAGACCCACCAGGACCCGGTCCACTTCGTGCAGATGTGGGTCGTCCCCGACTCCTCCGGCGTGCAGCCGGGCTACGAGCAGCTCGAGATCGACCACGAGCTGCTCTCCGGCGGCCTCGTGACCGTCGCCTCCGGCATGCCGCAGCACGCCGACGCGACCGCGATCCGCATCCAGAACCGCTACGCCGCGCTGCACGTCGCCCGGCTGCAGCCCGGCGGGTCGGTCGAGCTGCCCGACGCGCCCTACCTCCACCTCTTCGTCCCCCGCGGTGCCGTGACGCTCGAGGGCGCCGGCGCGCTGGAGAAGGGCGACGCCGTGCGGTTCACGGCCACCGGCGGTCAGCGGGTCACCGCGACCGAGCCCGCCGAGGTGCTGGTGTGGGAGATGCACGCCGGCATCGCCGCCTGACCCCGCCAGCCCACCAGTCCCGCCGGCCCCCGTTCCCACCGGCCCCACCGGCCCCGCCGGCCCGACCAGCCCCAGCCCCTGACGCACTCCCCAGGAGGAGCCGTGACCCAGACCGACGTCGACCTCGAGGCGGTGGCCGCCGCACGCGCCCGGATCCGGGAGGCGCACCTGCGCCCCGCCGGCGAGCGGCCCGCGTCGACCGCGCGCGGGCTGCACCACACCGCGCTGGTGAGCAGCGACGTGGAGCGGACCGTGCGCTTCTACCAGGACCTGCTCGGCTTCCCGCTCACCGAGCTGATCGAGAACCGTGACTACCCCGGGTCGTCGCACTTCTTCTTCGACATCGGCCACGAGAACCTGCTGGCCTTCTTCGACTTCCCCGGCCTCGACGTCGGGCCCTACGCCGAGGTCCTCGGCGGGCTGCACCACGTCGCGATCTCGGTCGACCCGGCGCGGTGGGAGGAGCTCGTGGCCCGCCTGACCGAGGCCGGTGTCGAGCACGTCGTGCACAGCGGGGTGTCGGTCTACTTCACCGACCCCGACGGCGCGCGCATCGAGCTGATCGCCGACCCGCTGGGGGAGATGTACGGCGAGCAGGTGCTCTGAGCGTCCAGGCTCAGCTGCAGCGGGCGACCGCGTCGCCGACGACCCGGGCCCAGGTCTGCTCGGCCGGCGGGGTCTGGTGGACGCCGTCGATGAGCAGCCAGCGGTGCTGCGCGGCCAGGGCGCGCCAGTCGGCCACGCAGCGGCGACCGCCCTCGCGGGCGAGCTCGCGCATCCAGGTCGCGTAGCGCGTCGCACGCTCGGCCTTCACCCGCGCGTTGCGGGTGGTGTCGGCGCGGGGGTCGCGGTAGGGCGTGACGAAGACGAGCGGCACGCCGCGGGGCACGAGGGCGGCGGCCCGGCGGTAGGAGTCCTTGGTCCAGCGGCGCGCGGTGTTGGTGCCGAGGGCGACCACGACGGCGTCCGGGGTGCTGCTGCGCAGGTGCGCCCGCAGCAGCCAGGGCAGCTCGAGGACGCTGCGGCCGCGCACGCCGTCGATCGTCCACGACGGGTGCGCCGCGGCGAGCTCGGAGCGTCCGCGCCAGGTGAGCGAGTCCCCCAGCACCAGCACGCGGCTCTCGTCGACGGCCCCCGCCACCCGGGTGGCCGGGGCGGTCGAGGTGGCCGGGGCGGCGGCGTCGGCGCGGGCACCGAGCACCAGCTGAGCACCGAGCAGCGGCGCGACCAGCGCGACGAGCAGCAGCAGGGCCGCAGCCGGCGACAGGGGCGCGGACAGGGGGGCGGGGCGCGCAGCAGCGCTGCCGGGGGTGGTGGCCCGAGGCATGGCGGATCTCCGACGCGGGCGGTCGGGTGCTCCGGTCGACCGGGCCCGCGCCGCTCGACGTCGGTAGTGAACGGCATCCGCGGCCCCGACCTGAGCCAGATCGGTCCTCCTGCGGTGGACCTGAGGGTGATCTTGTGCGCGTCCCCGGTCACACCCGGGGTCCTGGTGGTGTCGAGGGCGACCCGCAGGGGGACCATGGGGGCGTGACCGCACCTTCCCGCAGCCACCTCCTCCGCGGGGCCGCCGGCCTCCTCGTGCTCGTCGGCCTGGCCGTCCTCACCTGGGCCGGCTGGTCCGCCTCGCCGTTCTACGCCCCCTTCGACCCGCGCCACCCCTGCCTGGTGGACGGCCTGTGCGACCCGGCGGTGGTCGATGAGGCCCAGCGCACGTGGTGGACCCGCACCGCGGTCGCCGGGGTGCTGGTCGCGGTCGGCGTCGTGGTCGCGGTGCTCTCGCGGCCGGGCCGGGCGGCCCCCGAGGCGGGTGCGCCCGAGGTCGGCCGCCGCCCGCGGAGCCTGGCCCGGCGCGCGGTGGCGGCCGGCCTCGTCGTCGGGGGGCTCACCGCGCTCGGAGCGCTGCCGCTGACCCTCGCCACCCTCGCCGCGCCTCAGCTCGGCGTCGCCGTCGCCGCCTGGCTGGTGCTGTCGCAGACGTGGGTCCTCGACTGGTGGGCCGCCTCCGCCGGCCCCCTCGCGACCCGCCCGCGTGCCCGGCTGGCGGGGGCGGCCGCGGTCGCCGGCACCGCGTGGCTCGCGGGGGTCGCGGTCGCCGTGCTGGTCGGTCGCGACCTCCTCGTCGGCGACGAGGGGGTGCCCGTCGACGGCCTCGTGCTGGCGCTGCTCGCCCTGGTCGTGGTCGACGGCCTGGTCGCGGGTCTGCTGGCCGCCGCCCTGCTCGCGCTGGCCGGCCGCGGCGCGCAGCCCACGGCGTACGCCGGGTCGGTGCCGAGCCCGCGCCGCGACCGGGACCACGACCGGGACGACCGCCGGGACCACGGACGGGATGTCGACCGTGGTGCCGGGCGCGGCGAGGCGGGGACCGCGTCGCGGCGTCGCGGCGCCGCAGGGGATCAGCGCAGCGAGTAGGTCGCCAGCGAGACGCCGACGTAGTGGGCCACGAAGGCCAGGATCGTCAAGGTGTGGAAGACCTCGTGGAAGCCGAACCACCGCGGGGACGGGTCGGGCCGCTTGAGGCCGTAGACCACGCCGCCGAGGGTGTAGAGCACGCCCCCGGCGGCCACGAGCACGAGGCTGGCGATGCCGATCCCGAGGCCGACGGTGTCGACGCCGCCGGCGAACGCCGGGACGAAGAACACCGCGGCCCAGCCGAGCGCGATGTAGATCGGGGTGTAGAGCCACCGCGGCGCGTCGGCCCAGAAGACGCGGAAGAGCACTCCCAGCACCGCGCCCGTCCAGACGATCGACAGCAGCAGCACCTCGTCGCGACCCTCGAGGAAGATGAGCGTGAACGGCGTGTAGGACCCGGCGATCAGCAGGAAGATGTTGGAGTGGTCGAGACGCCGCAGCACCGCCCACGTGCGCGGTGACCACGTGCCGCGGTGGTAGACCGCGGAGACGGTGAAGAGCACCAGCGCCGAGGCGATGAAGACCGTCGAGCCGATGCGGGTCGTCGTCGTCGGCGACAGGGCGATGAGCACGATGCCGGCGACGAGGGTGAGCGGGGCCGTGGCCAGGTGCAGCCAGCCGCGCAGGTGGGGCTTGACCTCGTCGACCAGCTCTCGGAGCTGCTCGCCCGCCTCCTGCCGCAGGTGCGAGGCGCGGGAGTCCATGGGCCACAACCTACCGCACCGTAGGTCGGGGTCGGCGGGTCGTCGGGAGCCTGCCGGGGGTGGTGCGCGGGCGGCTCCCGGCGGGCGTGGATCGGCGTAGCATGCGCGGGTGGCCGACTGGAGGAACGGTGTGCGCCGGGTGCTCTACCCGGCCTACGAGGCGCGCATGCTGCGCCGGATGCCGACCGACCGGCTGCCCCAGCACGTCGGGGTGATGCTCGACGGCAACCGTCGCTGGGCGCGCACCGTCGGCATGGACACCGCCCACGGCCACCGCGCCGGCGCCGCCAACATCGAGCCGCTGCTCGGGTGGTGCGAGGAGGTGGGCATCGAGGTCGTCACGCTGTGGCTGCTCTCGACCGACAACCTCAACCGTCCCGCCGACGAGCTCGAGCCGCTGCTGGCGATCATCGCCGACGCGGTCGACGCCCTCGCCGAGACCGGCCGGTGGCGGCTGCACCCCGTCGGCGCCCTCGACCTGCTGCCGGCCGCGACCGCGGCGCGCCTCAAGGCCGCGCAGGAGGCCACGCGCGAGACCGACGGGATGCTCGTCAACATCGCCGTGGGCTACGGCGGGCGCCGCGAGATCGCCGACGCCGTGCGCTCGCTGCTGCTCGAGCACGCCGAGCGGGGCACCTCGCTCGAGGAGCTGGCGCAGACCCTCGACGTCGACCACATCGCCGAGCACCTCTACACCAAGGGCCAGCCCGACCCCGACCTGGTGATCCGCACCTCGGGGGAGCAGCGGCTCGGCGGCTTCCTGCTGTGGCAGAGCGCCCGCTCGGAGTTCTACTTCTGCGAGGCCCTGTGGCCCGACTTCCGCCGCGTGGACTTCCTGCGGGCGATGCGGGCCTATGCGCACCGCGACCGCCGCCACGGCGTCTGAGCCCCCGCGGGACCTGCCACCCGGGCGTTCACCGGCCCGCCGCCTCGCGGCCGGGCGTGTCGCGCGTTGCCGGTGGCTGCGCGGCGTACCGTCCGAGGGACCGGCGGGTGGGGAAGCCCGCTGCACCAGGAGGCCCGTCCGTGGACGCTCACGACCGCTCAGCAGGTCCGGGGGGCGCCGCGCGCCGCCCGGTGCCGCCGCTGCGCGGGAGCCGGCACCCCGGCGGTCGGGTCACCCGGTCCACCAGCGTCGACTGAGGCCGGGCGCGGGTGCGCGTGCGACCTCGTGAGGGGATGACCGCGTTGAGCACCACGTCGACCAGCAAGGCCCGCGTCCGCACCTACGTCCTCGACACCAGCGTCCTGCTGGCCGACCCCGGGGCGCTGCGGCGCTTCGAGGAGCACGAGGTCGTCCTCCCCGTCGTGGTGATCACCGAGCTCGAGGGGAAGCGCCACCACCCCGAGCTCGGCTTCTTCGCCCGCACGGCTCTGCGCACCCTCGACGAGATGCGGGTCGAGCACGGCCGCCTCGACCAGCCCGTGCCGGTGGGGGAGCACGGCGGCACGCTGCGCGTCGAGCTCAACCACACCGACCCCAGCGCGCTGCCGTCGGGCTTCCGGCTCGGCGACAACGACACCCGCATCCTCGCGGTCGCGCGCAACCTCGCCGACGAGGGCTTCCGCGTCACCGTGGTCTCCAAGGACCTCCCGATGCGCATCAAGGCCTCCGCGGTCGGCCTCGACGCGCAGGAGTACCGCGCCGACGCCGTCCACGAGTCCGACACGGGCTACACCGGCATGGCCGAGCTGGAGGTCGCGGGCGTCGACCTCGACGAGCTGTACGACGACGGGGTGCTCGACCTGGACCAGGCCCGCGACCTGCCTTGCCACACCGGCCTCGTGCTGGTCTCCGAGCGCGGCACGGCGCTCGGCCGCGTCGGACCCGACAAGCAGGTGCACCTGGTGCGCGGCGACCGCGAGGCCTTCGGGGTGCACGGCCGCTCGGCCGAGCAGCGCATCGCGCTGGAGATGCTGCTCGACCCCGAAGTCGGCATCGTCTCGCTCGGTGGCCGCGCGGGCACCGGCAAGTCGGCGATGGCGCTGTGCGCGGGCCTCGAGGCCGTGCTCGAGCGCGGGCAGCACCAGAAGGTCGTGGTCTTCCGGCCGCTCTTCGCCGTCGGTGGGCAGGAGCTGGGCTACCTGCCCGGCTCCGAGCAGGAGAAGATGTCGCCCTGGGGGCAGGCGGTCTTCGACACCCTGGGAGCGCTCACCTCGCGCGAGGTGGTCGAGGAGATCCTCGAGCGCGGCATGCTCGAGGTGCTCCCGCTGACCCACATCCGCGGCCGCTCGCTGCACGACTCCTTCGTCATCGTCGACGAGGCGCAGTCGCTGGAGCGCAACGTGCTGCTGACCGTGCTCTCGCGCATCGGCGCGGGGTCGAAGGTGGTGCTGACGCACGACGTCGCGCAGCGCGACAACCTGCGGGTCGGTCGCCACGACGGCGTCGTCGCGGTCGTCGACAAGCTCAAGGGCCACCCGCTCTTCGCCCACGTCACACTCACCCGCTCCGAGCGCTCGCCCATCGCGGCGCTGGTCACCGAGGTGCTCGAGCACGTGACCCTCTGAGTCGCCGCGGGCCGCACCCGCACCGCCGCCCCACGGGCTCGTGCACTGAGGGTCGCGGTGGTGCGGGAGGGGCCGACAGGTCTGGCGGGGCTCGTGTGGCGGCGCGCGGCGACGTGTGCCGGATCACCTGTGCGGATGGGTTTGCACCTGGTGGGGGCGTCAGGCATGGTGGCCGCTGGCCCCCTGCCCCCGACCCAGTGAGCCCTCCCCTGTGCCTCAGCGTGAGAAGTACGTCCCGAAGCACCGCTCCGCCCCCGCCCGTCCCCAGCCGGCCCAGGCCACGCGTGCTGCCGTGCGCAGCGGCCTGGTGTGGTCGACCGTCGCCGTCGCGGCGACCGGCACGACGATCGGCAGCGGCGTCCTCGCCGGCGACCCGGCGTCCTCGAGCACGCAGGACCTCGGCGAGACCCTCGCCGCATCCGCGACGCTGAGCGAGCCGCAGTCGATCGAGCTGCCCGAGCGCGAGACCCCCGTGTCGCGCTCGGACCGCCGCGGCGAGGAGGACCCCGCGAAGGCCGCGGCCCTCGGCCCCGTCGAGGCCGAGGCCGTCACGGGCAGCCAGGACCTCTCCGACGCCGACCCGCGCGACGTCGCCCGGGCCTTGCTCCCGCAGTACGGCTTCTCCGCCGACCAGTTCGGCTGCCTCGACTCGCTGTGGGTGAGCGAGAGCGACTGGCGCGTCGACGCCGACAACCCGGTCTCCTCGGCCTACGGCATCCCGCAGGCGCTCACCGGTGGCACCCACGACGACCTGCCGGCCGACTACATGACCAACCCGGTCTCGCAGATCGAGTGGGGCCTCGGCTACATCCGCGACGCCTACGGCTCCCCGTGCAGCGCGTGGAGCTTCAAGCAGGCCAACAACTGGTACTGACCCGCGGCGCGTGGCCTGGCGGCGTACGACGGGTGCTGCGGGCGCGCTCGGGGCGGCGGCCGGTCAGCGGGCCGACGTGCGGTCGACCACCGACGGTCGGCCAGCGGGGCGACGGGTGGTCAGCGGGCCGACGGGCGGTCGCGGCCGGTCATGGCGTCCACGTCCAGCGCCGCGTCGAGCTGCTGCTCGGTGAGCTCGCCACGCTCCACGAAGCCCATGGCGAGCACGGTCTCGCGGATGGTGGCGCCGTCGGCGAGGGCCTGCTTGGCGATCTTCGCGGCGGTCTCGTAGCCGAGGTGCCGGTTGAGCGGCGTGACGACCGACGGCGAGCTCTCGGCGTAGCGGCGCATCTGCGCCGCGTCGGGCTCGAGACCGGCCACGCAGCGGTCGGCGAGCAGGCGTGAGGCGTTGGCGAGCAGCCGGACGGACTCGAGGAGGTTGCGCGCCATGACCGGCATCATCACGTTCAGCTCGAAGGTGCCGGAGGCCCCCGCGTGCGCGATGGCGGCGTCGTTGCCGACGACCTGCGCGCAGACCATGAGCACGGCTTCGGGGACGACGGGGTTCACCTTGCCCGGCATGATGCTCGAGCCCGGCTGCAGGTCGGGCAGGTGCACCTCGCCGAGGCCGGCCGTCGGGCCGGACCCCATCCAGCGCAGGTCGTTGCAGACCTTCGTGAGGCCGACCGCGATCGTGCGCAGCTGGCCGGACAGCTCGACCAGTGCGTCGCGCCCGCCCTGGGCCTCGAAGTGGTCGCGCGCCTCCGTGAACGGCAGTCCCGTGTCGCGCGCGAGCTCGTCGATCACCGCGTCGGCGAACCCGTCGGGGGTGTTGATGCCGGTGCCGACCGCGGTGCCGCCGAGCGGTAGCTCGAGCACGCGCGGCAGCGTCGCCTCGAGGCGCTCGACGCCGCGGCGGGCGATGGCGGCGTAGCCCCCGAGCTCCTGGCCCAGCGTCACCGGGGTCGCGTCCATGAGGTGGGTCCGGCCGGCCTTGACCAGGTCGGCGAAGGCGCCCGCGCGGTCCTCGAGCACCTCGGCGAGGTGCTCCAGCGCGGGGCGCAGCTGGTCGGTGACCGCGAGCGCGGCGGCGACGTGGATCGAGGTGGGGAAGGTGTCGTTGCTCGACTGGCTGGCGTTGACGTGGTCGTTGGGGTGCGCCTCCACCCCGGCACGGGCGGCGAGGGAGGCGATGACCTCGTTGGCGTTCATGTTCGACGAGGTGCCGGAGCCGGTCTGGAAGACGTCGACCGGGAACTGGTCGAGGTGCTGGCCGGCGACGACCTCCGCGGCGGCCGCCTCGACCGCGGCGGCGACCTGGGGGTCCACCACGCCGAGCCGCCCGTTGACCCGCGCCGCTGCCGCCTTCACCCGCGCCATCGCCTGGACGTGCACGTCCTCGAGCCGGGCGCCGCTGATCGGGAAGTTCTCGACCGCCCGCTGGGTTTGCGCACGCCACAGCGCGTCGGCGGGCACCCGGACCTCTCCCATCGAGTCGTGCTCGATCCGGTACGCCGTCTCCTCGCTCATGGCTCGACGGTAACCAGCCCGCCGTCGGCCTACGCGGCACGGCGGCGCTCCGGTCGAGCTGGTCGAGCAGCGAGCCCTGGGCGAGCGTGTCGAGACTGCCGAGGGGTCGCGCGCTGGGTACGTGTCGAGGGGTCGCGCGCTGGGCACGTGTCGAGGGGTCGCGCGTTGGGCTCGCGTCGAGGGTCACCGGCTGAGCTCGTCTTGAGGGGTCACGCGCTGCACACACGCTGAGGGGTCACGCCCTGCACACGCGCCGAGGGGTCGCGCGTGGGGCTCGCGTCGAGAGGTCGCGGGCGTTGGGCTCGCGTCGAGGGGTCGGGCGTTGGGCATGCGCCGAGGGGTCGAGCGCTGGGCACGCGCCGAGGGGTCACGCCCTGCACACGCGCCGAGGGGTCACGCCCTGTACACGCGCCGAGGGGTCACTGGCTGGGCTCGCGTCGAGGGGTCGCGCGTCGGGCTCGCGTCGAGGGGTCGCGCGTTGGGCAGGCGCCGCGGGGTCGCGCGCTGGCAGCGGGCTGGTGGTCTAGGGGGCCGGCGGCCCGTGCCGAATCGGACCGTTCGCACAGCCATGCGCGGGTGCGCGGTGTCGGGCGGTGTGGGTGGGTCTGGTGGCGTCGCCTCGGCTCAGGTCCGTATGGGTCGGGTGCGGGCGAAGGTGACGCGGTGGCGGTGGTAGGTGGTCTCGTAGGCGGGGTCGTGTGCGCGGGCGTGGTGTCTGGGGCAGAGCAGGTAGCCGTGGGCGAGGTCGGTGCGTCCGCCTGCATGCCAGGGGGTGCGGTGGTGGGCGTGGCACATCGAGGGTGGCCAGTCACACCCGTCGGCGGTGCACCCGCCCTGCAACCGCGCGAGGGCGAGGCGTTGGGTCTTGGTGAAGTAGCGCCGGGTGCGTCCGACGTCGAGGGGCTGCGACGCACCACCGAGCACGACGGGCACGATCCCGGCGCCGCACGCCCACAGGCGGGCTTTCGCGGCGGTGATGCGGGTCCCGGTCGACAACGTGGCCGGTGCGTCGGCGCCGGGGCCGGTGGCGGTGAGCTGCGCGAGGTCGAGGGTGACGGTGACGGTGGCGTCGACCCCACCGGCTTGCACCCCAGTAGCCGGTGCTGCGTGGCCCTCGGCCCGGCGTCCGCCGTGGCGGGTGCGGATGTACTCGCAGAACGCCTGCCCGCGCCGTAGCGGTCGGGGGACCCGGTTGCCGTGGTGATCGGTTGGGATCGGCTCGGTGCCGTGGGTGGCGTGGTGGTGTCGGGGTGCGGTGAGTGCGTCGAGGGCGGTGGCGAGCATGTCGGCTTCGGCGGCGGGGATGGTGAACCGGCCGTGGGCCTTGCCGTGGCCGTCGCGGGTCAGCGTGAACGACGCTGCCGCGGCGGCTGCTGCTTCTTCACGCTCGAGACGTTCGCGTTCCACGTCGTCGGCGATCTCGGGGGCGACGACGTCGAGGATCCGGTCACCGAGCCGTTTCAGCTCAACCGCGTCGAACGAGCCGGCCAACTGGAGGAGGTGGGCGCGGGCAGCGTCGACCACCTCCACCCCGACCCAGTCGGCCGGCAGGGCGTCGACGGCCTTGCAGATCACTTCGGCCTGCTCGGGCAGCACCACCCCAGCGGCCATCGCCGCGAGCACGGTGCCGTGACGTGCCTCCAGCGCGGCGGCGTGGCGCACCAACGTCACTGACTTGGCGCGGGTCTGGTGGGTCAGCTTGGCCCAGTGCGCCCCGGTAGAGGTCGCGCCCGTGGCGTCACCGACACCCGCCCGGTCAGCGGCAGCAACGGTGGTGAGCTCGAGGGCCGACAGGCGGGCACGACACTTGGCGAGCTCGACCAGGGCGGCCTCTGCCTCGCTGGCGGTCAGTGACCAGGTCGGCGTACCCGCGGCGTGGTCGAGGTCGGTGTCGAGGCAGGCCAGCGCGGCCAGCAGCGGGTGCTGCGGTGCGTGGTCGCGGTGGTCTGTCATACCCCCTACTCAACCACCTGCCACCGACAGTCCCGCGCGCCTCGAGAACCGCCCGGATCGCCCTGTGGAGAACGGATCCACGACGGTCGCCTGTGGACGGGAAGTGGCGCAGACCAGGCTCTGCCAGCCAGCCCGGGGCGGCCTCTGCGGGCCTCCCCGGACGACCCGAGCGCCCCAGCGCGTGACCCCTCGACACCAGCGCAGCGCCTGACCCCTCGGCGCGAGCGCAGCGTGTGACCCCTCGACACCAGCCCAGCCCGTGACCCCTCGACGCGAGCGCAGCGCGCGACCCCTCGGCACCAGCGCAGCACGTGACCCCTCGGCGCCAGCCCAGCGCGCGACCCCTCGACGCGAGCGCAGCGCGTGACCCCTCGACGCCAGCCCAGCGCGCGACCCCTCGACACCAGCCAGCGCGCGACCCCTCGACGCGAGCGCAGCGCACGCCCCCTCGACGCGAGTCCAGCGCGTGACCCCGCGACGGGGTCAGCCGGAGAGGTCGAGGTCGACGGCCCGGAGGTCGACGGTGGAGCCGCCCACGTTGGCGGCGACGTTGCCGAGGGAACGGGCGGTGGCCTCGAAGGACGCACCCCAGGACAGCTCGAGCGTCGTCGCTCCCACGGCCAGCGAGTCCGCGAACTCGCCGGCGCCCTCGAGCGCCCGCTCGACGGTGCGGGCGAGAGCCGCGGGCAGCGCGTCGAGGTCGGCGCCGCGACGGCTCAGCTCGTCACGCACCCCGTCGACGACGGCGGGGTCGACGAAGAGCTCGTCACCGGCCACGGCTCACCCCTCCGAGCCGGGCACGGGAGCGGTCTCCTCGCCCCAGGCCACGAGGTAGTTGACGCGGATCCGGCCCTCGGCCTGGGTGGTCACGACGTCGAGCACCAGCTCCTCGCGACCGTCGTAGCGCGTCGGGATCGCGCGGATGAGGTCGCCCTCGCGCGAGCCGGCACGGGGCACGGCGTCGAGGTAGGCCGCGACCGCCGCCTCGTCGGCCCCGAGCTCGGCGACGGCCGAGGCGAGCACGTCCGCGAGCTCGGCCGGCGACAGGTCGACGCGCGCGAGGGCGAGGCTGGTCGGCGGTGCTTCCGGGCCGAGGCTGTCGACCACCACCGCGTAGGCGGGCACGACCAGCTCGCCGCCGTCGGAGAACCGCACGGTCACCTCGGCCGGCGTCTCGTCCTCGGTCTGCAGGACGGTCGACGACACACCGTCTGGGAGCGCGAGCTCCTCGCGCGTGGGCGGGTCGGCGAGGTCCACGACGAGGCCCTCGGCCAGCACCCGCTCGGCGGCGCGCTCCTCGGCGTCGGCCGGTCCGGTCGTCTCCACGCTGCACCCTCCTGTCGCCACGACCACCACGGTCGCCACCGTCGCGACGAGCCCGGCACACGTCGCCCGGCGCCCCCGCCTGCCCTCACTGGTCCACATCGACGTCCCACTCGGTCAGCTGCGCCAGGATGTCGTCCACCTGGCGGTGCAGACGGTAGTCGCCGATGCGGTCGGCGACGTCGGCAGCGACGAGGTCCCGGGCCCGCTGCGGGTCGTCGCGCAGCAGCGCCTGGTAGGCCGGCAGGGTGTCCCGGGTGATGAGCCGCCACCGGTCGTCGAAGTCGGCGATGTTGCCGTGGGGCAGCGGTGTGGTGACCTCGACCCGCACCTGCGCGGGGTTGTCGATGGACACCGACGGCACGTCCTGACCGAAGATGCGGCGCGGCGTGCCGAGGCGCTCGGGGCCCGGGGTCTCGACCGGCACTCGCAGCGGGAACCGGTCGGCGTAGCCCCGGGCGCCCGGGATCGACGGCGTGCCGATGAGCGTCATCAGCCACGTGACCGCCTCGCCGCTCGGGGCGTGCGCCCGCATCCGCTGGTAGTCGTCGTCGATGACGTCGAGCTGCTCGCGCCTCAGGAAGCGCTCGTTGGCCTGCTCGACCAGGTCGGGCCGGCCGGTCGCGAGCCGCTCCCAGGCGCGCACCATGCTCCGGTCGACGACCCGCGCGGCCGCCAGCTCCCGGATCGCGTCCAGGCCGCCGTCGACGTACGCCTGGTGCATGGTGCCTTGGTCGAGGAAGATCTCCTTCTGCATCGACAAGAAGCTGGTCTCGAAGTAGCGCAGCTCGTCCTCGGGCAGGTCGGCGAGGTCGCGCAGCTCGGGCGGGACGCCCTGGTCGAGCGGAGGCGGCAGGTCGGTGGCCTGCTCGGCGAGGCGCCGGAAGAGCGCGAGGTCGAGGAAGCCGGCGGCGAAGGACGGACCGATCATGTTGGCCATGCCGGCCCACTGCAGGTCGGGGTCGGCGAGGTAGAGGTCGCCGTAGTAGCGGTAGACCGCCTCGATGGCAGCGCGATTGGCGTCGGCGCCGCGCGCCGGGTCCCACGCGTCGAGGTCGATGCCGGCGGCCTCGGCGGCCGTCCGCTGCCAGAAGGCCTCGAGCGCGCCGGCGTACTGCGGCGGCGGCACGCCCAGCTCCCGGGCCCGGGCGAGCAGGTCGTCGAGCGCCGCGACGTCGCCGGGCGGGTCCTCGAGCTCCTCGCGGAGCCGGTCGAGGGGCCCGTCGAGCCGCTCCTGCGCCTCGTCGACCAGCCGGCCGAGCGGGCCCAGCAGGTCGACGAGGGGACTCGACAGCAGGTTGCCCCGCACCGTGAGGTGCGCTTGCACCAGGGCGGGCGGCACGGGCACCCGCACCGCGCCCGCCAGTGCGTCGGAGGCCTCGGTCGTACGCCGCGCCAGCCGCGTCCGCAGCGCCTCGACGTCGGCGAGGATCGCCGTCTGCGCCCGGGAGAGCGCCACACCCGCCGCGCCGGTCGCCGCCCGGAGCCCGTCGTCGAGGTCGTGCTGCAGCATCCGCCGGGCCCCGCCCTCGAGGTCGCTGCCGTCCAGCGCCCGGTCGCGGTCACGTCGGGCGTCGGCGACCGCGTCGTCGTAGGCCGCCTGGGCCCGACGCCAGCGGGCGTGCAGCGCCGGCAGGTCCTCGGTCAGCGCCACCTCGTAGGTCTCGGCGAGCCCCGCGAGCGTGGTCGAGGCGGCCTCCAGGTCCGTGGCGGCCGTCTCGAGGTGCTCGGCCAGGCTCCGCACCTGCGCCCCGACCGTGCGGGCGGTGCCGGAGCGCCACCCGTCGCGCCACCGCTCGGGTGCGGTCGCCAGCCGTCGGCCGTGGCGCGCGCACACCTGCGCGGCCTCGTCGAGCCGCTTCGCCGACGCGCGCACGGCGTCGGGCCGCACGTCGAGGGTGAAGGGCCCGGTCACGGGCGCAGCCTCCCCGCACCGGGCGACGACGAAACGCTCAAGGTGGCCCCGCCTCGGGCCGAGACCCCGGCTGTGACCCTGGTGCACGAGCCCGTCCGCACGGTTCTAGCCCGCCCCCGGCCGGCGCCCGCCCCCACGCCACGGCGGGCACGGCCCGGGTGGTCGTCCCTCGCCGCCGATGCCGCGGTGGTGGCCACCCTCGCGTGGTGGGCGACCGGCCTGACCTGGGGGACCGGCGGGCGCGAGCCACGGGTGCTCGCGGTCGGCGCGGCGCTGCTGCTGCTCGCGGTCGCGCTGGTGCGGCCCTGGGAGCGGGCGCCGCGGGCTGCGACCGTCCTCGTGCTCGCCCTCGGCGCGGCTGCCTGGGGCGTGGTGCTGCTCGCCCCGAGCGGCACCGCGGGCGTGGACGAGGCCGCCGCGCACGGCTACGCCGCCGTGCTCGGGCTGCTCGCCTGGGCCTGGGCCACCACCGCGCTGCGCCGCGGGCTGCTGCTCACCGCGCTGCTCGCCGCGGCGGGCCTGCAGCTCAACCAGGGCTGGCTCGCCTTCTGGGGCCGTCAGGACCCCACGGCGCTCTTCCAGGGCACGTTCTACTGGCACAACCAGGCCGGCACCTTCCTCGCTGCCGGTGCGGTCCTCGCGCTCGCCGCCGCTGCGCACGGCCACCGGCCCTGGGCGCTGCTCGGGTGGGCCGTCGCCCCGCTCGCCGTGGCCGGCACCGTGTGGTCGACCAGCCGCGGCTCGCAGATCGGGCTCGCCCTCGGTGTGCTCCTCCTGCTGGTCGCCGTCGTCCTGGGGCCGCGCGGCACGCGGTTGCGCCGCAGCGCCCGCCTGGCGGCCGCCGCCACGCTCTCGTGGGGCGTGACGGTCGCGCTGAGCGGCCCGCCGTTCTTCCCGGAGCGGGTCTCGCCCACCGCCGGCACCGAGGAGCGGGCCGGGAGCTTCGTCGGCAACGGCGTGCAGCGCCTCGAGGACTGGCGACGCGCCTGGGAGGTCTTCCTCGACCGCCCGCTGGTCGGCTCCGGCCCCAACGGCTTCGACAGCGCCGTCGAGGCGGCGACGACCAAGCGCGACGCCGTCGACACCGCCTACGCCCACAACGGCTACCTGCAGGCGCTCTCCGACGGCGGCCTGCTGCTGACGATGCCGCTGCTCCTCCTGCTCGGGGCGACGTGCCTCGCGGTGGCGCGCGCCCTGCCCCGTGCGGTGCGCAGCGGCGACCTCGTCCACGCCGGCGCGGCCGCCACGCTGCTGGTCCTGCTGCTCCACAGCGGCATGGACTTCGACTGGGCCTACCCGTCGCTGCTCGCCCTCACCGCGCTCGTCGCCGCGCTCGCCCTCCCCCCGGTCGCCGGCGCGGCGCGGGGACGTCGACGCGCGCCGTCCGCCACCGACCGGCGTACGACGTGGCTGCTGGCCGCGGGCACCCTCGCGGTCGTGGCGCTCGCCGTCGTCGGCGGGTGGGGCCACGGCCTCGACCTCAACGTCGCGGTCTGACCGGTCGGCTCACCAGCCGTGGGTCCCCGGCGCACCCTTGAAGGGCCCGGCGACCCAGGGCACGATCCAGCCGCCGTAGAACCCGCCCGGCTGCGGCACCACCTCGACGCCCTCGACGAGGCAGCGGTCGACCGCGGCGGGGTAGAGCGCGACGTGGTCGGCCAGCGCGGCGAAGCGCTCGGTCGGGTCGGGATAGGTCCACGCGGCCCGCTCCGCCACCGCGGTGCCGAGCGGCTCGCCGCCCAGCAGGTCGAGGTAGGCGGCACGGCCCTTCCACTCGCAGTGCGACGAGCCCGGTGCGGGGCGCAGCGCGCCGTCGACGAAGGCGTCAGGCGGCAGGTAGTAGGTCGGTGGGTGGCTCGTCTCGAGGACGACGAGCGCGTCGGCGGTGCGGGCGATGCGCACGTCGCCGAGCCACACCTCGACGCTCTCGCCGGTGCGCTCGAGCGCGGGCGGGCGGGGGAAGTCCCAGACCGAGCGCTGGCCGGGGCGCACGGGATCGCGCGGCGGTGGGTACATGGCACGAAGGTAGCCAGACCACCACAGGAGGACCCGTGGCCGACCCGGCCGAGCAGGACCAGCAGAGCAGCGCCGCCGACACCTTCGACGCCCTCCACGGCGGTCCCGCGGTGGAGCAGCCCGACCAGGGCGACGCGGGCGAGCAGCGCTCGAACGTGCAGAACCTCGACGACGCCGGCGAGCCGGTGAGCGACTCGCAGTCCGTCGCGGGTCAGCCCACGGCCGACGCAGAGGGCACGCAGGAGGGCGGCGTCGGGCCGAACTCGATCCCGCCCGGCAACGCCGAGCGCACCGGCATCGACCACGACGGCAAGGCGGCGCCCGAGGGCGACACCGACCGGGAGGCCTGAGCGCGGCCTACTGCGCCGAGCGCACCCGGATGCCCGACAGCGGCACGGTGACGGTGCCGCCGGGGTCGGTGAAGAAGTCGTTGCCCTGGTCGTCGACGACGATGAAGGCCGGGAAGTCCTCGACCTCGATCTTCCAGACCGCCTCCATGCCGAGCTCGGGGTACTCCAGCACCTCCTGGCTCTTGATGCAGTCCTGTGCCAGGCGCGCGGCCGGGCCGCCGATGGAGCCGAGGTAGAAGCCGCCGTGCGCCGCGCAGGCGTCGGTCACGGCCTTCGACCGGTTGCCCTTCGCGAGCATCACCATCGAGCCGCCCGCGGCCTGGAACTGCTCGACGTAGGAGTCCATCCGGCCCGCGGTCGTCGGCCCGAAGGAGCCCGACGCCATGCCCTCGGGGGTCTTGGCAGGGCCTGCGTAGTAGACGGGGTGGTCGCGCAGGTAGGCGGGCATCTCCTCGCCGGCGTCGAGGCGCTCCTTGATCTTGGCGTGCGCGATGTCGCGCGCCACCACGAGCGGGCCGGTCAGCGACAGCCGGGTCTTCACGGGATGCTTGCGCAGCTCGGCCAGGATCTCGGCCATCGGGCGCCGCAGGTCGATCGGGACGACCTCGCCGCCCTCGATCGTCTCGGCGACCCCGGCGTCGGGCATGTACTGCGCCGGGTCGGTCTCGAGCTGCTCGAGGAAGACGCCCTCCGCGGTGATCTTGCCGCGCGCCTGGCGGTCGGCCGAGCAGGACACCGCGATCGCCACCGGGCAGGAGGCGCCGTGGCGGGGCAGCCGCACGACCCGGACGTCGTGGCAGAAGTACTTGCCGCCGAACTGCGCGCCGATGCCGAACGACTGGGTCAGCTCGAAGACCTGCTGCTCCAGCTCGACGTCGCGGAAGCCGTGGGCGTCCATCGAGCCCTCGGTCGGCAGCTCGTCGAGGTAGTGCGCCGAGGCCAGCTTCGCGGTCTTCAGCGCGAACTCCGCGCTGGTGCCGCCGATGACCACCGCCAGGTGGTAGGGCGGGCACGCGGCGGTGCCGAGCGAGCGGATCTTCTCGTCGAGGAACTGCAGCATCCGCTGCGGGTTGAGGATCGCCTTCGTCTCCTGGAAGAGGAAGGACTTGTTGGCCGAGCCGCCGCCCTTGGCCATGAAGAGGAACCTGTACTCCGGCTGCCCGGAGGCCCCCGGCGTCGAGTAGAGCTCGATCTGCGCCGGCAGGTTGGACCCGGTGTTCTTCTCCTCGTAGGTCGTGAGCGGCGCGAGCTGGGAGTAGCGCAGGTTGAGCTGCGTGTAGGCGTCGAAGACCCCGCGGCTGATCGCCTCGGCGTCGTCGGCGCCCGTGAGCACGCCCTCCGACTTCTTGCCCATGACGATCGCGGTGCCGGTGTCCTGGCACATCGGCAGCACACCGCCGGCGGAGATGTTGACGTTCTTCAGCAGGTCGAGCGCCACGAAGCGGTCGTTGCCCGACGCCTCGGGGTCGTCGATGATCCGGCGCAGCTGCGCGAGGTGCGCCGGGCGCAGGTAGTGGCTGATGTCGTGCATCGCCTCGGCCGTGAGCCGCCGGATCGCCTCGGGCTCCACCTGCAGGAAGGTGCGGGTCTCGCCGCCGACCTCGACCTCGTGGGTCGAGACGCCCTCGGTGGTCACCAGGCGGTACGGCGTGGGGTCCGGGCCGGTGGGCAGCAGGTCGGACCAGCGGAACTCAGGGGTGCTCACGACCCGTCAGGGTACGCCGCCGTCTGGGGGTCGTCGTCCTCGGTCCCGCGCTGCTCCTCGGCACGCCGCTGCTCCTCGACACGCCGCTGCTCGGCCGCGCGCCGGCGCTGCTCCTCGGCGCGCTCGCGCACCCGGCGCAGGAAGGCCTCGTCGGCTGCGGGGTCGCTGGCCGCCATCCGGCCCGGGCGGTCGTACTCCGGGAAGGCCGGTTGCGAGCGCTCCCCGCGGCGGGGGCGGTCACGCACCGGGCGCCCGAAGGCCAGCCACACCACCGACCCGACGAAGGGGAAGAGCAGCACGGCGAGCAGCCAGCCCCAGCGGGGCAGCAGCCGCACGTCGTCGTCGCGGCTGGTCAGCACGCCGACCAGGCAGAAGATCCAGAGTGCCAGGACCAGTGGTCCCACCACGATGGCCAGACGTGCCACGGCGACCCCCGTCGTCGGGCGCCCCGACGGCGCCGTCAGCGCAACCTAGCGCCTCGCGGGCCCTCGCGGGGGCCTCGTGCGCCGTGCGTCGCGCCCAGGGTGGTGCTCGCCCGGGGCGTCCTCGTCGTCCTCCTCGTCGCGCTCCTCGTCCTCGTCGGGCACCCACTCGAGCAGGTCGCCGGGCTGGCAGCCGAGCACGCGGCACATCGACTCCAGGGTGGAGAAGCGCACCGCCTTGGCGCGGCCGTTCTTGAGCACCGCCACGTTGGCCGGGGTGAGGCCCACGGCCTCGGCGAACTCGCCGACCCCCATCTTGCGGCGGGCGAGCTCGACGTCGATGCGCACCACGATCGCCACTCAGATCACCGCGTCGAGGTCGGTGCGCAGCGAGGTCGCCTGCACGAGCAGCGCGCGCATGACCACCATCAGCAGCGCGAGGACGCCGGCGGCGGTGAGCACGACCAGCAGCAGCAGCGGTGCGCCGGGGTCGTCGGCGGTGGAGCCGACCCACAGGAAGAGTCCGGTGAGCAGCGCGCACCCCGCGAAGACCGCGACGACGATCCCGTCGACCCACCGGAAGGCCGCGGGGCTGAAGATGCGGTCGGCCTGCACCATCCCGAGCAGCCGCCAGGTGCAGACGATGACGACCTGGACGCAGGCCAGCCCCAGGACGAGGACCGCGAGCAGGACCCACCGCTCCGCGCCGACCGACGGGTCCTGCTCGGCCTCGTAGGCCAGCTGACCGGGGATCGAGAAGGTCTGCAGGAGCAGCAGCAGCCCGAAGGCGACGACGAGCAGGAGGCGGAGGGGCAGCACGGCCCGACGGGCGAGGTCCATGGCGGGAGCATGCGGGTTGATCTATCGAATGTCAATATTCCTCGATCGAGTGTCGGTGGACGCGTGCGTCGGTACGACGCTCGAGCCGGTAGTGCTACGGTCGTCGTCGTCCACCACGGGAGCTCGCGGCAGCGGGCTGAGAGGGAGCTGGAGCCGCTCCGACCGTCGAACCTGATCCGGGTAGTGCCGGCGAAGGAAGCGGAGGCGCTGTGCTGTCCCACCCCGTCCTGTCCCGGCCCACCCCGGGCCCGGCTGCTGTCCCGCGGTTGACCTTGCTCGTCGACGCCGCCGACGACCTCGCGCTGCTCCCGGACCTCGCGGCGGCGGGCGTCGACGGCTTCCAGGTGCGTGCCAAGGCGGTCACGGACGCCGAGCTGCTCTGCCTCGCACGTCTGGTGATCGGCGCGGTCGCGCCGCTCGGGGCGTCCGTCACCGTGTGCGACCGCGTCGACGTCGCGCTCGCCTCCGGCGCTGACGGCGTGCACGTCGGCGCCGACGACCTCCCCGTCGCCGAGGTCCGCGCGCTCGCGGACGCGGTACGCCCTGGGCTGCTGGTCGGGGCCACGTGCCGCGACCGGGCGGGGGTCGTGCGGGCAGCGGCCGCTGGCGCGTCCTACGCCGGGATCGGGCCGGTCCGCGCCAGCGACTCGAAGGCCGGGTTGCCCGAGCCTCTGGGCGTGGCGGCCGTCGCCGCGGCCGCCGGGGTGCTGCCGCTGGTCGCGGTCGGCGGCCTCGACGCCGCCACGGCCCGGGCGACGCGGGCGGCCGGGGCGCAGGGTGTGGCGGTCATCGGCGCGGTCTGGCGAGATCCCGACCCGGTGGGTGCAGCGGAGGTGCTCGTCGCGGCGGTCGGCTGATGCCGCGCGTGCGGGTGCGCGGGGCCGGCATCGTCGGGCTCGCCTGCGCCGACGAGCTGGCCCGCCGCGGCCACGAGGTCGAGGTCGTCGATGCCCGGCCCGGCAGTGGGGCGAGCCGCGCGGCCGCGGGGATGCTGAGCCCGTCCAGCGAGGTCTGGCACGGCGAGGAGGTGCTGCTCGGCCTCGGGGCCGAGAGCCGGGCCGCGTGGCCGGCCTGGGCGGCCCGGCTCGGTGTGCCGCTGCACACCGGCGGGGTGCTGCTGGTCGGCCTGGACGCCGGGGACCTGTCCCAGGTCGAGCGGCAGGCGGCGCTGCTGACCCGCCTCGGCGCCGCCGCGGAGCCGTTGGGCGGGCGCGAGCTGCGCCGGCTCGAGCCCGGCCTGGGCCGGGTGACGGGCGGCGCCCTGCTGCGCGACGACGCCGCGGTCGACCCGAGAGCGGTCGTGGCGGCGCTCCACGAGCGCGTCGAGGTGCACGCCGACCCTGGCCCGGGACCGTGCGACGTCGAGGTCTGGGCGACCGGGGCCTGGTTGCCGCGGCCGTGGCGACACCTGGTGCGCGGCGTGCGGGGCGAGGTCGTGCGGCTGCGGTGCGGTGACCCGCCCTGCCGGACGGTGCGCGGGTGGGTGGCCGGCGCGCCGACGTACGTCGTGCCCCGTCCGGGCTCGCCCGGCACCGCCGTGGAGGTCGTCGTCGGCGCGACCAGCGAAGAGCACGACGGCCCGCCGGTGCCGACCCTCGGCGGTGTGCACCGGTTGCTCGACGGCGCCCGACTGCTGCTGCCCGGCCTCGACCGCGCCGAGGTCGTCGAGGTCCTCGCCCGAGACCGGCCCGCCACCGCCGACGGCCTGCCGCTCGTCGGGCCGGCTCCGCAGGGTCGGCCCGACGGCACCGGGCCGGGGTCAGGTGCCCGTCACCTGCTGGCCGCGGGCCACCACCGCCACGGGGTGCTGCTCGCCCCGCTCACCGCCCGCCTGATCGCGGACCTCGTCGACGACCCGGCCGCCGACCCCCACCCCGCCCTGGACCCGAGGAGGACCTCGTGAAGATCACGCTGAACGGCGAGCCGACGGAGCTCGCCGGCCCCACCACCCTCGCTGCGCTGCTCGACGAGCGCATCGACGCGCCGCGCGAGGGCACCGCCGTCGCGGTCGACGGGGCCGTGGTGCCCCGCGTCGAGCACCCCGACCGCGTGCTGCAGGAGGGCGCGGCGGTCGAGGTCGTCACCGCGGTGCAGGGCGGGTGAGCGCCGTGACGGCGCCCGAAGGGGAAGGGCTGAGGGTCGCGGGGGAGCAGGTCGGGTCACGGCTGTGGCTCGGCACCGGCGGTCTGCCCCGGCTGTCGCTGCTGGGTCCGGTGCTCGACGCCGCCGACCCCGGCCTGGTCACCGTGAGCCTGCGTCGCACGTCGTCGACCGGCGCGGGTGGCCTGCTGGCCGCCCTGCGCGAGCGCGGCGTGCGTGTGCTGCCGAACACCGCCGGGTGCACGACCGCCCGCGAGGCACTGCTGACCGCCCGGCTGGCTCGCGAGGCACTCGGGACCACGTGGGTCAAGCTCGAGGTCGTCGGCGACGAGCGCAGCCTGATGCCCGACGCGGTCGAGCTGCTCGACGCGGCCGAGCAGCTGGTGCGCGAGGGTGCCGAGGTCCTGCCCTACACGACCGCCGATCCGGTGGTCGCCCGCCGGCTGGTCGACGTGGGCTGCGCGGCCGTCATGCCGCTCGGTTCGCCGATCGGCTCGGGGCTCGGCGTGCTCGACCCGTTCGCGCTCGAGTCGGTCGTCGCGGCGGTCGGCGGCGACGTGCCGGTCGTGCTCGACGCCGGGGTCGGCACGGCCTCCGACGCGGCCCTCGCACTGGAGCTCGGCTGCGACGCCGTGCTGGCCGCCACCGCCGTGACCCGCGCCGACGACCCGGTCGCGATGGCGCGGGCCCTCGCGCTCGCCGTCGAGGCCGGCCGTGCCGCGCGCGGCGCCGGACGGGTGCCGCGACTCGCGGCCGCCCACGCGTCGAGCCCGACCTCGGGGCGGATCGCGTGAGCGCGCCCCGGCTGCCCCGGCTCCTGCTGCTCACCGACCGTTCCTGCCTGCGGCTCGGACGCGGCCTGCTCCGTACGGTCACCGAGTGCGTCGAGGCCGGCCTGCGGGCCGTCGTCGTGCGCGAGCACGACCTCGCGCCGCCCGCCCGCCACGCCCTCGTGCGCGACCTGGCGTGCCTGCCCGGGCTGGTCGTGGTGAGCTCGCGGCGCCTCGACCCGGCCGCCCACGGGGTCCACCTCGCGGCCGCCCAGCCGGCTCCGGCCGGCGACGACCGCCCTGCGTGCTGGGGCCGCTCGTGCCACGACCACGCCGACCTCGTCCGCGCCGCGACCGACGGCGCCGCGTGGGCCACCCTGTCGCCCTGGGCGGCGACCCCGAGCAAGCCGGGCCACGGCCCGCCGGTCCCGCGGGAGGCGTACGCCGCCGCGCCGCTACCCGTCCTCGCCCTCGGCGGTCTCGGGCTGCGACCCGGCGACGCGGCCGAGGCGCTCGCCGCAGGCGCCCACGGCGTCGCGGTGATGGGTGCCGTCATGGGCGCCGCCGACCCCGCCGCGGCCGTCGCCGCGCTCCTCGCGGAGCTCGGGGAGGATGCGTGATCGCCACGCCCCCCGTCGTCCTCAGCGTCGCCGGCACCGACTCGGGTGGTGCCGCCGGCCTCGCCGCCGACCTCGCCACCTGCGCCGCCCACGGCGTGCACGGCGCCTGCGTCGTCACGGCAGTGACCGCCCAGGACACCACCGGCGTGCACGGGGTGCACCCGGTGCCGCTCGAGGTCGTCGTCGCCCAGCTCGACGCCGTGCTCGCCGACCTGCCGGTCGCCGCGGTCAAGACCGGTGTGCTCGGCACACCCGCGGTGGTCGGCCTGCTGGCGGACCGGCTCGCGGGCGGACCGCCGCTCGTGGTCGACCCGGTGCTCGTCGCGACCAGCGGCGCGGTGCTCGGCGGCGGCGAGGTCGTCGCCGCCTACCGCGAGCGGCTGCTCCCGGTGGCGGCCGTCGCCACGCCCAACCTCGCCGAGGCCCGGGCGCTGCTCGGTCCGGGCGCCGACGACCTGCCCGTGCCCGACGTGGCCGCCGGCCTCACGGGGCTCGGCTGCGCCGTCGTGCTCACCGGCGGCCCCGACCTCGACCGCCCCGGCGAGGTCGTCGACTGGCTCGCCCGGCCCGGCCGCCTTCCCGTGGCGGTGCCCCACCCGCTCGTCGACACCGAGCACGACCACGGCTCCGGCTGCACCTTCAGCGCGGCGATGGCGTGCGCGATCGCCGCCGGGGCGGCACTGGAGGAGGCCGCGTCGCGTGCCGCGGCGTACACGACGGCGCAGCTGCGCACCTCCGCGACCTGGTCGCTCGGGCGCGGCCGCGGCCCCGTCGCCCACACCCACCCGACCGACCCTGTCCGACCGACCCACCTGACCCGAGGAGAACGATGACCACCGCACCCGCGTCCCCCGGCGCCCACACCCGCCCCGACGCCCGGCTCGCCGACGCGCGCCAGGTCCACCCGGCGCACGAGCGCGTGTCGGTGCCCGGCTCGCGGCCGGACCTGCAGGTCCCGCGCTTGCGCGTGCACCTGACCAACGGCGAGGCGTTCGACCGCTACACGACCGCTGGTCCGGGCAGCGACCCCGCCGTCGGGCTGCCGCCGCTGCGCGCCGCGTGGGTGCGCGAGCGCGGTGACGACGCCGCCCACGACGCCGGTCGCCCGGTGACGCAGATGCACCACGCGCGCGCCGGGCGGATCACGCCGGAGATGGAGTTCGTCGCCCTGCGCGAGGACTGCGAGCCGGAGCTGGTGCGTGCCGAGGTGGCCGCAGGGCGGGCGGTCATCCCGCTCAACGTGCGCCACCCAGAAGCCGAGCCGATGGTGGTCGGGCGGCGCTTCCTGGTGAAGGTCAACGCCAACATCGGCACCTCCGCGGTCACCAGCGGCGTCGAGGAGGAGGTCGAGAAGCTCACGTGGGCGGTCACCTGGGGCGCCGACACCGTCATGGACCTCTCGACCGGCAGGCGCATCCGCGAGACCCGCGAGGCCGTGCTGCGCAACAGCCCGGTGCCGATCGGGACCGTGCCCGTCTACGAGGCCCTGGAGAAGGTCGGCGGCGACGCCGCGAAGCTGTCGTGGGAGGTCTTCCGCGACACCGTCGTCGAGCAGGCGGAGCAAGGCGTCGACTACGTGACGGTCCATGCGGGCGTGCTCCGGGCGCACGTGCCGCTGGCCGCGCACCGGGTGACCGGCATCGTCTCGCGCGGCGGCTCGATCATGGCCGGCTGGTCGATGGCGCACGCGCGGGAGAACTTCGCCTACGAGCACTTCGACGAGCTCTGCGAGCTGCTGGCGGCGTACGACGTGACGATCAGCCTCGGCGACGGGCTGCGTCCGGGCAGCGTGGCCGACGCCAACGATGCTGCGCAGCTGGCGGAGCTGCGCACGCTGGCCGAGCTGACCACCCGCGCGTGGGAGCACGACGTGCAGGTGATGGTCGAGGGACCGGGGCACGTGCCGCTGGACCTGGTGGAGGAGAACGTGCGCCTGCAGCAGGAGTGGTGCCACGGCGCGCCCTTCTACACCCTCGGCCCGCTCGCGACCGACGTCGCTCCCGGCTACGACCACATCACGAGTGCCATCGGCGCCGCGACGATCGGCATGCACGGCACGGCGATGTTGTGCTACGTCACCCCCAAGGAGCACCTCGGCCTGCCCGACCGCGACGACGTGAAGACCGGCGTCGTCACCTACAAGCTGGCCGCGCACGCCGCCGACGTCGCGAAGGGCCACCCCGGCGCGCGCGCCTGGGACGACGCGCTGAGCCGAGCCCGCTACGACTTCCGGTGGCACGACCAGTTCGCGCTCTCGATCGACCCGCCGACCGCCCAGGCGATGCACGACGAGACGCTGCCCGCTGAGGCGGCCAAGACCGCGGAGTTCTGCTCGATGTGCGGGCCGAGGTTCTGCTCGATGCGGATCAGCCGCGAGGTGACCGACCTGGTGCTCCAGCGGGACGCCCACGCACCGGGCCCGGTGGCTGCCGAGGGGCGGGAGCCGGCCCCCGGCCCCCGCCCCTCGGCGTAGGTGTCGCTGGTGTCAGGTGCTCAGTGCGCCGCGGCGTCGGCCGCGACGTCCTCGGCCCGCGCCTGGGCCTGCGGGTCCTCCTTCGCCGGCAGCCGCCCGGCGCGCTCGAGGTCGACGGTGAGGTTGTCGCCGGTCTCGGGGTCGAAGAGGTGCATCTGGCGCGCGTCGACCCAGATCTCCGCCTCGTCGCCCTCGGCGATGCGGCTGGCCCCGTCGAGGGAGACGACCAGCTGGTTGCGCATCGCCTCGCCGTCGAGGTCGCGCTCGAGCTGGGTGAGCTGCTCCTTGACCGCGTCGTCGGCCTCGAAGGGGATGTAGGCGTAGGCCTCGTTGCCGAGCCACTCCACGACGTCGACCCGCGTGGTGAAGGTCGAGCCGTGACCGCGCTTGCCCTCGTCGACGACGGAGGCGTCCTCGAAGTGCTCGGGGCGGATGCCCGCGATCAGCAGCTTGCCCTCGGGCACCATTGCCGCCTTCTCCTGCGGGATCTTGACGGAGCCGAAGGGCAGCTCCACGCTGGTGCCGCGCACCGTGGCGGGCAGGAAGTTCATCGGCGGGGAGCCGATGAAGCCGGCGACGAAGAGGTTGCCGGGGTTGGTGTAGAGCTCGCGCGGCGAGGCCAGCTGCTGCAGCACCCCGCGCTTGAGCACGGCGACGCGGTCGCCGAGCGTCATCGCCTCGGTCTGGTCGTGGGTGACGTAGACCGTGGTGATGCCGAGGCGCTTCTGCAGCCGGGCGATCTCGGTGCGCATCTGCCCGCGCAGCTTGGCGTCGAGGTTGGACAGCGGCTCGTCGAAGAGGAAGGCGTCGGCGTCGCGCACGATCGCGCGTCCCATCGCGACCCGCTGGCGCTGGCCGCCCGAGAGGTTGCCCGGCTTGCGCTCGAGGTGCTCGTCGAGCTCCAGGGTCTTCGACGCTGCGCGCACCTTCTCGTCGACCTCGCTGTCGGAGGCGCCCGCCAACCGGAGCGGGAAGGCGATGTTCTCGTAGACCGACAGGTGGGGGTAGAGGGCGTAGTTCTGGAAGACCATGGCCAGGTTGCGGTCACGGGGGGCGAGGTCGTTGACCTTGCGCTCACCGATGACCATGTCGCCGTCGGTGATGTCCTCCAGACCCACGATCATCCGCAGCAGGGTCGACTTCCCGCAGCCCGAGGGGCCCACGAGGATCATGAACTCCCCGTCCTGCACGTCGATCGAGACGTCGTTGACGGCCGGGAAGCCGTCGCCGTACTTCTTGACGATGTTCTTCATGGTGATGGCAGCCATGGCTCAACCCTTCACTGCGCCGGAGGTGAGGCCGGCGACGATCTTGCGCTGGAACAGCAGGACGATGACGATGATCGGGACGGTCGCGACGACCGCGGCCGCGGCCAGCAGCGACGCCGGCCGGTTGAACGGGTCGGGCCCGACGAAGAACGACAGCGCCGCGGGGATCGGTCGCGCCGCCTCGGTCGAGGTCAGCGAGATGCCGAAGACGAAGTCGTTCCAGGCGAAGAAGAACGTCAGGATCGCGGCGGTGAAGACACCCGGCGCGGCCAGCGGCACGATCACCTTGCGGAAGGCCTGCCACGACGTGGCGCCGTCGACCTGGGCGGCCTGCTCCATCTCCCACGGGATCTCGCGGAAGAAGGCCGAGAGCGTCCAGATCGCCAGCGGCAGCGTGAAGGACATGTAGGGGATGATCAGGCCCGGCCAGGTGTCGTAGATGCCGAGCGTGCGCCACATGTCGAAGAGCGGGCCGACCAGCGAGACCACCGGGAACATCGCGATCACCAGCGCGGTGGTGAGCACGAACTTCTTGCCCTTGAACTCCAGCCGTGCGATCGCGTAGGCGGCGAGCGTGGCGATGATGACCGAGAGCGTCGTGGCGATCAGCGAGATGCCGATGGAGTTGAAGATGGCCCGGCGGAACTGGTCGTCGGCCAGCACGTCGGAGTAGTTGGCGAACCCGGCGAAGGTGCCGTCGGCGGGCAGGAAGCCCGGGTTGCCGTTGGTGATGGAGTCCTGGGACTTCAGCGACAGCGAGATGATCCAGGCGACGGGCAGCAGGCACCACAGCAGGATCAGCACGATGCCGACCACCATGCCGATGCGGTTCTTCATGGTCATCGCTCCTGTCGGGCCGAGGCCAGGTCGACGCGGAAGACCTTGACGATCACGAAGGCCACCACCAGGACGGAGAGGAAGAGCAGCACCGACAGCGCGGAGCCGATGCCGAGCTGGAACTGCTCGATGACCTGGCGGTAGGTCAGGAACGAGATCGACGAGGTGCCGTTGGCCCCGGCGGTCATGACGAAGATGTTGTCGAAGATGCGGTAGGCGTCGAGGGCGCGGAAGAGGACCGCCACCATGATCGCCGCCCGCATGTTGGGCAGGATCACCTTGAACAGCCGCTGGAACCAGGTCGCGCCGTCGACCTTGGCCGCCTCGATCATGTCCTCGGAGACCTGCGCCAGGCCGGCGAGGAGCAGCAGGGACATGAACGGCGTGGTCTTCCAGATCTCGGAGACCATGATCGCGATCATCGACGACTCGTAGGAGGCGAACCAGTTGAAGTCGTCGCCGAGGAAGGGCAGCCAGCTGTTCACGAAGCCGTTGGTGTTGGAGAAGGCGAACTGCCACGCGAAGCCCGAGACCACGGTGATGATGCCGTAGGGGATCAGGATCGAGGTGCGGATCACGCCGCGGGCGAAGATCACCCGGTGCATCACCATCGCGAAGGCGAAGCCGATGACGAGCTCGAAGGCCACCGTGATGACCATGATCCCCACCGTGTTGGCGGTGGTCTGCCAGAAGAGCGGGTCGGTCAGCGCGGTGACGTAGTTGTCGACGCCGACGAACGAGCGCTCCTCGGGTGCGGTGAGGCTGTACTGGAACAGCGAGAGGTAGAGCGCCCGCAGCATCGGGAACGCCGTGACGAGCAGCATCAGCACGATCGCCGGGGCGACGAGCTTGCGGCCCAGGGAGTTCTCGGCCCGGGAGCGGTCGGAGTCGGCGGGCTTCGTGCGCGAGGCCTTGCCCGTGGGTTGGGTGGGTGTCGCGGTCTGGACCGCAGCGCTGCTCACAGCAGGGCCTCCCCGTCGAGGACGGCCCGCAGGAACTCCGCCGACTCCTCCGGCGTGGACTCCGGCGAGACCGAGGTGGGCGGGTGCCACACGGACTGCACGGCGCTCGAGATCTGGCTGTAGAAGGCGCTCTTGGGGCGCGGGCCGCCCTCCTCGATGCTCTCGCGGTAGAGGTCGAGCAGGTCGGCGGGGTAGGCCTCCTGCAGCTCCGGCGAGTCGTAGACCGAGGCGCGCGAGGGCATCAGGCCGTCGTTGACGGCCAGCGCGGACTGGGCCTCGGGGGAGGTCACGCAGACCGCGGCCTCCTGGGCGAAGTCGAGGTTCTCGGAGTAGGCGCCGACCCCGATGTCGATGCCGCCGATCGGGGGCTTGGACGGCTCGCCCTCGACGGTGCGCGGGTAGCGCGCCCAGCCGAGGTCCTCGAAGGCCTCCTGGTCCGCCGGGCCGCCCGGGGTGCCGATGGTGCCCTCGTAGTTCTTGTAGACGAAGGTCCAGTTGTTCATGAACTCGCCGGGGCCGCCGTCCTCGGGGAACATCCGGCCGAGGCTGGTGCCCTCGTTGGAGGTGGTGAAGTCGGGCTGGGTGGCGCCGGAGTCCGCGAGCTTCTGGATGACCGCGGCGGCCTCGCGGCCGGCCTCGGAGTCGATCGTGACCTCGGCCTCGCGGCCGGCCTCGGTGTCCTCCACGATCGAGCCGCCCGCGCCCTCGACGAGGGCGTTGATCCACACGACGTACGCCTCGTAGCGGTCGGCCTGGACCCCCACGGTCGCTCCGTCGACGGAGGCGGCGGCCTCGATCACCTGGTCCCAGGTGACGGGCTGCGACATGTCGAGCCCGGCCTGCTCGGCCAGCGAGCGGCGGAACCACAGCACCTGCGTGTTGGCCCACTGCGGGGCGGCCACGACCTGGTCCTCCCACATCACGGTCTCGGCGGCGCCCGCCAGCACGTCGTCGTCGACGACCTGGTCGGCGAGGTCGCCCTCGAAGGGCGCCAGCCAGCCGGCGTTGGCGAACTCGGGCACGAAGACCGGGTCCAGGCTCATCAGGTCGGTCGAGCTGTCGCGGGCCGCGAGCCGGCGCGCCAGCTGCGTGCGCTGGTCGGTGGCGCTGGTCGGCAGCAGCTGGATGGCGATGTCGTACTCGTCGGTGCTGCACTGCTCGGCGAGCTGCGTCAGCGTCTCCTGGCCGTCGGGGTTGATGTACCAGTTCAGCGTGGGCTTCCCGCTGTCCCCGCCTGCGCAGGCGCTCAGCAGCGCCGAACCGCAGGCGAGGGCGGCGGTGGCAGCCAGTGCGCGGCGGACCGGCCGACGCGGGCGTCTCTCCATGGTGCCCCTCCTCGTGGTGTGCGTCACGGTCTAGTCCTCGTGCGCCACTTTGTCCACCTTCCTACCCGGCGAGCGAGTGGGTGGGTGAGGTGCGCGGCGGTGGGCGCAGCGGGGGTGGGCGGACGGTCCGGAGCGCTCGGTCGGGGGATGCACTACTGTGGCGCGCGTCACTCCCACTCGGATCGTCCGGCACGTTCCTGCCGGTGGAAGGAGACGGCGATGTCCGCTGTCGTGTTCAAGAAGGCCCAGCGCTGGTACCCCGGCGCCGAGAAGCCGGCGGTCCCCGGCATCGACCTGGAGATCGCCGACGGCGAGTTCATGGTCCTGGTCGGCCCGTCGGGCTGCGGCAAGTCGACGACGCTGCGGATGCTCGCAGGTCTCGAGGAGGTCGACGCCGGCGAGATCTACATCGGCGACCGCGAGGTCACGCACGTCGCGCCCAAGGACCGCGACATCGCGATGGTGTTCCAGAACTACGCGCTCTACCCCCACATGTCGGTCGCCGAGAACATGGCGTTCGCGCTGAAGATGGCCAAGGTGCCGACCGACGAGCGCAACCGCCGCGTGGCGGACGCGGCGGCGATGCTCGGGCTCACCGACTACCTCGACCGCAAGCCGAAGGCGCTCTCCGGCGGCCAGCGCCAGCGCGTGGCGATGGGCCGCGCGATCGTGCGCCAGCCCCAGGTCTTCTGCATGGACGAGCCGCTGTCCAACCTCGACGCCAAGATGCGCGTGCAGACCCGCACCGACATCGCCAAGCTGCAGGCCGAGCTCGGCATCACCACCGTCTACGTCACCCACGACCAGGTCGAGGCGATGACGATGGGCGACCGCGTCGCGGTGATGAAGGACGGGCTGATCCAGCAGGTCGCCAAGCCGCTGGAGCTCTACGACCGGCCCGCCAACCTCTTCGTCGCCGGCTTCATCGGCAGCCCGCAGATGAACCTGCTGGAGGCCACCGCGGTCGACGGCCAGGCACGCATCGGGGGCTACCTCGTGCCGGTCGACCCGGGCGCCTCGCGCCGCGCCGAGGGCGCCATCACGGTCGGTGTGCGTCCCGAGGCCTGGCGCGTCGTCGGCCCCGAGGACGGCGGCCTGCCGCTCAAGGTGACGGTGGTCGAGGAGCTCGGCGCCGACGCCTTCGTCTACGGCACCAGCGACGTGGCCGGCACCCCCAGCACCGTGATCCTGCGGGTCAGCGGGCGCCACCACCCCGGCCGCGGCGACGTCGTCCACGTCACCACCGACCCCGAGTACGTGCACGTCTTCGACACGGCCACGGGGGAGCGCCTCAGCGACTGACGGGCGCCCGGTCGCCGGCCTGGGCTGCGGCCCGGTCGGCGGTGCGGCGCACGGCGTCGACGATCGTGCGGTGCAGCGCGGTCGGCACGTCGTGGGCCATGCCGTCGACGAGCACCAGCTCGGCGCCGGGCACGGCCCGCGCCGTGGCGCGACCCCCGGAGACGTGGACCATGGGGTCGGCCAGGCCGTGCATCACGCACACCGGCACGCGCACGTCGCGCAGCGCCCGCTCGCGGTTGGGCTGGGTGAGCACCGCCAGCATCTGGCGCAGCACCCCGGAGGCGGAGTAGCCGCGGTCGAAGGTCTCCTCGGCTCGGCGCCGCACCGTCTCGGGGTCGTTGCGGTAGGCGGGCGAGCCGATCAGCTCCCAGAAGGCGACCGACCCCGCGACGTACGCCTCCCGGCCGGCGCCGCGGGCGGCCAGCAGCCCCGGGAAGAGGCGGGGGTGCTGCCAGCCCGCGGTGCGACGGCCGGTGCTCGACATGATCGAGGTCAGGCTGAGGACCCGGTCGGGGTGCTCGATCGCGAGGGTCTGGCCGATCATCCCGCCCATCGACACCCCGGCGACGTGGGCCGCGTCGATCCCGAGGTGGTCGAGCAGGCCCGCGGCGTCGCTGGCGAGGTCCGACATGGTGTACGGCGTGCGCACCCGCTGGCCGAGGAACGCGCGGACCACCGCGGTGCGGGGCACCCGCTGGCGCACCCGGCTCGAGCGGCCGGTGTCTCGGTTGTCGTAGCGCACGACGAAGAAGCCGCGCTCGGCGAGCTGCGTGCACAGCTCGGGGTCCCACCACGTCATCGGGCCGCCGAGGCCCATCACCAGCAGCAGCGGCTCGTCGCCCGGATCGCCGAAGGTCTGGTAGCACAGCTCGATGCCCGGGGCGACCGGTGCGTGCAGCTCCTCCGACACGGGGGGCGAGGTGCTGGGCGACCCCGCGGGGGAGCCGGGACGGGTGGTGCGGGGAGCGGCGGCCATGGGCCCAGTCAAGCGGGCTGGTCAAACACCGGTTCAGCGAAACGGGGGATAGTTGCGCGCGAAACCACGTTCCGTGGGTACCGTCGATCCGTGACTCACGACACAGCCGGCGCGCTGGCCTCCTTCCTGCTGCCGGACGGCTTCCGCCGACCGCCGGTCGTCGCCGTCCTGCGCGAGGGCAGCGTCGTCGCCGAGGGCGCCCGCGCCGCCGCCCGTGCCGCCGCGGCGCGACGGGCCGCGGTGCGCGGGTCCTCGCCGTGGGCCGGGGGAGCGCCGGTGCGCGGCAGCGACCCGGTGGTACTCGTGCCGGGCTTCCTCGCCGGCGACCTCTCCCTGGCCCTCATGGCGCGCGAGCTGCGCGCCGCCGGCCACCGCACCTACCGCGCCCACATCCGCTGCAACGTCGGTTGCACCCTCGACGCCGCCACCCGGCTGGAGCAGCGCATCGAGCAGGTCGCCGAGCGGCGCGGCAGCCGGGTCCAGCTCGTCGGCCACAGCCTCGGAGGCATGCTCTCCCGCGGGCTGGCCGTTCGTCGGCCCGACCTGGTCTCCTCGCTCGTCACCATGGGCAGCCCGATGCTGGCGCCCGGTGCCCACCACGCCTCGCTGTCGACCGGGGTCGAGGTGCTGCTGCGGCTCTCGCGGATGGGGCTGCCCGGCTTCATGGCCGAGGAGTGCGTGCGGGGGGCGTGCGCGCGGCAGAGCTTCGACGAGAGCCGCGAGCCCGTGCCGCCGGGCACCGACTTCACCGCGATCTGGTCCAAGCGCGACGGCATCGTCGACTGGCGCGCCTGCGTCGACCCGCTCGCCCGCTCGGTCGAGGTCAGCGCCTCCCACCTCGGCATGGCGGTGGACCCGCGCGTGGTCGACGCGGTCCTGGGCAGCCTGCGCGTCGCCCGCCCGGCCTCAGCGGTCGAAGTCGATCGCGGAGTAAGCGCGTAGCTTCGAGAGCCGGTGCTCGGAGGTGATGGAGCGGATCGTCCCCGAGCGGGAGCGCATCACCAGCGAGTGGGTGGTGGCGCCGCCGGCGCGGTAGCGCACCCCCTGCATGAGCTCGCCGTCGGTGATGCCGGTGGCCACGAAGAAGCAGTCGTCGCCGGTCACCAGCTCGTCGGTGGTCAGCACGTGGTCGGGGTCGAGGTCGAGGCCCGCGTCGAGCGCCTTCTGCCGCTCCGCGTCGTCCTGCGGGCGCAGCTGGCCCTGGATCGTGCCGCCGAGGCACTTCATCGCGCAGGCGGCGATGATGCCCTCGGGCGTGCCGCCGATGCCGAGCAGCAGGTCGATGCCGGTGCCGCTGCGCGCCGCCATGATCGCACCGGCGACGTCGCCGTCGGAGATGAACTTGATGCGCGCACCCGCGTCGCGGATCTCCCGTGCGAGCTGCTCGTGGCGGGGGCGGTCGAGGAGCACGACGGTGACGTCCTCGGGGCTCGCGCCCTTGGCCTTCGCGACCAGCCGGACGTTCTCCGCGACGGGCAGGCGGATGTCGACGACATCGGCGGCCTCGGGGCCGGTCACGAGCTTGTCCATGTAGAAGACGGCCGAGGGGTCGTACATCGTGCCCCGCGGCGCCACGGCGAGCACGGCGATGGCGTTGTTCATGCCCTTCGCCGTCAGCGTCGTGCCGTCGATCGGGTCGACGGCGACGTCGCACTCAGGGCCGGTGCCGTCGCCGACCTGCTCGCCGTTGTAGAGCATCGGCGCGTTGTCCTTCTCGCCCTCGCCGATGACGACGGTGCCGTTCATGCCGATGCCGGAGATCATCACGCGCATCGCGTTGACGGCCACGCCGTCGGCGCCGTTCTTGTCGCCCTTGCCCACCCAGCGACCGGCGGCCATCGCGGCGGCCTCGGTGACGCGCACCAGCTCGAGCGCGAGGTTGCGGTCGGGCGACTCGGGGGCGACGGACAGCTCGGACGGCGGGTACGGCGCACCGGGGGTCGTCATGGCCCGGATGCTAGCGGCTGCGGGAGGCGTCCTGGCCCACCCGCGGGAGCGGCGACCGCTCCCGGGGCGTCGGCCGGGGCGTCGGCCGGCCCGCGACGAGACGCTGCGCGCGGCTGGCACGATGGAGGGGTGAGCGAGCCCCGCCCGACCGCCGGACCCACCGCTGCTGCACCCGCCGGGCGCCCCGGCCGCTACGAGCGCTCCTTCTCCGGCCTCGTGGCCGCGATGGTGGTGCTCGTCGGCGTGGTGCTGCTGATCGTGGGCTACCGCGCGCTCTTCCGCGAGGAGCTCGAGGTCGGCCCGACGCCGGTGGACTACCGCGAGGCCGGCGAGGCCGTGGCGCGCGCGGGGATCCCGGTCGTGCTCCCGTCGACCCTGCCGTCGGGCTGGATCGCCACCAGCGCCGAGGTCGAGCGCGGCGCCCCGCCGGTGTGGCGCCTCGGGGTGCTGACCGACGAGGAGCGCTTCGTCGGGCTGCGGCACGGCGACGTCGAGCCCGACGAGCTGCTCGAGTCGACCTACCCCGACGACGAGCCCGTCGAGGTCGACCCGGTGGAGGTGGCGGACGCGGCCGTCGCGACGCGCTGGCAGGCCTACGAGGTGGGCGAGGACCTCGCCTGGGTCGCCGACCTCGGGACGACCGCCGTCGTCGTGCACGGCTCGGCCCCGGCCGAGGACCTCGCGACCTTCGTCGAGACCCTTGAGGAGCTGCCCGCGGCGCAGGCTCAGCCGGCGGGCTGACCCTCCCCGTCGTCGCCGGTGGCGGCGCTGTCGCCGTCGGCTCCGGTGTCGGCGTCGAGCACGGCGTCGAGCCGCCGGCGGGCGCCGTCGAGCCAGTCCTGGCAGGTGCGGGCGAGCCGCTCACCGCGCTCCCACAGCGCGAGGGACTCCTCGAGCGTGGTGCCGCCGGCCTCGAGGGCGCGCACCACCTCGACCAGCTCGGCGCGCGCCTCCTCGTAGCTCGGGCTCGCGGGGGACTGCTGCTCAGCCACGGGGTGCCTCCTGGGTGGTCGCGGGCGCGGCGGGGGGATCGGTGGGCAGGGCCTCGGTGCCGGTGACGGTGGCCGCGACCCGGCCGTCGGCGACGCGCACGTGGACCGCGGCGCCGGGCGCGACGGCGTCGAGGGTCGTGACGACGTGGCCGTCGGCGTCCTGCAGCACGGCGTAGCCGCGGCGCAGGGTGGCCAGGGGCGAGAGGGCGCGGGCCCGGGCCAGCTGGTGGCCCAGGTCGTCGCCCGCGCGGTCGAGCTGGTGGCGCAGGCAGCGGCGGGTGCGCTCGCGCAGCGCGTCGACCTCCTCGGCACGCCGGTCGAGCAGGGTGCGCGGGTCGGCCATCGCGGGGCGCGCGCGGAGGGCGTCGAGCCCGGCCTGCTCGCGCTCGACCCGGCCGACGACGAGGTCGCGCAGCCGGTCGCGCGCGCCGCGCACCCGGGCCTGCTCCTCGGCGTGGTCGGGCACCACCAGGCGGGCGGCGTCGGTCGGGGTGGAGGCGCGCACGTCGGCGACGAGGTCGAGGAGCGGGGAGTCCTGCTCGTGGCCGATCGCGGAGACGACCGGGGTGCGCATGCGGTGCACCGCGCGCAGCAGGGCCTCGTCGCTGAAGGGCAGCAGGTCCTCCACCGAGCCGCCGCCGCGGGCGACCACCACCACGTCGACCTCGGGGTCGCGCTCGAGCCGGTCGAGGCCCTCCAGCACCTCGGCGGCCGACCGCGGGCCCTGCATCGCGGCGTACGCCGTGGTGAAGCGCACCGACGGCCAGCGGCGGCGGGCGTTGTCGACGACGTCGCGCTCGGCCGCGGAGCGCGGCGCGGTGACCAGCCCGACCGTGCGGGGCAGGAAGGGCAGCGGGCGCTTGAGGCGCTGCTCGAAGAGGCCCTCGGCGGCCAGCAGCTGACGGCGGCGCTCGAGGCGGGCGAGCAGCTCGCCGAGCCCGACGGTGCGGATGTCGCGGGCGTAGAGCGAGAGGGAGCCGCGGTTGGCGTAGAAGGACGGCTTGGCGTGGCACACGACGCTGGCCCCCTCGACCAGCGGCGGGGTGAGGCCGTCGAAGAGCACCCGCGAGCAGGTGACGGTGATGGACAGGTCGGCCACCGGGTCGCGCAGCGTCATGAAGACCGTGGCCATGCCGGGCCGGCGCGTCACCTGGGCGACCTGCCCCTCGACCCACACGGCGCCGAGGCGGTCGATCCACCCCGCGATGGCGTTGGCCACCTGCCGGACCGGCGCCGGCGACTCGAGGGAGGTGTCCATGGCCACCTCGGGAGACTAGGCCAGGGCGCCGACAGCGGCGGGAGGCGGCTGGGGAGGCGGCTGCCGCTCGCGTCCCGCCTAGACTCGGGGCCATGACCACCGACCTGGGCACGCCGCCCGTCCTGTCGCCCGACGAGGCCCGCGAGGTCCTCCTCGCCGCGCCGCGCGGCTACTGCGCCGGCGTCGACCGCGCGGTCATCACGGTCGAGAAGGCCCTGGACCTCTACGGCGCGCCCGTCTACGTGCGCAAGCAGATCGTGCACAACAAGCACGTCGTCTCCACCCTGGAGGAGCGGGGCGCCGTCTTCGTCGAAGAGCTCGACGAGGTGCCGCAGGGCGCGACCGTGGTGTTCTCCGCCCACGGCGTGTCGCCGGAGGTGCACCGCCAGGCCGCGGAGCGGTCGCTCAAGACCATCGACGCGACCTGCCCGCTGGTGACGAAGGTGCACCACGAGGCCAAGCGCTTCGCGGCCGAGGACTACGACATCCTGCTCATCGGCCACGCCGGCCACGAGGAGGTGGAGGGCACCGCGGGCGAGGCCCCCGAGCACATCCAGCTCGTCGACGGCCCCGACGACGTGGCGCGGGTGCAGGTGCGCGACCCCTCGCGCGTCGCGTGGCTCTCGCAGACGACGCTGTCGGTCGACGAGACGATGGAGACGGTCCGCGCGCTGCGCGAGCGCTTCCCCGAGCTGCTCGACCCGCCGAGCGACGACATCTGCTACGCCACCCAGAACCGCCAGCTCGCGGTGAAGGAGATCAGCCCCGACGCCGACCTGGTGATCGTCGTCGGCTCGGCCAACTCCTCCAACAGCGTGCGGCTCGCGGAGGTCGCGCTCGAGGCCGGCGCCCGGGCGGCTTACCGCGTCGACGACGCCTCCGAGATCGAGGAGTCCTGGCTCGAGGGCGTGCGCACCGTCTCGGTCACGAGCGGCGCCTCGGTGCCCGAGGAGCTGGTCGACGGGGTGCTCGCGCACCTCGCCGAGCGCGGCTACCCCGACGCCCGCGCGGTGCACACGGCCGAGGAGTCGCTGGTCTTCGCCCTCCCGCCGGAGCTGCGGCGCGACATGCGCGCCGCCGAGCAGGCGGGACGCGCCGGGCGCGGCTGATGGCGCGCTACCTCGACGTCCACCCGGTCGACCCGCAGCCGCGGCTCGTCGACCAGGTCGTGCAGCAGCTGCGCGACGACGCGCTCATCGCCTACCCCACCGACTCGGGCTACGCCCTGGGCTGCCAGCTGGGCAACCGCGAGGGCCGTGACCGCATCCTCGCGATCCGCGAGCTCGACGACCGCCACCACTTCACGCTCATGTGCAAGGACTTCGCGCAGCTGGGCCAGATGGTCGTCGTCGACAACGCCGCCTTCCGGGCGATCAAGGCGACGACGCCAGGGCCCTACACCTTCATCCTCACCGCGACCCGCGAGGTGCCGCGGCGGCTCATGCACCCGAAGAAGAAGACCGTCGGGGTGCGCATCACCGACCACCCGGTCGTCTGCGCGATCCTCGACCGGCTCGGCGAGCCGCTGCTGACGTCGACGCTGATCATGCCGGGGGAGACCGAGCCCCGCACGCAGGGCTGGGAGGTCAAGGAGGAGCTCGACCACCTCGTCGACGTCGTGGTCGAGTCGGGCGAGCCGTCGGCCGAGCCCACCTCCGTCGTCGACTTCTCCTCCGGGGTGCCCGAGGTGCTGCGTCAGGGCGCGGGCGACACCTCGCGGTTCGACGACTGAGCCTGCCGGCGACGCACGGCGAGGGTCGCCAGGCACAGCGCGTAGCCGCTGGCCAGCGCCGCGCTGTGGTGCGCCAGCCCGGTGACGGTCGCCTGGACGACGCCGTCGCCGGGGGCGTCGAGGGCGGCGGGGTCGACGGCGGCGAGCAGCACGAAGGCGGCCAGCATCAGCAGCGGTGGCAGCACCCCCACGGTGAAGACGTCGTCGGTGCGCACGGCGAGCGCCAGGCCGAGGCAGGCGACGACGAAGGCCAGGTCGAAGAACATCGTGAGCCGGCCGGAGAAGGTGAGGTCGAAGGCCGCGGCGGCGAGCACGAGCGCGGCGCCCAGAGCCGCGACCCGGTGCCCGGCCTCGCTCGGCCGGTCGGCGCGCGGGAGCCGCGCCGTGGGCGGCAGCGGGGGGAGCGGGGCCTGCGGGCTCACGTGCCGCACGCTAGGTGACCCCTCAGGCGCTGTGCGGGCGGCTCGCCGCGGGGGCGACCGAGCGGGTGGCCTGCTCCACCTGCCGGACGGGCCCTAGGGGCTCGTCGGACAGCCCCGCCTCGCCGAACCGGCGCGCGGCGACGAGCACGCGCGCCTCGTAGGACCCGACGGTGGCGTTGTAGTGGCCCACCGCCGCCGTGAGGGAGCGGCCGAGCGAGTCGAGGTGGCCCGACAGCACGGCGAGCCGGTCGTGCAGGTCGCGCCCCAGCCGCTGGATCTCGTCGGCGCGGTCGGCGAGCGACTCCTGGGTCCACCCGAGCGCGACGGTGCGCAGCAGGGCGATGAGCGTGGTGGGCGTGGCCAGGACGACCCGCTGTGCCGCTGCGTCGTCGAGCAGTCGAGGGTCGGCCTCGAGCGCGGCGGCGAGGAACGACTCGCCCGGCACGAAGAGCACGACGAACTCCGGCGAGCTCGGCAGCGCCCGCCAGTAGCGCCGCGCCGCCAGCGCCTCGACGTGGCTGCGCAGTTGCGCGGCGTGGCGGCGCAGGTGGTGCTCGCGCTCCTCGGCGGCCGCCGCCGGGTCGGCCTCGCCCGGCTCGTCGTCGACCTCGGTGGCGTCGAGGAAGGCGTCGAGCGGCACCTTGGCGTCGACCACGACGCTGCGGCCGCCCGCGAGCCGCACGACCAGGTCGGGCCGCAGCGCCCCGTCGGCGAGCCGCACCTGCTCCTCGAAGTCGCACCGGTCGACGAGACCCGCGAGCTCCACCGCCCGGCGCAGGTGCATCTCGCCCCACCGACCGCGCACCTGCGGCTTGCGCAGCGCCGTGCTCAGCGCCCGGGTCTCGCGCCGCAGCAGCTCGGTGCCGTGGCGCACGTCCTCCACCTGCTGGGCGAGCCGGCCCTGCCAGCTGGCGCGGTCGCGGGCGAGCTCGCCGAGCTGGTGCTGCAGCCGGTCGAGGCCGTCGCGCACGACCGCCGCGTCGGCCACGCCCGCGAGCGCCGCCGGGTCGACCGCGGGCGCGTCCGCGGCCCGCGCGCGGCTCCACAGCACACCACCCACCGCCCCGAGCGCGAGCCCCACCAGGAGCGCGAGCAGCAGGCCGAGGGCGAGGGGGAGCACGGTGCCGAGGTCCATGCGGGCCAGCATGGCGGCGACCACCGACAGCCGTCGTAGCCCCGCCCGCGGCGCGCTGGGGCGGGGCGCCTCCCGGACCTGGGCGGGGCGCGGCGGGGTGCGCGGCGGGGCGCGGCGCGACGCGCGGCGGGGCCTCGGGGAAGGGGGAAGAGTCTGCGCCTTGCTCGAACGTTCGAGCACCCCTTGCACGAACGTTCGAGCATGTCCCGGACTCTTCTTCCCCCGGGGGAGGGGGGGAGCGGCTGCTGCCTCCTCGTCCGTCACGCGCGCGCATGACGTCGGGCGGGGCGGCTCGTTGACCCCGACGTGCCCCGGTCCGTCCCGTCCCCCGTCCCGCACCCCGTCGTGCTCGCCGCCCTCGCGCTGCTCGCCCTCGTCACGCCCCTCGTGGCTGCGCCGACCACCGCGGCGACCACCGCGGCGACCACCGCGGCGACGGCCACGGCGACGACCACGGCGACGGCCGCGACCACCGCGACCACGGCGCTCCCGGACGTCCCCGCCGTCCCGGTGCCGTCCGGCGAGCCGGGCGCTGCGGACGACGTGCTGTGGCTGTGCCACCCCGGCCTGCCGGAGGCGCAGGACCCCTGCCGCGGCAGCCAGGAGACGACGGTGCAGCGCGCCGACGGGTCGTCGACGACCACCACGCCGCGCACCGACCCGCGGCCGGCGGTCGACTGCTTCTACGTCTACCCCACGGTGAGCAACCAGCCCCAGCCCAACGCCCTGCGCGTGCGCGCCCCCGAGGTCGCCGCGGTCGCGCAGCTGCAGGCGGCGCGCTTCTCGACCACCTGCCGGGTCTTCGCGCCGGTCTACCGCCAGCGCACGCTGCCCGCGCTGGCGGCGGAGGACGCCTTCACGCCCGCGCAGCAGCGGGAGTTCTTCGACCTGGCCTACGCCGACGTGCTCGCCGCGTGGCGCAGCTTCCTGCGCCGCGACAGCAGGGGCCGCGGCTTCGTGCTGCTCGCCCACTCGCAGGGCACCCGCATCCTGCGCAAGCTCGTGCGCGAGCAGGTCGACCCGCGCCCCGCCCTGCGCCAGCGCCTGGTCTCGGCGGTCCTCCCCGGTGCCGACGTGCTGGTGCGCCGCGGCCGCACGACCGGCGGCGACTTCCGCCACGTGCCGGTCTGCGAGCGCCCGCGCCAGACGGGCTGCGTCGCGGCGTGGAGCACCTTCGACCAGCCTCCGCCGCCCGACAGCCGCTTCGGCCGGCCCCCCGCGACCCGCGAGGAGGACGGCCTGCCGGCGGGCCCGGCGTACGAGGTCGTCTGCACCAACCCCGCCGACCTCGCCGGCAACCGCCGCCGCACCGCTCGCACCGTCGTGCGCTCCGAGCCCTTCCCGGGCGTCATCGGGCTGCTGCTCGTGCAGACCTTCCGCGGGCTACCGCCCAACGCCACGACGCCGTACGTCGTGCCCGCCGAGCGCTACTCGGTGCGCTGCCAGCGCGTGGCCGGCGCCCACGTGCTGCTGGCCCGGCCCCTGCCGGGAGCCCGCGACCTCGGCGAGGCGCCCGACGAGACGTGGGGACTGCACCTCACCGACGTCAACCTGGTGCTCGACGACGCGGTGGCGATGGTGCGCACCCAGGCTCGCGCCTGGGCCGCGCGCCGCTGAGCCGTCAGGGCCGTCAGTCGGCCAGGTCGACGACCACCGGCGCGTGGTCCGACGGGCTGCCGCTGCCCTGGGCCGGGTCCCGCTCGTCGCGGTCGACGAAGGCGCCGGTGACCCGCTCGGCCAGGGTGGGGGAGCCGAGCACGAAGTCGATGCGCATGCCGCGGTTGCGCTCGAAGCGCTGGCGGTAGTAGTCCCAGTAGGTGTAGCCCGCGTCGCCGGGCACGTGCGGGCGCACCACGTCGGCGTACCCGGTCTCGAGGAAGCGGCCGAACGCCTCGCGCTCCGGCGGGGTGACGTGGGTGGACTTCGTGAACTGCGCGGGGTCGAACACGTCCTGGTCGGTCGGGGCGATGTTCCAGTCTCCGACGAGCGCGGTGGGCTCGTCGACCCAGCCCCGCGCTGCGTCGTGGAGCCGCGAGAGCCAGTCGAGCTTGTAGACGTAGTGCGGGTCGTCGGGCTTGCGGCCGTTGGGCACGTAGAGCGACCACACCCGCACGCCGCCGCAGACCGCGCCGATCGCGCGCGACTCGGTCTCGAGGGGGTCGCCCCAGCCGGGGGCCTCGGGGAAGCCGACCTGCACGTCGTCGAGGCCCACGCGGCTCACGATCGCCACGCCGTTCCACTGGCTGGTGCCGGCGGCGGCGACCTCGTAGCCGCGCGACTCCAGGCCCATCAGCGGCAGCTGGTCCTCGCGGGCCTTGGTCTCCTGCAGCGCGAGCACGTCGACCTCGTGGCGGTCGAGGAAGGCCTCGACGCGGTCGATGCGGGAGCGGAGGGAGTTGACGTTCCAGGTCGCGAGGCGCACGACCTCCACCCTACGGAGGCATCGGCACGACCCCCGTGCGGAGCGGGGTGACGTGCGAGCACGGACCGCGGGCGTCCGGGCGCTCTACGGCTCCTGAGCCGTCGCGCCTGACCGGCCCCCGGGCCGCTCGACACCGTTCCCGACCAGGAACTGCTCGAGCAGCCCGGGGGTCGCGCGCGTCGCCAGGTCGAGCGCGGCCTGTCGCGGCACGTCGTGCACGACGACGCGCTCCGGGCCGGCGGCCGTCGTGGCGGTGAGGGTGACGAGCCCCGCCCGCCGTTGGAACCACCCCTGGGTCACGTTCCACCCAATCACCCCGTCGGTCTCCAGCACGGTGCGCGTGCGGCTGGCCGCCGGGGCGCCCGCCACCAGGTGGGCCGGGGTCAGCGCGTGCCCCAGGTGGCGCCACGACAGCTCGCCGACGCCCAGGGCGAGCAGCAGCAGTGCCGCGACGGCGGTCGCGGCCGCCGCGGGCGGCACGACCCACCACACGGCCGCGGCGACCACGGCGGCGACGGGCGGCAGGACGCCGCGCAGCGCCCGCAGGTGCGCGCGACGGCGCGCGGCCGGACCGTGGCCGGTGAGCGGCAGGTCGAGGGGCCGGTCCGCCTCCCCGGCGTCGACCACCCGGTGGCCGACCTCGACGTCGACGGTGCGGGGGCTCGGCGGCAGCACGGAGGTGGTGCCACCCGAGCCGACGCCGGTGGCCAGGACCGCGAGCTCGGCGCCGCCGACCAGGCGCAGGAGCGGCGGCTCGCTGAGCCGGACCCCGCGCACCCGCGCCTCCTCGACCGTGGTGCTGCGGGTGGTGACGAGACCGGCGGTCATGCGGAGGCTGCCGTCGGTGCGCACGAGCCGGAGGTCCCACCACTGCAGGACGTAGCCGATCGTCGAGAGGGCGACCCAGGCCACCAGCGCCCCGACCACGCCCACGACCAGCACCGCCGCGAGGGCCTGGGCGAGCACGAAGTCGCGGACGCCCTCGACCCGCTCGCGGCTCACGAGGTCGACGTCGTCGAGGACCTGCGAGAGCACGCCCAGGGTGCCGGCCACCACCACGAGCCGGGCCAGCGAGAACGGCGCGAAGCGCAGCCAGGACCAGTCGATGCGCGCCAGCTCCTCCACCGGTGGGGTCGGCGGGGCGGCCTCCGCGACGCGCTCGGCGTGGTCGGCGTGGTCGGCGGGTGCCGGGGCGGCACGCTGCGCCAGCAGCCACGCCTGCAACGCATGGGCCTCGTGGCGAGCGAGGGCGTCGAGCTCGATGCGCGTGTCGTCGACGCCCGTGCCGACCTGCACCTTCACCAGCCCCAGCACGCGGTGGAGCAGCGAGGCCTCGAGGTCGACGCTGCGCACGCGGTCGAGGGGGGCGGTCACGACGCGCCTGCTGATCAGCCCGCGGCGCACCTGCAGCTGGGTCGGCGTGACCTGCCAGCGGGTGGTCAACCACGGCACGAGCCCGAGCAGCAGCGCGCCCGCGAGCATCACCGGCGCCAGCCGCAGCGACAGGCCCACGTCCCCGGAGCCGATGCCGACGACGGCGATCACGATCGGCACGGCGAAGCCGCGCAGGGTGCGCAGCGGGTCGACGACGGTCATCTGCGGAGCGAGCCGGCGCCACCCGCTGCCGGCCGGCACCGGGGGTGCGGGGGCAACAGGTGGTGGCGGCGGCGGTGGGGACGGCGGCGGTGGCGGCGGCCCGGGCGCGGCGTACCCGCCGTCGCTCACGTGGCGTCCCCGGACGCCTGGCCGGTGATCCGGGTCAGGTCGGCGACGACCCGGTCGGCCACCTGCTCGTCGAGGCACTCCACCACGAGCGGGCCCGCCGACGAGGCGGTGGTGACCGTGATGGAGCGCAGCCCGAAGAGCCGCATCAGCCCGGTCTGGGAGGAGTCGACGGTCTGCACGCGGGAGATGGGGGCGATGCGCTGCTCCACCGTGATCCACCCGGCGCGGGTGTGGACGGCGGTCGGCGTGACCTCCCAGCGGTGCCAGCGATAGCGCAGGTCGGGCATCAGCGCGGGCCGCACCACCGCGGCCAGCGCGAGCCCGACACCGAGGGCGACGGCCCAGCCCGGCCGGTCGGGCCAGAGCAGGAGGGCCGCCACGAGGACCGCCCAGGTGACGAGCGTGCCGATCGCCGCGGTCAGGCGCCAGTAGCCGACCGCGCGCGGCGAGACCCGGTGCGCGGGCTCGCGGAGTGCGTCCTCCCCCTGGTGGTCCACGGGGTCAGCCTGTCACCAGGACGGTCGCGCCGCCGAGCGCCACCACCGCGCCGAGCAGCCGGACCCGGTCGGCGACCAGCAGTCGACGCACGAGCGCGTCGGTGGGGCCGCGCCCGAGCGCGCCGTGGGTCGGCGCGGCGACGGCCGCGGTGGTGAGGCCGGCGAGGGCGGCACCGGTGAGGGCGGTGTACGCCGCGGGGGTGCGGGGGCCGTCGACCAGCACCCAGCAGCAGGCCGCGACCAGCGCGGCGTACACGACGAGGACGACGAGCGAGATGCGCCGGGAGTGGGCCTCGTGGGCCGGGCGCCAGCGGTCGACGTCGACGTCGGCGAGGGCGGGGTAGACGACGCGCGTCACCGTCGCCTGGAAGCCGGCGTGCAGCGCGGTCGCGGCCAGCAGCGCCACCTCGGGGTCCACGGCGGCGACGCTAGCCACCGGCGGCAACCGGGGGCGCGGCCGCCGTTGCGGGCTCCGGGCGCTCGCGCCCGTAGACTCGCCGCCCGTGGCTCTCACCATCGGCATCGTCGGTCTTCCCAACGCGGGCAAGTCGACGCTCTTCAACGCCCTGACCAAGAACGACGTGCTCGCCGCGAACTACCCCTTCGCGACCATCGAGCCCAACGTCGGCGTCGTGGGCGTGCCCGACGACCGGCTGCCGCGGCTGGCGGAGATCTTCTCCTCGGCCAAGGTGCTGCCGGCGACGGTGGAGTTCGTCGACATCGCCGGCATCGTGCGCGGCGCCTCGGAGGGGGAGGGGCTCGGCAACAAGTTCCTCGCGCACATCCGCGAGTCGGCCGCGATCTGCCAGGTGACGCGGGTGTTCCGCGACGAGGACGTCACCCACGTCGACGGCGAGGTCAACCCCGCCAACGACATCTCCACGATCCAGACCGAGCTGATCCTGGCCGACCTGCAGACAGTGGAGAAGGCCGTGCCGCGCCTCGAGAAGGAGGCGCGTGCCAAGAAGGAGCTCGCCGGCACGCTCGCGGCGGCCAAGGAGGCGTTGGCCCACCTCGAGGCCGGCACGCCGCTCATCGCCACCGACGTCGACCGCGACGCGGTGCGCGAGCTGTCGCTGCTGACGGCCAAGCCCTTCATCTACGTCTTCAACTGCGACGCCGACGAGCTCGCCGACGACGAGCTCAAGCAGCGCATGCGCGACCTGGTCGCGCCCGCCGAGGCGATCTTCCTCGACGCGAAGTTCGAGTCCGACCTGGTCGAGCTCGGCGACGACGACGAGGCTCGCGCGATGCTCGCCGAGATGGGCGTCGACGAGCCCGGCCTCGACGTGCTGGCGCGGGTCGGCTTCGAGACCCTCGGCCTGCAGACCTACCTCACCGCCGGCCCCAAGGAGACGCGGGCCTGGACCATCAAGAAGGGCGCCACGGCCCCCGAGGCCGCCGGCGTCATCCACACCGACTTCCAGCGCGGCTTCATCAAGGCCGAGGTCGTCAGCTTCGACGACCTGGTCGAGCACGGCTCGATGCTCAAGGCCCGCGAGGCCGGCAAGGTGCGCATGGAGGGCAAGGACTACGTCATGGCCGATGGCGACGTGGTGGAGTTCCGCTTCAACGTCTGAACCAGGGGAAACGCGCGCGCGGACCGGCCCCTGCGGCTGGCAGCCTAGGCCCGTGACCGCAGCCGCCACCTCCCCGCGCGCCGGGGTCGGACTGCTGCAGGTCTGCCTCGCCGGCGTGCTGTGGGGCACGGGCGGCCTGGTGGTGACGCTGCTGCACGAGCGCGACGGGCTCGGCGCCATGACCGTCAGCGCGTGGCGGATGGCGGTCGCCGCAGTCGCCCTCGTCGCGTTCGCGCTGGCGACCCGGCAGTGGGGGAGCGTGCGCGCGACCCTGCGCACGGACCCGAAGGCGGCGGTCGTGGTGGGCTCCGGCACCGCGGCCTACCAGGGTCTCTACTTCGTCGCGGTGCTCGAGGCGGGGGTGAGCGTCGCGACCGTGGTGAGCCTCGGGCTCGCGCCGGTGCTCGCCGCCACCTGGGAGCACGCCGCCGCCCGCACCCGCCCCACGGGCCGCGGCGTCGCGGTGCTCGGCGCGGCGCTGGCCGGCCTCGTGCTGGTGAGCACCAGCAGCCACGGCGCCGCACCCGAGGGCGGGTCCGCCGCGCTCGGCCTGGCGCTCGCGGTGGCGTCGGGCGCGACGTACGCCGCCACGACGGTGCTGGGCCGCCACCTCGCCCAGCGCGCCGACCCCGTGGCCCTCACGACCTGCGCGACGGGCGCGGGCGCGCTCGTCCTGGCGCCCTTCCTCGCCGTCGCCGCGCTGCGCGGCGAGCCCGTGGCGACGACCGACGCGACGTCGCTCGCGCTGCTGGCCTACCTCGGCGTCGCGACGATGGCGCTGGCCTACGGCCTGCTCTACGCCGGGCTGCGCACCACGACGGGCTCCGCGGCGACGGTCGCGACCCTGGTCGAGCCGGTCTCGGCCGCGGTGCTGGCCGCGCTGCTGCTCGGCGAGCGGCTCAGCGCGCCGGCGGTGGCGGGCTGCGTGCTCATCCTCGCCGCCGTCGCCGGCCTGCGCCCGCGACCCGCAGTCACCACGGGTCGCCGAGGCGGTCCTCGCACGCGGTCGGGAGGGCGAGGTCGAGCCCCGCGCTCGGACCGTGCCGCAGCACCATGAGCCCGTCGTCGTCCTCGGTGCGCACGAGCGCGCCGTCCCGCACGACGTACGACGCCCCGCGCCAGCCCGCCACCTGGTCGATAGTCCGCCACACCTCGGCCCTCGGTCACCCGCGGAAGGGCGGAGGTGTGACGGACTACCCCGCGGACCCCCGTGGTGAGGCCACCCTTACTTAGGCTAGCCTCACCTGCCATGACCGACCTGGACCCAGCGCCGGACCCGGTGCTGCGCGGCGCCGCGCTGACGCTCGGCTACCCCGGCGCGTCCGACCCGGTGGTGCGCGAGGCGGAGGTGGCCCTGACCCCGGGGCGGGTGACGGCCCTCGTCGGGCCCAACGGCAGCGGCAAGTCGACCCTGCTGCGGGCACTGGCCCGCCTGCACCCGGTCGACGCCGGCCGCGTCGAGCTCGCTGACGGCAGCTCCGCGCTCGCGCTCAGCGCCCGCGACTTCGCGCGCCAGGTCACCCTGCTCTCGCAGACCCGCCCCAGCCCCAGCGGCCTGGCCGTGCGCGACGTCGTCGCCTTCGGTCGCCACCCGTGGCGCCGCCGCTTCGCCGGCGTCGACGACGCCGACCGCACCGCGATCGCGCGCGCGATGGCGGTCACCGGCACCACCGAGATGCGCGACCGGCCGGTCGACGAGCTCTCCGGCGGCGAGCTGCAGCGCGTCTGGCTGGCCTGCTGCCTGGCCCAGGACACCCCCGTGCTGCTGCTCGACGAGCCGACCAACCACCTCGACCTGCGCTACCAGGTCGAGGTGCTCGACCTGGTGCGCGACCTCGCCGACCAGCACGGCACCGCCGTCGGCGTCGTCCTGCACGACCTCGACCAGGCCGCCGCGGTCGCCGACGACGTGGTGCTGCTGCACCGCGGCCGGGTGCGTGCGGCCGGCGCGCCCGTCGACGTGCTGACCGGACCGCTGCTCTCGGAGGTCTACGGCCTGCGCATCGAGGCCGTCGTCGACCCCGGCACCGGCCTCGTGCGCTGCGAGCCGCGCGGGCGCCACCACGAGCGGCACGCCCGCCGCGCCGTCCCGGCCACCTGAGCCGGACCTCCCGGGGCGGCGTCCGTCACGCGCGCCGCCGGCCCCGCCCCACGACGTACCCCTGACGCACCCACCCGAGAAGAAGGACACCCATGCGCACCCCTCCCCGCCCCTCGCTGCGCCGCGCGCTGCTCCCGGCCGCCCTGCTGCTGAGCGTCGCCGGCCTCGCCGCCTGCGGCACCAGCCAGCCCGCCGCCGACGCCGAGCCCACCAGCCCGGACGCCTCGGCCGGCCCGGTCAGCCTCACCGACGCCGCCGGTCGCACCGTCGAGCTCGACGCGCCCGCCGAGCGCGTGGTCGTGCTCGAGTGGCAGCAGGTCGAGGACGTGCTCGCCCTCGGCGTCGAGCCGGTCGGCGTGGCGGACGTGGCGGGCTACAACACCTACTCCAGCGCCCTGCCGGTCGACGAGGGCACCACCGACGTCGGCACCCGCGGCGAGCCCAACATGGACGCGGTCTTCTCGACCGACCCCGACCTGGTCATCGTCGAGGCCGAGCGCGGCGCGCCGATCATCGACCAGCTCACCGAGTACGACGTGCCCGTCCTCGTCACGAAGGGCGCCGACACCGCCGACCCGATCGCGAACATGGAGGCGACCTTCACCCTCATCGCCGAGGCGCTGGGCAAGGAGGAGGAGGCCGAGGAGGTGCTCGCCGAGCTCGACGCCACCATCGAGGAGGGCAAGGCCGCGATCGCGGAGGCCGACCTCGAGACCACCGAGTTCGTCTACGTCGACGGCTACGTCGACGGCTCCAACGTCTCGGTGCGCCCCTTCGGCCAGGGCTCGCTGATGGGTGAGCTGGGCGAGACCCTCGGCCTCACCAACGTGTGGAGCGGCAAGGTCGACCCGGCGTACGGCCTGGGGGCCACCGACCCCGAGGGCCTGCGGGCCGTGGGCGACGCGCACTTCTTCTACAGCTCGACCGAGGCCTCGGCCTGGGTCGAGGCCCTCGAGGGCAACGCGGTGTGGCAGCGCGCCGGCTTCGTGCAGGCCGACCGCGTGCACCCCTTCCCCGAGGGCGTGTGGACCTTCGGCGGCCCGCGCTCCAGCCAGCAGGTCGTCGAGGCCTACGTCGACGCCCTGACCTGAGCCCGACCTCACCTCTCCCGAGCCTGACGTGACCGTCCTGGACGACCGGGTCCGTCCCACCGCCGAGCCGCCGTGCACCGCGCGCGGCGTGCTCGGCGCGGGCGCGGTGCTCGCCGGCACCACGGGGCTGCTCGCCGTCGTCGCCGCGTGGCACGTGACCCAGGGGACCTCCGCCGTCGGCGGCGGCGACCTGCTGCGGCTGCTCACCGGCGACGCCGACCCGGTCGTCCGCGACGTCTTCGTCGCCTCCCGGCTGCCCCGGCTGCTCGCCGGCCTCGTGGTCGGCCTCGCCCTGGGCGCGGCCGGCGCGGTCTTCTCCTCGCTCGCCCGCAACGCCCTCGCGGCCCCCGACACCCTCGCGGTCAACGCCGGAGCCTTCCTCGCGATCGCGCTCGTGACGGTCGCCGGAATCTCCCTGCCGGTGCTGGGAGAGGGGGCCGTCGCCTTCGTGGGCGCCCTGGCCGCGGCCGGGACGGTGCTGCTGCTCGCCGGCGCGGGCGGCGCCTCGACCACGCGGCTGGTGCTCGCCGGCTCCGCCCTCACCCTCGCCCTGTCGTCCGTGACGGCTGCGCTGCTGCTGCTCTTCGACCAGGAGACCGGCGGCCTCTACGCCTGGGGCAACGGCGTGCTCACCCAGCTCGACCTCGGCGCCGTCACCCGCGTCGGACCGGTCGTGGCCCTCGGCCTCGTCGCCGCCCTGCTGCTCGCGCGCCGCCTCGACCTGCTCGCCGCCGGTGACGACCTCGCCTCGGTGCTCGGCGTGCCCGTGCGCGCCACCCGGGTGCTCGGCACGCTGGTCGCCGTCGTGCTCTCGGCCGCCGCGGTCACGCTGGCCGGGCCCATCGGCTTCGTCGGGCTGTGCGCCCCCGCCGCGGTGCGCCTGGTCGCCCGCTGGGTGCCGGCCGTCACCCGCCACGCCGTGCTGGTCCCGCTCGCCGGGCTCGCGGGCGCGGTCATCGTGCTCGCCTCCGACGCCGGGCTGCGCTCGGTGCTCGGCGCCGAGGGCGCGCTGCGCATCCCGACCGGCGTCACCACCACGCTGCTCGGCGCGGTCGTGCTCGTCGTGCTCGCCCGCCGCAGCCGCGACTCCGGCCCCACCCGCACCCCGCCGGCCGCGCGCCCGCCGGTGCCGGGCAGCAGCCGCCGCTACGCCCTCGTCGTCATGCTGCTCCTGGTCGCCACTGCCGGCGCCGCCCTGCTCGGCATGCTCGCCGGCTTCACCTGGCTGCTCACCGGCGACCTGCTGCTGTGGGCGCAGGACCGCGCCGTCCCGGTGGTCGCCTTCGCCGCCGACGAGCGCTTCCCGCGCGTGCTCGCGGCCCTGCTGGCAGGCGCCGCCCTGGCCCTCGCGGGCACGGTCGTGCAGGCGGTCTGCCGCAACCCGCTCGCCGAGCCGGGCATCCTCGGCATCACCGGCGGCGCCGGCGTCGGCGCCGTGCTGGTCGTGACCTCGACCGCGACCGTCGTGTCCACCGCCGCCATCTCGCTGGCCGCCGGCGTCGGCGCCGTCCTCGCCTTCGCCCTCGTGTACGCCGTGTCCTGGCGCGGCGGGCTCGACTCCGACCGCCTCGTCCTCGTCGGCATCGGCGTCCAGGCCGGCACCCTGGCCGTCACCACCTTCCTGCTCATCCGTGCCGACCCGTGGAACACCCCGCGCCTGTTCACCTGGCTCTCGGGCTCCACCTACGACCGCGACCTCGAGCAGGTGCTGCCCGTCGCCGTCGCCCTGGCGCTCGCGCTGCCCACCGTGTGGCTGGCCCACCGACGTCTCGACCTGCTCGCGGTCGACGACGACACACCGCGACTGGTCGGCGTACGCCTCGAGGTCACCCGCCTCGCCGCCCTCGGCGCGGCCGCCGTGCTGACCTCGACCGCCGTGTCGGCCGTCGGTGTCGTCGCCTTCGTCGGCCTGGTCGCGCCGCACGCCGCCCGGGCGCTCGTCTCGGGCCGCCACGCGCGCGTGGTGCCGGTCGCGGCGCTGCTCGGGGCGCTGCTGCTGAGCCTCGCCGACACCGTCGGGCGCACCGTCGTCGCCCCGGCCCAGGTGCCCGCCGGGCTGGTGGTCGCGCTGGTGGGCACGCCGTACTTCCTCCACCTGCTCGCGCGCTCCCGCACCCGCGCGACCGGCTGACCCCACCGCGGCGGGTTCCGCGGCACTTCGGCGCGATGGCGTGGCGGGGGCTACAGTGGAGGCCGCACCGCTGCCGGGGTGCGCCGTCGCCGTTCGCGCGACCACCCGGCGCGACGCGACCGCGGCGCTCGCAGCACCTGCACCACGCTCCCGCAGCACCCCGCTCGGGCAGCACCCCCACGGCGTCCGCGGCCACCCACCGCCCGGTCGTGTCCGGGCACGCAGAGGAGGACCCTTGGCCAGAGGAGGCCAGCGCCGTGCCGGCGCTGCGCGCGGCGGTGCCCGCGGCGGCCAGAACGGCGGCAACGGGGGCGGTGGCGGCAACGGCGGCCAGCGCCGCCGGCCCCGCGACGAGGAGGGGATCATCCCGATCCTCGCGCGGGTGGTCCGCGAGGTCGAGGCCGGCGTGCAGCGCCGCGTCCCCCCGCGCGACCTGCGCACGCGCTTCCAGGTCGTCGCCCTGCTCGCCCGCGACGAGCGCCAGCGGGTCAAGGCCGACCCGGCGCTGAGCGAGGCCCAGCGCGCCGAGCAGCTCAAGCGCCTCGACGGCATCGGCACCATCCTCGCCAAGACCGCGACCCGCGAGCCGGCCCTCTTCAGCCTGCTCGGCGAGGACGCCGTCGTCTCCGACGCTGCGCTCGACCTCAAGCGCGAGCTCGAGATCGCCGGCGGCCTCGAGCCCACCGAGCAGCCGGTCGTCGAGGAGGCCGTCGACGCGGCACTCGCCGCCACCCGCCAGGTCGTGCCGCAGTCGGTGCGTCGCCGGATGCTCGCCCACCCCTTCCTCACCCCCGACTTCAGCGCTGCCCAGGAGCGCTACGACGGCCCGCACCGCCTCGCGGGCTGGGAGCTGCTCGAGCCGCTCTTCCGCTCCTTCGAGCTCGCCGGCGGCGGGGCCGCCTCGATGGAGCTGCCCGAGCCGTCCGCGCTCCGGCTGCCCGCCGGCCTCGAGCTGATGCCGCACCAGGGCCGCCTGGTGGCAGCCGCCGAGGACGGCCACCGCAGCTTCCTGCTCGCCGACGAGCCCGGCCTCGGCAAGACCGCGCAGGCGCTGCTCGCCGCGCGCGCGGCCGACGCCTACCCCCTGCTCGTCGTGGTGCCCAACGTCGTCAAGACCAACTGGGCTCGCGAGGCCCAGCGGTGGACCCCCGAGCGCGCGGTCACCGTCATCCACGGCGACGGCGAGCAGATCGACGGCTTCGCCGACGTCTTCGTCGTCAACTACGAGGTGCTCGACCGCCACGTCGGCTGGCTCGGCGAGCTCGGCTTCCGCGGGATGGTGGTCGACGAGGCGCACTTCATCAAGAACAAGTCGTCGCAGCGCTCGCAGCACGTGCTCGCGATCGCCGACAAGGTGCGGGAGCGCACCGCCCGGCCGCTGATGATGGCGCTCACCGGCACCCCGCTCATCAACGACATCGACGACTTCCGCGCGATCTGGCAGTTCCTCGGCTGGATCGACGAGAAGAAGCCGCTGCCCGCCCTCATGGCCAAGCTGGAGGAGGACGGCCTGACCCCCGTCGAGCCGGGTTTCTACCCCCGCGCCCGCGCCAGCGTGGTCAGCATGGGCATCGTGCGGCGCCGCAAGGTCGACGTCGCCGCCGACATCCCCGCCCGTCGCATCGCCGACCTCCCGGTCGAGCTCGAGGGCTCGCTCGGCCGCTCGATCCGCGACGCCGAGCGCGAGCTGGCCAAGCGGTTGCTCGCGCGCTACCACCGCGCGCTGGAGTCGCGTCGCGAGCACGTCGTCGACCCGATGGGCGACGGCGTCGACCACGAGCTGGTGCGCCGCGTCGCCAAGACCGAGCTGTCGGACTCCACCGAGAAGGACGGCACCAACGTCTTCACGATGGTGCGCCGCATCGGCCAGGCCAAGGCCGGGCTGGCCGCCGACTACGCCGCGCAGCTGGTGCGCAACGTCGGCAAGGTGGTCTTCTTCGCCAAGCACGTCGACGTCATGGACACCGCCGAGGAGACCTTCGCCAAGCGCGGCATCGGCTTCGCCTCGATCCGCGGTGACCAGACCCCGACGGTGCGCCAGCGCAACATCGACGCCTTCGTCTCCGACCCCGACGTGCACGTCGCGGTCTGCTCGCTGACCGCCGCCGGCGTCGGCCTCAACCTGCAGGTCGCCTCCAACGTGGTGCTCGCCGAGCTGTCGTGGACCGACGCCGAGCAGACCCAGGCGATCGACCGGGTGCACCGCATCGGCCAGGAGACGCCGGTCACCGCGTGGCGCGTCATCGCCTCGCAGACGATCGACACCAAGATCGCCGAGCTCATCGACAGCAAGGCCGGCCTCGCCGCCCGCGCGCTCGACGGCTCCGACGAGGAGGTCGCCTCGTCGACCGACGTGCAGCTCGACGCCCTCGTCGCGCTGCTCACCGACGAGCTGCGCCGCGAGCACGCCCGCCGCTGACCCTCCCGCCGCACTGCCCGGCGTACCCGGCCCCGGCCGCCTGGGGCCTTGCAACGCGCCGTTGGTAGCACTCCGACCCCCGTCGACAGGGGGTGGAAGTGCCCCTGACGGCGCGTTACATGTGGGCCGGGGCCGTGGCCGCGGCGGGGGCGGGGCGGTCGACGGCGGCCGAGCCGCGCTGCGCCGGCACGCCGACCGGTGCGGGCGTCGCGACGAGCGCGTCGGCGAGGCGGGCCGCGACCGTCGCGGTGTCGCCCGCGAGGTCGGCGGGGTCGGGCGCGACGAGGCGGGGCACCCCGGCGACCTGGGCGGCGTCGGTCACCTGCGCCAACCCCTCCCCGGCGAGGTGCAGCACCGCGTCGGCACCGGCGAACGCGTCCGCCAGCAGCTGTCGCGCGCGCTCGTCGCCGGGGTCGACGGCCCACCAGCGCACGCGGGCGACGCGCCCCGAGCCGAGGTCGGTGTCGGGTACGCCGCAGCGCGGCGGTCGGCGCGTCACCGCACCGAGGGCGTGTCCCTCGGCGGCCAGCCGCGCCAGCACCGCGGCCGCGAGGGGGTCGAGCGGCGCGAGCGGGTCGGGGCGCGCGCCGCCGATCGTGGGCAGCGTGAGGACGAGGTGCACGGGCGTGCCCTTCGCGGGTGGGCGGAGCGGCCGGTGGCTCGACCGCCCCGACGGTGCCCACCAGCGTCCTCCGTCACACCCCGCCCTCTGGGACCATGGGCGCGTGCAGTCCCTCCTCGTCGTCGCGCTGGTCGCCGCCGCCGCGCTCGGCGTGCTCGCGGTGGCGACCGGCGTCGTCCTGGTGCGCACGCGCGAGCAGCTGGCGGCGGCCGAGGAGCGGGTCGCCGAGCTCGAGGAGCTGCGCGAGGCGATGCTGCGCGGCGAGCGCCGCCGCGACCGGCTGCTGCCCTCGGGGCGCGACGCCGTCCGCGCGGTCTGGGAGACCGCGGCGCTGGTGCGCGAGCGCGGGGTGGGCGCGGCGCTGCGCTCCTCGATCGAGGACCTCGCCGGCTGGGCGCAGGTCGAGCGCCCCGACCTCGTGCGCATGGCGTCGCGCGACGGCACGGTGACGCTGTTCTTCTCCGACATCGAGGGCTCCACCGCCCTCAACGACGAGCTCGGCGACAAGCAGTGGGTCAAGCTCGTCGCCTGGCACGACCGCCTCGTGCGCACGCGCGTCGTCGAGAACGACGGCCACGTCGTCAAGACCCAGGGCGACGGCTTCATGGTGGCCTTCGCCGACCCGGTGGCGGCCGTGCGCTGCGCGGTGCAGGTCCAGCGCGACCTGCAGGCCGCGGGTCGTCGCCCCGGTCGCACCCCCGTCCGGGTGCGCATCGGCGTGCACCGGGGCGAGGCCGTGCACCGCGACGGCGACCTCTTCGGCCGCAACGTCGCCCTCGCGGCCCGCGTCGCCTCGCTCGCCGACGGCGGCGAGCTCAAGGTCACCGACCCGGTGCTCGCCGAGCTCGACCCCGACCGCGTCGTCCTCCTCGGCTCGGAGGAGGTCGAGCTCAAGGGGCTGGCGGGCGTGCACGCCGTGCACACGCTCGACTGGTCGCGGCGCGCCGCCGCCGACGCCTGACGCGCGGCCGGGCGAGGTGTGCCCCCACGACGAGCGGGTACGTCGCAGGGGTCGCCGGGAGCAGGCCGGGAGCAGACCGGGAGGAGTGCGCGTGGACACGACGGTCGCGGGGCGCTACCGCCCCCTGCGCGAGCTCGGTCGCGGTGCCGCGGGTGCGGTGTGGCTGTGCGAGGACCAGGTGCTGCGCCGCGAGGTCGCGGTCAAGCAGGTCGGTCGGCTGCCGGGGGAGAGCACCCACGACGTGGCCCGCGCGCTGCGCGAGGCCCGCTCGTCGGCGGCGCTGCAGCACCCCGGGGTCGTGACGGTCTTCGACGTCGTCGAGGAGGACGACACCACCTGGCTGGTGATGGAGCACGTGCCGTCGCGACCGCTGTCGCAGGTCGTGGCCGACGACGGCCCGCTGCCGCCGCGCCGCGTCGCCGCCCTGCTCGCGCCGGTCGCGGGCGGCCTCGCCGCCGCCCACCGCGAGGGCACGGTGCACCGCGACGTGAAGCCCGGCAACGTGCTGGTCACCGACGCCGGCGTCGCCAAGATCTCCGACTTCGGCATCGCACGCACCGGGGGCGACGACCAGCTGACCCGCTCCGGCATGGTCGTCGGCACGCCTGCCTACTTCAGCCCGGAGCTCGCGCGCGGCGAGGACCCGAGCCCGGCCTCCGACGTGTGGGCGCTGGGGGCGACCGCCTACGCCGCGGTCGAGGGCCACCCGCCCTTCCCCTCCCACGACAACCCGCTGGCGATGCTGGCCGAGATCGCGCGCAGCACCGCCCCGCGGCCCGAGCGCGCCGGCCCGCTCACCCCCGTGCTCGCGCGGATGCTCGACCCCGACCCCGCGCAGCGGCTCTCGATGGCCGAGGCCGAGCAGGCCTTCCTCGACGTCGCGGCCGGCCGGGGGCGCGCCGGAGACGAGCCCACCGTCGCAGTCGCCGCGCCGCCGCCGACCGCGCCCACCGCGCCGCTGACGCCCACCGGTGTCGAGCCGCGGCCGGAGCCGGTCGCCGACCCCGCCCCCGCGGCGTACGCCGTGGCGCAGCCCGAGCCCGCCCCTCGCCGCCGGCGGTGGCTGCTGCCCGTGCTCGCCGCGGTGGTCCTGCTGGCGCTCCTCGGCTGGGGGCTCAGCACGGTGCTGGGCGACGACGCCGACGCACCGGCCACCACCGCCGGCGAGGACACGAGCGCCTCGCCGAGCCCGTCGGCGAGCGAGGACACCGGTGACGAGCCGAGCCCGGAGCCCGAGACCACCGAGCCGGCGCCGGAGCCCGAGACCACGGAGCCCGAGCCCGAGACGGAGCCCGAGACGGAGGCACCGCCCGCCGGCAGCGGTGGCGACGGGGCCGCGAGCGCGGGGTCCGCGGCGGCGTTCGTGGAGGACTACTACTCCCTGCTGCCCTCCGACCCCCGCTCCGCGTGGCCGCTGCTGGGCCCGCAGGTGCAGGCGGAGGTGGGCAGCGTGGAGGACTACGAGGCCTTCTGGCGCACGATCGACGCGGTCGAGGTGACCGGCACCGAGTCGGAGGGCGACGGCGTGGTGCTGGTGAGCCTGCGCTACACCACCGACGGCAGCAGCCAGACCGAGCAGCGTCGTCTCGGGGTGGAGCAGCGCGAGGGCGACCGCTTCGTCGTCGCGACCGACGAGGGCCCCGTCTGACGGACGCGCGGCCTGCGACGGGGCGCCGCGCTCACAGGTGGAGCGCGAGCCCGGTGCTGGCGACGACCACGGCGAGGCAGGCGAGCTCGGTGGCGCGGAAGACCCGGGCGCCGAAGCGCTCGACCAGCGAGCGCGCGGCCGGTGCGTAGGTCCGCTCGACGAGCAGCAGGGCGGCCGGGAGCAGCAGCACCAGGGCCGGCTCCCCGCGGGTGACGCCGGCAGCGGCCACGAGGCACAGCCCCGTGGCGCCCGCCAGGGCGACGACCTGGTCGGCACGCGTCCACCGGCTGGCGAGCGGGTGGCGCACGGCCGCGGCGTGCAGCAGGAGGCTGCTGAGGGTGACCGCGCAGATCCCGATGAGCAGCCACGTCTGCCAGCCCATCAGCGGCGGCAGCCAGCGTGCCGGCTCCGCGACGGCGTCCATGACGCCGACCACGCCCGACCCCGCGGCGACGAAGATCGCGGCCCCCGTCGTGGCGTTGCCGAGCCCGCGCCGGTCCAGGGCCCGCTCGCCGAGCAGCAGGGCGCCGGTGGCGACGACCACCAGGAGCACCCACGGCCGCATCGCGAGCGCGCCGACCACGGAGGCGGCGAAGGCGGTCGACCAGAGGGTCAGCAGGCGCGGGTCGCCGGAGCCGCGTCGACGACGGCGGACCTGCCGGCTCCAGGGCTGGCCGGTCAGCCAGGCGAGCACCACCGGCAGCAGCGCCCAGGTCGGCTCGGCGACGAGCAGGCCGAGGGCGACGGGGAAGAGCAGGAAGGCGAGCAGCCCCACGCGCGTGCGCACGACGGACACGGGGAGCACCAGCACACACCCATGGTGCCGACGTCGACGGGCGACGGGGCAGAGGATTCCGGCCTGACCCTGCAGGCCCCCGGACCCGGCCGCCAGGGCCGTTGGTCCCCCGGATTGGACGCGTTCGCGTGACTTGTGGGCCGCGAGGGCGTTCAATGGATCAGCACCGGGAGCCGAGGGACTCCCGTCACGCGGCTCGCACGTCCCGTCCCCCCGTCGGGATGCGTGGTCAGCAGCGTGCTCTCGGCACCCAGCCCGGTGCTGGTGAGGACCGCGGTGCGAGTCGCTGCCGCCGCGGTCCTCACCTCCGGCTAGGTTGCCGCGCATGGGAGCGGAGTACGACCAGCACGTGGCGGTCACCGACCTCGGCAACGGCGGGTTCGCCGCCGAGCTCGACGAGGGCTGGGTGGTCGGCGGCGGCGTCAACGGCGGCTACCTGCTCGGCGTGGTCGGCACGGCCCTGCGCGCCGCCTCGCCCGCCAAGCCCGACCCGCTGGCCGTCAGCGCCTACTACGTCTCCGCCGCCGTGCCCGGCCCCGCGACCGTGAGCACCCGCGTCGTCCGCGAGGGCCGGGGGAGCGCGACCCTCGCCGCCGAGCTGCGGCAGGGCGAGCAGGTGCGCGTCACCGCCCTCGCGACGTACGGCGACCTCGCCGGCCTGCCCGACGACGTCCGGACGACCGCCACCCGGCCGCCCATCCCGCCGCTGGAGGAGTGCGTGCCCGGCTCCGCCGCGCCGGAGGAGGTCCGCAAGGTGGCGCGGATGATGGCGCGCTTCGACATGCGCTTCGACCCCGCCTGCGTCGGCTGGACCGTGGGTGCGCCGAGCCGGCGCGGGGAGCTGCAGGCGTGGTTCCGCCTCAACGACGAGCGCGAGCCCGACCCGGTCGCGCTGCTGACCGTCCTCGACGTCCTGCCTCCGGTCACCATGGACCTCGGGCTGATGGGCTGGGCACCGACGCTCGAGCTCACCGCCCACGTGCGCGGCGCCCCGGCGCCGGGCTGGCTGCAGGTGCGCCACGTGACCCGCAACGTCGCCGGCGGCATGTTCGAGGAAGACTGCGAGGTCTGGGACTCCGCCGGCCGCCTCGTCGCGCAGTCGCGCCAGCTGGCGATGCTGCCGCGCTGACCGCCCACCACCCCGCCGCCCCCCTCTAGGGTGGTGCCGTGGTCGACCACCTGCTGCGCGCCGCCGGCGGGCTGGGCCACGCCTACCGCTCGGTGCCCTGGGGCTCCACGCCGCTCGGGCCGATGGCGTCGTGGTCGCCGACCCTGCGCAGCACCCTCGAGCTCGCGCTGACCACCCGGGTGCCGGTCGTCCTCCACTGGGGCCCGGAGCACGTCGTGCTCTACAACGAGGCCAACGTGCCGCTGCTCGGCGACAAGCACCCGGCCGCCCTCGGCGCCCCGGCCAAGGACGTCTTCCCCGAGGCGTGGGACGTCATCGCGCCGATGCTCGAGCGCGTGGGCGCCGGGCAGGGCTCGACCTTCGTCGAGGACCACGCGGTGCCGCTGGTGCGCCGCGGCTTCCTGGAGGAGTGCCACTTCACCTCCTCGCTCTCCCCGGTGCGGGGGCCTGACGGCCGCCTCGAGGGGATCGTGGGCATCGGCCTCGAGACCACCTCGCAGGTGCTCTCGCGCCGTCGGCTGGAGATGATCGGTGACCTCGGTCGCGCCCTCGTCGCGGTCGAGGAGGTCGCCGAGCTCGGGCCGCGGTTCGTCGACGAGGTCGTCTCGGGGAGCGACGACGTGCAGGCCGTCGAGGTGCGCCTGCCCGGGCGTCCTGTCGCCCGTCGGGGCCGGCCGCTGCCCGAGGCCCCGCGCGAGCCGATCGGCGACCGCGACCTGCTGGTGGAGGACGGCGTGACCGGCGGGGTGGGCCACGTCGTGTGGCTGCCGCTGCGCTCGACGGCGCGCGCCGAGGAGGGCGGCGCCGTGCTGGTGGTGGGGCTCAACCCGCGGCTGCGGCCCGACCGGAGCCTGCGGCTCTTCCTCCGGTTGCTCGCCTCGACGCTCGACGCCGGCCTGGCGCGGCTCTCGCTGCTGGCCGCGGAGCGACAGCGCGCGAGCGGACGACACGAGCTGTCGACCGCGCTGCAGCGCGCGCTGCTGACGCAGCCGATGTCGCCCGACGACCTCGAGGTGGCGGTGCGCTACGAGCCGGCGGCCGACCTCGCCCAGGTCGGCGGCGACTGGCACGACGCCTTCGTGCTGCCGAGCGGAGCGCTGGCGCTGACGGTCGGCGACGTGGCCGGGCACGACCGCGAGGCGGCGGCCGCGATGGCGCAGGCGCGCAACCTGCTGCGCGGCATCTGGTTCGGGGACGCCGAGGCGCCGCCGTCGGCCGTGCTCGACCGGCTCGACCTGACGATCCAGTCGCTCGGCGTGGCCACGACCACCACCGCGGTCGCGGCGCGCGTCGAGCAGACACCGGAGCAGCGCGAGCGCAGCGAGCGCACCCTGCGCTGGTGCAACGCCGGCCACCCGCCTCCGGTGGTCGTCGAGCCCGACGGCGAGGTGCGGTTGCTCGCCGGGGAGCCGCAGCCGCTCCTCGGGCTCCTCGCAGCCCCCGCCCGCAGCGACCGCACCACGACGCTGCGGCCCGGCTCGACGGTCGTGCTCTACACCGACGGGCTCGTCGAGCGCCGCGGTGCGCTGCTCGACGAGGGCCTGGAGTGGCTCCGCTCGCGCCTCGCCGGTGCCGAGCGGCTGACCCCCGACGCGATCTGCGACCGCCTGCTCGCCGGCGTCCTCCCGCGGGCCGGCGACGACATCGCCCTCCTCGTGATGCGGGCGGGTCCGCAGGACTGACGGCGCGGGGCTCGAGCAGGACAGCGGGTCTCAGTGCGTCCGGAGGGCGACGAGCCACCGCCGGCGCGGGTGCTCGGTCGCTGTCCACAACCCGCCGAGCTCGGGCCACCAGTGCAGGTCCTCGGGGCCGGGCGGGGCGGCGTACCTCCGTCGTCGCAGTGCCCCCGGCTGACCTCCGAGCAACGAGCCGGGCGCCACCGGTCCGTGCGAGACCGTGACGTGCCAGCGGCCGTCGCGCTCGACGACGCCCTGCATCCCGGCAACGCCCTTCGCGACGAGCGTGGGGCGTGCAACCCCGTCCGTGCCGAGCAGCGGCAGCTGGGTCGAAGGGTCGAGGGGCAGGCGCAGCAGGCGGCGCGACTTCGTGCCGCGGGCGTACTCCCCGGCCACCAGCGCTGCCTCCCCGCCGGTCCGCGAGAGCGAGAGGAACGACCAGCGGAAGGGTTCGGTGCCGTCGTCGGTCACGGCGGGCCAGGCCTGGCGCACGGGGAGGACGAAGCGGTCTCGAGACGGCCCTGGCGGGCCTCCTCGACCACCCGTGGCGGGCAAGCGCAGCACGTCGTTGACGTGGCACACCCACAACCCCGTGGCAGTGGCGGCGACGAAGAGCCACGGGCCGTGCCAGACCAGCCCGCCGGCGTGGACGCGCAGCGGCGCGAGCTCCGGCCCGGTGTCGCCGTCGACGACGCGCACGAGCTCGGCGTGCTGGTAGCGCCGCGTGTCGACGTCGTAGAAGCTCACCCGCGACCCGTCGTTGTGCCCGTCGGCCCCGGTGCCCCACCACGACACCGCGAGCAGCCGCCGGCCGTGCACCCGGTCGGGGTCGGCCTCGGTGAGGCGGGCGTCCGCCGTGCCGGTGATGCCCTGCGGCCACCAGCGGCGGTCGCGCCGGTCGGCGGCGTCCCAGGTCAGTGCGCGAGACACGCGCAGCCCCGGCGCCCACGGGGAGCGCCGGCCGCGGCGGTCGAGGTGCTTCAGCAGGCCCGCGAGGCCGACGCGCTCGGCGTCGCGCGCCTCGGCGTACGCCGTGGTGTCGGCCTCGCGGTCGCGCCCGGCCCGCAGCCCGATGCCGGGCACGTCCGCGCTCACCCGGGCACCTCCGCGGCCGGGAACCGCGTGCGGCCGCTCCGGGTGGCGACGGCGACGCCGACCACGGTGATGAGCAGGCCCAGCAGCTCGAGCGGGCTGAGCACGTCGCCGAAGGCCAGCCACGTCATCACCGCGGTCACCGGCGGCATCAGGAAGAAGACGCTCGCCGACGAGCCCGCGCCGCCGGTGCGCATCAGCACGCCGAGGAGCAGCAGGCCGACGATGGAGTTCACGAGTGCCAGCCACGCAATCGCGCCGAGGGCGACCCACGGGTCGTGCACGGTGTCGGTGCCCTCCAGCCACAGCGCGGCGAGCGCGATCGGGGGAGCGGAGACCGCGAACTGCAGCGTCGCCGACCACCACGGGTCGGCCCCGCTGCCGATCCAGCGCTGCCCCAGGGTGCCGAAGCTGAGCGCGAGCATGCTGAGCAGGCCGAAGGTGAGCCCGAGCGCCCCGCCCGCCTCCTCGATCTCCGGGCCGAGCACGATCAGCACGCCGACGACGCCCACGATGAACCCGCCGACCTGCAGGGCGGTGAGGCGCTCGCGCAGCAGGGCGCCTGCGAGCAGCGCGGTCAGCACGGGGCTCAGCGAGTGCAGCAGCGCCATGAGCGTGGGCGCGAGGCCCGCCGCGAAGCCGAGGTAGGCCAGGCCGAACTGCAGACCGTTCATCGACAGCCCCACCGCCGCCACGCGCGGCAGCATCCGCCGCCCACCGGGGAAGGCCCGCCGCGCCGGACCCCGCAGCGCCCGCGCGATCGCCGCGGCCACGACGGCCGCCAGGGCGAAGCGCAGCGCCACCAGCGTCAGCGGCTCGACCGCCTCCACCCCGATCGGCCCCGACACGTAGCCCGAGCTCCACACGAGCACGAACGCCGCGGCCGGCACGAGCGGGAGTCGCGACGCGTCCGCAGGTCGGGTCTGGTGCACCCCGCCGACCCTACGGCCGCGCCGTGCTGGAGGTCGCCCGCAGCCGCGTGTAACGCTGCACCGTGCTGCGACCACTGACAGGTGTGAGCCCCGAGAACGCCGTCCGCCCGATCGGACGCGACCCCGACGCCTTCGAGGCGTTCTACCGCGAGCACCTCGAGGCCGTGCAGCGCTTCGTGGCCCGCCGCGTCTCCAGCGTCCACGACGCCGCCGACCTCACCGCCGAGGTGTTCGTGGCCGCCATCGAGGCGAGCGACGTGACACCGGGCGGGGTCGACCCCCGCGTGTGGCTGTACGCCGTGGCGCGCCGCGTCGTGGCCAACCACCTGCGTCGTCAGGCCCGCGGCGTGCGTGCCGTCGCCCGGCTGCAGGGCCGCGCCCTGCTCGACGACGACGCCGTCGAGCGCATCGCGGCCAGGCTGGACGACGAGCGCGCAGCCCGGCGGCTCCTGCGCGAGGTCGCCGACCTGCCGCGCACCCAGCGGGAGGTCGTCGAGCTCGTCGCCGTCGACGGTCTCTCTCTCGTCGAGGCGGCCGCCGTCCTCGGCGTCAGCCCGGGCGCGGCCCGGGTGCGCTACCACCGGGCCCGGGCCCGCCTCCTGCCTTCCGCCGCACTCCGAGAGGTGACGTCGTGACCCCCCAGCTGGACACCTACGAGCAGGCCCTCCTCGACTCGCTGCGCGAGGTGGTCGCCGAGCGGTCGCCCCGCCACGCGCCGCGCCGCCCCTCGCGCCGCGCCCTGGCCCTGGCCGGCGGGCTCGTCGCGGCGACGACCACCGCGGTGCTGGTGGTGCCCGGCCTCGGTGCGGAGCCGGCGTACGCCGTGAGCGAGGGCAGCAACGGCGCCCTCGAGGTGCGGGTCAACCGGCTCGAGGACGCCGCCGGCCTCGAGCGCGAGCTGCGCGAGCGCGGCGTGGACGCGGTGGTGAACTACGTCCCCGACGGCGGGCAGTGCCGCCGCCCCGGCCTGGTCGAGACGGACGCCTCCGGCATCACCCTCAGCGTCGGTGACGAGACCTTCGGCGTCGAGCTCGAGGCCGGCGCGGTCGCCGCGGGGGAGACGCTCGTCATCGACGCCTCCATGCAGCGGCTGCCGGACGCGGTGTCCCCGGAGGGCTACCGCGAGACCGACCGCGCCGAGGTGTGGGTGAGCTTCGAGGTCGCCACCGGCTCCGTGCCGGAGTGCGTGCCCGTCTGACGCACCCGGGGAACCGTCGACCAGCCGTCGCCGTCTCAGCGGTGTGACCGTGCGCCCACGCCTCCTCCTCGTCGTCCTGGCCGTCGTCGCCGTCCTCGCGACGGCCTGCGGCTCCGGAGTCGGCACGCGCGCCGGCGGGCCCGAGGCCGTGGGCGAGTGGCGCCGGCTGCCCGACCTGCCGCTCAGCCCGCGCACCCACGCGGTCGTCGTCGGGGTTGAAGTCGCGGGGTCGCCGCGGGCCCTGGTGGTCGGTGGGTGGGAGCTGCTGTGCCCGCCCGGTGCCGACTGCAGCTACGCCGGCGGCCCGCTCTTCCGCGACGGAGCGGTCTACGACCCGGCCGACGACACCTGGACGCCGACCGCTCCCGCACCCCACGGCGTACGCCGTCACGAGCGCGCCACCGTCGGCCTCGGCGGCTCGGCGTGGCTCCTCACCTCCTGCGCGAGCGGCGTGACCTGCGAGGGACGCGAACGGCTGCTGCAGTACGACCTCGCGGCCGACCGCTGGACCGACCACGGCGCGGTGCCCGGCCCGGAGCGCTACCGCGCCCTCGTTGCGGTGGGCGACCGCCTGCTCGTCCCCACCATCAGCGACGAGGGCGGCGAGGCCCCTGACCTCCTCTTCGACCCGGCCACCGGGGCGTGGCGCGAGCTGCCCGACGACCCGCTGGCCGACAGCTTCGACCGCTTCGCGGTGCCGGTGGGCGAGCAGCTCGTGCTGAAGGGCTCGTCGATCGAGGACGTGCGTGCGGGCCGCTCCGCCACGGTGTCGGCGGCGCGCTTCGACCTCGACTCGTGGGCGTGGACGACGCTGCCGGACGCGCCCGTGCCCGGCTTCCAGCTCGTGGGGTCCGACCGTGGGCCGGTGCTCGTGGGCCACTTCGTCGAGACCTCCGGCGCGGTGCTCGACCCCGCGACCTGGGCGTGGTCGCGCCTGCCGGAGCCCGGCGCCGACCCGCGTGGGCGCACCTCGCAGCTCGGCGGCGTGCTCGGTCGCGGCGGCGCCGCCTACGACGTGCCCAACAGCGTCGGCGAGATGACCTCCCGGCTGCGGGTGCTGCTGTGGGACGCCGCGGCGCAGGCCTACGTCGAGCTGCCGGCCATGCCCGAGCGCCGCGACGAGGTGCACGACGACAGCAGCGCCGCGCTCGGCCGCGACCTCCTCGTCGTCGGCGGGCAGCGGTGGCCCGGCGGAGCTGTCGGCGGGGCTGCCGGCGGGTCCGGCAGTGGGGAGGGAGAGCTGGTGCGCGAGGCGTGGCTGTGGCTCGCGCCCGGGCCCTCCTAGGCCACTTCTCGTCCACAGGCCTGTGGACGGGATCCGTTGTGCACAGGGCGATCTGCGCCGTCCCCGACTGTCGGTGGTCCCTGGTTGAGTGGTCCTCATGGCAGCCAGCCCCGTCCCCGAGTTCGAGTCCGCCGCGGCGGTCCTCGACTTCGCCGGGGTGCGGGCGCGCGACGGCCGAGCCGTCGAGGCCGACCTCATGCTCGCGGCGTGCACCTGGGCTGACCTGCACCCCGCGGCCGACCTGCTCGACGCCGCCCACGTCGCGGGTGCGCCCGACTACTTCGACCGGGGTCTGACGCTCGCGGGGTCGCACGCGCCGACGGTCGCGGAGTTCGCGGTCGCCGAGCTCGCCGCCCGGATGGGGCGCACCACGCAGGCCGGCGGCTCATTCCTGGGCGAGTCGCTCTTCGCCCGGCACCTCCTGCCCCGGCTGTGGGAGCGGCTGCAGGCTCTCGAGGTCGACGGCTGGCGGGTGCGGCTGGTCGCGCGGGCCTGCCTCGTGCGCGACCTCGTGCCCGCCGCGGCGGCCCACGTCGACCGCCACCTCGCGCCGGTCGCCCAGACCGCAGGGCCGGTGGTGCTCGAGCGGCTGGTGAGCGAGGCGTTCGCGCGGTTCATGCCCGAGGCCGCCGAGGCGGAGCGGGAGCGGGCCGAGGAGCGGCGCCACTTCGACGTGCACTGCGACGGTCGCACCAGCGACCTCGACGGCACGGTCGACGCCACCGGCACCTTCGACCTGCCCGACGGGCTCGCGATCCGCGACGCCGTGGAGGAGGAGAAGGCCCGGCTGCGCGCCCTCGGCGCCGCCGACCAGCCCGGGCCGCTGTCGGCCCAGGCGCTCGCCAACCTCGTGGCGCGCGGCAGCGACGGCGCGAGCGCGCAGGGCACGCTCGACCTGCTCGTGGGGGACGCCGAGGGCCCCGGCGGGCCTCATCCCGGTGGTCGAGCAGCGAGCCCTGGCGAGCGTGTCGACACCCCCGACGCCCGCCCGCACGGTCCGCGCCGGCGCTACCTCCTCCACCTGCACCTCTCCGACCTCGCCGTGCACGGCGGTGGCGGCGGTGAGATCGGCCGCGTCGAGGAGACCCGCGCCCCGGTCACGGCCGCGACGATCCGCGAGTGGCTCGGCGCCGGTGCGACGGCACAGGTCACGGTCTTGCCCGTCCTCGACCTAGGCGAGGCGGTCCACACCGAGGCCTACGAGGTGTCGACCCGCCTCGCGCGGCGCACCGCCCTGGTCCACCACACCTGCGTCTTCCCGTGGTGCAGTCGGGCGGCCCGCTCGTGCGACCACGACCACGCCGTCCCCTTCGACCCCGCCGGTGCCCCCGGCGGCGGCCCCGGCGGCAGGGGCGGGCCGACCTGCTCCTGCAACATCGCGCCGCTGTGCCGCACCCACCACCGGCTCAAGACCCACGGCCACGCCGCCACACGCTGGACCTCGACACCCGCCGGCGACGGCGCCTGGCTGTGGCGGTCGCCCCACGGGGCGCACTACCTCCGCGACCACCTCGGCACCCGGCCCGTCGACGGCCCGCTCGCCACCGGCACGGGCCCACCCGACGAGGGCGGCACCGGTCCACCCGGCACCGGCCCGCCCGCACCTGCGGACTGATCGACGCGTCGCAGGTGCGGTTCTTCACCAGCCCGTCGCATCGTTCGTCCGTCTCGGCACTGCTCGCGCACCTCGGACGGCAGCCCGCGCGACGGACGCTGGAGCTGGCCGCACCGTCGCGCCCCTCGGCGTGCCTCCAAACGCGCCCCGGCCCACGGCGTACGGCCGCGCCCCAGCCCGCACCCCAGCTAGGGGGCGGGCTGGTTGTGCTGCCCACTGCTCGGAACGGCCTGGTGCCGCCCCGCTGTCGGGACCGCTACGCCGGCCGAGGCGTTGCGACTCCCGCAGCCGCCCCCGCGACGAACACACGACCAGGTCCACCACCAGGCCCACGACGCCGGCCCGACCGGCTCGCGGCCCCGTGCGCGCCCGTGCCCGCCTGTTCCTGTCTGCTCTCGCTCATCCACACCCGACCACTGCACCGCCCACGGCTACCGTGCCGCCATGGCTCTGGTGGTGGGCGGCGCGGTCGTGCGCGACGGGCGCGTGCTGGCAGCGCGCCGCACGTGGCCGGCGGAGCACGCGGGCCGGTGGGAGCTGCCGGGCGGCAAGGTGGAGGCGGGGGAGACCCCCGACGACGCGCTGGTGCGCGAGCTGCAGGAGGAGCTCGGGGTCGCCACGACCGTCGTCCGCTGGCTCGACGGTGCGCAGCAGGTCGCCGGCGGTCGGCACACCCTGCGCGCCGCGCTCGTGGCCCTCGCCGACCCCACCGCCGAGCCGACGCCAGTCGACCACGACGAGCTGCGCTGGCTCACGGCCGACCAGCTCGACCCCGCGCACCCCGAGGCGGTCGACTGGCTCGAGCCCGACCGGCCCTTCCTGCCCGAGGTCGCGGCGCACCTCGCCCACTGACCTGCGGCACAATCGCCCCGTGCGGCCCCGAGGCATCTTCTTCGACGAGGACGACGCGCGCGCCGTCGCCCGCCGGCTGCTCGCCGACGGCTACGACGCCGACGTCGAGCGCGAGCCCTTCGCCGGCGAGGACGACGACGAGGACCACCCGTGGGCGGTGACGACCGACGCGCCCGAGTTCGTCCTCGAGGTGCTGGTCGACCGCCACGACGGCTGGCTCGACGCGCCCGAGCCGCCCGACGCGCCGAGGCCGCCCGCGGTCCCGCTCGACCTGCCCGACGCACCCCGTCGGCTCAAGCGCCCGCCCGTCTGACGAGCCCGCCCGACCCCGCCCCACCCGCCCGACCCACCCGCCTGCCCCCGTCGGAGCGGACCCACCCCAGGACGGTCGAGCAGGGACGTCGGCACGCCCGTCTAGCATCGGCGCCATGCCCGAGACCGCCGCCTCCCCGGCCGAGGCGCCCGCCCAGCGGATGCTGCTCGTCCACGCCCACCCCGACGACGAGTCGATCGGCCAGGGCGCCACGATGGCGAAGTACGTCGCGGAGGGCCGCGGCGTCACCCTCGTCACCTGCACGGCCGGCGAGATGGGCGAGATCCTGGTGCCCGAGCTCGAGCACCTCGCCGCCGACCGCGAGGACGGGCTCGGCGAGCACCGCCGCGGCGAGCTCGCGGCCGCGATGGCAGCGCTCGGCGTGACCGACCACCGCTTCCTCGGCGGCTTCGGGCGCTACCGCGACTCCGGCATGCAGTGGCACGAGGCCGGCCACGCGATCGCCGCCGACACCATCCACGACAACGCCTTCTGGCACGCCGACCTCACCGAGGCCGCCACGCTGCTGGTCGAGGTCCTCCGCGAGGTCCGCCCGCAGGTCGTCGTCACCTACGACGAGTTCGGCGGCTACGGCCACCCCGACCACATCCAGGCCCACCGCGTCGCGATGTACGCCGTGCAGCTCGCCGCCGTCCCCTCCTACCGCCGCGACCTCGGCGAGGCGTGGGACGTGCCGAAGGTCTACTGGGGCGCGATGTCGGAGAGCCGCCTGCGCGAGGGCCTGCGCCGCCTGCGCGCCGCGGGCGACACCACGACCTTCGAGGGCATGGACCCCGACGGTCCGCTCCCGCACTTCGTGACCAAGGACGAGGACCTCACCGCCGCCGTCGACGCGATGGACTTCGTCGACGCCAAGATGGCCGCGCTCGCCGCCCACGCCACCCAGATCACCACCGACGGCCCCTTCTTCGCCCTCAGCAACAACGTCGGCTCCGAGGCGTGGGGCGTCGAGTTCTACCGCCTCGCCAAGGGCACCCCCGGTCCCGCGGGGCCCGACGGTCTCGAGACGGACCTCTTCGCCGGGCTGTGAGCGGCCCCGTCGCCCCGGCCCGCGCCGCCGGCACCGCACTCGGCCTGGTGCTCCTCGGCGTCGGCACCGGCATCGCGACGCTGGCCGTGCACAGCCGCGCGTGGGGGCTGCCGCTCGCGGTGCTGGCGACGCTCGCGGCGCTCCTCGCCGTGCGCCCGGGCCTCGCGACCCGCCTCCCGCTGGCCCTCGGGTGGGTGCTCCCGGTCGCCCTCGCCTTCGTCGGGCGCCCCGAGGGCGACTTCGTGCTGGTGAACGGCCCCGCGGGCTACGCCGTGCTCCTGCTCGCCGCCGTGGTCCTCGCCGTGGCGCTCGGCACCCTGGGCGCGGGACGCGGCCGCGCGATTTCGGAACGCCCCCACCCGGCGACCTAGCATGCGGGAGTGACTGCGACGAAGGCCGCGAAGGACCCCGCCCGCGAGGGCCGGGGCGGCAAGGCCGTCCTCCTCATCCTGCTCGTGCTGGTGCTGCTGGCCGGCGGCGGCTACGCCGCGGCCTACGCGGCCGCCGGCGACGAGCTGCCCCGCGGCACCACCATCTCCGGCGTCGAGGTCGGGGGCCTGAGCCCCGCCGCGGCCGAGCAGGCGCTGCGCGAGGGCCTCGCCGACCGCACCGAGCGCCCCGTCACCGTGGTCACCGAGGACGGCGACGCCACCGTCGCGCCCGCCGACGCCGGCCTCGAGGTCGATGTCGAGGCCTCCGTGGAGGCCGCCGGCGCCGACCGCTCGTGGCAGCCGCAGGTGCTCTGGGACCACTGGACCGGCGGCGAGGACCTCGACGCCGTCGTCAGCGTCGACGGTGCCGCGCTCGACACCACGCTCGAGCAGCTCGAGGAGCAGCTCGGCACGGCACCCGAGGACGGCGAGGTCGGCTTCCGCCGCGGCCAGGTGCGCGTGGTCGACCCCGTGCCGGGGGAGGGCTTCGACCGCGAGGCCGCCCGCGACGCGCTCGTGGCGGCGTACCTCTCCGAGGACGGTCGCGCCGAGCTCGACCTGGAGACCGTCGAGCCCGCGATCGACGAGGCCGACGTGCAGGACGCGCTCGACGGCTTCGCCAACCCCGCCGTCTCCGGCCCGGTCACCCTCGTCTTCGAGGGCACCCCGGTGCGGCTGCAGCCGCGGGAGTTCACCCCCGCGCTGGCGATGGTGCCCGAGGACGGCCGGCTCGTCCCGCAGGTCGACCGCGAGGCGCTCCAGCAGCTCGTCGGCGACCGCGTCGGCGACGACGGCGCCCCGGTCGACGCGACCGTGCGCATCGTCGACGGCCGCCCGCAGGTCGTGCCCGCCCAGCCCGGCGTCACCTACGACCCCGCCGACGTCGAGGCGGTCTTCCTCGACCTCGTCGCCTCCCCGGGCGAGCGCCGCGCGCGGGTCGAGGCCAGCGTCGCCGAGCCCGAGCTGACCACCGCCGAGGTGCGCGAGCTCGGCATCACCGAGGTGGCCGGCCAGTTCACCACCTACTACCCGCACGCCGACTACCGCAACGTCAACCTCGGCCGCGCCGCCGAGCTCATCGACGGCACGCTGCTGCTGCCCGGCGAGACCTTCTCCCTCAACGACACCGTCGGGGAGCGCACGCGGGAGAACGGCTTCACCGAGGGCTTCGTGATCAACGACGGCATCCTGGTCGAGGACCTCGGCGGCGGGGTCTCGCAGATGGCGACGACCATCTTCAACGCCATGTTCTTCGCCGGCTACGAGGACGTCGAGCACAAGCCGCACTCCTTCTACATCGACCGCTACCCCGTCGGCCGCGAGGCCACGGTGGCGTGGGGCGCGATCGACCTGCGCTTCCGCAACGACAGCGACCACGGCGTGCTCATCGACACCGCGGTCAGCCCCAGCAGCCCCGGCGGCCAGGGCTCGGTGACGGTGAGGCTCTGGTCGACCAAGGAGTGGGACGTCGAGTCGATCACCAGCGACCGCTACAACTTCACCGAGCCCGCCACGCGCCGGCTCAGCACCCCCGACTGCTACCCCAACAGCGGGTACGGCGGCTTCGACGTCGACGTCACGCGGGTCTTCCGCCGCGTCGGCGAGAGCGAGGTCGTGCGCCGCGAGGTGTTCACGACGACCTACACGCCGTCCGACACCGTCGTCTGCGTGGAGCCCGGCCAGGAGGGCTGACGCCCGCCGCCGAGGCCGTCCTCAGGCCTGGTCGCGCGACGCGAGGGTCGAGGTCAGCCGCGGTCCGGCCTCGACGACGAGCGCGTCGGCACCCGTCGCGACGCCGGCCGCCTCGAGCTGCTCCAGCACTGCGCCGATCACCTCGTGCTGGGCGAGCTTGGTCTCCATCTGCCGCGCGCCCGACCAGAAGCGCAGGTCCATCCGCACCGTGCCGGAGCCGACCGACTGCAGCAGCGCCTGCGGCGCCGGCTCGTCCACCACCGCTGGCAGCGACGCCATCGCCTGCTCCGCGACCCGCACCGCCGCGCCCAGGTCGGCGCCGTCGGCGATGTCGACCGCCACCGTCGAGCGCACCCGCTCGAAGCCGGTCTGCACGGTCACGACCTCGGAGTGCACCACCGCGTTGGGGATGAGCACGAGCCGCCCGTCGAAGGTGCGCACGGCGGTGCTGGTGAGCGTCACGCCGGTGACCGTGCCGGCCACGTCGCGCACGGCGATCTGGTCGTCCACGCGGAACTTGTCGCGCGCCAGGATCACGATGCCGGCGAACATGTTGCCCAGCACGGTCTGGAAGGCGATGCCCGCCGCGATCGACAGCACCCCGATGCCGCCGAGCGCGTTGACCGGCTTCACGCTCGGGAAGACGATCGTCACCGCCGCCGCGAAGGCCACCAGGGTCAGCGCCCACCGCGCCAGCGACGAGAACATCGCGCTCGCGCTCGGCGAGCGCCCCCGCCACAGCAGCAGTCGCCGGGTGGCCCAGCCCGCGGCCCGCGCGACCAGCCACCCGACGACGAGCACCACCACCCCGGTGCCGACGCCCTCCCAGGTGATCGGCGGGAGGTCCAGCTCGTCGGCCGCGAGCGAGGTCGCGAGCGGGGTCGTGACGGCGGGCAGCAGGTGCATGCGCTCAACCCTCGCACCCGCCGGACCCGGCCGCCTCAGCCGGTGGGGGTGAGGTAGCGCGTCTCGTGGTGCTCGGCGAAGCCCAAGGCGGCGTAGAGCGCGCGCGCCGGCGCGTTGTCGACCTCGACGTGCAGCCAGGCGGTCGTCGCGCCCTGCTCGGCCGCCCACTCCAGCGCGTCGTCGAGCAGCAGCGTGCCGAGCCCGCGACGTCGCTGCGTGGCGGCCACGACCAGCCCGTGCACGCCCACCCAGTCGCCGTCGCGCGCGGCCTGCACGGCCGCGACCGGCTCGGCGGGCGGCCCGACCCCGACCCGCACCCGGGGTCCGGACTCCTCGCGCCAGGGCCCCGCCAGCCCCAGGTCCTCCAGCACGGACGCGTCGGCGCGGCCCCCACGACGTACGCCGCGGCGCACGGCCGCCACCGACGCCAGCCAGAAGCCCGCCCGACCGCCCGGCACCTCCCGCCAGCCGAGCGCGCCCAGCCCGCGGTCGACATCGGAGCCGACCTCGACCTGGGCGAGCACGTCGCGCCCGCGCGCCTCGTAGAACGCACGCACCGCCGCGGCCGCCTCGGCCAGGGGTCGCCCGGGCTCCTCGACGGCCAGCGCCGAGTTGGCCCGCTTCAGCAGCCGCCCCACCGGGGCGGGGTCGTGCCGCAGCACCCACGCCCCGAGCGCCTCGTGCTCGACGCCGGGCCACAGGGCGAGGGCGTGGCGCTCGGCCTCGCCGACCCCGACCCGGTGGCGCACCGACGGCCGGGGCGGCACCGGCTTGCCGGAGACGATCTCGGCCAGCGGCACCGCGGTGCGCCGGCCGTCGGCACCGAGCACGACCGCCACCCGCTCCGCCGGCGGGGCGCCGGGCGCGGGCCAGGCGACCAGGTCGCCGAGCAGGTCGGTGAAGGCGGGGCCGCCGGTGGGGCCGGTCTGGCCCGGCAGCAGCCGGCGCACGACGACCCGGCTGCCCACCGCGTGCGGTCCGAGCAGGTGGCGGCCGGGTTCGAGGTCGGCCGGTGAGGGTACGGAGGCGGGGCGTCCGCCCGCGCGGGTCTCGTCGTCCTCGTGCACCACGGGATACTAGGCTCCTGGGAGACCGGTGGGACCGGCGCTCCCCGCGACGCCGCCCCGCCCATGCCGCGAGACCCCAGGAGGAAGCAGATGACCTACGTCATCTCCCAGCCGTGCGTCGACGTCAAGGACCGCGCGTGCGTCGACGAGTGCCCCGTCGACTGCATCTACGAGGGCAAGCGGATGCTCTACATCCACCCCGACGAGTGCGTCGACTGCGGTGCGTGCGAGCCGGTCTGCCCGGTCGAGGCGATCTTCTACGAGGACGACACCCCGGAGCAGTGGAAGGAGTACTACGACGCGAACGTGCACTTCTTCGACGACCTGGGCTCCCCGGGCGGCGCGGCCAAGATGGGGGAGATCGACAAGGACCACCCCTTCGTCGCCGCTCTCCCCCCGCAGAACCAGGAGTGACCCGGCGCCCCGGGCTGCCCGCGCTGGGTGCGGTCTCGGGCCGGCTGCCCGACTTCCCGTGGGACCAGCTCACCGAGCACGCCGCCCGGGCGCGGTCGCACCCTGACGGGATCGTCGACCTCTCGGTCGGCACGCCCGTCGACCCAACGCCGCAGGTCGTGCAGCAGGCGCTGCGCGACGCCGCGGACAGCCCGGGCTACCCGCTCACGATCGGCCTGCCCGAGACCCGGCAGGCCTGCCTGGACTGGCTCGAGCGTCGCGCCGGCGTGACCGGCCTCGGGCTCGACGCCGTGCTGCCGGTGATCGGCTCGAAGGAGCTCATCGCCTCGCTGCCCGGCCACCTCGGCGTCGGGCCGGGCGACCTCGTCGCCTACCCCGCGCTGGCCTACCCGACCTACGAGGTCGGCGCCGCGCTGGCCGGCGCCCGCGCCGTCGCGACCGACTCGCTGACCGCCCTCGGCCCCGAGGTGCCGGCGGTCCTGTGGGTCAACAGCCCGTCCAACCCCACCGGGCGCGTGCTGCCGCCCGAGCACCTGCGCAAGCTGGTCGACTGGTGCCGCGAGCGTGGCACGCTGCTGATCTCCGACGAGTGCTACCTCGAGTGCGCGTGGGAGGCCGAGCCGGTCTCGGTGCTCCACCCCGACGTCTGCGGCGGGTCGCCCGAGGGCATCCTCGCCGTCCACTCGCTCTCGAAGCGCTCCAACCTCGCCGGCTACCGGTGCGCCTTCGTCGCCGGCGACCCCGCGGTGATCGGCGAGCTGCTCGCCGTGCGCAAGAACCTCGGGCTGCAGCTGCCCGGCCCGCAGCAGCGGGCCATGGTCGCCGCGCTCGACGACGACGTGCACGTCGAGGAGCAGCGCCAGCGGTACGCCGCGCGGCGCTCCCGGCTGCGCGACGCCCTGGTCGGCGCGGGCTTCCGCATCGACCACTCCGAGGCCTCGCTCTACCTGTGGGCGACCCGCGGGGAGCCGTGCTGGGACACCGTCTCGGCGCTCGCCGACCTCGGCGTCCTCGTCGCCCCCGGCTCGTTCTACGGTGTCGCCGGCGCCCAGCACGTGCGCGTCGCCTTCACCGCGACCGACGACCGCGTCGCCGCCGCGGTCGAGCGCCTCGCCGCCCTCTGACCGATCGTCGGTCGAGCGCCCCGCAGGGGCCGTCAGTAGCGCTGCACCCGCTCCACCGCCACGAACCGGTCGCGGCCACCCGAGCCGTAGGCCCGGTCGCGGCCGGGACCGCCGTCGAGCACGTCGTCACCCCTGCTACCGCCGAGCGTGTCGTCGCCGCCGCGCCCGCGCAGGACCCCGCCCTGGTCGTAGCCGGCGAGCAGCACGTCGGGGCCGTCGGTGCCGAGCAGCACCCAGCGGCCCGAGCGCGAGGGGAGGCCAGCCTGCTCGAAGCCGGTGACCCGCACCACCGTCGTGCGCCCGGACCAGGTCGCGCGGAGCGTGCCGGCGGCCAGGTCGGTGCGGCCCGTGACCGTGGTGTGGACCTCGCCGTCAGGACGCAGCAGGAAGACCTCGCCCATCTCGTCGCGCCCCACACCGGCGTCGAGCACCTGGCCGTCGCCCGGCACGACGTGGTCGCCGAGGTAGTCGGGCCCGGCCCCGCCGCGGACCCGGTCGAGACCGGCGCCGCCGTGGAGGTTGTCGCGGCCCGGGCCGCCGTCGAGCACGTCGTCGCCACGCTCGCCGTACGCCTCGTCGGAGCCCGTGCCACCGAGCAGCACGTCGTCGCCGTCGGGGGCGTCCGTGCCGGTCGACGCGGAGCCGGTCAGGAAGTCCGCGCCACCCCGGCCCTCGAGCCGGTCGGAGCCCGCCCCGCCGAGGAGCTGCTCCTCGCCGTCGGTGCCGAGCAGCACGTCGTCGTGCGGCGAGCCGGAGACACCCCGGAAGACGCCCACCAGCGCGTCGTCGCCCTCGCCGGTCGCGGTGCCGGCCACGAGGTCGACGACCACGCCCGTCGCGGAGCCGGCGAAGGTCAGCTCGTCCACGGGCTCGTCGGCGGCCGGACCGGACACGAGCCGGTCGTCACCGGGGCCGCCGCTCAGCCGGTCGCCGTAGGCCACGAAGTAGTCGTTGTCCTCCTCCTCCAGCGCGTCGGTGCCGCCGTCGACGAGGTCGCTGCCGGGCCCGCCGGAGACGACATCGGCGCCCGCGCCGCCGCAGAGCAGGTCGTCGCCGCCCAGGCCCCGCACGACGTCGTCCCCGGCACCGGCCGCGACCACGTCGGGGCCGGCGGTGCCCACGAGCACGTCGTCACCGCGGGTGCCACGGATGGTCGCGCTCGCGCCGCCGCACGTCGCGGTGCCGCCGGCGCTGGGGTCGGCGCTCGCAGCGACCGGGGAGGTGAGCACCGCGGCCAGCAGGCCGCAGCAGACGGAGGCGGCGCCGAGCCGCACGCGAGGGGTCATGGCCGGACCCTAGGGCCGCCGCGGGCCGCAGGGGAGTGCGGCGCCGCGATCGTGATCAGTCCGCGACGTCGACGTGCACGTGGTCGCGGTGCAGCAGGATCGCCGCGGTCGCCCGGTCGACGCCGCCGGTGTCGAGGTCGTAGTCGCGCCAGCCCTGCGACGAGCGACGCGCGGTCCAGATCTTCTCGTCGAAGATGACGGTGGCGACGCCGAGCCGGTCGGCCTGCGCGACGAGGTACTGCGCGACCGCCCAGCCCCGCCGGGTGCGGTCACCCCCGACGGGGCGGAAGAAGACGTCGACGGCGCGCCCGTCGTAGTGCGCGGAGTCGGCCGAGTGACCGCTGCTCACGCCGCCCGGGGCGAAGCCCCCGAGCGAGAGCCGCCCGAAGACGGCCTCGAGCTCCTCCCGCACGGTCGCTGCGCGCGGGGTGAGCCCCTGCCGGTCGAGCCGGTCGGTCTCCTCCTCCGCGTCGAGGTCGACCGTGCAGGTGAAGGCCGCCTCGCTGTAGCCGGTCAGCGCCGAGGCCAGCGCGCGGGCGTCGTCGGCGTGGTCCTCGTAGGCCTCGGGGAAGCCCGAGCGCTGCACCTCCTGCGCGGCCTCGGTGATGCGCATGTCGCGGTAGCCGTCGACCTCGACCAGCGCGTCGTAGAAGCGGTTGGTCGCGTAGACCGGGTCGAGCACCTGCGTCGGCGTGCCCCAGCCCTGCGAGGGGCGCTGCTGGAAGAGGCCGAGCGAGTCGCGGTCGCCGTACTCGACGTTCTCCAGGTCGCTCTCCTGGTAGGCCGTGGCCAGCGCGATCGACGCCGCGCGGGCGGGCAGGTCGCGCGCGACCGCCGTGCCGGCGATCAGCGCGGCGTGCTCGGCCTGCTCGAGCGACAGCTCGACGGTGTGGCCGTCGACCCGGGCCGTGCAGCCCTCGCCGCCCAGCGCGCCAGGGACCGGCACGACCCCCTCGCGCACGCCGAGGCCGACCGCGGTCGCCGCCACGACGACGGCGACCGTCGCCGCGACCGGCTTCCAGGGGCTGCGGGACCTCGGCACGAGCGGTCAGTCGTTGGCGTGCAGCGCGGCGTTGAGGGCGATGCCGTCGCCCTTCCACGGCACGGCCTCGACCGCGCCGGTCACGGAGTTGCGGCGGAACAGCACGTTGCTGCTGCCCGAGAGCGTCGCCGCCTTCACGACCTGCGGCTTGCCGTCCATGTCGAGGAGCGTCACCTTGGTGCCGGCGGTGACGTAGCAGCCGGCCTCGACCACGCAGTCGTCGCCGAGCGAGATGCCGAGGCCCGAGTTGGCGCCCAGCAGGCAGCGCTCCCCGACGGAGATGACCTCCTTGCCGCCGCCCGACAAGGTGCCCATGATCGAGGCGCCACCGCCGACGTCGGAGCCGTCGCCGACCACGACGCCGCCGGAAATGCGGCCCTCGACCATGCTCGCGCCGAGCGTCCCGGCGTTGAAGTTCACGAAGCCCTCGTGCATGACGGTGGTGCCCGACGCGAGGTGGGCGCCGAGGCGCACGCGGTCGGCGTCGCCGATGCGCACGCCGCTCGGCACGACGTAGTCGACCATCCGCGGGAACTTGTCGACGCCGAAGACCGTCACGTGCCGGCCCGCGGCGCGCAGCCGGGCGCGGGTGAGCTCGAAGCTCTCGACGGCGCACGGGCCCTCGGAGGTCCACACGACGTTGGTGAGCAGGCCGAAGACGCCGTCGAGGCTGACGCTGTGAGGGGTGGCCAGGCGGGCGGAGATCAACGTCAGGCGCAGCCACACGTCCTCGGTGGAGGTCGGCGCGGCCTGCAGGTCGGCGACCTCGACGAGCCGCACCTCGCGGGTGACCTGGCGCAGCTCGTCGTCGCCCGCCAGCGCGGCCAGCTCGTCCGGGGCCTCGGTGGCGTCCGCGGGGCCGAGTGCCGGCGCGGGGAACCACGCGTCCAGCACCGCCCCGGAGCGGTCGAGCGTGACGAGGGCGAAGCCGTGGGCGGGGCCGGTCAGGGGAGTGGCGGTCATGATGCTCGATCCTACGGAGCCGCGCCCACCGCGACGGCCGCGGTCCTGGCGTCTGTGGACGAGTTCTGTACGGAACGCGTGCCGTCTCGTACGATCGTGGTGTGACCAGCTTCCCCGTCAGCGCAGCTCGCGACCAGCTGCCGGCCGTGCTCGAGCAGGCCGCGACCGAGGCCGTGACGCTGCTGCGGCACGGCCGTCCCGTCGCCGTGGTCCTCAGCCCGGCCCGCTACGAGGCGCTGCTCGAGGCCGAGGAGGAGCTCGACGACGTGGCGGCCTTCGACGAGGCCCTGGCCGAGACGTCCCCGACCATCCCGTGGGAGCAGGTGAGGGCCGACCTTGGCTGGCTCTGAGCCGGCGCACCCGACCTACCGGGTCGAGCTGACCACCGCTGCTGCTCGCCAGCTCAGGAGGCTCGACCCGCAGACGGGCCGCCGCATCGCCGGGGCCATCGAGCTGCTCGCCGTCGACCCGCGCCCGCCCGCCTCGCGACAGCTGCGGGGCCGACCCGGCTTCCGGGTGCGGGTGGGCGACTGGCGCGTGCTCTACACCGTCGACGACGGCGTGCTGCTCGTCGTCGTGCTGCGGCTCGGGCACCGCAGGGACGTCTACGACGGGTGAGCACCCACCGTCGTCGGCGACCCGGACGCTGACGGTTTTCCGCGACGGCCGGTGCGCGCCGTACGATCTCGCCAAGGCGTCTGAGCCGTCATCAGCGGCGAGCCTCCGGAAGAACGGGCCCCCGGGCCTCAGTAGAACCGGACGGGTGGGCCCGTCACAGCCCGCGAACGAGCGGTCCCCGCTGGGGGCAAGCGAGGTGGTACCGCGGCTCCCCGGGTCCCGGGTGGTCGTCCTCGCGGAGTCGAGACCCCGCAGGAGCCACCCGTGTACCCCAAGGTCAGCCACAGCGACGCCTCGGGCGTCCCGTCGAGCCCTCGCTTCCCGGAGATCGAGGAGCAGGTGCTGGCCTACTGGGCGGCCGACGACACCTTCCGCGCGAGCGTGGAGCAGCGCGACCCCGGCGCCGACGGGGGCAACGAGTTCGTGTTCTACGACGGCCCGCCCTTCGCCAACGGCCTGCCGCACTACGGCCACCTGCTCACCGGCTACGTCAAGGACCTCGTGCCGCGCTACCAGACGATGCGGGGCAAGCGCGTCGAGCGCCGCTTCGGCTGGGACACCCACGGCCTGCCCGCCGAGCTCGAGGCGATGCGCCTCAACGGCATCAAGACCACCGACGAGATCGTCGAGATGGGCATCGACGCCTTCAACGCAGCCTGCCGCGAGTCGGTGATGAAGTACACCGGCGAGTGGCGCGACTACGTCACCCGCCAGGCGCGCTGGGTCGACTTCGACCACGACTACCGCACGATGAACCCCGACTACATGGAGTCGGTCATCTGGGCGTTCAAGCAGCTGCACGACAAGGGCCTGGTCTACGAGGGCTTCCGCGTGCTCCCCTATTGCTGGAACGACGAGACCCCGCTGTCCAACCACGAGCTGCGCATGGACGACGACGTCTACCAGCGCCGCCAGGACCCGGCCGTCACCGTCGGCTACGAGGTCACCACGCCCGGCGACTTCGCGGGCGTCAAGGTCCTCGTGTGGACCACCACGCCGTGGACCCTGCCCTCCAACCTCGCCGTGATGGTCGGCGAGGACATCGACTACGTGGTGGTCACCGCGCCCGTCCCCGGCACCGACGAGACGACCCGCTACCTCCTCGCCGAGGCCCGGCTCCCGGCGTACGCGCGCGAGCTCGGCGACGACCCCGAGGTCTCCTGGCGGGGCACGGGCGCCGACCTGGTCGGGCTGACCTACCGCCCGCCGTTCTCCTACTTCGAGGGCCACGAGCGCGCCTTCCGGCTCGTGCCCGCCGAGTTCGTCACCACCACCGACGGCACGGGGCTGGTGCACACCGCCGGCGCCTTCGGTGAGGACGACAAGGTCGTCACCGACCGCGAGGGCATCGAGGCGGTCATGCCGGTCGGCAAGGACGGCCGGTTCACGCACCCGGTCACCGACTACGAGGGCCTGCAGGTCTTCGACGCCAACGGCCCCATCATCGACCACCTCAAGGCCGCCACCCGGGGCGAGGCGGACGCCGGCCACGTCACCTCCGGCACCGTGCTGCTGCGCCGCGAGACCTACGACCACTCCTACCCGCACTGCTGGCGCTGCCGCGAGCCGCTGATCTACAAGGGCGTCTCGTCGTGGTTCGTCGAGGTCACCGCCATCAAGGAGCGGATGCTCGAGCTCAACCGGCAGATCCGCTGGGTGCCCGGCCACATCCAGGAGGGCCAGTTCGGCAAGTGGCTCGAGAACGCCCGCGACTGGTCCATCACGCGCAACCGCTTCTGGGGCAGCCCGGTGCCGGTGTGGAAGTCCGACGACCCCGCCTACCCGCGGCTCGACGTCTACGGCTCCTTCGAGGAGATCGAGCGCGACTTCGGCCGGCTGCCGCGCAACCACGACGGCGAGCCCGACCTGCACCGACCCTTCGTCGACGAGCTGACCCGGCCCAACCCCGACGACCCGACCGGGACGTCGACGATGCGGCGCGTCACGGACGTGCTCGACGTGTGGTTCGACTCGGGCTCGATGTCCTACGCCCAGGTGCACTACCCCTTCGAGGAGGCCGACTGGTTCGACGGCACCGCGGAGAAGAAGGGCCACTTCCCGGGCGACTTCATCGTCGAGTACATCGGCCAGACGCGCGGCTGGTTCTACACCCTCCACGTGCTCGCGACCGCCCTCTTCGACAAGCCGGCCTTCCAGACCTGCGTCAGCCACGGCATCGTGCTGGGCAGCGACGGCGGCAAGATGAGCAAGAGCCTGCGCAACTACCCCGACGTCCGCGAGGTCTTCGACCGCGACGGCGCCGACGCGATGCGCTGGTTCCTCATGTCGAGCCCGATCCTGCGCGGCGGCAACCTCGTCGTCACCGAGCAGGGCATCCGCGACTCCGTGCGCCAGGTGCTGATCCCGCTGTGGAACACCTGGTACTTCTTCACCCTCTACGCCAACGCCGCCGGCGTCGAGGCGCAGCGCTCGACCACCTCGAGCGACCCGCTCGACCGATACCTGCTCGCCAAGACGCGGCAGTTCGTCGAGCAGATGACCACCGCCCTCGACGACTACGCGGTGGCCGAGGCGTGCGACGCGACCCGCACCTACCTCGACGTCCTCACCAACTGGTACGTCCGCCGCTCCCGCGAGCGCTTCTGGTCCACCGCCGACACCGCCGACCGGCAGGCCTTCGACACCCTCTTCACCGTGCTCGAGGTGGTCTGCCGCGCCACGGCGCCGCTGCTGCCGCTCGTCACCGAGGAGGTCTGGCGCGGCCTGACCGGTGGCCGCTCGGTGCACCTGGAGGACTGGCCCAGCCTCGACGAGCTGCCGGCCGACGACGCGCTGGTCGCCGCGATGGACCAGGTGCGCGAGGTCTGCTCCGCGGCCTCGGCGCTGCGCAAGTCCCACGGGCTGCGCAACCGGCTGCCGCTGAGCACCCTCACCGTCGTGGTCGACGACCCCGACGCGCTCGCCGGCTTCGAGGCGATCGTCGCCGACGAGCTCAACGTGAAGTCGGTGCGCCTGCTGGCCGCCGACGGCGACGAGGCCACGGCGTACGGCGTGTCCCAACGGCTGACGGTGAACGCCCGCGCCGCCGGGCCCCGCCTGGGCAAGGACGTGCAGACCGCGATCAAGGGCTCGAAGTCCGGCGACTGGTCGGTCGCCGACGACGGCACCGTGACCGCGGGCGGGCTGGCGCTGGTCGAGGGTGAGTACACCCTCGAGACGGTCGCCGGCTCCGACGACGCGTCGACCGCGATCGGGGTGCTGCCCGGCAGCGGCTTCGTCGTGCTCGACACCGAGGTGACGCCCGAGCTCGCCGCCGAGGGCCTGGCGCGCGACCTGGTGCGCGCGGTGCAGCAGGCGCGCCGCGACGCCGGGCTCGAGGTCTCCGACCGCATCGCGCTGCGCATCGGCGGCTCCGCAGCGGTGCAGGAGGCCGCTCGCGCCCACGAGCAGCTGGTGGCGGGCGAGACCCTCGCGACGTCGTACGTCGTCGGCGAGCCCGGTGACGGCACGACGGTGGAGCTCGCCGACGGCGAGACCGCGACGGTGTCGGTGGGTCGAGCCTGAGCTCCGCGCGCGAGGCGGGCTGCTTGACTGGACCCATGCCGGGCACGCCGCACCTCGACCTGCACGCCGACGTCGTCGACCTCACCCGCACGCTCGTCGACACCGAGTCGGTCAGCCACCACGAGGAGGCCCTGGCCGACGCGGTGGAGACGGCGCTCCGGGCGCTGCCCCACCTCGAGGTCGTGCGCCGCGGCCACACGGTCGTCGCCCGCACCGACCTCGGGCGCGGCGAGCGGGTCGTCATCGCCGGCCACCTCGACACCGTGCCGGTCAACGGCAACCTGCCGAGCCGGCTCGAGGAGCGACCGGAGGCCGAGGGCGGCGACCTGCTGCACGGCTGCGGCACCTGCGACATGAAGGGCGGCGACGCGGTCATCCTGCGCCTCGCCGCGGGCGTGCCCGAGCCGGTGCGCGACGTGACCTACGTGCTCTACGAGGCCGAGGAGGTCGACGCCGTGCACAACGGCCTGCGGCTGCTCGCCGAGAGCGACCCGGAGCTGCTCGAGGCCGACTTCGCCATCTTGATGGAGCCCTCCAACGCCGCGGTCGAGGCGGGCTGCCAGGGCACGCTGCGCGTCGAGGTGCGCACCACGGGCGAGCGCGCCCACTCGGCGCGGGCGTGGCGCGGCGTCAACGCGATCCACGGTGCCGCCGAGGTGCTCGCGCGGCTCACGGCCTACGAGCCGCGCAAGCCGGTCATCGACGGCCTGGAGTACCACGAGGGCCTCAACGCCGTGCGCATCCGCGGCGGCGTCGCCGGCAACGTGGTGCCCGACGAGTGCGTCGTCGAGGTCAACTTCCGCTTCGCCCCCGACCGCAGCGAGGCCGAGGCCGAGGCGTTCGTGCGCGACTTCTTCCACGGCTACGACGTGACCCTCACCGACTCCTCGCCGGGAGCGCTGCCCGGCCTCGGCGTGCCGGCGGCCGCGGCCTTCGTCGAGGCCGTCGGTGGTCAGGTCGCGCCCAAGTTCGGCTGGACCGACGTCGCCCGCTTCAGCGGGCTGGGGGTGCCGGCGGTCAACTTCGGCCCCGGCGACCCGATGTACGCCCACAAGGCCGACGAGTTCGTGCCGGTCGCCGACCTGCGCCGCTGCGAGGAGCAGCTGGTGCGGTGGCTGACCGACGGGGGAGAGGGGCGGGCGTGACGCTCAGCGGGGGACGCACGGCCGGCGGCGACAAGCACCGCGGCCCGGTGGTGATGCGCCGGGGGCAGGTCGACACCGGGATGACCGACCAGCACCTGCTCGACTCGCGCGGCCCGCACGACTGGGTGCACACCGACCCGTGGCGCGTGCTGCGGATCCAGGCCGAGTTCGTCGAGGGCTTCGGTGCGCTGGCCGACCTCGGCTCCGCCGTCGCGGTCTTCGGCTCCGCGCGCACGCCTGAGACCGACCCGCACTTCGCGCTCGCCGAGGAGACCGGCCGTAAGCTCGTCGAGGCGGGCTTCGCCGTCATCACCGGCGGCGGGCCGGGTGCGATGGAGGCGGCCAACAAGGGCGCCAGCGAGGCCGGCGGCGTCAGCGTCGGCCTCGGCATCGAGCTGCCCTTCGAGACCGGGCTGAACCCGTGGGTCGACCGCGGCATCAACTTCCGCTACTTCTTCGTGCGCAAGACGATGTTCGTGAAGTACGCCCAGGGCTTCGTCGTGCTGCCCGGCGGCCTCGGGACCCTCGACGAGCTCTTCGAGGCGCTCACGCTGGTCCAGACCGGCAAGGTGACCCGCTTCCCCCTCGTCCTCCTCGGCTCCGACTACTGGCGCGGGCTGCTCGACTGGCTGCGCGGCACCGTCGTCACCGAGGGCAAGATCAGCCCGGCCGACCTCGACCTGCTGCAGGTGGTCGACGACGTCGACGAGGCGGTCGCGACCATGGTCGCCGCCCGCGACGAGCGCGGGGCGGAGGGCGCCGGCGACCCGGGTCCCGCCGGCGGGCCCGACGGCGGCTCCCCGGGGCCCCCGTGACCTGGTTCTTCGCCGTCCTCGCCGTACTCGTGCTCGGCGGCGTCGCGGTCGTCGCCGCCGGCAGGGGCGCGCCGCTGGTCGAGGAGCACGACGACCGCCCCGACGTCGTGGTGCCGCCGACGGGTCCGCTGAGCGCGGCGGACCTGCGCCGCGTGCGCTTCCCGCTCGCGGTCCGTGGCTACCGCATGGCCGAGGTCGACGCGCTGCTCGACCGGCTCGCGGACCAGCTCGCGGGCCAGCCCGACACCGCGCCCCCGCCGCACCCGCCCTCCGGGGACGACCACGACCCGTCGCGACCCACCTGACCTGCGGATTCGTGGCGCGGTCGCCCGGGGTGGTGCAGACTGCCCCGCGTGTCGACCGAGGTGATCGTCTACGTCCTGACCGCGCTGGCCGCCGTCGTCGTGGTGCTGACGCGCGTGCGGCTCGGGCGCGACGGCGGGGCCGGCCACGTGCGCGTCGGGCCGGTGCTGCTCGGGGTCCACACGGTGGTCGGCGTGCTCGCGATCGCCACCTGGCTGGTCTTCCTGCTCGCCCCGGAGGACAGCACCGCCGGCGACGGGCTGGTCGGGATCGTCGCGCTGGCGCTGTGGTGGGTGCTCACCGGCGCGGGCCTGCTCATCCTCAGCCGCTGGCTGCCGAGCCAGGGTCGCCACTCGTCGGCGACCGCCGAGGACGGCTGGAGCGAGGGCCCGGGGCTGTCGATCCTGGCCCACGTCGGCATGCTCGTCGGCGTCGCGGTCTTCACCTGGGCCTACGTCACCGCGGCGGTCTGACGTGCGCCGCCTCGGGTCGGTCCCCGCGCTCGTCGCGACCGTCGCGCTCGCCGTCGCCGGGCCCACCGCACCGGCGGGCACCGCAGCACCGGCGCCGACCGCCGTCGCCGCGTCGTACGCCGTCGAGCCGGCCGCCCGCACGGTGCTGGAGCGCCGGGTCATCGGGCGGTCCGTGCGCGGGCGGGCGATCTGGGCCTACCGCTTGGGCGAGCCCGGGGCGCCGCGGGCCGTCGCGCTGGCGACGATGCACGGCGACGAGCCGGCGCCGCGCGCGATCCTGCGCGCCCTGCGCGACGGCGCGCCGGTGCGCGGCGTCGACCTGTGGGTCGTGCCGACCTACAACCCCGACGGCCTCGCCCGCGGCACCCGCACCAACGCCCGCGGCGTCGACCTCAACCGCAACTTCCCGCAGCGCTGGCGCGACCTCGACGGTCGCTACGAGTCCGGCCCGCGTCCGGCCTCCGAGCCCGAGACCCGCGCGGTGATGGGCTTCCTCGACGACGTCGACCCGCGGTGGGTGGTGAGCTTCCACCAGCCGCTGCACGGCGTCGACACCGACACGAAGCGGCCGGCCTTCGCGCGCCGGCTGGCCACCGAGCTGCGGCTCCCGCGCAAGACCTTCGACTGCGGCGGCGTGTGCCACGGCACGATGACGATGTGGTTCAACGCCCGCCACCGCGGCGCCGCGGTGACGGTGGAGTACGGCCGCGCGCCCGGCCGGCACCGGATGCGCGTCGAGGCCCCGCGGCAGCTGCTGCGGGCCCTCGGCGGCTCGCGCTAGCGACCCTCGAAGCTCGGCTGCTCCTTCGCCAGGAAGGACTCGACCGCGGCGCGGTGGTCGCGCGTCTGACCGGTGGCGGCCATCATCCGGCTCTCGAAGGCGACCGCGTCCGTGAACGACGCCCCCGCCGCGTGGGCGAGCGAGCGGCGGATCGCGCCGTACGCCTTGGTCGGGCCCGCGGCCAGCCGCGCGGCGAGCTCCTGCACGGTGCCGGCGAGCTGGTCGGCCGGCACCACCTGGGTGGCCAGGCCGAGATCGAGCGCCTCCTCCGCCTTGACCGTGCGCGGGAAGTAGAGGAGCTCGGTGGCCTTCGCGGGGCCGACGAGGCGCGGCAGGGTCCAGCTGATGCCGGTGTCGCAGGAGAGCGCGATGCCCGCGAAGGCGAGGTTGAAGCCGGCGGTGTCGGCGACCACGCGGACGTCGCAGGCCAGGGCCAGGCTCGCGCCCGCCCCCGCCGCGACGCCGTTGACCGCGGCGAGCACGGGCTTGTCCATCGTGACGAGCGCGGTCACGGTCGGGTTGTAGTGCTCGTCGACCGTGGCCAGCGGGGCGTCGCTGCCGGCCTGCAGCAGCGCGACGTGCTCCTTGAGGTCCTGCCCGACGCAGAAGGCGCGACCGGTGCCGGTGAGCACCACGCAGCGCACGGCGTCGTCGGCGGCGACCTCGTGGACGGCGTCGCGCAGCGCGACCTTGGTGGCCAGGTCGAGGCTGTTCATCGCCTCCGGGCGGTCGAGGGTGAGGGTCGCGACCCCCTCGGCGAGGTCGACGCGGACCGGGGCTCCGGCGGACTTCTCGGGCGTGCTCGCAGCGCTCATGGGCGGCATCCTCGCACCCCGGGCGGCCACGGGTGGGCAGGGCAGTGGCCCGGGTCACCCGCGCATGGGCGATAATGGGCGCCGTACGGCGTGACGGGGCGGGGAGGCCCGCTCGCGCGCCCCACGGAGTCGAGGAAGAGGTGCGCGGATGGCGGCGATGAAGCCCCGTACCGGCGACGGTCCGCTCGAGGTCACCAAGGAGGGTCGCGGCATCGTCATGCGCGTCCCGCTCGAGGGTGGTGGCCGCCTGGTCGTGGAGCTCAACGCCGAGGAGGCCGGCGCTCTCGGTGACGCCCTCAAGGACGTCGTCGGCTGACGTGCCGAGCGACGTGAGCACGGCCCGCTCCGCCCCCTCCGGCCAGCCGGTCCTGCCCGATCAGGTCCAGCCGCCGACCGTCGAGCTCCGCGCCGACGCCCTCGTGGCGGCGGCGCGCGCCTCGCGGGCCGAGGTCGTCGCGGTCCCGGTGCTGCCGGGTGCCGCCGGGGAGGGGGAGGACGGCGCCGCCGTGCTGCTCGGCCCCGGGGCCGACGAGCTCGGTGAGCTGCTCGGCCTCGACCTGCTCGAGCTCGCCGAGCGCCAGCGCGCGACCGGCGCGGTCGGCGAGGTGCTCAGCGTGCCGGTGGCGCCGACCGAGGCCGCCGCCCTGCCCGCGCTCGCGACGCTGCTGCTCGTGGGCGTCGGCGAGGCCGGGCCGCGCGACCTGCGCCGGGCCGGAGCGGCGCTCGCGCGCGCCGTGCAGGACCGCGACGCGGTCGCGACCACGCTCGGGGCGCTGGCCGGGTCCGGCGGGCTCGAGCCGCTGGTCGCGGGCACCGTGCTGGCATCGTTCGCCTTCCACTGGCGCTCGCAGGGCCCCGAGCACCGACCGGTCGCCCGGGTCGTGCTCGCCGGGGTGCCCGATGCCGCGACCCGCGGCGACGAGCTCGACCGCGCCGTCGCCGTGGCCCGGGCGTCGTGGACGGCGCGCCACCTCGCGACCGTCCCGTCCAACCTGAAGAACCCGCCCTGGCTCGCCGCCGAGGCCGAGCGCGCCGCCGCCGAGGCGGGCCTCGAGTTCACGGTGTGGGACGAGCAGCGGCTCGCCGCCGAGGGCTTCGGGGGCATCGTCGGGGTCGGGCAGGCCTCCGCCACCCCGCCGCGGCTGGTGCGCCTCGACTACACCCCCGCCGGACGCGGGGGGAAGAAGGCGCCGCGCGTGGTGCTCGTCGGCAAGGGCATCACCTTCGACTCCGGCGGCCTCTCGCTCAAGCCGGGCGACTCGATGGTCTCGATGAAGCGCGACATGACCGGCGGTGCCGTCGTCATCGCCACGATGGCGGCGCTCGCGGCCGTGGGCTGCCCTGTGCGCGTCACGGGTCTCGTCGCCGCCGCCGAGAACGCCGTCTCCGGCAACGCGCTGCGCCCCGGCGACGTGCTGCGCCACTACGGCGGTCGCACCTCCGAGGTCACCAACACCGACGCCGAAGGCCGCCTCGTCATGGCCGACGCCCTCGCCTACGCCGTCGAGCAGCTCGACCCGGCGGCCCTGGTCGACGTCGCCACGCTCACCGGCGCCGTCAAGGTCGCGCTCGGGCTGCGCACCGGCGGCCTCTTCGCCGACCACGACGGCCTGGCCACCGCGCTGGTGGCGGCCGGCGAGGCGGCCGGCGAGCCGCTGTGGCGCCTGCCGCTGGTCGCCGACTACGAGGAGAAGCTCGCCTCCAAGGTCGCCGACGCCGACAACGCCGCCGGCGGTGCGGGCGCGATCACCGCCGCACTCTTCCTGCAGCACTTCACCGGCGACGTGCCGTGGGCCCACCTCGACATCGCCTCCGTCGGCGACTCCCCGGACCACCGTCACGAGTGGACACCCGGGCCGACCGGCTTCGGCGTTCGCGCGCTGCTCGGCTGGCTCGGCAGCGAGGACCCGCTCGCGAGCGTGCGGTGAGCGCGCCGCTGCTCGGCCTGACGGTCCGCTGGTCGTTGCGCGACGCCCCCGAGGGTGTCGAGGAGACCCTCGCGTCCTACGTCGAGGAGCAGTCGCACGCCCGCTTCACCGGGCAGGCGGGGCTGCGCTTCAAGGTGTGGCGGGTGCGGCCCGGCGAGTGGTTCGAGGGCACCTACGTCTTCACCACGGAGGCGGCGCGCGCGGAGTTCGAGGAGGCCTTCACCGCCACGGCCGACACCGCGCCCGGCACGCAGATGGTCGGCAGCCCGCCCGAGCTGGTCGAGGCGTGGGGCGTCGTCGCCGTGGCCGAGGGCTGGGACGGCTTCGAGGCCACCCCGCGCGCCTGAGCCGGCGCCGGCCCGCCGCGGGTCAGCCCGCCCGGGTCAGTCGCCCGGGTCAGTCGCCCGGTGCCCACTCCTTCTTGGCCAGGAGCAGGCCGTCGCCGACGGGCAGCAGCAGCGGCACCAGCGAGTCGTGGGCCGCGATCGTGCGGCCGAGCTCGCGGATCGCGACGGTCTGCTCGTCGCGCTGGGCCGGGTCGGCCACGCGGTCGTGCCACAGCGCGTTGTCGAAGACCACCACGCCACCGGGGCGCAGCAGTCGCATCGCCTCGTCGAGGTAGGCGGCGTACTCGCGCTTGTCCCCGTCGCAGAAGACCAGGTCGTAGTGGCCGTCGGTCAGCCGGGGGAGCACCTCGAGCGCAGCGCCGGGGATGGTGCGGGCGCGCGAGGCGGCGATGCCGGCCTCCGCGAAGGTCTGCTTGGCCAGGCGCTGGTGCTCGGCCTCGACGTCGACAGTGGTGAGCACGCCGTCGGAGCGCATGCCGCGCAGCAGCCACAGCCCGGACACGCCGGTGCCGGTGCCGACCTCGACCACCGCGCGCGCGTCGAGCACGGCGGCCAGGAAGCGAAGCGCCGCGCCGGCGCCCGGCCCGACCGGGGTCACCCCGACCTCGTCGGCGCGGGCGCGTGCGGCCGCGAGGACGTCGTCCTCGCCCACGAAGCCCTCCGCGTAGGTCCAGCTCGCGCTGCTGACCGGGGTCCCCGGGGTCCCCGGGGTCGTCGTCGACATGGCGGCGACCCTACCGGCAGCCGGCGCCGCGGTGCGGCAGCCGGCACGGGAACGACGGCGGCCCGCGGTGCGTTGTGAGCGGTGCCGGCCCGAGCGGACCCACAGCCTGCTCTCAGCCGCACCTCAGCCCCGACCCCTAGCGTGAGGAGCGCCCGTGCTGCGCCCCGCAGCCACCCGCACCCCGGTCACCGCACCGACCGACCAGGAGCCACCCGTGGACACCGACGCCGCCTCGTCCGACCCGACCGGGCCGCAGCGCGACGAGCCGCAGCAGGGCGTGCCCACCTGGGACGAGATCGTCGACCGGCACACCGACCGGGTCTACCGCCTCGCCTACCGCCTCACGGGCAACCGGCACGACGCCGAGGACCTCACGCAGGAGGTCTTCGTGCGGGTCTTCCGCTCGCTGTCGACCTACAGCCCGGGCACCTTCGAGGGCTGGCTGCACCGCATCACGACCAACCTCTTCCTCGACCAGGCCCGCCGCCGGCAGCGCATCCGCTTCGACGCGCTGTCCGACGAGCGCGCCGCCCGCCTCGCGAGCTCGGCGCCGCACCCCGGGGAGGCGTACGCCGCCCGCACGTTCGACGACGACGTCGAGGCCGCGCTGGCCACCTTGACCCCCGACTTCCGTGCCGCGGTCGTGCTGTGCGACGTCGAGGGCCTCACCTACGAGGAGATCGCCGAGATCCTCGGCGTCAAGCTCGGCACGGTGCGCTCGCGCATCCACCGCGGCCGGGCCCAGCTGCGCCGGGCGCTGGCCCACCGCGAGCCTGCCGCCGGTCGGGAGCGCTACGCCGGGGCGGGGTCGTGAGGGGTCACCTCGGCAGCCGCGTCAGCGCCCTCCTCGACGGCCAGCTCGACCCGGCAGAGGAGGAGCGCGCCTGGGCGCACGTGCACGCCTGCCACGCGTGTCGCGACCTGGTCGAGCGCGAGGGCTGGGTGAAGACCCGCCTCGCGGGCCTCGCCGGCGGTGCGCCCGCCCCGGGTGCCCCCGAGTCGTTGCGCGGGTCGCTGCTGCGCGGGGCGTCCACGGGCCCGCTGCACGCGCCGGTGAGCCTGGCGGCCGGCCCCGCGACCGGCGGGTCGGCCGGTCGCGCGCGCGGCGTGCTCCTCGGCGGCAGCGCGGTGGGCATGGCGTTCGCCGGGGTGCTCGCGCTCGGGCTCGCCCCGGCCGACCTGCCGCGCCGACCCGCGCCAGCCGACCTGAGCCGGGTGACCCCGGGCCCGGTGCCGGCCGGCTCCGCGACCACGGGTCCCGCCGAGCTGCCCGGCGGCCTGCCTGCACCGGCCCACCCGCTGGTGCGCACGGCGGTCGGCGGACGCTGACCGCGCGTCCTCGGTCGAGGTCGAAGCGCTGCCCCCTGGGGTGACGGGGGATGATGGCGCCATGGACGACGAGCAGGACCAGACCCGGCCGCTGGCGCCGCAGCAGCCGGCACCGCGGCCCTTCGGCCCGCCCGAGGCCCCCACGTGGGGCGCACCGGCGGGGCCGGCCGGGCCTGCGGGGCCGGGTGGTCCGGCTGGCCCGGGTGGTCCGGCCGGTCCGGCTGGTCCGGGCACCGGCTACCAGCCGTGGGGCGACCCCCTCCCGCCCTCGCTGCCGCCCGCCACGAAGGCGCGGGTGCCGGCCTGGCTGTGGCCGGCGGTCTGCGCCCTCGCCCTGGTGCTCGGCCTGGTCGGGGGTGCCGTGGGCGCCGCGGTGGTGCAGCTCGCGGAGCGCGACGTGCCCGGGTTGGTGCCCGGCGGCCTCGACGACGTCGACACGGTCTCGGAGCCGCCGCTCGAGGCCGAGAACGGCTCGGTCGCCGCGGTGGCGCAGCAGCTGCTGCCGAGCACCGTGCAGATCCTCGCCGACCTCGAGGGCGAGGAGGGCGGGGCGACCGGCTCGGGCTTCGTGCTCGACCGCCAGGGCCACATCGTCACCAACAACCACGTCGTGGAGGGCGCGGCCGAGGGCGGCGAGATCCAGGTCGTCGGTCAGGACGGGGAGCGCTACCCGGCCGAGATCGTCGGCCGCAGCCCCGTCTACGACCTCGCCGTGCTCGTCGTGCGGGACGCGCGCGGCCTGCAGCCGGCCTCGCTCGGTGCCTCGGGCGACCTCGCCGTCGGCGAGACCGTGGTCGCCTTCGGCTCGCCGCTGGGCCTCAGCTCGACCGTCACGGCCGGCATCGTCAGTGCGCTCGACCGCCCGGTGACGACCGGCGGCAGCGACGACACGTCGTACATCAACGCGGTGCAGACCGACGCGGCGATCAACCCCGGCAACTCCGGCGGCCCGCTGGTCGACCTGCGTGGGCAGGTGGTCGGCGTGAACTCCGCGATCGCCACCACCGGCGGCGGCTTCGGCGGCGAGTCGGGCAACATCGGGGTCGGCTTCGCGATCCCGATCGAGCAGGTCAAGGTGACCGCCGACCAGATCCTGCGCACGGGCGAGGCGCGCTACCCCGTCATCGGCGCGCAGGTGCGCACCGGCGGTCGCACCGACGGCACCGGGGCCCTCATCGACGAGGTCAACGACGGCACCCCCGCCGACCGGGCCGGCCTGCGGCAGGGCGACCGCGTGGTGGAGGTCGACGACCAGCTCGTCACCGACGGCATCTCGCTGATCGTGGCCATTCGCACCCACCAGCCGGGGGAGACCATCCCCTTCACGGTGGTGCGCGACGGCGAGGAGCTCACCCTCGACGTGACGCTGGGCGCCGAGGTCGGCTGACGCGGGTCGTCGCAGCCGGGTCGGCACCCCCGGTCGGAGCCGGTCAGGACTCCTGATCGGCGTCGACGAAGGGGTGGGTGTCGACGAAGTCGCGGGTCTCGGCGTACATCCGCTGGATGAACTCCTCGAGCTGGCTGGCCTCGACGCGCCACTGGCCCCGGCCGCCGATCTTGATCGCGGGCAGGTCGCCGCGCCGCACGAGCGCGTAGACCTGCGCGCTCGAGGTGTTGAGCACCTCCGCCACGTCGGCGAGCGTGAGGAAGCGGGGCGAGCCGGGCATGGGCCCACTCTGCCACCTCCCGTCCCACCCGTCCCGTCGCCACCCGGTGCCTGTGGACGACGCGTGCGGAGCGGGCTCCCGGCGTTGCACCATGGGCCCGTGAGACGTCTCGGGAGGTCGGAGCAGGGGCCGGTCGGCCCCACCAGGTCGGGCAGCGTGGCGGGCCCCGCGCCGGCGGGTGGCGTCGGGGCGCCGGCGGCCGCGACGCGGGCGAGCGCGCCCGGCTGGCGCGACCCGCGGCTGTGGGTCGGCGTCGTGCTGGTCGCCGGCTGCGTGCTGCTGGGGGCGCGCGTGGTGGGCGGCGCCGACCGCACCGTGCAGGTGTGGGCGACGGCGGTCGACCTCGGCGCCGGCGACACCCTGGCGCCCGACGACCTGGTCGCACGCCGGGTGCGCTTCGCCGAGGAGGCGGAGCTCGCGCGCTACCTCCGGGCCGACGAGCCGCTCCCCGCCGACCTCGGCGTCCTGCGCCCCGTCGGCGCCGGCGAGCTGCTGCCGCGCGCCGCCCTCGGTGACACCTCCACGGCCGGTGTCGTCGAGGTGCCCCTCAGCGTCGCCCCGGGTGCGGTGCCCGCCTCGGTGGTGCAGGGCTCCGTGGTCGACGTCTACGTCGCCGGCGTCGGCACCGAGCCCGGTGCGCCCGCGCGGCTCGTCCTCGACGACGTGGTGGTCGTCGACGCGCCGGCCGTGAGCGAGGGGTTCGGCTCGACCGGGGAGCGCCAGGTCGTCCTCGCCGTCGGCGAGGACCAGGCCGACCAGCTCGCCCGCGCGCTCGGCGCCGCCGCGGGCGGGGCGGTCACGATCACGCGGCAGGGCTGAGCGGTGCGCTGCGTGCTGGTCACGGCCGCCGGCGCCGCCTGGGAGACGCGCGCCCTCGCGCTCTTCGAGGGCCGCCCCGAGGTGGTGCTGCTCAAGCGGTGCGTCGACGTCGACGACCTGATGGCGGCCGCGACCTCGGGCCAGGCCGACGCTGCCGTCGTCGCGCTCGACGCCCCCGGGCTCGACGCCACCGCGGTCGAGCACCTGCGCCGCCACCGGGTCGCCCCGCTCGTGGTCGCGGCCGTCGACGGCTCCGCCGAGGCCGCGCGCACCCGCGCCCAGCGCATCGGCTCGCCCGCGCTGCTGCCCGAGGCCGAGGTCGACCGCCTCGTCGAGGCCGTCCTCGCCCTGCCGCAGCTCGACGAGGCCGACGCCGGCGCGCCCGCGGCGGCGCCCGACCTCCCGGGCGTCCTCGGCGTCGACCCGCACGCGGGCGTCCCGGCCGGCGCGGAGGCGTCGCGTCTCGCCGGAGCCGCCGTCCCAGGCACGGCGCCGCAGGGCGGCACCCGGGTCGTGGTCTGGGGGCCGACCGGAGCTCCCGGGCGCACGACGGTGGCGGTGGGCATCGCGGCCGCCGTCGCCGCCCGGGCGGGTGCGCCCCGTCCCGTGCTGCTCGTCGACGCCGACCCCTGGGGCGGCGCGGTGGCCCAGCACCTCGGTGTCCTCGACGAGGTCTCCGGCGTGCTCGCGGCCGCCCGGCTCACCAGCTCGGGCGAGCTGGCGGAGCGCTTCGCGGAGGTGCCGCGGGCGGTCGGCGAGCGGCTGCACGTCGTGACCGGCCTGCCGCGGCCCGACCGGTGGAGCGAGGTGCGGGCGGGCGTGCTCGACCACCTCCTCGAGCTCGCCGTCGGCGGCGCCGACGTCGTGGTCGACACCGGGCCGAGCCTGGAGGAGGACCCGGTCGACCTCGGCAGCGTGCGTCCCGGACGCCAGCAGCTGACGCTCGAGGCGGTCGACGCCGCCGACGAGCTCGTCGTGGTCGGGGCGGCCGACCCGGTCGGCCTCGCCCGGCTCGCGCGCGGCCTCGTCGAGCTGCGCGAGCGCACGGGCGGCCGACCGGTGCACGTCGTGGTCAACCGCATGCGTCCCTCGCTCGGCTGGGGCGAGCGCGAGGTCGCCGGCATGGTCGAGGGCTTCACCCGCGTCGCGAGCCTCCACGTGCTGCCCGACGACCGTGCCGGTGCCGACGCGGCGCTCGTCGCCGGGCGGAGCCTGGTCGAGACGGGCGACAGCGCACTGGGGCGCGCGCTCGACGCCGTGGCCGAGGCGGTGCTCCCGGGCCCCGGACCCGCGGCTGCCGGTGCGCGGCGGGGTCCCCGGGGGGCGCGGGGGCCGCGGGGGCTCAGGCGGCGAAGAGCAGGTAGAGCCCGCCGGCGGTGAAGGCCACCATCACGACCAGCAGCGGCAGCTGCCCGGTCAGCTGGTGGCGGCGCGGCAGCACCTGGATCGAGCGCTCGTGCGCGGCCACCACGCCGAGCACGTGGCCGACGACGACCGCGAGCACCTTCGTCACGGCCAGGAAGGTGGGGTGGTAGGCCAACCAGTAGTTCACCGACCAGTCGCCGGTGCCGAGCAGGTCGCTGCCGTTGCTGAGCGGGTCGCTCATGAGGATGACCGTCTGCTGCCCGGTCTGCACGAGGTAGCTGAGGTAGTGCGCCACGACGTAGCCCACGATGATCGGCACCACCGAGTGCGCGAAGAGGCCGGGGAGGGCGCGCCGCGGGTGGCCCTCGGCGGGGTACGCCGCGGTGGCGGCGGCGAGCAGCGCACCGACCACCACGCAGAAGGCCAGCAGCACCAGGTTGTTCAGCGCGATCGCGAGGGTGCGGTCGAGGGACTGGGTCAGCTGCAGCCAGGCGCTCGCGTCGCGGAAGGAGTCGTAGGCGGTGCTGCCGAAGAGCACCGCGACGACGGCGACCAGGCCCGGTCGGGGCGGGGTGCGGTCGAGGTTGGCCAGCGGGCTGCGCACGACCAGCTCGCGCGCCGTGCCGTCGCGGCCGTCCGCGGCCGCGATGCCGGACGCACCGGTGCGGTCGCGCCAGCCCCACACCGACATCCGCGCGACCATCGTGGAGTAGACCTCGAACGGGTCGGCGCGGGCGTAGAAGGTGCTGCCGAAGACCGCGCCGCCCACCAGCATCGCGGCGACGTAGAGCGCGAACCACAGCCGCACCGGCCCGAGCTCGGTGGAGTAGGGGTAGACCAGCTCGAGCCAGACGAAGGCGAAGAGGCCGAGCGCGGCCGGCCAGTAGCCGAGGCGCTCGGGGTAGCGTCGCAGGCCGGTGTCGGGGTCGCTGCCGGCGAGCTTGGCAAAGGCCAGGTTGACCGTGCGGACCGGGCTGATCGCCTTCCAGAACGGGCCGAGGAGCAGCGAGGCGGGCACGAGGCCGACCCACAGCAGCACGTAGACCATGCCGAAGAACGGGTTGGTCAGCAGGTCCTGGCCGAGGACCGCGGCGAAGGCGGCCCAGCCGAAGAAGAACAGTCCGACGAGGCGCGCGAGCCAGGTGAAGGCCGTGCTCTCGACGAGTCGCTGCAGCCACGCCGGGGCGGGGCGCCCGGCGGCGGGGTCGGCGTACCGCGGGCGTCGCCACGCGACCGCCAGCACGGTGAAGGAGACGGCCAGTGCGGCGGTCGCGCCGACGATCGCGAGCTCGGGCGGGATCGGCAGGTCCTGCGCACCGCCGAGGCCGTGCGCGACGACGAGCCGGTCGTCGCCCACCGGTGCGGGTGCCCCCACGTCAGCGGACTTCGAGCTGGACCAGCGTCACGTCGGGGTCGTGCAGCTCGACCTCGACCAGTCCGGGGGTCTCCACGGTGATGGTGCGCTCGGTCGTGCCGGCGGGGAAGTCGAACTCCGACTCGGGGGTGCTGTGGACGTGCATCTCGCCGGGCTGGTCGGAGGTGATGCGGAAGGTGATGGGCTCGCCGACGGCCGCGCGCACGCGCTCGCCCTTCGGCGTGACCTCGCCACCCTCGATGCTGACGTCCACCACGGTGCCGGGGTCCTCGCTGGGCTCCGCGGCGGGCGTCTCGTCAGGAGTCTCCGAGGCGGTGTCGGCGGGGGTCTCCTCCGAGGTGGCGCTCGGGCTCTCGGAGGTGTCGGTGCCGCTCGCGGCCGGGGTCTCGGCGTCGCTGCCGCAGGCGGTCAGCACCAGGGCGAGGCCCAGGGCTCCGGCAGCGGCACGGGCGGCGGCACGGGTGCGGACAGCGGGGCGGGTCGTCACGGTGTGGTCCTCCGTCGGTCGTTGCGGCGTCCTCTGGCAGGATCCCACGCGAGGCCAACGGCTGCGGGACGGGTCCGCCGGGCGCGTGACCCGGGCCACGCCCGCACCCAGCGGCGGCCAGACCACGAGCCCAGGACGAGGAGACCCACGGTGAGCGAGCGGGTGCGACCGCGCGACCTGGCCTTCCTGGCGCGCGAGACCCCGGCGACGCCCATGCACAACGCCACCGTCGACATCTTCGACGCCGGCCCTGACGGCTTCGACCACGCCGGCCTGCTCTCGCTGATCGAGGACCGCATCGCCTTCGTGCCGCGCTACCGCCAGCGCGTCGTGAGCGTGCCGGGGCGGCTCGCCAACCCGGTGTGGGTCGACGACCCCGACTTCGACCTGCACTTCCACGTGCGGCGCTCCGCGCTGCCCCGGCCGGGCACCCACGAGCAGCTGTGGGACCTCGTGTCGCGCATCGTCTCGCGCCCGCTCGACCGCCACCGCCCGCTGTGGGAGGTCTACGTCGTCGAGGGCCTGGCCGACGGCCACGTCGCGGTGCTGTCCAAGTCCCACCAGGTCCTCGTCGACGGGGTGGAGACCGTCGACCTCGGGCAGGTCCTGCTCGACACGACGCCCGAGGCCCGCACGCTCGAGACCGAGGCGTGGCACCCCCGCCGCCGGCCCTCCGCCGCGCGGCTCGTGCGCGGAGCGGTGCGCGACTCCCTCACCTCGCCCACGACCGTCCTCGACACCGGGCGTGCGACGGCGGGTGCGACGACGCGGCTGCTCCGCGGCGCCACGCAGAGGGCCGGCGCCGTCGCCGGGGCCGTCACGGGTCGCCGCTCCGAGCAGCGCTCGCCGCTGCACGTCGAGCTGTCCGAGCAGCGGCGCTTCGTCACGGTCGCCACCGACCTCGCCGACTACCGCCGGGTGCGCGAGGTGCACGGCGGCACCGTCAACGACGTCGTGCTGGCCACCGTCGCCGGCGGTCTGCGGGGCTGGCTCATGACGCGGCGCGAGTCGATGGGCGGCCTGCGCAGGCTGCGCGCGGTCGTGCCGATGTCGGTGATCGACGACGAGCTCGAGGCCACCTCGCTCGGCACCCAGATCGCGGGCCACCTCGTCGACCTCCCGATCGGAGAGCCGAGCCCGGTGGTGCGGCTGCACCAGGTCTCCTACTCCCTGCAGGCCCACCGCGAGACCGGCCGCGCCGTCGCCGCCAACCGGCTCGCCGGCATCGCCGGTTTCGCCCCGACCACCTTCCACGCGCTCGGCTCGCGGGTCGCCGCGGCGCAGCAGCGCCACGACCCCGACCTCAGCGTCACCAACGTCCCCGGCCCGCAGTTCCCCCTGTACGCCGCGGGGGCGCGCATGGTGGAGAGCTACCCGGTCCACCCGCTCCTGCCGGGCCACGCGCTGGCGATCGGCGTCACGTCCTACGACGGCAAGGTCTTCCTCGGCATCACCGCCGACCGCGACGCCGTGCCCGACGCCGAGACCCTCGCGCAGTGCGTGCGCGAGGCCCTCGAGGAGCTGGTCGACGCCGCCAGCGCCGACCGTCCCCGCGCCCCGCGCGGTCGCACGCCGGTGCGTCCGCCCCGCCCGGACGACACGTGAGCACCCGCGTCTACGTGCCGGTCACCGCGACCGGGCTCGCCGCACTCGTCGCCGACGGCCGGTTGGCCGGCCCGCTGCGCGCCCACGCCGTCACGCCCGCCCTGGCCGAGGCCTGGGCGGCAGCCGGCGGCGGGAGCGACGAGGAGGAGCTCGAGCTCGTCGCCCTGGAGGCCGCGGCCGACGCCAGCTGGCACGCCCGCGGGCCCGCCGACCCGCCGCGCCGCCACGTGGTGGCCGCCGACGTCCCCGCGGTCGAGGGTCTCCTCACCAACGGGGTCGACCCCGACGACCCGAGCCTCGTCGAGGTCACCGCCGACATCCCCTGGAAGCGCATCGCCTCCGCCCACGTCGACACCGAGGACCGCACCGCCGGCCCCGACGGCGGAGCACCCGACGACGCCCTCGCCTGGTTCGCCACCCAGGAGATCCGCGACCTCCTCTGACCCGCCGCGTGCGTTCCCGCCGAGGGGTCGCGCGCTGGGGCACGCGGGGCCGCCCGAGGCCGCGGGCTGACGGCGGCGCGCACGTCTCCGGGTCTCCTGCTCGACCACCGGGGTAGGACGCGGCTCAGGTCACAGGGCGCAGGGGACCGACCGGCGGTACGGTGGGGGAGATGTCGACCACCGCGCTGCCCGTCGTGCCGCTGCACCTCGGCGACCTGCACGCCTACGAGCAGCTGCTGGTGCTGCTGCTCGCGTTCGGGCCCTTCGCCGTGCTCGGGGTGGTCGTCGCGGTGCTGCGCCGCCGCGACCTCGCGGCCGAGGACGAGACCGCGGACGCGGCCGCCGTCGACGGTGCCGACGAGGCCGGCTCGCGCAGCCCCGGCACCGCACGCACCCAGCACGCCGGCAGCACGCTGGCCCCGGCAGAGCCGGGCGAGCCTCAGCGCGACAGGTAGTCGCGCCCCACGCGGTTCTCGGCCTTGAGCGCCTTCAGCAGCATGTCGGCGATGAGGCCCTCGATCTTGCCGCCGACGAGCGGGATCGAGACCTTGATGGTCATGTCGACCGTCTCGACGGTGCCGTCGCCCGCGGCGGTGAGGACCGCCGTACCGGTCATGTCGCCGGGCTTGCCCGGGATGGTCACCGCGATCCGGCCGTCGAGGCCGTCCCAGTGCTCGTCCTGGACGATGTGGATCTCGTCGCCGACGAACTTCGTGGCGAAGGACGGGATGCCCTGCGGCGACTGCCACTGCTCGATGACGACGTGGTCGCCGTCGACGCGCACGTCGTGGCGGATCACGCCGGTGGCCTCGCAGACCTCCTCGCGGAAGGCGGGGTCCCGCAGCATCGCGGCGACCCGCTCGGGGGCCGCGTCGTAGGTCAGCTCGTGCACGAGTCGCTTCGCCATGGGCACATCATGGCGCAGCTGGTGCCGCGCCGGGCCGCAGGCTCGCTACGGTGCTGCGGTGAGCGAGGAGGGATTCGTCCGGTTCGGCGAGCAGGGGCACGGCGAGGGGATCGCCGCGGGCCGCCCGCAGCTGACCTACGGCAACTACCTCCGGCTGCCGCAGCTGCTCGACGCCCAGCACCTCGAGTCGGACCCGCCGGCCCACGACGAGCTGCTGTTCATCACGATCCACCAGGTCTACGAGCTGTGGTTCCAGCAGCTCCTCCACGAGGCGGCCGCGGCGCGCGACGCGATGCTGGCACCCGCCGAGGGCCGGGTCTGGTGGGCCCAGCACCTGCTGCAACGGGTGCACGCCGTCGAGCGGGTGCTGGTGCACCAGGTCGACGTGCTCGAGACCATGACCCCGCAGGACTTCCTCGAGTTCCGCCAGCGCCTCGCGCCGGCGAGCGGCTTCCAGTCGGTGCAGTTCCGCGAGCTGGAGTTCCTGTCCGGGGCGCGCGACCCGGCCTACCTCCAGCGCTTCCGCGGCCTCACGCCCGACGAGGAGGCACGGCTGCTGCGCCGGCTCGAGGAGCCGACGCTGTGGGACGGCCTGCTCGCGGTGGTCGCCCACCACGGCCTCCCGGTCGGCACCGACGAGGAGGTGCGGGCCTCCCTGCGCACGGCGGCGCACGACCGCTCGTCGTACGCCGCGGTGTGGGCGCTCGCCGAAGCCCTCCTGCAGCACGACGAGCTGGCCGCCAGCTGGCGTGCGCGGCACGTCGTGATGGTCGAGCGGATGATCGGCGCGCGCTCGGGGACGGGCGGCTCGAGCGGTGCGGGCTACCTCCGCTCGCGGCTGCCGCTGCAGTACTACCCGGTGCTCTGGGACCTGCGCTCGGCGCTCTGACCCGGGCCCGGCTCGGCGCGGCCCTCGACGCGCCCCGGGCCCTGTTGTACGTCTCACGATGCGGGCCCTAAGGTCGCTGAGGTGTCCTCCTCGCTCGACGACCAGAAGGCCGACCTGCTGGACCGGGCGACCGAGGCCGCCCGCTCGGCCCGGGGCAGCGGTGGCCCGCCGCAGGACACCGTCGGCGCGCTGCTGCGCGCCTACTACCGCCACGTCGCGCCGGAGGACCTCCTCGACCGCGGCGAGGTCGACCTGTGGGGCGCGCTGGTCTCGCACTACCGCCTCGCCCAGGAGCGCCCGCAGGGCACGGCCCGCGTCCGCGTCCTGACCCCGGCCGTCGACGAGCAGGGCTGGTCGGCCGGCGGCCACAGCGTCGTCGAGGTCGTCACCGACGACATGCCCTTCCTCGTCGACTCGGTGACCATGGAGCTGACCCGCCAGCACTGCGACGTGCAAGTAGTGGTGCACCCGCAGTTCGAGGTGGTGCGCGACGTCGCCGGCGCCCTGCGCTCGGTCGGCGTGGTCGACGAGACCACCGCCGAGGCCGAGCCGGGCGTGACCCGCGAGTCGTGGATGCACGTCGAGGTCGCCCGCCTCGCCGACGACCCCGACGGCGCGACGACGCAGGCGATCGTCGACGGCCTGCAGCGCGTGCTGCGCGACGTGCGCGAGTCGGTCGAGGACTGGGACAAGATGCAGGCCCGGGTCGCGGAGATCACCGAGGAGCTGCGCACCAGCCCGCCCGACCTGCCCGACGAGGAGGTCCGCCAGGGCCGCGAGCTGCTGAGCTGGCTGGCCGAGGACCACTTCACCTTCCTCGGCTACCGCGAGTACACCCTGGCCGACCAGGAGCCCGACGGCTCCGAGGTGCTCTGTGCCGTGCCCGGCTCCGGCCTGGGCATCCTGCGCGCCGACCCCGACCTCAGCGCCGACCCGGGCCGGCTGCCCGCACCGGTCGCGGCCAAGGCCCGCGAGCGCACGCTGCTGGTGCTGGCCAAGGCCAACTCCCGCGCCACGGTGCACCGCTCCGCCTACCTAGACTACGTCGGCGTGAAGACCTTCGACGAGCACGGCGAGGTCACCGGCGAGCGGCGCTTCCTCGGCCTCTTCTCGAGCGCCGCCTACACCGAGTCGCTCACCCGCATCCCGCTGCTGCGCGAGAAGGCCGCCGAGGTGCTGCGCCGCGCCGGCTTCGACCCGCGCAGCCACGCCGGCAAGGCGCTGCTCGACACGCTCGAGAACTACCCCCGCGACGAGCTCTTCCACGCCCCCGTCGACGAGCTCGCCGAGGTCGCCGAGGCCGTGATGTACACCCGCGAGCGCCGCCAGCTGCGGCTCTTCGTGCGCCGCGACACCTACGGCCGCTACCTCTCCTGCCTGGTCTACCTGCCGCGCGACCGCTACAACACCGGCGTCCGCGAGCGGATGACCGCGATCCTGGAGCAGCGCCTCGGCGGCGGCACCGTCGAGTTCAACGCCCGCATCACCGAGTCGACGCTGGCACGGGTGCACTTCACCGTGCGCCCGCCGCAGGGCGAGCTCGTGGCCGACGTCGACACCGAGGACCTCGAGCGCCGCCTGGCCGACGCCTCGCGCTCGTGGCGCGACGACTTCCTCGCCGCGGTCGTCGACGAGTACGGCGAGGCGACCGGCACGCGGTGGGGACGGGCGTACGCCGACTCCTTCCCGGAGGCCTACAAGGAGGACTTCAGCGCCCGCACCGCGGCGGTCGACGTGGGCCGGATCGACGCCCTCGCGCTCGACCCCGAGACCGGGGAGGGCTTCGACGTCGCGCTGCAGGAGCGCGTCGACGCGGGGCGCGGCGAGGCGCGGCTGAAGGTCTACCGCGTCGGGCCGCACCTCTCGCTCTCCGGCATCCTGCCGATGCTGGCCTCGCTCGGCGTCGAGGTCGTCGACGAGCGGCCCTACGGGCTCGAGGGGATGCCCCACGACACCCACGTCTACGAGTTCGGCCTGCGCGCCGGCGGAGAGCTCCCGCCGGGCGCCCGCGCCGGCGTGCAGGACGCCGTGCGCGCCATGTGGGACGGCCGCTGCGAGGTCGACGGCTTCAACCGCCTGGTGCTCGCCGCCGGGCTGACGTGGCGGCAGGCGAGCCTGCTGCGGGCCTACGCGAAGTACCAGAAGCAGGGCGGCACGCCCTTCGCCCTCGACTACATCGAGGAGGCGCTGGTCGCCAACGTCGACCTCACGCGGATGCTCGTGCAGCTCTTCGAGGCCCGCTTCGACCCGGGCCGCGACGGGCTGCCGGCCGACGCCGAGGCGCGCGTCGCCAAGGTCGAGGCGGTCGAGGAGCGGATCACCCGCGCGCTCGACGACGTGGTGTCCCTCGACCACGACCGCATCCTGCGCTCCTACCTCACCCTCGTGCGCGCGACCGTGCGCACCAACTGGTGGCAGCGCACCGACGACGGCGAGCCCAAGCCCTACGTCGCCTTCAAGCTCGAGCCCGCCGCCGTCCCCGAGCTGCCCGAGCCCCGGCCGCGCCACGAGATCTTCGTCTACTCGCCCCGCGTCGAGGGCGTGCACCTGCGCTTCGGCCCGGTGGCGCGCGGCGGGCTGCGCTGGTCGGACCGCCGCGACGACTTCCGCACCGAGGTGCTGGGCCTGGTCAAGGCGCAGATGGTCAAGAACACCGTCATCGTGCCGGTGGGCGCGAAGGGCGGCTTCTTCGCCAAGCAGCTGCCCGACACCGGCGACCGCGAGGCGTGGATGGCCGAGGGCGTGGCCTGCTACCGCACCTTCATCTCCGCCCTGCTCGACGTCACCGACGACCTGGTCGACGGCGAGACCGTGCCCCCGCGCGACGTGGTGCGCCACGACGGCGACGACGCCTACCTCGTGGTGGCGGCCGACAAGGGCACCGCGACCTTCTCCGACATCGCCAACGAGCTGGCGCTCTCGCGCGGCTTCTGGCTCGGCGACGCCTTCGCCTCCGGTGGCTCGGTCGGCTACGACCACAAGGCCATGGGGATCACCGCCCGTGGCGCGTGGGTCTCGGTGCAGCGCCACTTCCGCGAGCGCGGCATCGACTGCCAGGCCGAGGACTTCACCTGCGTCGGCATCGGCGACATGTCGGGCGACGTCTTCGGCAACGGGATGCTGTGCTCCGAGCACACCCGCCTCGTCGCGGCCTTCGACCACCGCCACGTCTTCCTCGACCCCGACCCCGACGCGGCCACGTCCTACGACGAGCGCAAGCGGCTCTACGACCTGCCGCGCTCCTCGTGGGCCGACTACGACACCTCCCTGATCTCGGAGGGCGGCGGGGTCTTCCCGCGCTCGGCGAAGTCGGTGCCGATCAGCCCCCAGGTGCGTCGCGCGCTCGGCCTGGCCGACGACGTGGCCTCGCTGACGCCCGCCGAGCTGATGCGGGCGGTGCTGCTCGCGCCCGTCGACCTGCTCTGGAACGGCGGCATCGGCACCTACGTCAAGGCCTCCACCGAGTCGCACGCCGACGCCGGCGACAAGGCCAACGACGCGATCCGCGTCGACGGCCGCGACCTGCGCGCCCACTGCGTCGGGGAGGGTGGCAACCTCGGTCTCACCCAGCGCGGTCGCATCGAGTACGCCCTCCACGGCGGTCCTGCCGGCGAGGGCGGGCGCGTCAACACCGACGCCATCGACAACTCCGCCGGCGTCGACACCTCCGACCACGAGGTCAACATCAAGGTGCTGCTCGACGGCGAGGTGGCCGCGGGCGACCTCACCCGCAAGCAGCGCGGCGAGCTGCTCGCCTCGATGACCGACGACGTCGCTGCCCTCGTGCTGCGCGACAACTACGAGCAGAACCTCGCGCTCGCCAACGCCGCGGCCAACGCCGGCCCGCTGCTGCACGTGCACGAGGACTGGATGAAGCAGCTCGAGCGCCGCGGCGTCCTCAACCGCGAGCTCGAGGCGCTGCCCCCGACCCGCGAGGTGCGCGCCCGCCTCGAGCGGGGCCAGGGGCTGACGACGCCCGAGCACGCCGTGCTGATGTCGTGGACCAAGATCGTGCTGGCCGACGAGCTGCTCGCCTCCGACCTGCCCGACGACCCCTACCTGCGCAGCGACCTCTTCGCCTACTTCCCGCAGCGCATGCACCACGCGCACCGCGAGCGGATGGAGTCGCACCCGCTGCGCCGCGAGATCGTCGTGACGCAGGCGGTCAACGACCTGGTCAACGCGGCGGGCACGACCTTCTGGCCGCGGCTCGCGGGGGAGACCGGTGCGAGCGCGCCGGAGCTCGTGCGCGCCAACTTCGTGGCGCGCGAGATCTTCGGGTCGCTGGCACTGCGCGAGGAGCTGGCGTCCTACGACAACCGTGTCGACGCCGCGGTGCAGACCCACGCCCGCCTCGAGATGCGCACCCTCGTCGAGCGCGCGACCCGCTGGCTCGTCACCCACCGGCGCCCCCCGCTCGACAGCGAGGCGACGGTCGACTTCTTCGGGGTCGCGGTGCAGCAGGCGATGGCCGAGCTGCCGGGCCTCATGGGCGGTCGCGAGCAGCGGGCGTACGACGCGCGTCGCGCCGCGCTCGTCGAGCAGGGCCTGCCCGAGGACCTCGCCGGACGTGTCGCGGTGCTGCCGCCGGCGTACACGCTGCTGGGCGTCGTCGAGACCGCCCGCGCCGACGACGTCGACCCGCTGGAGGTGGCGCGGGTGCACTTCGCGCTGGGGGAGCGGCTCGGGCTGCCGGCGCTGCTCGCGCGGGTGCTGACCCTGCCGCGCGCCGACCGGTGGCAGACGATGGCGCGCGCCGCCCTGCGCGACGACGTGCACGCGGTGCACGCCCAGCTCACGCGCCACGTGCTGGCCACGACCACGTCGGGCGAGCCGGCGCCGGCGCGCATCGCCGACTGGGAGGAGGCCGACGCCGTGCTGGTGGGCCGGTCGGTGACGACGCTGGAGGAGATCACCTCCGACGACACCGCCGACCTCGCGCGGATGTCGGTCGGGCTGCGGGTCGTCCGCGGGCTGCTCGCCCCGGGCTGAGCCGGGCGCGTCGCGCCGGCACGACCTGCAGGTCGCGCCGGCACGACCTGCAGCCTCAAGCGGCGTCGCGGACGGGCTCGGCGAAGACGACGACGTTGGCGCGGTAGTCCTCGCCGTCCCAGTCGGTGCAGCTGACCAGGACCAGCCGGCCGCCGCGGCGGCCCTGGCCGAAGAGCTCCTGCGCGCGTGCGGCGACCTGGGCCTTGGTGAGGGTGACCGTGCGGGTGGCGCGGTAGTCGACGACGCGCTCGCCGTCGACGACCTGCACCAGGTCGCCGGCCCGCACCTCGGCGAGCCGGTCCATCACGCCGTTGCCCGAGCGCACGGCGTGGCCGGTGAGCAGCGTCTGGCCGCGGCGGGCGCCGGGCTGCGCGCTGCGCTTCCACCACCCGACGCGGGTCACGTCGGAGGGCGGGGTGAGGACGCCGGCGGTGTCGACCTCGATCGGGTCGAGCGGGGCGTCGAGGTCGATCGAGGGCACCTTGAGCGCGTCGGGTGGGCCGTCGGCCGGCACGGCCACCGCCGCCGGAGCGGCGGTGGCCGGGCTCGGGTCGTCCGACGAGCCGTCGGGCAGGAGCAGGCCGACCAGCGCCAGGACGAGTCCCAGCGCGGCCAGCCCGACCACGAGCCGTCCCGGGGTGTCCCGGGGCAGTCGCACTCCCGCCATCAGCGCCTGGCGAGGCGGCGGTGGCCCGCGATGCCGGCCGCGCCGGCCAGGGCGAGAGCGCCGGCGCCGAGCAGCGCGGTGTCGGCGCTGAGGCCGCCGTCGGTGCTCGCGCCCGCGTCGATCACGGTGGGCACGGCGGGCAGGCCGGGACCGTCACCCGGGCCGTCACCGCCACCGGGGGTGGTGGGGTCGGTCGGGTCGACCGGGTCACCGGGGGTGACGCGGGCGTTCGGGCCGCAGCTGACCTGCCCGATCTCGAGCGAGACGGCCGACGCGCCGGCGGCCTCGGCGATCGCCGGCAGCAGCTGCAGGTCGAGCGCCGTCACCGAGATCTGGCCGGGGCCCGTGGTGGTCTGCTTGTTCAGCGTGATGTTCAGGACGTTCTGCTCGAGCGGCTCGAGCTGGTCGGCGACCTGGGCCACCACCGTGTCCACGATGTTGTCCTGGACCGCCTGCGTGAGCAGGCCCAGCGGGTCGAGCACGCCGTCCAGGCCCTCGCGCAGCTGGACCTCGACACCGTCGAGGATCACGTTGACGACCTCGTCGAGGTCGGTGACGACCGGGGTGTTGGGTGCGGGGTTGGCGGGCAGCTGCACCGCCTGCACCGACTGGCCGGCCAGGGTGAGACCGAGCGAGGCGTTGGCGATGCTGGCGGTGCCGGCAGCGGTGCCGGGCGCTGCGGTGCAGCGCGCCTGGATCGCGTCGAACGTGCCCCCGATGGCCAGGTCGCCGATCGGGGTGCCGGCCAGCGCGTCGCTCAGCGGCGCGGTGACGGCGCCGAGGAGCTGCGCGAGCGGGCCGTTGAGCACGTCACCCAGCGGAGCCAGCGCGGACTCCGGGTTGATCACCACGACCTCGCTGAGGTCGAGGTTGGCGATGCTCACGCCGACCGGCTGGCCGGGGGTGAGGCAGTCGCTGTCGCCGACCTCGGCGATGGAGGCACCCTCGCCGGCGACGCCGGCGCAGGCGGCCGAGAGGCCGTTGCGGTTCACGACGTCGGCAGCGGCGTCCTGCTGGAGCGTGCCGGCGTTGATCAGACCCTGGTTGCCGAGCACGGAGATCGGGGGCTGGGTCTCGCCCTCCTTGGCCGTGGTGCCGTCGTCGGACGCCGTGGCCCGGACCTGGCCCGAGCCCTGCCCGTTGCCGGCGATCGCGATCTCGATGGCGGTCGCGCTCGACTGCGCGACGACCGTCGCGGCGTAGCCCGGTGCTGCGGCGAGCAGCGCGAGCGTCGCGACGCCGCCCACTGCTCCTGCCCGGACGATGTTCTTCTTCATCTGGTGCCCCCTCGCGGCGATCGGCCGCTGTCGTGTGCTGCGAGCCGCCCCTGGCGCGCAGGTGCTGGCACCGTACCGCGAGTCGGTCTCGCAGGGCAGGCTTGTTCCGCCCCTCGGTCCCACAACGGCCATGGCCGGACCAGGTCACGGTGCTCGTGCCCGCGTCACCCCCAGGGGTGGGCTGACAGACTCGCGCCCGTGACCGCTGACGCCTCCTCGCCCGCGCCGCTCGGCGCCGCCGACACCGCCCGGGCCGTCGCCTCGGGCGGCACGACCGCCCGCGCGGTGCTGCGCGACACCCTCGCCCGGCTCGCCGCGGCCGAGGGCCTGGGTGCCGCCACGGTGGTGCTCGCCGACCGCGCCGAGGCGGAGGCGACGGCCCTCGATGAGGCCTTCGCCCGCTCCGGCCCGGTGGGCCCGCTCCACGGCGTCCCCGTCGCGATCAAGGAGGAGGTGGACGTCGCGGGATGCGTCACCACCTTCGGCGGTCGCGGCAACACGACCCCGCGCGCCGAGGACTCCGCCCTGGTGCGTCGACTGCGCGAGGCCGGCGCGGTGGTGGTGGCCCGCACCGCGATGCCCGAGTTCGGTGCGTGGCCCTTCACCGAGTCCGCCGCGACCGGCGTCACCCGCAACCCGTGGGCGGACGACCGCACGCCCGGGGGGTCCAGCGGGGGCACTGCCGCCCTGCTCGCCGCCGGCGTCGTGCCCGCGGCCATCGGCGGCGACGGGGGCGGGTCGATCCGCATCCCGAGCGCCTGCTGCGGGCTCTTCGGCCTCAAGCCGCAGCGGGGTCGGGTCAGCACCGCCCCGGAGCCCCACCTGTGGTGGGCGCTCGGCACCGCCGGTCCGCTCGCGCGCTCGGTGGAGGACGCCGCCCTCGTCTACGACGCCATCAGGGGCGGCGAGCCCACCGACCGGTTCACCGCCGGCCCCGTCGGGTCCTTCGTCGAGGCCGCCCGTCGTGAGCCCGGACGGCTGCGCGTCGGCTGGTCGGTGCGCCCGGTGACGAAGGGGGTGCGGCCCGACCCGGTGCACGTGCAGGCCGTCGAGGACACCGCGCGCCTGCTCGCCGAGCTCGGCCACGACGTGCGCGAGGTCGACCCGCGCTACCCCGACCCGACGCTCGCCTTCGTGCCGCAGTTCTTCGCCGGCATCCGCACCGAGGCCGACGCCGTCGAGCACTACGGCCGCCTCGAGCGGCGCACGCGCGCGACCTACCGCCTCGGGGCGTGGGTGCGCCCCGGCGTGCTCGAGAAGGCCCTCGCTGCCACCGAGACCGTGTCGGCGAAGGCCAACCGCGTCTTCGACGACGTCGACGTGCTGCTGACCCCCACCATCGCGCCGCGCCCGCCCCGCCTCGGGCAGCTCGACGGCGCCGGACCGGTGCGCGCCGCGCTGCGCTCGATGCCGATGATCGCCTACGCCGCGCTGTGGAACGTGGCCGGCAACCCGGCCGCCGCCGTGCCCGCCGGGGTGGGGCCCGACGGCCTCCCGACCTCGGTGCAGCTGGTCGGGCCCACCGACGGCGAGGAGGTGCTGCTGTCCCTCTCCGCCCAGCTCGAGCGGGCGCGGCCCTGGCCGCTCACCGCGCCGGGCTGGCCGCGGCCGTGAGCAGGCGCCCTGCGAGGATCGGCTCGTGAGCCTCCTGCTGCAGTCCCCGCTCGCGCACGCCCGCCGCCTCGCCCGCACCGTCACCGGCGGCCGGGTCGGCGGCGCCAGCCCGCTGGCCGGGCGCACCGTGCTCGTCACCGGCGCCTCCTCGGGCATCGGCGAGGCCACGGCCCGCGCTGTCGCCCGACGCGGCGCGCACGTGCTGGTCGTCGCCCGGCGGCGCGAGCCGCTCGAGCGGCTCGTGGCCGAGATCGAGGCCGGAGGCGGCCGCGCGACGGCGTACACCTGCGACCTGGCCGACGGCGACGCCGTCGACGCGCTGGTCGAGCGCGTGCTCGCCGAGCACGGGGCGGTCGACCACCTCGTCAACAACGCCGGCCGCTCGATCCGGCGCTCGCTGGCGCTGACCCACGACCGCTTCCACGACTTCGAGCGCACGATGGCGGTCAACTACTTCGGTCCCGTGCGGCTCACGATGGGCTTGCTGCCGGCGATGCGGGCCCAGGGGTTCGGCCACGTCGTCAACGTCGTCACGTGGGGGGTGCAGCTCAAGGCGCCGAAGTTCGCCGCCTACATCGCCTCCAAGACCGCGCTCGACACCTTCGGCCGCATCCTCGGGCGTGAGGCGTACGGCGACGGGGTCACCGTCACCAACGTGCGCGTCTCGCTGGTGCGCACCCCGATGGTGGCCCCCACCGAGGCCTACTCCGGTCGCGGGGCCACCCCCGAGCAGGCCGCCGAGCGCCTGGTCCGCGCGCTCGAGGACCGCCCGATCACGCTCGACACCCTCCCCGGCGCGGTGGGCGAGGTCGCCAACCTGGTCTGGCCGCGTGGGATGGACCTGCTCTTCCACCTGCTCGACCGCCGTCACCCCGACTCCGCCGCGGCGCGCGGCGAGGCGGGCGCGGAGCGCACGGCCGGCTGAGCGGCTGCGGGCCGGTCGAGTGACGCGGGCGGCACCCCTGGCGGGGCTCCTGCCCGTGCCGGCCGCGACAGTCGACGTCCACAGCCCTGTGGACGGGGCGGCGCACGGAGTCCGCGGCCGCGACAGGCTGCGGTCGTGCCCTTCTCCCCGCGCGTCGACCCGCCTCCCGGCCTCGTCGCGCCACGGCGTGTCGGGAGCGGCAGCGACCAGGTGAGCCGGGTCGCCGCCCGCGGCACGGCGTGGCGGCGCGTCGCACGGGGTTGGTACGTCAGCGCCTCGGCGCCCGACGTCGTCGAGCAGCGGATCGTGGAGCAGGTGGCGCGCTGCGGGCCCGGGGCAGCGGTGACCGGGTGGGCAGCGCTGCGGCTGCACGGGGTCGCGTACGCCGACGGGACCGACCGCCAGGGCCGCGCCCGGCCCGTCGTGGTGGTCGCCGCGGGGTCGCGCACCCGCGATTGTGCGGACGTCGTGCTGGTGCGTGAGCGTCTGGCGCCCGACGAGGTCGTGGTGCGCCAGGGCGTGCGGTGCGTGCGGCCCGAGCGGGCCCTCGCCCACGAGGTGTGCCGCCAGCGCGATCCGCGCGAGGCCGTCGTGCTGGTCGACATGGCCTGCGCGGCCGAGGTGACCACGCTCGACCGGCTGCGGGCGTGGCTCGCCGCGCACTCGGGACTGCGCCACCGGGGTCGCCTCGCGCAAGCCCTGCTGCTCGCCGACGAGCACAGCGCCTCGCCGCAGGAGACGCGCCTGCGCCTGCTGTGGCAGCTCGACGCTCACCGGGGCCGACCGCTGACCAACCGCCAGCTGCTCGACCAGCACGGCCGCGTGCTCGGTGTCGCCGACCTCGTCGACCCCGACCACGGCGTCGTGGGAGAGTACGACGGGGCGGAGCACCGCACCCGGGCGCGGCACCGTCGCGACGTGCACCGGGAAGCGGCGTTCCGCGCGGCCGGGCTCGAGGTCGTCACCGCGGTGAGCGGTGACCTCGACCGACGCGACCGCGCGGTGTCGCGGATCGACCAGGCCTACGCGCGGGCGGGCAGTCAGCCTCGGCTCTTCGTCGTCGGCCCGCCGGTCGACCTGGCGACGGGGCGGCCGGCGGCACCGCTGGAGGAGCGGGTCGCCGAGCGCGTACGACGGGCTGAGGCGCGCGAGGCCGCTCGGCGCCGAGCGGTCGAGCCGACGGCGGGCGCTGCGGGCTGATCCAGTGACGCGGGCGGCACCCCTGGCGGGGCTCTCGCCCGTGCCGCCCGCGACACTCGGTGCGACTGACTCAGCTCGCCTTCTTCGCCGGCGCCTTCTTGGTCGTCTTCTTCGCGGCCGACGTGGTCGTCTTCTTCGCCGCGGTCTTCTTCGTCGCGGTCTTCTTGGCCGGCGCCTTCTTCGCTGCGGCCTTCTTGGTCGCCGACTTCTTCGTCGCGGACCCCTCCTCGGGCTCCGCCGGCGCGTCGTCGGTCGCCTCGCCGCGGGCGGACTTGGCGGCGGCGACGGAGCGCTGCAGGGCGGCGAGCAGGTCGACGACCTCGCCGGAGGACTTGGTGGAGGTCTCGGTGCGGGTGACCTCGCCGCCCTCGACCTTCGCCTTGACCAGGGCCTCGACGGCCTCGGCGTAGTCGTCCTCGAACTCCGAGGCGTCGAAGTCGCCGGCCAGGGTCTCGACGAGCATCGTGGCCATCTTGACCTCGTTGGGCTTGACGTCGCCGGCCTCGACGTTGAAGTCGGGGACGCGCACCTCGTCGGGCCACATCATGGTCTGCAGCACGATGACGTCGCCCTTCTCGGTGGAGCGCACGCGCAGCACCGCCACGGTGGTGCGCTGGCGCAGCGCGACGGTCACCACCGCCATGCGGTCGGCGTCGAGCAGGGCCTGCCGCAGCAGCGCGTAGGGCTTGGCGCCCGCGCCCTCCGGCTCGAGGTAGTAGGACTTCTCGAACAGCATCGGGTCGATCTGGTCGCTGGGCACGAACTTCTCGACCGCGATCTCGCGCGAGGAGGTCGACGGGAGCGAGGACAGGTCGTCGTCGGTGAGCACGACCATCTCGCCGTCCTCCGTCTCGTAGCCCTTGGCGATGTCGGCGTAGGGGACCTCCTCGCCGTCGATCGAGCAGACCCGCTGGTACTTGATGCGGCCGCCGTCCTTGGCGTGCACCTGCCGGAACGAGACGTCGTGGCTCTCCGTCGCGGCGTACAGCTTGACGGGCACGCTGACCAGCCCGAACGACACCGAGCCCTTCCAGATGGCACGCATGTGACCAGAATGGCCCCATGCGTCCCATGCTGGCCACCCGCGGGGAGGTGGTCCCACCCGGAGAGGGGTGGAGCCACGAGGTCAAGTGGGACGGCATCCGGCTGCTCGCCGACGCCCGCGACGGCGCCGCACCGCGGCTGGCGACCCGCAACGAGAACGACTGCACCGTCGCGTGGCCCGAGCTGCTGCCCGGCCCGCTGCCCGGTCGCGACCTGCTCGTCGACGGCGAGGTGATCGGGCTCGACGCCCGCGGCCTGCCGGACTTCGGGGTGCTGCAGGACCGCATGCACGTGCGCAAGGCGACGACGGCTCAGCGGATGGCGGCGGCCGACCCCGCGACGTTCATGGTCTTCGACGTGCTGCGCCTCGACGGCCGCGACCTCACCGACCTGCCGCTCGCGGAGCGGCGCGCGGTGCTGGAGTCGCTCGGGCTCGACGGCACCTGGCAGGTGCCCGCGGCGTACGACGACGGGGCGATGCTGCTCGACGCGACCGCCCAGCAGGGGCTCGAGGGCATCGTCAGCAAGCGGCTGTCGTCGCGCTACGAGCCGGGCGCCCGCAGCAGGCACTGGCTGAAGTTCCCGCACCGGCGTCGCGAGTCCTACGTGGTCGGGGGGTGGCGCCCCGAGACCGGCTCGAGCAACCGGCTCGGCTCGGTCCTGGTGGGTGAGCCCACGCCCGACGGGCTCGTCTACCGCGGCCGCGTCGGGAGCGGGATCGCCGGGAAGGCCGGACCGCTGCTGCTCGCGGCGCTCGAGCCGCTGGCCCGGGGCACCAGCCCGTTCGCCGAGCAGGTGCCGAAGGTGGACGCGGTGGGTACCCGCTGGGTCGAGCCCCGGCTCGTCGTCGACGTCGAGGCGCTGGGCCGCTCGCGGCAGGACCGGCTGCGGCAGCCGGCCTACTGCGGGCTGCGGCCCGACCTGGACCCCGACCAGCTCAGCGAGGAGGCGTAGTGGCGCCCGCGAAGAAGCGCGAGAGCCCCGGCACGGAGGTGCACGTCGACGTCGAGGGCCGCACCCTGCGGCTGACCAACCTGGAGAAGGTGCTCTACCCCAGCACGGGGACGACGAAGGGCGAGGTGCTCGACTACTACGCCCGCATCGCCCCCACGCTGCTGCCGCACCTCGCCGGGCGGGCGGTCACGCGCATCCGCTGGCCGCACGGGGTCGCCGACCAGAGCTTCTTCGAGAAGAACGTGCCGCCCGGCACGCCCGCGTGGGTGCGCACGGCGTCGGTGCCGACCACGGGCTCGCGCGGCTCATCGCGTCGGGTCGGGGAGCGCGAGGACGAGATCGTCTTCCCGCTCGTCGACGACCTCGCGACCCTCACCTGGCTGGTCAACCTCGCGTCCCTCGAGCTGCACGTGCACCAGTGGCAGGTGACCCGCGCGGGCGAGCCCCGGGGGGCCGACCGGCTCGTCGTGGACCTCGACCCCGGCGAGCCCGCCGGGCTCCACGAGTGCTGCCAGGTGGCTCTGCTGGCGCGCGACGTGCTCGCCGAGCGCGGCCTGACGACGCGGCCGGTGCTGAGCGGCAGCAAGGGTCTGCACCTCTACGCCGAGCTGCCGCGGCGCATCCCCTCCGACGACAGCACCGCGATGGCCAAGGACGTCGCCGAGTCGCTGCAGCGCGCCCACCCGAGCCTGGTCACGGCGACGATGACGAAGGCCAAGCGCGGCGGCAAGGTCTTCCTCGACTGGTCGCAGAACGCCGGGTCGAAGACCACGATCAGCCCCTACTCCCTCCGCGGGCGAGAGCGCCCCGCGGTGGCCGCCCCCGTCACCTGGGACGAGGTCGAGGCCGGGGCCGAGGACGCCCTGGCGCTGGAGCAGCTGACGCCGGCGCAGGTGCTCGAGCGGGTCGAGGAGCTCGGCGACCTCTTCGCGGTGGACGCGTGAGCGCGGAGCACACGCGCGTGGTGGAGGTGGCCAGCGTGGTCGCCGCCGAGCCGGAGCGGGTGTGGGCCCGCGTGGTCACCCCCGAGGGGATCGCCGACGAGCTGGCGCCCTGGCTGGGCATGGGCATGCCGCCCGGCGCGCGTGGCCGCACGGTCGACACCGTGCCGGTGGGCGTGCCGCTGGGGCGCGCCTGGCTCCGGCTGCTGCGGGTGCTCCCGGTGGAGCACGACGCCATGACGCTCGTCGAGGTCGTGCCGGGCCGCTCCTTCCGCGAGGAGTCGACGATGCTCACGCTGCGCCGCTGGGGGCACGAGCGCACCGTCGAGCCGGCCGGGCTGGGCACGACGCGGGTCGTCGACCGGCTCACGGTGGAGCCGCGGTGGCTGCTGCGCCCCGCCACGCCGGTGGTGCTGCGACTGGTCCGGGCGCTGTTCGAGCACCGGCACCGGCGGCTGGCCCGCTTCTTCGCGTCCTGATCTCGGGCGAGCGCGGGCGACGCCGTTGCCTGCGCGAGTCGGTGCCGAGGCTCCCGGTCGCGACTGTTGCCGAGCTGTGGTGGTCGCGTGGGGATCGCGTGGGGAGGCCGTGGCGTCGCGACGACCAGAGTTGTCGTCATCAGCAACGCCGCACCGAGCGGCCTCACTCCCCAGGAGCCCCCGATGTCCCGCACCGCCACCCGCCGCAGCCGCAAGGTCCTCGTCCCCCTCGCCACCCTGATGGCCGCCGGCGCCGTCGCCGTCGGCTCGGGCGCGACCTTCACCTCGACCACCGCGTCGACGACCAGCGTCGCCTCCGGCTCGGTGACCCACGCGAACGACGTGACCAAGCTCGACATCGCCAACATCAAGCCCGGCGACACGATCACCGGCTCGGTCGTCATCACCAACACCGGCACGCTGCCCTCGACGCTGACCCTGCAGGAGACCGGCGACGCCACCACCTTCAACGGCGCCGACCTCGAGCTCAGCCTCACCCAGGGCGGCACCTCGCTCTACGACGGCTCCTTCGGTGCGCTCGACAACGCCACCAAGCTCGCGCTCGGGGCGCTGCCGGTCGGCGGCAGCACCACCGTCACCTGGACCGTCACGCTCGTCGAGAGCGCCGACAACCTGAACGAGGGCAAGACCGCCTCGGCCTCCTACCAGTGGGTCTCCACGCAGGACGCCGGCGTGACGCTGCCCTTCGTCGGCACCGTCCCGCTGGGCGGCAACTGATCCACCGCGGCCCCGGCCGCTCCTGAGTCCCTGGGGAGGGAACCCCGCTCCGTCCGGACCCCTGTGCCGGACGGGGCGGGTCTCCCCGGACCCGCTCGCCCCGCCATCGCCCACCCGCCCGGCCCACCGCACCGAGAGGACCCGCCATGTCGCTGCTCAGCACCCCTGCCGCCCACCGGGCCCGCACCGTGCGTGGCCGGATCGCCGACGCGGCCCTCAACCTGGGCATCCTCGTCGTGGTGCTGGTCGCGCTCGGCTTCCTGCTCCCCAGCCTGCTGGGCTACGAGCGCTACGTGATCACCGGTGGCTCCATGTCGGGCACCTACGAGATCGGCTCCGTCGTCTTCGAGGAGGTCGTCCCCGTCGAGGACCTGCGCGTGGGCGACGTGATCACCTACGTCCCGCCGGCCGAGTCGGGCATCGCCAACTTCGTCACCCACCGCATCGTCGACGTCGACGGCGACGAGTTCGTCACCCGGGGCGACGCCAACGCCGACGTCGACCCGTGGACCTTCCAGCTGACCGCGGCCACGCAGCCGCGGGTGGTCGCGAGCGTGCCGCACGTCGGCTGGGTCTTCCTCGCCCTCGCCGACCGCGGCACCCGCATGGCCGTCATCGGCATCCCCGCCGCGCTCATCGCGCTCATGGCGCTGGCCGAGCTGGTGCGGGCGCTGCGCGCCCCCCGCGAGGAGGAGCCGACCGCCGACGAGCTGGTCGCCGCCCTCGCCGCCGAGGCCGCCGCCGAGCGCACCCCCGTCGCCGTCTAGGCGACCCTCCGGCCGACCGGTCACCCTTCGCCCCCGACGAGGGTGGCCGGTCGCACCACGACCGACCGACCGGCGCACGCCCCCGCGACGGCCGGTCGTTCGCCGTCGGTGGCCCGCCTGCGCGTTGTTGCCCGGGCGTGGCACAACCGTGTCCCGGGTGTGGCAGACACGTGGTCGCCCGCGGAGCAGACTTCAGGTGTCCCACCCTCCCTCCCCCGGAAGAGCTGATCCGATGGCCACCCGCCGCGCCGCGCGCCACCTGCCCCGCCTCGGCGGCGGCCGGCTGCCCGTGCGTGCGCTGCTGGTCCTGGTCGTCGTCACCCTCGTCGGGGCCACCACCCTCTTCTCCTCGGCCACCTTCACCTCGTCCAGCACGTCGCAGACGACGGTGGGCGCGGCGGCCGACTACCTGCCGCCCACCGTCGCCGTCACCGGACCCGGCGCGCTCAGCACCGGCACGGTCGCGGTGACGGCCGACGCGAGCGACACCGCCAGCGGCGTCGTCCGCGTCGTTGTCGAGTACGCCGCGTCCCCCTCGGGCGCGTGGACCGCCCTGTGCACCGACACCGCAGCACCGTGGTCCTGCCCCTGGGACACCACCAAGGTCGCCGACGGCGACTACCGCCTGCGTGCGACTGCCTACGACGCGGCCGGCTTCTCGGCCGTCTCGGCCACCGTGACGACGCGCGTGGCCAACTCGGCGGGCGTCGTGCTCGGCACGATCGTCGACCCCACCCGCGGCACGGTCCAGCTGTCCGCGACCGTCGTCGGCGCGGCCGGCCGCTCGGTCTCCAGCTCCTTCCAGTACCGCGCGTCCGACAGCACCGGCAACTGGACGGTCATCACCGGCTGCGGTGCCGTCACCGGCACCGCGCCGACCTGCTCGTGGGTCACGGGCACGCTGGCCGACGACCTCGACGTGCGCGTCGTCTCCACCGTCGGCACCGTCACGGTCACCGACACCCGCCTCAGCGTCACCGTCGACAACCTCGCACCCACCGTCTCGCTGTCGGCGCCCACCGCCTTCAGCGGCACGGTGCAGCTCACCGCCACCGCAGCCGACGAGGACTCCGGCGTGGCCACGGTGGAGCTGCAGTACCGCCTGCTGGGCACGGCCGGCTGGACGACCCACTGCACCGTGGCCGTCGACCCCTACCGTTGCGCCCTCGACACCACGAAGCTCACCAACCTCGCGACCTACGAGCTGCGCGCCGTGGCGACCGACGCGGCGGGGAACGTCACGAACTCCGCCCTCCTGACCCGCCAGGTCGACAACACGCTCGGCACCGTCAGCATCACCTCGCCCATCGGCGGTGACCTGGTGCGCGGCACCCCGACGATCACCACCGACCACTCCACGCCGCTGGGGACCACGGCCTCGCAGGTGCGCATCGAGGCCCGGCTGGTCGGTGGCACCTTCGCCACGGTCTGCACCGACACCAGTGCGCCGTTCACCTGCGACTGGGCCACGGGGGCGCTCGCGTCGGGCTCGTGGGAGCTGCGCGCCACGATGACCTACGGCGCCGCGCTCACGGCGGTGTCGCCGATCGTCACCGTGCTGGTCGACAACAACCCGCTGCGCGCGCTCGACGTGCAGGTCGTCAACGGCGGTCTGCTCGGCAAGGCCGACGGCGGCGACGCGCTCACCCTCACCTGGTCGACCACCGTGGACCTGACGACCGTCAAGGCCGGGTGGACCGGCGCGGCGACCCCGTTCTCGCTGACGCTCAACGACCAGAAGGTCAACGGCTCGCCCCTGGCCGGTGCCGACTGGGCCGGGCTCGGCACGCTCGGCAAGCTGTCCTTCGGGCAGAACTACGTGAAGAGGGGCAAGTCGGTCCCCCTCACGGGGACCATGACGGCGACGACGCAGACGGTCGGCGGCGTGCCCGCGACGGTCCTGCGGATCGTGCTCGACCCGGTCAGCAACGGCGCGCTCCGCTCCGCCACCGCGGCCGCGACCGTGCGGTGGTACCCCACGACCACGGTCCGCAGCACCGGCGGCGCGGCCGCGTCGGCCACCCCCGCCGCCGAGTCCGGCGCCGTGGACGCCGACCTGTGACCTCCCCGGTCGACCTGCAGGCCAGCCTCCCCGCCGACCTCCCCGCCGACCTCCCCGTTCGCCCGCGCCGGACACCCCCTCGCCCTACGCTGGGCGACGTGACGACGGTGCTGCTCGTGGAGGACCAGGAGGACATCGCGCTGCCCCTGCAGCGGATGCTCCAGCGCGACGGTTACGACGTCACCTGGGTCGACACCGGCGCCGGTGCCCTCGAGGCGATCGGCGCACGGCCCGACGTGGTGGTCCTCGACCTCGGGCTGCCCGACATGGACGGCCTCGACGTGTGCAGGCAGGCGCGCGACGGCGGCTTCGACGGCGGCATCATGATCGTCACCGCCCGCAGCGACGAGCTCGACCGCGTCGTCGGCCTCGACTACGGCGCCGACGACTACCTCGCCAAGCCCTTCGGCGTCGCCGAGATGCAGGCCCGCGTGCGGGCGCTCGCGCGGCGCGCCGCGCGCTCGGCGCCGCCGGCCGCCACCGGCCCCGCGGACCCGGGCCAGCCCGCCCGGGCCGCCCAGCCCGCTCCGCCGGCAGCGCCCGCCACCGGCCTGCGCGTCGACCGCGCCGCGCGCCGGGTGTGGGTCGCCGCCGCCGAGGTGGCGCTCACGACGAAGGAGTTCGACGTGCTCGCGCTCCTCGACACCACCCGCGGCGCCGTCGTCTCGCGCGAGCAGCTCATGGCCGAGGTGTGGGACGAGAACTGGTTCGGCTCCACCAAGACCCTCGACGTCACCGTCGGACGGCTGCGGCAGAAGCTCGACAAGGCCCACGCCCCGGCGCAGGTCGTCACGGTGCGCGGGGTGGGCTTCCGCCTCGAGGACGACCCCGCCCGTGCCTGAGCCGGCCACCCGGCGACCCACCGGGCCACCGCCGTGCGCGCGCGGCTGACGGCGGCCTTCGGCCTGCTCGGCGCACTGCTGGTCGTCGCGCTCGTCGGCTTCCGCGCGCTCACCATCGCCGACCTCGCCGAGGACGACCTGCGCGCCGACCTCGACCGCGAGGCCCGGCTCGTCGCCACGGTGGTCGCGGCCGGCTTCGCCCGCGACGCGCAGGAGGGCGACGCGCCCACCGAGGCCGAGCTGGCGGCGTACGCCGCTCCCGACCGGCTGGTGACCGTCGTGCTGCCCGGCGGCGGGACGCTCGAGGCGCGCGGCCCCGAGTGGACCGAGGGCCCTGACGCGCTGCGAGGCGCGGCCACGGTGGACCAGGTCGTGGCCGAGGTCAGCGCGCCGGCCGGCGCGGTGGACGACGAGGTGGCGCGCGCGCTGCCGTCGCTGCTGGCGCTCGGCGGGGTGCTGGTGCTGCTGGCGCTGCTGATGGGCTACCTGGTGGCCGACCGGCTCTCGCGACCCTTCGTGCAGCTGGCCGGGGCGGCCGGCGCCCTCGCGCGCGGCCGGCTCGACCTGCGGCTGCCCCGCACCCGGGTGCTGGAGGCCCGCACCCTCGCCGACGCGCTGCGTGCCAGCGCCGACCGGCTCGAGGAGTCGCTGCGCCGCGAGCGCGACCTGGCGCTGCGGGCCTCCCACGAGCTGCGCACCCCCCTGACCGGACTGCGCCTCGAGCTCGACGACCTGCGCCACCGCGACGACGTGCCACCCGACCTCGCGGGCGCCGCCGAGGCGGCGCTCGCCCGCATCGACGGCCTCGACCGGGCGGTGGAGGCGGTCGTGCAGGAGGCGCGCAGCCACCCCGTCGTCGCCGAGGCGCAGCTGCCGCTGGCCCAGGTCGCGCCCGACGTGGCGCGCCGCTGGTCCGACGCGCTGGGCCTCGCCGGCACCGACCTCGAGGTCGACCTCACCGGCGACACCGCTGTGCCGCTCACCCCCGGCCCGCTCGAGCAGCTGCTCGACGAGCTGCTCGTCGAGGTGCTGGCGCACCGTCCCGCCGGGGCGCAGCTCGGACTGGAGGGGGGCGCACAGCACCTGCGCGTCACCGTGCGCCTCGACGGCGCCGGGGAGCGCCGCGAGGTGCGGCCCGGCGTCGCGCCGCTCGACCGTGTGCGCCGCCTCGTCGAGACGCTCGGCGGCCGGGTCAGCGGCGACCTCGTCGGCCCGCGCGGGCTCGTCGTGCTCGTGCCCCAGCGCTGAGGCGGCTGGTTGGATGGGGGCGTGAGCGACCCACGACCCGTCGAGACCTGGCTGACCGACATGGACGGCGTGCTGGTGCACGAGGAAGAGCCGATCCCGGGCGCGGCGGAGTTCGTCGAGGCGCTCAAGGCCTCGGGCAAGCGCTTCCTCGTGCTGACCAACAACTCGATCTTCACCCCGCGCGACCTGCGCGCCCGACTGCTCGGCAGCGGCATCGACGTGCCGGAGGACTGCATCTGGACCTCGGCCCTGGCCACCGCCGACTTCCTCCACGCCCAGCGACCGCAGGGCACGGCGTACGTCGTGGGGGAGGCGGGGCTGACCACGGCGATGCACGAGGTGGGCTACGTGATGACCGACCGGCAGCCCGACTACGTGGTGCTGGGTGAGACGCGCACCTACTCCTTCGAGGCCATCACCCGGGCGATCCGGCTGATCGAGGCGGGCGCGCGGTTCATCGCGACCAACCCCGACCCGAGCGGGCCGAGCACCCAGGGCACGCTGCCGGCGACCGGCTCGGTGGCCGCGCTGATCTCGACCGCGACGGGTCGGCAACCCTACTACGTCGGCAAGCCCAACCCGCTGATGATGCGCAGCGCGCTCAACCGGCTCGAGGCCCACTCGGAGACCACCGTCATGGTGGGCGACCGGATGGACACCGACATCGTGTCGGGCCTCGAGGCCGGGCTGCGCACGATCCTCGTGCAGACCGGCTCGACGCGGCCCGAGCACGTCGAGCGGTTCCCCTACCGCGCGACCCGGGTGGTCGACTCGATCGCCGACCTGGTCGACCTCGCCCGGGAGGCCGCGCCCGAGGCCTGACGGCTCGCCGTGCCGCGCCTAGGCGTCGGCGGCGACCAGCTCGGCGACGGCCGGGGGCCGCGCGGCCTCCGGCAGGCCGAGCAGCATGCCGAGGAAGGCGTCGACCACCAGGTCGCGAACCTCGGTGAGGTCGAGCGAACCCTCCTCGTCGTCGAGCCACTCCTGCCCGGCGTGGCGCAGCAGCACCACCCAGCTGCGCACTGCCACGCGCAGCAGCGGGTGCGCCTCGCGCGGGTGGTCGTCGGTGAGGGCGGCGAGGATGCGCTCCTCGTGCAGCGCCACCGACTCCGCGATCACCGCCTGCACCTCGGCGTCACCGCTGGCCGCCCCGCGGTAGGCCGCGCGGGTGCCGTGGGGGTGGCGACCGATGTGGTCGAGGAAGGCGGTGACGCCGGCCCGCAGCTGCGCGACCGCCGGCAGGCTCGGGTCGGGCGCCGTCTCCTCGGCCATCGTCGCGGCCTGGCGGCGCACCATGGCGGCGAAGAACGCCCGCTTGCTCGGGAAGTAGTGGTAGAGCAGGCCGCGGCTCACGCCCGCCAGCTCCGCGACCCGCTCGATGTGGACGTCCTCGTAGGGCGTCGAGGCGAACAGCTCCGCCCCGAGGTCGAGCAGCTGGCGGCTGCGCTCCTCGGGCGAGAGGCGGACGCGAGCGGGGCGGGTCACCGGGCGAGCCTAGCCCGCGGCGGCCTCGCCCACCTGTTGGGAGGAGCCGTCAGAATCGGCCCGTGACCGCCGACCTGACCTTCCTCGTGGCGGGCGGTGCGCTGCTCCTCGCGGTCGTCCTGCCCCCGCTGCTGCACCGCTGGGCGATCTCGGCGCCGCTCGTGCTGGTCGCGGTCGGCGCCCTGCTGGGGCTGACCCCGCTGTCGGCCCACCTGCCGCTGGACCCGTCCGAGAACCGCGCGGTGATCGAGCACGTCACCGAGCTGGCCGTCATCGTCGCCCTCATGGGCGTGGGCCTCGCGCTCGACCGGCCCTTCGACGCCCGCTCGTGGCGCAGCTGGCGCGCCTGGTCGCCGACCTGGCGGCTGCTGCTGGTGGCGATGCCGCTCGGCATCGCCGGCGTCGCCCTCCTCGGCTGGTGGTGGGCCGGCCTCGCCCCCGCGGCGGCGGTGCTGCTGGGCGCAGCGCTCGCCCCGACCGACCCCGTGCTCGCCTCCGACGTGCAGGTCGCGGGCCCGCAGACCGGCGACCACGAGGTCGACGAGACCGACGAGGTGCGCTTCACCCTCACCTCCGAGGCCGGCCTGAACGACGGCCTGGCCTTCCCCTTCGTCTACCTCGCGGTGCTGCTGGCCTCCGGCACCACGGGGGCCGGCCTCGCCCTGGAGTGGGTGGGCTTCTACGTGGTAGTGAAGATCGCGGTCGGGGTCGGCGCCGGCTTCCTCGCCGGCCGCCTGCTGGGGGCCTTCGCCTTCCGCTCACGGCTCGACGCGCTGCGGGTGGCCGAGCAGGGCGAGCCGCTCCTGGCGGTCGCGGCGCTCGTCGCGGCGTACGGCGTGGCGGAGGTGGCCCAGGGCTACGGCTTCCTCGCCGTCTTCGCGTGCGCGATGACCCTGCGCGCCGCGGAGCGGACCCACCGCTACCACGAGGCGATGCACGAGGTCGTGGAGCGCCTCGAGCGCCTGCTGACGCTCTTCGTCCTGCTGGTCCTGGGCATCGCGCTCACGCGGGGGCAGCTCGAGGGCCTCGACCTCGCCGGGGTGGCCATCGCGGTCGCTCTGGTCTTCGTGGTGCGGCCCCTCACGGCGTACGCCGCGCTGGCGGTGCGCCCGCGGCCGGCCACCGAGGTGGGTGGGCTGACGCGGCGCGAGCGGCTCGCGGCGTCGTTCTTCGGGGTGCGCGGCGTCGGCTCGCTCTACTACCTCGCCTACGCGGTCGGCGAGGAGGACTTCGCCGAGGCGGAGTGGCTCTTCTCGACCGTCGTCTTCACCGTCGTGCTGTCCGTCGTCGTGCACGGCGTCACCGCGACGCCGGCGATGCGCCACCTCGAGAGCAGCAGCGAGCGGGCGGCGCGCGAGCGCGACGAGCGGGCGCAGGACCGGGAAGAGCGCGAGGAGCGCGAGCCGGCCGGGTGAGGTCAGTGAGGCCGCCTGGCCGCGGAGTGCGGCGAGCGGCCCCGCGGGGGGCGCGAAGGCCCTAGGCTCGACCTCGGCGGTCCACGGGGGGTCGCGCCCGTCACCCAGGAGCGCCGATGCGCCGCTCGTCCAGGCTCACCGCCGCGCTCACCGCAGCGCTCGCCGGCGTGCTCACCGGCAGGGTCGCGCTGGGGCCCGTCGCGCCGTCGGCCGGCGCCGGGGCGTCGGGCGCCCCGACCGCTGCGGTCGCCTCGCCCGCAGAGCCCGGGCGGCGCTCGTCGGCAGACGGCTGGCTGGTCGCGCAGGTCGGCGCGCAGCGCTGGCAGGTCGTCTGGCGCGCGCCGCGTGCCCTGCCGGTCGGCGCGGCCCGGCCCGAGGTCGTCGGCCCGGCCGACCTCCGGGTGCCGGCGCTGGTCGCGCCCGACGGCCGCACCGTGACCGCGGTGCTCGAGCAGCCCGACGCCCCCGACCCGGCCGCGCTCGACGTGGTGCTGTCGGGCGACCGGCTCGACGAGCGCGGACGCGACGACCGGGCGGCGCGGCGTGCGCCTGCAGGGCGCGCGGGCGCGGGCACGACCCGGCCCGCCACCACCCCGGCCCCGGTCGACCCCGGGGTGCCGGGGGAGGCGGCGGTGGTGGTGAGCGACTACGAGCTGCCGCGGCTGCGGGTGGCGGGGATGCGCCGCCCCGTCGAGGTCGAGGGCCACGTGGTGGAGCCGGCCCAGCCGAGCGCCGACGCGCCGCTGGTGGTCTTCCTGCACGGGCGGCACGCGTGGTGCCACGACCCGCGCCGGCCCGACCGCTTCGTGGTGGGGTGGCCCTGCCCGCGCGGCACCGAGCAGGTGCCGAGCCTGCGTGGCTACGAGCAGACGCAGCGGCTGCTGGCCTCGCAGGGCTACGTCACCGTCAGCATCGGCGCCGACGGCGTCAACGCGCAGGACGGCTGGTTGCGCGACGGCGGCGCGGGCGCGCGCTCCGCGCTGGTGCGCCACCACCTCGACGCCTGGGTGCGGTGGGCCGCCGAGGGGCGCGCCGTGGACCTTTCGCGGGTCGTGCTCGTCGGCCACAGCCGCGGCGGCGAGGGCGTGGCGCGCACCGCGCTCGACCTGCCCGCCGACGCGCCTTGGTCGGTCGCAGGGCTGGCGCTGCTCGCGCCCACCGACTTCGCGGCACAGGCGGTGCCGCACGTGTCGAGCGTGACGCTGCTGCCGCACTGCGACGGCGACGTCAGCGACCTGCAGGGCCAGCTGTGGACCGACCGCGCCCGCGACCTCGACGTCGGCGACACCGCGCTGCACGCCTCGCTGCTGGTGATGGGCGCCAACCACAACTACTTCAACGCCGAGTGGACCCCTGGACTCGCGGCCGCCCCGGCCTTCGACGACTGGGCCGGTGACCCGGACGCGACCTGCGGGCGCCGCCACCCCGAGCGGCTGCGGCCGGCGGCGCAGCGTGCCGTCGGCGCGACGTACGTCGCCGCGGCGGCCCGTCTCTTCACGGGCGGCGTCGCGACGGACCCGGCGGCTGCGGCCGCGGTGCTGCCGCTGGTCGACGGCACCGCCACGTCGGTGGCCTCGGCGGGCGACGCCGACGTGCGGGCGCACGCGCTGGGCGGCGGGCGGCTGCTGGTGCGCCCCGGGCTCGACGCGGTGCTCGCGGAGCCGGCCGGGGGAGCGGTGGTGCAGCTGTGCACCGGTCGCACCGAGCTGCAGGGCCCGGCCGCGCTGTGCGGGCGCGCAGCCACCGAGGTCGCGGCGCCGCACTGGCCCAGCACCGGCAGCGGCGTCCCGCCGGTGCGCGCGCTGGAGCTGGCGTGGTCGCAGGCCGGGGCGCGCGGCGGCCTCGTCCTCGGTGCTCCCCTCGACACCACGGGCCGGCGCTGGCTCGACCTGCGCACGGTCGCCGACCCGTCGCGGCCCGACGCCCTGCTCGGCGTGCGGCTGACGGACGCCGCCGGGGCCTCGGTCGAGGTCGACCCGGTCGGCGGGGCGGTGCCGGCGCTGCCGCGCGGCGACTACGCGCTCGGCAAGCACTGGGCGCAGGTGCTGCGCGTCGACCTGGCCGCAGTCAGCGGCGTCGACCTGGCCGCGATCCGCTCGGTCGAGCTCGTCGCCCGCTCCGCGCGCGGGCGGGTGTGGGTGCTCGACGTCGCGGCGGTGGCTGAGGGCGCTGCCGCGCTGCCGCCCGCCTCGCCGCTGCGCGGGCCCGTCGTCTCGCTCGGCACCGTGCGGGTGGTGGAGGGTGACGGCTCCGGCGCCCCCGGGTCCGCGGTCGCGGAGGTGCCGTTCACGGTCGCTGGCGTGCTCGAGCGGCCGGGCCGCTTCACGGTCGTCAGCGGTGACGGCCGCCGCTCGGGACTCACGACCGTCACGGTCGACGTGGCTGCTGGGCAGACCTCGGGGGTCGTGCGCTGGCCCTACCGCGCCGACGTGGCCGACGACCTGCCCGAACAGCGCTTCGGGCTGTTCGCCTTCGCGGTGCGCGGTCTCATGACCGCCCAGCACACCGGTCGCCTGGTGGTGCTCGACGACGACCCGACGCCGCGGGTCACGGTGACCCCGGTGCGCGCGGTGGTCGACGAGGGCCGCGCCCTGCGGTGGCGGGTCGCGGTGGCCGGGCCGCTCGACTACCTGCTGCCGGTGCAGGCCCGCTTCGTGCCCGGCCCCGGCGCGCCGCTGCGGCAGGCCGACGTGCCGCGCGAGTTCCTGCGCGACCGGGTGCGGCTCGACCCCGGCCGGTCGCTGGGCCGCTCGCTGCTGTTCCTCGGCGAGTTCCTCGGGCCCGCCGGCCGGCCGAGCGCGGCCGTGCTCACCCTGCCCACCCGCCGCGACGGCCGCGCCGAGGGTCGCGAGGACGTCGGGGTGCGGATCCGCATCGGGGGCGCGGGCACGCCGGCGCGCGTGGTGTCCCGCACGGGCGTCGTACGCGCCTCGGGGGGTGCCTCGTGAGCGGCGTCGGCGGGCTCGGTGGGGTCGCCGGCGTGGGAGGGGTCGGTGGGGTCGACCCGCGGCTCGCGCCGCTGCGGACGATGGCCTTCGGTCTCCTGGTGGTGCTGGTCGACCTGCGCTTCGACGGGTTCGACGTGCTGCCCGACCCCGTCGGCTGGGTGGTGGCGGTCGTGGTGGTGAGCCGGCTCGCGGGGCTGCACCGCGCCTTCACGGTGGCCACGGCCGCGAGCGTGGTGTGCCTGCTGGTGTCGGTGCCAGGGGTCCTCGCGACCGACCTGGGGCTGCTCGGCGCCCTCGACACCGCGGCGACGACCGTCTTCGTCTTCGCCGTCTGCACGGCCGTGCGCGCGCTGGTGCGCGACGAGGCCGTCGCGGCCGACCAGCTGCGCTGGGCCGACCTGGGGCTCACCGTCGTGCTGGTGGCGCTGCTGCTGCTGGCCGTCCTCGAGCCGGGCGTCGGCGTCCTCGCGCTCGTCGTCGGCCTGTGCCTGCTGATCGTCTTCGTGCTGTTCCTGCTGCTCCTCGCCCGCGTCGGCCGCGCCGCCGCCCCCGCCGCCCCCGCCGCCCCCGTCGGCCCCCCGCCCGGCCCCGTGTAACGCGGTGTCCGCGTCGCTTCCCCAGGGCTCGAGCCCTGGGGAAGCGACGCGGACGCTTGGGAAGGAGGGGCCGCGGCGCGTGACGGGAGTGCCTCGTGGGTCCCCGCGCGACTCCTGGGACGCGGTTGTCCACAGGGTGCTGGAACAGGTCTGGTCCACCCGCAGGGGTTGTCGTAGCGTCCTGCTCTGCCAGTCCAACCGCTCGGGCCATGGGGGGCACCGTGTCGCTCACGCACACCTCGGGGTCCGCCGACGCCCGCGTGCTCGGCGGTGACCTCGTCTCCGTGCTCGACCAGCGCGTGCGCGAGCGCGTACGCCGCGAGGGCGTCGACCCGCAGCGGGAGTCGGGCGCGGTGCGGCGCATCGCCGAGACCGTGGTGCGCGAGCACGACGAGCTCAGCCTGACCGGCACGGTCCTGCCGGTGGGCGACCCGGCGGCGCTGGTCTCCGAGCTGCTGGCGCGGGTGTCCGGGTTCGGTGCGCTGCAGCCCTACCTCGACGACCCGACCGTCGAGGAGGTGTGGATCAACGACCCCAGCCGCGTCTTCGTGGCCCGGCAGGGCCGCCACGAGCTGACCAACACCGTGCTCACCCGGGCACAGGTCGACGAGCTGGTCGAGCGGATGCTGAAGTCGAGCGGGCGGCGCATCGACATCAGCCAGCCGTTCGTCGACGCGATGCTGCCCGACGGCCACCGCCTCCACGTGGTGCTCGAGGGCATCAGCAGGGGCTTCTCGGCCGTCAACATCCGCAAGTTCGTGCTCAAGGCAGCGCGGCTCTCCGACCTGGTCGAGCTCGGCAGCCTGACGCCGACGGCGGCTCGGTTCCTCGAGGCGTCGGTCCGCGCCGGGCTCAACATCCTGGTCGCGGGCGGCACCCAGGCCGGCAAGACCACGATGCTCAACTGCCTGGCGGCCGCCATCCCCGGCGGGGAGCGGGTGGTGAGCGCCGAGGAGGTCTTCGAGCTCCGCTTCCCGCACCCCGACTGGGTGCCGCTCCAGACGCGGCAGTCCGGCCATCAGGGCACCGGCGAGATCCGGCTGCGCGACCTCGTCAAGGAGAGCCTGCGCATGCGGCCCTCCCGCCTCATCGTGGGCGAGGTGCGCGCCGAGGAGTGCCTCGACCTCCTGCTCGCGCTCAACGCCGGGCTCCCCGGCATGTGCACGCTCCACGCCAACTCCGCGCGCGAGGCGCTGGTCAAGATGTGCACCCTGCCGCTGCTCGCGGGCGAGAACATCTCGGCGCGCTTCGTCGTGCCGACCGTCGCGAGCTCCGTCGACCTCGTGGTGCACCTGGGGGTCGACCCCGGTGGCACCCGCCGGGTGGAGGAGGTCGTCGCGGTGCCGGGGCGCAGCGAGTCCGACGTGATCGAGGCCGAGGAGGTTTTCGCGCGCCAGGGGGGCGAGCTGCGCCGCATGGGCGGGATGCCCCCGCGCCTCGACCGCTTCGAGCGCCTGGGTCTCGACGTGCACCGGATCCTGGCGGGCGACGGCTGATGGGCGTGGTGCTCGGTCTCGGGGTCGGCGTCGGCCTGCTGCTGATCTGGTCGACCGTCGCGTGGCCGCGCCAGCCGGCCCGCGGGCCCCGCCCGCCGGGTCGGCTGACCCGGCTGCTCTCGTCCGCCGGCATGGCGCAGGTGTCGGCGAGCGGCCTGCTCGTGCTCTGCGCGGTGCTGGGCGCGGTGAGCGGGCTCCTCGTCCAGGCGGTCTCGCGCACCCCGCCGGTGGCCCTGACCTTCGCTGCCCTGGCGGCGTACCTCCCCGTCGCGCTGGTCTCCTCCCGCGCCCGTCGCCGGCAGCGCGAGTTCGCCGAGGTGTGGCCGGAGGCGGTCGACCACCTCGCCTCCGCCGTGCGGGCGGGTCTGTCGCTGCCCGAGGCGCTGGCCGGGCTGGCGGTGCGCGGGCCGGAGCCGCTGCGCGAGCCGTTCGCGGCATTCGCCCTGGACTACCAGGTCAGCGGTCGCTTCGCCGAGTCGCTGGACCGGCTGAAGGAGCGCCTCGCCGACCCGGTGGGCGACCGGGTCGTGGAGGGCCTGCGCATCGCGCGCGAGGTCGGCGGCGGCGAGCTCGGCCGGCTGCTGCGCAACCTGTCGGGCTACCTGCGCGACGACGCACGCACCCGCTCCGAGATGGAGTCGCGTCAGGCGTGGACCGTCAACGGCGCGCGGCTCGCAGTGGCCGCTCCCTGGCTGGTGCTGCTCGTCCTCTCCTTCCAGCCCGAGGTCATCTCGCGCTACTCCTCCGGCACGGGGGTCGTGATCCTCGCCTTCGGTGCCGGCACCTGCGTCGTTGCCTACCGGCTGATGATGCGCATCGGCCGGCTGCCCACCGAGCGGCGGATCCTCTCGTGACCCCGGCGGTGTGGGGCGCGCTCCTCGGCGGCCTCGCCGGCGTGGGGGTGCTGCTGGTCGTGGGCCGGGTGGCCGTGGTGCGGCGTCCCCAGCTCGCCCTCCGCGTGCTGCCCTACGTGCGCGACCTGCCCCAGGTCGGCCGGACCGCGGTCACCGGTGCGTCGGGACCCTCGCCCGTCACCGCCGCCGCGGGTGTCTTCGGGCCGGTGCTGCGGGCCGCGGCCGACACGGTCGACCGGGTGCTGGGCGGCGCCGCGTCGGTGCGGCGACGGCTCGCGCGTGCGGGCCTGGACGTGACGGTCCACGAGTTCCGGGTGCAGCAGGTGCTGTGGGGACTCAGCGCCTTCGCCGCGGCGGCCACCCTCGGCGTGCTCGAGGCGCTCGCCGATCCCACCGGCTCCGTCGGCACCCTCGTGCTCTGCCTGGCCGCCGGCGCCACCGGCGTCCTGGCCCGCGACACCTGGTTGACCAGCCAGGTGCGCGCCCGGGAGCGCCGCATCCTCACCGAGTTCCCCACCGTCGCCGAGCTGCTCGCGCTGGCCGTCGCCGCCGGGGAGGGCCCGGTCGCTGCGCTCGACCGCGTCGTACGCCGCACCCGCGGCGACCTCGCACGCGACCTCGCCACGGTGCTCGCCGCCATCCGCACCGGCGAGCCCGTCGGTGCGGCCTTCGACCGGCTCGCCGCGACGACCGGGCTGCCGCTGGTCGCGCGCTTCGCGCAGGGGATCGCGGTCTCGGTCGAGCGGGGCACTCCGCTGGCCGACGTGCTCCACGCGCAGGCGGCCGACGTGCGCGAGGCCGGCCGCCGCGAGCTCATCGAGACCGCCGCGCGCAAGGAGGTGCTGATGATGGTCCCCGTCATCTTCCTCGTGCTGCCGGTCACCGTGCTCTTCGCCTTCTGGCCCGGCGTCGTCGGGCTCAGCCTCACCACACCCTGACCCGCCCGAGAGGAACCCTCATGCCGCACACCCGCTTGCACCTGCTCCTGGGCGCCGTCGCCCTGCTCGCCCTCCGCACCCGCCTGGCGCTGGGCCACCGGGTGCGCGACGAGCGCGGCGACGTGCCCGGCTGGGTGCTGATCACGGTCATGACCGCCGGCCTCGTCGGCGGCATCTGGGGCCTCGCGCGCGAGGAGCTCAACGCGATGCTGCGCTCCGCGCTGTCCTCGGTCAGCGGTGGCTGAGACCGCGACGCCCCCGCACGGCGACCGCGGCTCCGCCGTCGTCGACTTCGTCCTGGCCCTGGTCGTGCTCATCCCGCTCGTCCTCGGCATCGTGCAGGTCGGGCTCGTGCTCCACGTGCGCAACACGCTCACCTCCGCCGCCTCCGAGGGGGCGCGCCACGCCGCGACCCTCGACCGCGGCCCGGGCGACGGCGTCGCCCGCACGCGCGCCGAGATCGAGGGCGCCCTCACCGGCCGCTTCGCGCGCGACGTCACTGCCTCGACGGGGTCGGTCGGGGGCGCGCCGGGCGTCGTCGTCACGGTGCGGGCTGTCGTGCCGCCCCTGGGGCTGTGGGGTCCCGGCGTCGCGCTGACCGTCAGCGGCAGCGCCGTCGAGGAGGTCGCGCCGTGACCACCCGGCGTACGCCGGGAGGCCCGGGTCGGCGCGACGAGCGCGGCACGGTCCTGGTCGAGCTGGTGTGGCTCGGCATCCTGCTGCTCGTCCCCCTGGTCTACGTCATGCTCTCGGTCTTCGAGGTCCAGCGGGGCGCCTTCGCGGTCAGCGCAGCAGCGCGCGCCGCGGGCCGGGCGTACGCCGTCGCCGACACCGACGCCGCCGGCGAGCGCGCCGCCCGTGCCGCGGCGCTGCAGGCCCTCGCCGACCAGCGGCTCGACGGCGCCGACCTGCGGCTGCGCTTCAGCTGCGCCCCCGCCGACCGCTGCCGCGAGCCGGGAGCGGTGATCACGGTCGTGGTGGAGTCGTCCGTGCAGCTGCCGCTCGTGCCCGACGCGCTCGGGGGCGGCGCCCCGCGGTTCGCGCTCGACGCGACTCACACGGTGCCGCGGGGGCGCTTCAACGTGGTGGGGGGCGGTGCCGGTGCGGCGGAGGAGTAGGTCGGAGGCGGGGCAGACGACGCTGCTGATCGTCGGCTTCGCGGTCGTGCTCATGATGCTGGTGGCCGTCGTGGTCGACGCCTCCGCGGCCTACCTCCACCGCCAGGGTCTCGCCAACCTCGCCGACGGCGCCGCGCTCGCCGGGGCCGACGGCGGGGCGACCGGCAGCGACGTCTACACCCAGGGCGTGCCCGACGACCGGCTGCGGCAGCAGGCCGGTGCGGCCCGCGCGGCCGTCGAGACCTACCTGCGTGCCACCGGTGCGCGGCAGGACTTCCCGGGCCTGTCCTTCGAGGTGGCCGTCGACGGCGACCGCATCAGCGTGCGCGTCGCCGCCCCCGTCGACCTGCCGCTGCGCATCCCGGGCTCGCCCGACCGGCCGGTCGTCGCGGCCGAGGCGGCGGCGGTGATCACGCCGGGGTGACGCAGGGCTGGAGCGGCCTCAGGGAGGGCGGCGGTGTCATCCGCGCCCGCGCGGGGTACCGCCCGGACGGCCGCGCCGCGCGGCGTACACCGGTCGCCACGGGGCGGCCGAGCAGGCGCGGGCAGCCGAGGAGGTAGTCGTGAAGCACGTCCGTCGCACCGACCAGCCGGCCACCGGCACCAGCCCGGTGTCCGGCGGCACCCACGCCGCTCCCGCCACGGGAGCGACCCCCACCACCCAGCACCCCGCGGTCCCGCCGCAGCGCACCGCCGAGCACGAGCACGTCGAGCGGGTCGAGCACGTCGACCACCGCGGTGACGACCACCTGCGCCGGGAAGCCGTGGCCGACCACCGCCGCGGCGAGGCCAAGGAGCGCTTCGGCGGCATGAACCTCGGTGCCGCGTTCTTCGGCTGGCTCGTCGCGATCGGCATGGCCGCGATCCTGGTCGGCATCGTGGGCGCGATCGCCACCGCGATCGGGTCCGAGCTCAGCCTCAGCCAGTCCGACGCGCAGCAGGACGCCGGGGGCTACGGCCTCGCCGCCGCCATCACCCTCGGCGTCGTGCTGTTCCTCGCCTACTACGCCGGCGGCTACGTCGCCGGCCGGATGTCGCGCTTCGACGGCGCCCGCCAGGGCCTCGGCGTGTGGCTGGTGGGCCTGCTGGTGACGCTGCTCGTCGCGGCCGTCGGCGCGGTCGCCGGCTCGCAGTACGACGTGCTCAGCCGCGTCGACCTGCCGAGCATCCCCGTCTCGGAGTCGAGCGCGACCTGGGCCGGCGTCATCACGCTGGTTGCGATCGTGGTGCTCACCGCCGTCGCCGCGGTCCTCGGTGGCCTCGCGGGTCACCGCTACCACACCAAGGTCGACAAGGTCGCCGGCCTGCGCTGACCCGGCTCGGGCCACTCTTGTGGCCCAGCTCCTGCACTTGTGGCCCGAGTTCTCGGGGCACAAGTGCAGGAGTCACCGGTCAGCCGGTGACTCCGACAGGGGCGCCGCGCCGGCTCAGCCCCGCACGATCGCGCCGACCGCCGCGGCGAGTGCGTCGCCGAGGGCCTCGGTGCCCAGGGGTGCGGGGGAGACCTGGGCGTCGTCGAAGAGCGACTGGCTGACCGCGATGGCGTAGATGATCCGCCACGACGCCTCGGCCTGCTCCTGGCTCGCCCCGGCGCGCGAGCGCAGCCACCCGGTGACGGTGGTGGCGAGGCGGTGCACCGAGACCTGGCTGCGCTGCTCGAGCACCGTGTCGCCCTGGGCCTCGACGAGGAAGGCGCGCAGCGCCGGGCGGTGGTCGGTGAAGATGCGCAGCGCCGCGCCGGCCAGCAGCCGCAGCGCGACCGCGTCGTCGGGCTCGGCGTCGGCGGCGACGAAGGCGGCGGCCGTCTCCGCCTCGATCGCGTCGAGTGCCCGCTCCTGCGCGGCGCGCAGCAGGCCCTGCCGGTCGCCGAAGCGGTGGTAGAGCGCGCCGTTCGAGGTGCCGGCCCGCTGGGCCACCGCCGCCACGGTCACCGCGCCGAGCCCGCCGTCCTGCAGCAGTGCGAGGGTGGCGCCGAGCATCGCCTCGGCCGACGCGGAGCTGCGGTGCTGGAGGGGCTGGCGCACGGCCACAGGTTCGCACAGCGACCACGACCCGCCCGCCAGCCGGCCGGGTGCCGCGCGGGCCGGCGTACCCTCTTGACAGGTCTGGAGCGTGCGCTCCACTGTGAGGCATGCAGCGCGACCACTGGCGGCGACGCAACGACTCGCTCGACCCCGTGCAGGACGCGGTGGAGGTCTACCGCACCCTCACCCAGCACGAGTTCCCCTGGGACATGAACCAGGCTCTCTCCTTCGCGCTCTTCCGCACCTACGCCGTGCCCGGCATCGGCTCCCTGCTGGCCGAGACCGGCGCCTTCACCGGCGACGTGCAGAAGCGCTACGACGACACCGCGCTGCTGCTCGAGCCGCCCCTGCAGCACGGCTTCGACCACCCCGAGGCGCGGGCAGCGATCCGCCGCATCAACCAGATGCACCGCTCCTACGACATCCCCGACCACGAGATGCGCTACGTCCTGTCCACCTTCGTGGTCGTGCCCAAGCGCTGGCTCGACGACTACGGCAAGCGCCCGATGACCCACCACGAGGTCGTCGCGTCCGTCACCTACTACCGCGAGCTCGGGCGCCACCTCGGCATCCGCGACGTGCCGGAGGACTACGCCGGCTTCGAGCGGCTCATGGACGGCTACGAGGCCGAGCACTTCGCCCACAGCCCCGGCGGCCGCGCGGTCGCCGACAGCACGCTGGCGCTCATGCTGACCTTCTACCCGTCCTTCGCCGCCCGGGCGGTCGAGGTGTTCAGCCGCGCCCTCATGGACGAGCCGCTCCGCTCCGCCCTGCAGTACGACGCCCCGCCGGCCGCCGTCGAGCGGCTCGCCCGCGCCGCACTGCGTGCGCGGGGTCGCCTGCTCCGGCTCGCCCCGGCGCGACGCCGGCCGAAGACGATCGCCGACCTCCCGTGGATCCGCAGCTACCCCGACGGCTTCCGCGTCGAGGACCTCGGCACCCGGCCCGTGCCCGGCGTGGCCGGCTGCCCCGTGCGCCACACCGCCTGACCCCGCCCTGCAACGCGGTGTCCGCGTCGCCTCCCCAGCGCTCGACCACTGGGGAAGCGACAGGAACACCGCGTTGCAAGGCGCCGGCCGGTGCGTGACCCCTCGGCGGGGCTGGGGGGTCTGGATAGGTTCGCGACATGCCCGCCACCCCGCCCCGCACCCCCCGCGGCACCCCCCGCAGCACCCGGCGCAGCACCCCGCGCAGCACCCCGCGCAGCACCCCGGCAGCGAGCGCCCGCAGCACCGCAGCAGCGCGCCCCCGCACGGTCCTGGTGACGGGCGCGCGGGGCTACGTGGGGTCGCGGCTCGTGCCGGCGCTGCTCGCGCGCGGGCACCGGGTGGTCGCGACGGCGCGCTCGACGCCCGACGCCAGCCGCTACGCGTGGGGTGGTCAGGTCGAGTGGCGCACCATGGACGCGCTCGACCCGCGCCAGGTGGCCGCGGCCGTGGAGGGCGTCGACGCCGTCTGCTACCTCGTGCATGCCCTCGACCGGCGCGACTTCGTCGAGCTCGACCGGCTGGCCGCTGAGACCATGCGCGACGCGGTGGACGCGGCTGGGGTCGGCCGCGTCGTCTACCTCTCCGGGCTCGCGCCCGACCAGCCGCGGACGCTGCTCTCCGACCACCTCAACAGCCGGATCGAGGTCGAGGAGGTGCTGGCCGAGAGCCGCGCCTCGGTCACCTCGCTGCGCGCCGGCGTCGTGCTCGGCGCAGGGTCGACCAGCTTCGAGGTGATCCGCCAGCTGGCCTCGGCGATGCTCGTGCAGCCGGTGCCGGCGTGGTTGACCTCCCGCATCCAGCCGATCGCCGTCGTCGACGTGGTCGACCTGCTCGTCCACGCGCTCGAGCACGACGACGACCCCGTGGGCTCGGTCGACGTCGGCGGGCCCGAGGTCCTCACCTACACCGAGCTGCTGGCCCGCTTCTGCAAGGTCGCCCGGCTCCCACGCCTGCAGCTGCCGGTGCCGCCGGTCCCGACGCCGCTGGTGGCCCACGTCGCGCCCGTCTTCAGCACGGCCCCGGCCCACACCGTCACCGCGCTGGTGGAGTCGCTGCGCCACGACATGGTCTGCCGCCCCGAGCGCGCCTGGGGCCTGCCGGGCGTCGCGACCCCGGTCGACGTGGCGATCCGCGAGTCGCTGCGCCGCCGCGGCAGCGAGGAGTTCGCCGCCCAGCGCGCGACCGCCTGCGACGCCGCCTGGACCGACCGGCGCACCCCCGTCGAGCGGCTCACGCGCGTGCCGCTGCCGCTGCCCGCCTCGGTGCGCGTCACCTCCAACATCGTCGAGCACCGCGCCCGCGGGGCGCTGCGCGCGGTGCTGGGCCGCTGAACGAGGTGCCGTAGAGTCGGATCTCGTGGCTGGACCGGACTTCGACCAAGAGATCAAGGCGCTGCGCGCCACCCTGCGCACCATCGAGCAGGTGCTCGACGTCGAGGCCATGCGCGGCGAGATCGCCGACCTCGGCGAGCAGGTCGGCGCCCCCGACCTGTGGGACGACCAGGCCAACGCCCAGCGCGTGACCGGCCGCCTGTCGATGCTGCAGGGCGAGCTCGAGCGCTTCGAGGGCCTCACCGCCCGCGTCGACGACCTCGAGGCGCTCGTCGAGCTCGCGGTCGAGGAGGGCGACGCCGACTCGCTGGCCGAGGCCCAGGCCGAGCTGCCCAAGGTCCACAAGGCCGTCGAGGCGCTCGAGGTCCGCACGCTCCTCTCCGGTGAGTACGACGCCCGCGAGGCCCTGGTCACCATCCGCGCCGGCGCGGGCGGCGTCGACGCCGCGGACTTCGCCGAGACCCTGATGCGGATGTACGTCCGGTGGGCCGAGCGCAACAAGTACCCCGTCGAGGTCTTCGACACCTCCTACGCCGAGGAGGCCGGCCTGAAGTCGGCGACCTTCGCCGTGCACGCGCCCTACGCCTACGGCACGCTCTCGGTCGAGGCCGGCACCCACCGGCTGGTGCGCATCAGCCCCTTCGACAACCAGGGCCGGCGCCAGACCTCCTTCGCCGCCGTCGAGGTCGTGCCGGTGCTCGAGCAGACCGACGAGATCGAGATCCCCGACGAGGAGATCCGCGTTGACGTCTACCGCTCCGGCGGCCCGGGAGGGCAGTCGGTCAACACCACCGACTCCGCGGTGCGCCTCACCCACCTCCCGACCGGCACGGTCGTCTCCTGCCAGAACGAGAAGAGCCAGCTGCAGAACAAGGCGAGCGCGATGGTCGTGCTCAAGGCCAAGCTGCTGGCCCGCAAGAAGGCCGAGGAGAAGGCGCACCTCGACGAGATGCGCGGCGACGTGCAGGCCAGCTGGGGCGACCAGATGCGCAACTACGTGCTCAACCCCTACCAGATCGTGAAGGACCTGCGGACCTCCTTCGAGGTCGGCAACCCGCAGGCGGTCTTCGACGGTGACATCGACGGCTTCCTCGAGGCCGGCATCCGCTGGCGCCGCGGCGCCGAGCAGAACTAGACCGCGCCTCGGCCCCGCCGACGGTTCAGGTGCGGGCCGAGGCCAGCACCTGGGAGCACCACGCACCGGCGCGCGCGACCAGGGCGTCGCGGGCCACCGCGGTGCGGGTCTCGGCGCGCGGCGCGGCGACCGAGCACGAGAGCCACGCGTCGCCGAAGAGGCCGGAGAAGGCTGCCTCGAGCACCCGGCCGCCGTCGCCGGTGCGGCACAGCCGCGCCGCGGTCGGCTCGCCGAAGGCCGGCGCGTCGGCGACCCGACGGCAGCCGTCGTCCGCGACCACGGTCCGCGCGACCGCGCGTGCACGGGCCGGCGTGAGCGGCGGCGCGAAGACCCAGGCCCGCACCGCGCTGCCGTCGGCGGCGGTCCAGGCGCAGCCCCACTCGTGGGCGACGTCGCGCAGGCCGGGGGAGAGGCGGGCCGGCTCGCCGTCGGCCCAGCGGTCGGCGGCGGTCGCCGGGGCGCCGAGCGCGTCGACGACCGCGGTCTCGGGCAGCCCCTCGCACGGGTCGGCGCGCGGCACGACCACCCCGGCGGTGTCGAGCGCCTCCAGCGGGGTCGCCTCGACCGGGGTCGGCGAGGGGCTCCCCGCGCCGGACGGGTCGGGCGACCCGGCCCCCGAGCAACCCGACAGCACGAGCGCGGCGAGCGCCAGCGGCGCCCCCACGGCGTACGCGGGGTGGCGGCGAGGTCGCTCGCCGGCGGGGGACACGGGGGGCACGGCCTCGAGGGTACGGCGCACCCGCTCGCGTACCCTCGACCCGGTGATCCGCTTCGAGAAGGTGACGAAGACCTACCCCGGCCACGCCCACGCCGCCCTCGACCAGGTCTCGGTCGACGTCGAGAAGGGCGAGTTCGTCTTCCTCGTCGGCTCCTCCGGCTCGGGCAAGTCGACCTTCCTGCGCCTCGTGCTGCGCGAGCACCGGGCCACCTCGGGCCGCGTCTACGTCGCCGGCAAGGAGATCAACCGGCTCGCCGGGTGGAAGGTGCCGCGGCTGCGCCGTCAGATCGGCACCGTCTTCCAGGACTTCCGGCTGCTGCCGGGCAAGACGGTCGCGGAGAACGTCGGCTTCGCGCTGCAGGTGATCGGGCGCCCGCGCGCCGACATCGACGCGCTCGTGCCCGAGACCCTCGAGCTCGTCGGGCTCGAGGGCAAGGCCGACCGCATGCCCGACGAGCTGTCGGGCGGCGAGCAGCAGCGCGTCGCGATCGCGCGGGCCTTCGTCAACCGGCCGATGATCCTCATCGCCGACGAGCCCACCGGCAACCTCGACCCCACCAGCTCGGTCGGCATCATGAAGCTGCTCGACCGGATCAACCGCACCGGCACCACGGTCGTCATGGCGACCCACGACTCCGGCATCGTCGACCAGATGCGCAAGCGCGTGATCGAGCTCGCCGACGGCCAGGTCGTCCGCGACGAGGCCCAGGGCGTCTACGGCTCCGCCGTCTGAGCCGCCCGCCTGAGCCGCCCGTCTGAGCCGCCCGCCCGAGCCGACCGCCCGGACACCGGCCTCAGCCGCACCCCCACCCCAGCACTCCCCGGAGGACCCCCCACCCCATGCAGCTGCGCTACGTCTTCACCGAGCTCGGCCAGGGCCTGCGACGCAACCTCTCCATGCACCTCGCGGTCGTGCTGACGCTGCTGGTCGCCCTCACGCTCGTCGGCTTCGGCGCCCTGCTGAAGCAGCAGGCCGACAAGGCGGCCGACTACTGGGGCAGCCAGCTCCAGATCACCGTCTTCCTCTGCCGCGACCGCGACGACAACCCCGCCTGCACCGGCGAGGTCACCGACGCGCAGAAGACCTCCATCCTCGAGGCGGTCGAGGAGAGCCCCGAGGTCGCCGACTACTACACGGAGTCGAAGGAGGAGGCGTTCGCGAAGGTCAAGGAGCTCTACGGCCCCGAGCGCTTCGACGGGCCCAACGCGATCATGACCGCCGAGGCGATGCCCGAGTCGGTGTGGATCGAGCTCGAGGACCCCGACCGCTACAAGGGCATCACCAGCGCGGTGGTCGGCCTCGACGGGGTGTCGGCGGTCCAGGACATGCGCGACGAGCTCGAGCCGATCTACGGCTCGCTCAACGCGCTGCAGTGGGGCGCGCTCGGCACCGCCGCCTTCCTGGTCTTCGCCGCGCTGCTGCTGGTCGGCAACACCATCCGGCTGGCCGCCTTCGCCCGGCGCCGCGAGATCGGCATCATGCGGCTCGTCGGCGCCTCCACGCTCTACATCGCGCTGCCCTTCCTGCTCGAGGCGCTCGTGACGGCGCTCATCGGCGTGGCGCTCGCGACCGGGGCGCTGGGGGCCTTCATGTGGTTCGGCATCGCCGAGCGCGCGAGCGACCAGTTCCAGTTCATCCCGTGGATCGGCCTGGGCGAGTTCGGCACCGCGGTGGCGGTGATCGCCGTGCTCGGCCCGCTGCTCACGCTGCTCCCGACACTCGCGCTGGCCCGCAAATACACGAGGGTCTGACCGCGGTGCCCTACGGTCGGGGCAGCTCTCTTCCCCGACTGCTGAAGGCTGACCGGTGCGCCTCTTCCCCCGTACCGCACGCCGAGGCCTGGCTGCCGCCGCGACCGCCGGCGCCCTGGCCCTCGGTGCGCTGACCGTCCCGTCCACCCCGCTGGCGCTCCTCGCCGACGGGTTGAAGGACCGCGAGCGCAAGGTCGAGCGGCAGGTCGAGGCCGCCGGCGAGGACCTGCAGGAGAGCAGCGCCGCCTTCCGCGAGGCCGACCGCGCCCTGCGCCGGGCCGCCGCGAAGCTGGCTGACGCCCAGTCGCGGCTCACCACGGTGCGTGCCCGGTTGACGGCTGCGCAGGTGCGCGACCGCGAGCTTGCCGAGAGCCTCGCCGAGGCCGAGCGCCGGCTGGGGGAGGCCCGCCAGGCGGTCGAGCACGGCAAGGCCCAGGTCGCCGAGCAGCGCGACCAGATCGCCGACACCGTCGTCGAGCTCTACACCCGCGGCAACCCCGACCTCATGCGCCTGGCCGCCCTCGCCAACGCCGCGTCGCCGGCCGACGTCGCGCGCCAGGACAAGGCGCGCGAGGTGCTCGTCGACGAGGAGTCCTTCGCCTACGACGACCTGCGCGCCGCGGAGGTGCTGCTGCTCGTCGAGGAGGCGAAGGTGGCCGACGCGCGCGACGCCGTCGCCGCCCAGCGCGCCGAGGCCGCCGAGCAGCTCGCGGAGATGGAGCGGCTCGAGGCCGAGGCGGAGGCCGCGCGCGCCGACGTCGCCGCCCTCGTCGGTGACCGCCGCGCCGCCCAGCAGCGCGCCGACGCCGCCCGGGCCCGCGACATGCGGGTGCTGCGCCGCCTCGAGCGCGAGCAGGACCGCATCGAGGAGATGCTGCGCCGCCGGGCGGAGGCCGCCCGCCGCCGCGCCGCCGCGGCCGCGCGGGCCAGCCGGGGCGCCGCCCGCACCACCGCCTCCGACGGCTTCCTCGACTACCCCGTGCGCGGCTACGTCACCTCGCCCTTCGGCTACCGCACGCACCCCATCTACGGCTACTACTCGCTGCACGACGGCACCGACTTCGGCGCCGGCTGCGGCTCCCCGCTGTACGCCGCGGCGCCCGGCCGCGTCGTGTCGGAGTACTACAGCGAGTCCTACGGCAACCGGCTGATCATCGACCACGGCGTCGCGGGCGGGAAGGGCGTGGCGACGATCCTCAACCACGCCAGCCACTACGTCGTCGGCCCGGGCGCCCGCGTCGTGCGCGGCCAGCTCGTGGGCTACGTCGGCAACACCGGCTGGTCCACCGGGTGCCACCTGCACTTCACGGTGATGGCGAACGGTCGCGCCGTCGACCCGATGCGCTGGTTCTGACCCTTCCCTCCGGGTGCGGCGGGACGACCGCGCTCGCAACCCGGTTGCGGGTGCTGGGAGGATGGGCAGATGGCCAAGGAGCAGGGGCAGAAGGTCGTCGCGCAGAACAAGAAGGCGCGCCACGACTACCACGTGGAGGACACGTGGGAGGCCGGCATGGTGCTGCAGGGCACCGAGGTGAAGTCGCTGCGGATGGGCCGCGCCAGCCTGGTCGACGGCTTCGCCGAGGTCGACGGCGGCGAGGTGTGGCTGCTCGGCGTGCACATCCCGGAGTACACCCAGGGCACCTGGACCAACCACGCCGCCCGCCGGCGCCGCAAGCTGCTCCTCAACCGCGCCGAGATCGACAAGATCGAGCGCAAGGTCGCCGACAAGGGCTACACCCTGGTGCCGCTCTCGCTCTACTTCAAGGACGGCCGCGCCAAGGTCGAGATCGCCCTCGCCAAGGGCAAGAAGTCGTGGGACAAGCGGCACACCATCGCCGAGCGCGAGGCCAACCGGGAGAAGCAGGTCGAGCTCGGCCGCCGCCTCAAGGGCCGCGCATGACCGGACGGGTGGTCGAGGAGGGCGCCCCGCGCCCGTCTCGGGACCCCGAGCCCGTCGCCGAGGTCCGCGCCTTCTGGCAGCGCCTGGGCCTGCCGGGCCTGCTGGACGTGCACACCCACTTCCTGCCGCCGCGGGTGACGGCGAAGATCCGCGCCCAGTTCGACTCCGCCGGCCCGCTGATCGGGCGGGCCTGGCCGATCCGCTACCGCGACGACGACGACGCGCTCGTCGCGCAGCTGCGCGACTTCGGCGTGCGGCGCTTCACCGCCCTGCCCTACGCCCACAAGCCGGGGATGGCGGAGTTCCTCAACGAGTGGGCCGCCGACTTCGCCGCCCGGGTGCCCGAGGCCGTGCACTGCGGCACGGTCTTCCCCGAGCCCGGCGCCGCGGACTACCTCGCCCGCCGGCTCGAGCAGGGGCTGGCGGTGCTCAAGGTGCACGTGCAGGTCGGCGCCTTCCACGTCACCGACCCACTGCTCGACGACTCCTGGGGCCTGCTCGCCGAGGCCGGCACCCCCGTGGTGCTGCACGCCGGCAGCGGGCCGGTCGGCACGGCGTACACCGGGCCGGGGCCGGTCGCCGAGCTGCTCGGGCGCCACCCGCGCCTGCGGCTGGTGATCGCGCACATGGGTGCGCCGGAGTACGCCGAGTTCCTCGCCCTCGCCGAGACCCACGAGCGGGTGCTGCTCGACACCACGATGGCCTTCACCGACTTCTTCGCCGAGATGGGCGGGCCGATGCCGCCCGACCTGCTCGCGCGGGTCGCCGCGATCGGCGACAAGGTGCTGCTCGGCACCGACTTCCCCAACATCCCCTACCCCTACCTCCGCCAGCTCGAGGCGCTCGAGCGCCTGGGCCTGGGTGAGGAGTGGCTGCGGGCCGTCTGCTGGCACAACGCCGCACCTTTGCTCGGTGCAACCGTCACCGATCCGTGACCTGCTGCGCCTTCCCCCTGTCGGCGCCGTGTGGTGGTCTAGCGCACTCCAGCTCCCGGACCCCTCGACAGAGGAGGCGCACATGCGCTCACGCCTCGCGGCGTTCTCTGCCACCGCCCTGCTCGCCCTCGGCCTCGGCGCCGTCCCGGCGGCCCAGGCCAGCACCGGTGGCACCCCCGACACCGCCAACGAGTACGACGGCGTCGGCCTCATCGCGGTCTACGACGACGGCGGCCGCTACCGCTGCTCGGCCGCGCTGATCAGCCCGACGGTCCTGCTGACCGCCGCCCACTGCACCTCCGGCACCGAGGGCAAGGTCGCGGTGACCTTCGACCAGTTCCTGGCCGACGAGGCGCCCAGCGGCCTGCCCACGGCCTCCGACCCGGCCGCCGGCTACACGGCCGAGGACATCACCGCCGGCGGCTACCTCTCCGGCACGGCCACGACCCACCCCGACTACTCGAACTTCACCGACCTCGACACGTGGAACGACGTCGCGGTCGTCGTGCTCGACGAGCCGGCCACCGGCATGAGCACCTACGAGATCGCCGACCTCGGCACCCTCGACACCATCCCGCGCTCGCAGCTGCGCAAGACGCTCTTCCGCGCGGTCGGCTACGGCACCGAGGTGCGCAAGGCCGAGTCGGGCCCGCAGAAGCCCACGCCCTTCACCTACCCGCTCGAGCGCCGCTACGTCGACATGCCCGGGCAGAAGCTGATGCCGCAGGTGCTGCAGACCAACGGCAACGAGAACGACAACGCCGGCACCGGCGGCACCTGCTTCGGCGACTCCGGCGGCCCGCTCATCTACGGCGGCGAGATCGTCGGCGTCACCAGCTACGGCTACACCGCCAACTGCCGCTACATCGACGGCTACCAGCGCGTGGACATCGCCGAGGCCCAGGACTTCCTGGCGCCCTTCCTGTCCTGACGCCGACCTCGTGAGCGGGGGCACCGCGGAATACCCCGGTGCCCCCGCTCGTTGGCACGGGTAGCATCACCTGTGTCGCCCGGTCCGCCGGGCGGTTCACAACTCAAGAGGGGCTGATCGGTTTCGACTGGGGACGCTAGTTCCAGGAGAAGCGGGTCGAGGAGCCAGCGACATCTCGTTAACGACCGCTGGAAACCATAAGTGCCGACAACGATCGCACTGACTTCGCTCTCGCTGCCTGAGCAGTGATCGAAGGGTCAGACCGGGCATCTGCCTCCGTCCCGGATCCTGGCCTCATCTAGGAGGCTCGCTCGTCAGCTCTGGCCACGGAGGCTGACGGGGACTCACCTGTGGCTGAGCCTGTCGGGGACGTGTCCGTCGCGAGCCCCGGGGCCGAGAAAAGCGCCATCACGGACTGCACCCGGAGAAGACCTGGTTCGGCGCTCGAGGACGCGGGTTCGATTCCCGCCAGCTCCACCACGCCGACCTGACCACCGGCGACAGCCCTCTGCACCACCCCGAGAGCCGCCCCGCGCCCGCGGGGCGGCTCTCGTGCGTCCGGGAGCGCCTCAGGTCCGCTGCACCGGGTCTCCGGGGCTGGGCGGGGGAGCGGCGGCGAGCGCGAGCGGCACCGCCGCGCGCAGCGTGCGCGGCAGCGTCGAGACCACGACGAGCGCGACGAAGCCGCTGATGACCTTGTCGGCGAGCGACGTCAGGACGTTGGCGAGGCCCACGGCCAGGACGAGGGAGTCGAGCGCCACGCCGCCGACCTGCGCCAGCAGGTCCCCGCCGCCGCGCGACACCGCGCCGTCCAGCGCGACGAGGACGGGCACGGCGACCAGCGTGCAGACCACCGCGACCAGGACCTGCAGGGAGAGGAAGCGCGGCAGGGTGCGGCCCAGGCCCCACCGGCGCACGCCGTAGCCCCACACCAGGGCGCCTGCCACGTTGACCAGGGCGAAGGGCAGCGAGACCCAGCCGCTGGACACCGTGCCGAGCGCGTTGGTGGCCACCCCGACCCCGGCGCCGGCCCAGGGCCCCAGGCTGAACGCGGCGACGGCCGTGCCGACCATGTCGAGGTGCACCGGCAGGTCGAGGGCGTCGACGACGACCCGGCCCGCCAGGTTGAGGGCGACGCAGGCCGCGGCGACGACCAGGCCGAGGCGCCACGTCGGTCGGAGCGGCTCCGCACGCCCGGGCGACCCGAGGGCCTCGGCCGCCTCCGCCTCCGGGCTGGGTGCGGCGCTGGCCGCCGGCACGCCCGGGCCCGGCACCGCGGCTTGCTGCGCACTCGCCGCCACCCAGTCGTCCACCGCAGCGGGGTCGCCGCCGAGCGCCTGCACGAGTTCGCGGGTCAGCGGCAGGTTGAGGCGGGTGCGTCCGAGGCGGAAGGCGTCGTGGACGGTCGACTTCGCGAGCCGGGCGGCGTGCTCGGTGCTGCCGCCCGCGACCCGCTGCGCGACGACGCGGCGCGCGATCTCGGCGTACGACGGCTCGCCGGCCCGCTGCCGCAGCGACTGCAGCTCCGCGACGACGGGGTCCCACCGGCCGGCCCGCGGCCGCGTCGCCGCGTCCTGCCCGGGTGCCACCTGGCCCTCCACCTGACGCTCCGCTCCGCTCGTGACCGTGCTGGGCGCCCGCTCCGCCGCGGGTCGTCGCTCCGTACCCCACCGCGGCGCAGGCTACCGCCGCGTGGGCCGCGTGGGAGGCCGTCCGGGAACGTCCGGGACCGGGTCGAGACCCTTCCGCGGCCCCCCTGTGCTGCCGACGATGTGCCCGTCGGGGTGCCGCGGGCCCACCGGGGGAGGCCCGCGGCACCCGGCCGCACGCGGTCGACGCCACGCCCGGCGGGGTGGGAGGCGCGTCGCGACGCGTCAGGGCAGGATGAGCCTTCCTCGTCCCGCTCCACCGCTCGGGAGTGCCCATGGCCGTCGGCCGCCCCGCTCGACCCGTCCCTGCTGCGCTCGTCGCCGCGGTGCTCACCGCGCTCGCGGTGCTCCTGCCCGCGCTCGCGGTCCCCGCGGCCGCGGCCGACGAGGTCGCGACCACGACGGCGCTGCGCGCGACGCCGGCCAAGGAGGGCGCCCCCACGACGCTCACCGTGACGCTCACGGCCGACGGGGCGCCGCTCGCCGGTCGCGAGGTCGAGCTGGAGCGCGCCACCGGCGACGGCACCTGGGCGCCGCTGGCCACGGTCACGACCGACGAGACCGGAGCCGCCTCGACGACCGCGACGGTGGCCCGCACCCCGGCCACCAACGCCTTCCGTGCCCGCTTCGACGGCGAGCCGGCGGACCCGAGCGCGCCCGACGACCCGGCGTACGCCCCGAGCCAGGCCGCGGCGACCGCGCCGCTCGTGCGCCGGCAGGGCACCGTCACCCTGTCCGCGCCGCGGACGGTCGTCGACGAGCGCAGCATCGACCTGGTGGTGGGCTGGCGGGCCGGGTCGGGCGACCCGGTCAGCGGCTGGGTGTCGGTGCAGCGCCGCGCCGGTGGCCGCTGGGTCGAGGTCGGCCGCGTCCGCACCGGCGACGACGGCCGCGCCGTGCTGCGCCAGCGCCCGCGCGTCGACACCCGCTACCGCGCGGTGGCCCGGGCACTGCCGTGGGTGGGCGGCGGCACCAGCCCGGTGCGCGCCGTCGACAACCTGCCGCCGGGCGTCCCCGTGCGCCTGCCTGCCGGGGCCCCGCGCCCGCGCATCACCCTGCCGCCGCAGCCGCGCGCCACGACCGCCGGGGCCGACGCCCGCGTCACCCGCATCCCCGACGGCGTGTGGTCGAGCATGACCGGCGTCAGCTGGCGCCCCGGCTGTCCGGTCGGACGCGCCGGGCTCCGGCTGGTGCGCGTCAACTACTGGGGCTTCGACGGCTACCGCCACCGCGGGGAGGTCGTGGTCGCGGCGTGGGCGGCCCAGCGCACCGCCGCCGCCTTCACCGCGATGCACCGCCAGCGGCTGCCGATCCGCGCGATGTACCGCGTGGACCGGTTCGGCTACTCCGCCAAGCTGCGCGGTGGCAACGACTACCGCTCCATGGCCGCCGACAACACCTCGGGCTTCAACTGCCGCACGGTCGTCAACAACCCCAGCGCGCGCAGCCCGCACGCCTACGGCGGGTCGGTCGACGTCAACCCGTGGGAGAACCCCTACCTCAGCCGCACGGGCTGGACGCCCAACGCGTGGTGGGCCCGGCGCAGCCACCCCCGCGTGGCGTGGCGCTCGCGCAGCCACCCCGTCCTGCGGGTCTGGCTCTCGCACGGCTTCCGCTGGACCTACGGCGTCGGCGACTCCCAGCACTTCGACGCCGTGCGCGGCAGCGGCCGGGTCATCGCCCCGCGCGGCTGCACCGACGGCGCCGGCACCTGCCACTGACGGCACAGGCGAGAGGGGACCGGGCCGTGGCCGACTGCACCTTCTGCGGCATCGTCGCCGGCGACCTGCCGGCGGCCGAGGTGCTGCGCGAGGAGCACGTGGTCGCCTTCCTCGACACCCGGCCGGTCTTCAAGGGCCACGTGCTCCTGGCGCCGCGCACCCACGTCGTCACCCTGCCCGAGCTGCCCCCCGACCTGGGTGTGCCGTTCCTCGCCGCCGCCCAGCGACTCGGCGACGCGGTGGTCGAGGCGCTCGGCGCGCAGGGCTCCTTCATGGCGGTCAACAACGTGGTGAGCCAGTCGGTGCCCCACCTGCACCTGCACGTCGTGCCGCGCACCAAGGGCGACGGCCTGCGCGGCTTCTTCTGGCCCCGCACCCGCTACGACGACGACGAGGAGCGGGCCGCCTACGCCGCCCGTCTCCGCGCCGCCCTGGGCGCCGCCCTAGAGTGACCGGCGGCCCGCCCGGGCCCCGGGGCGCCCACCGCAGGGCCGCCCGGCCACACACCTCAGGAGTGCACATGGGTCGTTTCGACGGACGCGTCGTCGTCATCACGGGTGCCGCGCGCGGCATCGGCTTCGGCACCGCCACCCGCTTCGCCGCCGAGGGCGCCTCGGTCGCCATCGTCGACCTCGACGAGGCGGCCGCCGCCGACGCCGCGGGCCGCCTCGAGCTGGTCGACGGGGCGAAGGCCGTCGGCATCGGCTGCGACGTCAGCGATGCCGCGTCGGTCGACGCCGCGGTCGAGCGGGTCGTGACCGAGCTCGGCGGCATCCACGTGCTGGTCAACAACGCCGGCATCACCCGCGACAACCTGCTGTTCAAGATGACGGAGGACGACTGGGACCTCGTCATGGGCGTGCACCTCAAGGGCGCCTTCCTCATGACGAAGGCCGCCCAGAAGCACTTCGTCGAGCAGAAGTACGGCAAGGTCGTCAACATCTCCAGCGTCTCCGCGCTGGGCAACCGCGGCCAGGCCAACTACTCCGCCGCCAAGATGGGCATCCAGGGCTTCACCCGCACCCTCGGCATCGAGCTCGGCCCCTTCGGCATCAACGCCAACGCGGTCGCCCCCGGCTTCATCGCCACCGAGATGACCGACGCCACGGCTGCCCGCCTCAAGATGGACGTCGAGGAGTTCCGCAAGCACGCCGCCGAGGCCAACCCGGTCAAGCGCGTCGGCTTCCCCGAGGACATCGCGGCCGCGGTCGCCTTCCTCGCCAGCGACGAGGCCTCCTACATCACCGGCCAGACGCTGTACGTCGACGGCGGCGCCAAGCTCGGCTGACCGCTCCGCGGGGCGCGAGGCGTCCCACCCACCGGTCGGCCGGGCGCGCCTGCGTGCCCGGCCGACCTGCGTCACGCACAATCGGCTGCGGTCCGCCCGGCGGGCCGCCACCCCCCTGACAGACCGGAGTCCCCGTGCAGCACCTGCCCGCCCGCCCCGCCCCGCGCGCCCTCCGCGGGCCCCGTGCGCCCCGCACTGTGCGCGCGGCCCGGGTGCTCACCCCGCTGCTGGTCTCCGGCCTGGTGCTGGCCGGCTGCGGCGGAGGCGGCGACGAGGGTGGCCAGGAGGAGCCGGCGGGTGACGAGCCCACCAGCGCGGCGGCCCCGCAGGAGCCGGCCACCTGGCCGCTGACGGGACTCGAGGTCGAGGGTGGCGGCGATGCCGACCAGCCCCACCCCGCCTACGTCGTCAAGATCGACAACACCGCCTCCAGCGCCCCGCAGCGCGGCCTGCACCGCGCCGACCTCGTCGTCGAGGAGCTCGTCGAGGGCGGCACCACCCGCCTCGCCGCCTTCTTCCACACCCGGCTGCCGCAGGTCGTCGGGCCGGTGCGCTCGATGCGCGCCTCCGACATCGGCATCGTGACGCCGGCGAAGGCCACCGTCGTGACCTCCGGCGCGGCCCCCGTCACCATCCGCCGCGTCCAGCAGGCGGGCATCACCTTCATCGGTGAGGGCGCTCCTGGCGTCTTCCGCGACGGCGCCCGCTCCGCGCCGTACAACCTGATGGCCGACCTCGCCGACATCGGCACCCGGGCGCGGAAGTCCGCGCCCGACCCGGCGGCCTACCTCGAGTGGGGCACCCCGGAGGACGTGCCGCAGGGCCGCCCGGCCCGCCGCCTCGAGGCGTTCTTCGGCAGCCACACCACGACCTGGGAGTTCGGCCGCGGCACCTACCGCAACGTCGGGTCCTACGCCGCTCCCGACGAGCAGTTCGAGGCCGACACCGTGCTCGTGCTCCGGGTCGAGGTCGGCGACGCGGGCTACCGCGACCCGGCCGGCAACTTCGTGCCGGAGACGAAGTTCCAGGGCACGGGCGCCGCGATGCTCTTCCACGGCGGCCGGATGGTGCGCGGCACGTGGAGCAAGCAGGGCCTCGGAGCGCCGCTGACGCTGCGCACCCCGCAGGGGCCGCTGCGCGTGCCCGCCGGGCACACCTGGATCGAGCTCGTGCCGCGTGACGGCGGCGACGTGCGCGTCGGTCGCTGACCCGGGGCCGGGCTCAGGCCCGGGGGTCCTCCCCGTCCTCGCCGTCCTCGTCGGCGGCGTCCTCGCCCGCGTCGGGGTCGAGGTCGGGGTCGTCGTCGATCGCGTCGTCGAGCACCCCGTCCGGGAGCTCGGCGCCCGCCTCACCGTCCTCGGCGGTCGGGTTGCCCCCGCCCGACTCGACCAGCGCGCGCAGCCCCGCGAGGATGAGGCCGATCGCGGTCTCGACGCGCACGGCGGCAGCGGCGGGATCGTCGCTGCTGGCGACGTGCTCGCCGGCCGACGACATGGCACCGAAGAAGATCCGGCTGAAGGTCTCGACCATCTCCTCGTCGAGGTCCCACGCGCCGGCGCTGAGGGCGGAGCGCACGATGTCGAGCACGGTGGAGAAGGTCGAGCGCTCCTCCTGCTCGCGGAAGCGCTCGTAGCCGAGCACGGCCGGACCGTCCTGCACCACGACGCGGCGGTAGGTCGGCTGCTTCACGACCTCGAGGAAGCAGCGCAGGCCGGCCAGCGCCTTCTCCCAGGGGTCACGGTGTCCCTTGAGCGCCTTCGTGACGCGCTTGGTCGCGTCGGCCTCGACCCGCTCGAAGACCGCCTCGAAGAGCGCCTGCTTGCCGCTGAAGTGGTGGTAGAGCGCGCCCTTCGTGACCCGTGCGCCCGCGACGATCGCGTCGAGGGACGTGCCGGCGTAGCCGTTCTCGGTGAAGAGCTCCTCGGCGACGTCGACAAGGGCGCGCTTGGTGGAGGCGGAGTACTGCTGGCGGCGGCTCGCGCCGGGCACGGACGGGACCTTCGGGCGCAGCAGCTTGGAGGCTGCGGGCTTCGGCATGCCGGCCAGTCTAGGTTCGCGCGCCGGGCCGGTGTGGTGGGGGTCACCTGCGAGCCCTGTTGCGCACATCACCGGTCCTGTGCCGAGGGTCACCGCGCCGGACGTTGGATACCGCGGGTACGTCTGCCTACCGTGGGTACGTACCGAGAGTACGAAGGTGAACCCCGAGTAGGAGCAACCATGACCTGGACGTCCTATCACCGCCGCGGAGACGTCCTCCGCACCGTCGTCGAGCGCGCCGACCAGCGCCGCGACGGCATCCTCCCCACCGACGTGGCCGGGGTCAGCGAGACCTTCCGCGACGACCTCGACCTGCTCGGCGCGCTGTCGCTGAAGTGGCACACCCGCCTCGCCGGCCGCATCGAGGGCGAGCTCGCCTCCCAGCCCCTGGACCTGGAGGCCGCCGTGGTGCGCGCCTGGCAGTCCACGGCGCGCGACCTGGCCGGGGTGCGCTCGGTCCTCGACCGCGCCCTCGCCGCCCACCCCGACCCGGACGTCGTCGCGGCGCTCGAGAAGGCGGCGGCCAAGGAGCACGTCCTGCTCGCGCTGATGGCCGGGCGCAGCAGCACTGCCGACGACGTCGCCGCCCGCGTGGGCCGCGCCATCGCCGAGCGGGCCCGCGACACCCTGGTCGCCCAGCCGGAGGTGAGCGTCACCCGTCACCAGCCGCGCGTGATCGACCACCTCCTCCACCGGCTGCGCACGCTCGCCGCCTGACCCGCCTGCGGCGGGCGGGCGGCCGTGGCCGCCCGCCCGTCGCGCCCCGCTGGGGCATCATGGACGCGTGAGCGAACTGTCGGCGGGCCTGCTGCTGGTGGCGACGCCGGAGCTGCTCGACCCGAACTTCGCCGACGCCGTCGTGCTGCTGCTCGACGTCGACGCCGACGGTGCGCTGGGCGTGGTGGTCAACCGGCCCTCTCCGGTGCTGGTCGGCGACGTGCTGGGGGAGTGGGGCGAGGCCGCCTCCGAGCCCGAGGTGCTCTTCCGCGGTGGACCCGTCAGCACCGAGGGGGCCCTGGCCGTCGGCCGGCTCGCCGACCCGACGGCGGCGCCGCCCGGGTTCCGCGCGGTGCTCGGCGAGGTCGGGGTCGTCGACCTCGACGCGCCCGTCGCCGTCGTCGGCGCCGCCCTGCGCGACCTGCGCGTCTTCGCCGGCTACGCCGGCTGGGGTGCCGGCCAGCTCGAGGCCGAGGTCGAGGAGGGCAGCTGGTACGTCGTGCCCGGCGAGCCCGGCGACGCCTTCCGCGCCGACACGCGCGCCCTGCGCCGCGACGTGCTGCGCCGCCAGCCCGGGGAGCTGGCCTGGCAGGCCACCCGCCCCGCGGACCCCGCGCTCAACTGAACGCCGACGACCTCCCTGACCTAGACTGGCCCACCATGAGCAACCCCACGATCGGATTCGGGTCCGGCGGCACCGACGTCCTGGAGGACCGGCGCACCGTCCCCACCGACGAGGGCGACCACGAGCGGTTCTCGCACTACGTGCCGAAGGACAAGCTGACCGAGGCGATGGTCATGGGCACCCCGGTGGTGGCCCTCTGCGGCAAGGTGTGGGTGCCCAGCCGAGCCCCGGAGAAGTACCCCGTCTGCCCGGACTGCAAGGAGATCTGGGAGTCGATGAAGGGCGGCGGCTCCGGCGAGGGAGACGCGTGACGGGCGCGCAGCCCGACGTGCCCGACCTCTTCACCGCCGCACCCGACCCGGCACCCGCGCCGTCGCCGGCGCTGCCGCCGGCCTACCCCGACCGGGCGGCCTGGGGCACGGCTGGGTCGCTGCGCGCCTGGCAGGCCGCGGCGATGACGAAGTACTTCACCGAGCAGCCGCGCGACTTCCTCGCGGTCGCGACGCCGGGCGCGGGCAAGACCACCTTCGCCCTCAGCGTCGCCGCCGAGCTGCTCGGTCGCCGGGTCGTCGACCGCGTCACCGTCGTAGCGCCGACCGAGCACCTCAAGGTGCAGTGGGCCGAGGCCGCCGCGCGGGCGGGCATCCCGATCGACCCGACGTACGCCGCGGGCAAGGGCCGCACGTCGGGTGACTACGTCGGCATCGCGGTCACCTACGCCGGTGTCGCGGTCAACCCGCTGGCCATGCGCATCCGCACCGAGCGCACCAAGACGCTGGTGATCCTCGACGAGGTGCACCACGCCGGCGACGCGCTGTCGTGGGGCGAGGGGGTGCGCGAGGCCTTCGACCCCGCGACGCGCCGCCTGGCGCTCACGGGCACGCCCTTCCGCTCCGACGTCAACCCGATCCCCTTCGTCACCTACGCCCCCGGCGACGACGGGGTGCCGCGCTCGGTCGCCGACTTCACCTACGGCTACGCCCACGCGCTCGCCGACCACGTGGTGCGCCCGGTGCTCTTCCTCGCCTACAGCGGCGAGATGCAGTGGCGCACGCGTGCGGGCGACGAGGTGGCCGCCCGCCTGGGCGAGCCGCTGACCAAGGACATGACCGCCCACGCGCTGCGCACGGCGCTCGACCCCCAGGGCTCCTGGATGCCGTCGGTGCTCGAGGCCGCCGACCGGCGGCTCACGGAGGTGCGGCGTCACGTGCCCGACGCCGGCGGCCTGGTGATCGCCACCGACCAGGACTCCGCGCGTGCCTACGCCAAGCTGCTGCGGGCCATCTCCGGCGAGGCGCCCGTGGTCGTGCTCTCCGACGAGAAGGCGGCGTCGAAGAAGATCGCCGCCTTCGCGACGTCGGAGGACCGGTGGATGGTGGCGGTGCGCATGGTCTCCGAGGGCGTCGACGTGCCGCGCCTCGCCGTCGGTGTCTACGCCACCACCACCGGCACCCCGCTGTTCTTCGCCCAGGCCGTCGGCCGCTTCGTCCGCGCCCGGAAGCGGGGCGAGACCGCGTCGGTCTTCCTGCCCTCGGTGCCCTCGCTGCTCGGCTTCGCCTCCGAGATGGAGGTCGAGCGCGACCACGTGCTCGGACGGAAGGTGACCGACGAGGACGACCTCTTCGCCGCCGAGCAGGACCTCCTCGACCGCGCCAACGCCTCCGAGGCGGCCTCGGCCGAGCTGGAGCAGTCCTACGAGGCCCTGGGGTCGCAGGCCACCTTCGACCGGGTGCTCTACGACGGGGGCGAGTTCGGCCACGCCGGCGAGGTGCACGTGGGGTCGGACGAGGAGATGGACTTCCTCGGCATCCCCGGGTTGCTCGAGCCCGACCAGGTGCGCGAGCTGCTGCACTCGCGCCAGAGCGAGCGGGCCGAGCAGCAGAAGCAGGCGGCGCGCGACGCCGCGCGCGCCGCGGCCGCGCGGGGCCGCGAGGCCGACACCGTCGCCGAGGTGAGCACCCACGAGCAGCTCGCGGTGCTGCGGCGCGAGCTCAACGGGCTGGTCGCCGCGTGGCACCACCGCACGGGCCAGCCGCACGGCGTCACCCACGCCGCGCTGCGCAAGGAGTGCGGCGGGCCGGCGGCCGCGGTCGCCACCGCCGAGCAGCTCCACGCCCGCATCGACCGCATCCGCGAGTGGGCCCTGCGCAAGACCTCGTGACGGCTCGCAGGGTGGGGGGCGGGCACCGCGCCGCTGGCTAGGCTCCGGCCATGGTGGCGGAGACCTCCCAGACCCTCGACCGCGGCCTGCGCGCGCTGCAGGTCCTGGGCGAGACCACGGGGGGCCTGACCGTCACCGAGCTCGCGGCGGCGCTGGGGGTCAACCGCACCGTCACCTACCGCCTCGTCGCCACCCTCGAGTGCCACGCGCTGGTGCGCCGCGACCCGCGCGGCCGCCTCCACGTCGGGCTCGGCGCCCTGCGCCTGGCCGCCTCGGTGCACCCGGCGCTGCGCGAGGTCGGCGTGCCGGTCCTCCGCGACCTCGCCGAGGCCGTGGGCTGCACGGCCCACCTGACGATCGCGGAGGGCGAGGAGGCGCTCGCGCTCGCGGTGGTCGAGCCGACCTGGACCGACTTCCACGTCTCCTACCGCGTGGGCGCGCGCCACCCGCTGCGCCAGGGCGCGGCCGGGCGGGCGGTGCTCGCCGGGCGCGAGCCGGAGGGCCCGCCGTGGGTCGCGACGTACGGCGAGCTGCAGCCGGGCGCGCGCGGCGTCGCGGCCGCGGTGCGCGGCGTCGACGGCCTCGAGGCCAGCGTCGGCATCGTCACCCTCGGTGAGCTCGAGGTCGACCGCGTGGGCCCGCAGGTCGCGGCCGCGGCCGCCCAGGTGGCGCGGCTGCTCAGCGGCGGCGCCTGACCCCCTCGGCCGAGTCGGGACCCGCGACCGCGCGGGCGAGTGGCAGCACGCGGTAGGGCACCTGCTCGGCCAGCGCGATGACCGTCGAGCAGCGCACGACCCGCGCATCGTCGAGGACCCGGTCGATCACCCGCTGCAGGTCGGTGTTGGAGCGCGCGACCACGCGCACCCAGACGTCGCCGGCTCCGGTGGTGGTGTGCGCCTCGAGCACCTCGGGGATCGCGGCGAGGTGGCGGCCCACCGCGTCGTGCGCGGCCTCGCCCTCCGCGGTCTGGCGGATCTCCAGCGTCAGGAAGGCGGTGACCGGGTGGCCCAGCGCGGCCGGGTCGAGCTCGGGGCCCCAGCCGGTCACGACCCCGCTGGCCACGAGCTTGTCGAGCCGGGCCGAGACCGTGCCGCGCGCGACGCCGAGGCGGCGCGAGGCCTCGAGAACCCCCACCCGGGGCTCGGCGGCGAAGAGCTCGATCAAGGTGCGGTCCAGCTCGTCCACGTGCGTCCTCTCGACTGGGCAGGTTGACCAGTGGTGGGGCCGACTGTTGCACAGCCTGCGTGGTGCGCGCCACGCTCACCCGCATGACGACCACGCACGAGAGCCCCGAGCAGGCCACGTCGACCCGCGCCCTCACCGTCGACGAGCTGCGCGCCGACCTCACCCTCGAGCAGCTCCAGCAGCTCGTGGGTCTGGTCGAGCACGACGCCAGCCAGGACCCCTTCCCGGTCACCGCGATGGACGCGGTCGGCTTCGTGGTCGGCAACGCCACCCAGACCGCGACGTTCTACCAGCTGGCCTTCGGCATGGAGCTCGAGGCCTACCGCGGACCCGAGACCGGCACGCGCGACTCGAAGTCCTTCGTGCTGCGCTCGGGCTCGGCGCGCTTCGTCTTCACCGGCGGTGTCACCCCGGACAGCCCGTTGCTCGACCACCACCGTCGTCACGGCGACGGTGTCGTCGACCTCGCGCTGGAGGTGCCCGACGTCGACCGGTGCGTCGAGCACGCCCGCAGCAAGGGTGCGACCGTGCTGGTGGAGCCGCACGACGTCTCCGACGAGCACGGCACTGTGCGCACGGCGGCGATCGCGACCTACGGCGAGACCCGCCACACCCTCGTCGACCGCAGCCGGTACGACGGCCCCTACCTGCCGGGCTACGTCGCGCGGCGCAGCACGCTCACCCGCCCCGACGGCCACCCGCGGAGGCTCTTCCAGGCCGTCGACCACTGCGTCGGCAACGTCGAGCTCGGCCGGATGGACGAGTGGGTGCGCTTCTACAACGAGGTCATGGGCTTCACGAACATGGCGGAGTTCATCGGCGACGACATCGCCACCGACTACTCCGCGCTGATGTCGAAGGTGGTCGCCAGCGGCAACCACCGCGTGAAGTTCCCCCTCAACGAGCCGGCGATCGCGAAGAAGAAGTCGCAGATCGACGAGTACCTCGAGTTCTACGACGGCGCCGGTTGCCAGCACATCGCGCTGGCCACCGGTGACATCCTGCGCTCGGTCGACGTCATGCGCAGCCACGGCGTGGAGTTCCTCGACACCCCCGACTCCTACTACGACGACCCGACGCTGCGCGCGCGGATCGGCGAGGTGCGGGTGCCGATCGAGGCGCTGAAGGAGCGCGGCATCCTCGTCGACCGCGACGAGGACGGCTACCTGCTGCAGATCTTCACCAAGCCGGTCGGCGACCGGCCGACCGTGTTCTACGAGCTCATCGAGCGCCACGGCTCGCTCGGCTTCGGCAAGGGCAACTTCAAGGCGCTCTTCGAGGCCATCGAGCGCGAGCAGGAGCGCCGCGGCAACCTGTGACGCACCTCGAGGCGGTGGGCCCGACCAGCCGGGAGAGGCCGACCAGGCGGTGGGCCTGGGTGGCCTTGGTCGCTCTCGTCCTGGGCTGCGCGGCCGCCCTGGTCGGAGGCGTCGCGCTCTACGCGGTCGACGACAGCTGCCCCCAGTGGGAGGACGAGGGGTCGATGGCGGCGCCGGGCTCGCCGTACTCCCTGGTCATGTGCGGGCCCGGCGCCGAGCCGCCGCTCGTCTGGGCGTCGTACGCCGCGGTGGGGCTGGCCGTCGCCGCCGCCGTTCCGCTCCTGTGGCGGCGGGTGCGGGTGCGGTCACGCGTGGCTGGCCTGCTGGTGCTCGTGGTGCTGGTCGGACCTGTCTCGCTGATCGGTCTGCTGCACGTCGGCCTCCCGCGCGACTGCCTGTCCGGTCGCACGGAGAGCGGGCACTGCAGCCGCGACCGCGAACGGCGCTGACCCGGTCGTGTCGCCGCCGCGCTGGCGGCCCGCGTCAACCGTCGCGCGCCGCCGAGGCGTCGCAAGCGCTCACTCGCGCGTCGAGGTCCGAGCCCTGTAGGAGGCTCCGCCGGAGTGACCCTGGTTGTCCTACCGCACCCGGGGGTTCCCGGCGGGGCTGCTGGTCGAGCACGACGACCAGGGCGTAGGAGGGGGCGTCCGGCTGAGGCCGCGTCACCGGTGAGGGCACGCGTCCAGGGCGGACGTGCGCCGACCTCGCCGGGCAGCGTGGGGACGCCGTCCCGGGTCAGCGAACGACCCGTCGAGGTGGCCGTTGCCCGCAGTTCGAGGCCGAGCGGTGGTCGGGTCAGTGCTCCTGGAGCCAGTTGTCGTCGCGCACGACTCGGCCGCTCCGCCTGAGCCACACCCCGACTGCCCCGGCGAGCACGCCGGTCAGGACTGCCGCACCCACCGGCACGACCACCCAGAAGACGTCGAAGAAGCTCCCGTCCGTCTCGAACAATGCGTTGAAGACCGCGAAGGTCAGCAGGAAGAAGCACAGGTAACCCCACCACCGGTAGCGGATCGTACGGCTCATGTCCGGCCTTCCTGACTCTCGCGGCGCTGCCTGTGGCCGCGCACCGGCACGGTTGAGTGTCGAGCCTCGAGGCGTGCGACACCCTCGTCCATCACCTGCCAGGCCCCGCCCTGTCCGCCCCAGGCGACGTGCTCGGTTCGCAGGTGCTGTCGCGCCTCCTCGTGAGGGTATCTCGCGGTGTCCACGGTCGAGAGCTCTGCGGCGAGCACCGGTGAGGTCCCGGCAGCACCCTCCGCCGGCGAGCAGGCGCTCGTGCTCGTCGTCGGCCTCGTCGTGGTCGCGGGCTTGCTCTACGCCTCGGTCTTCGCCATGGCTGCTGGCTGGGCGGCGTCGATCCTGCTCGCGGCAGCTCTCGCTGCAGGAGCATGCTCGCGCCCGACGCCTTCCGCTCGGCCACTGCGCATGCTGGTCGCCCCCGCAGCAGTCGCGAACGCGACCTTCGGTGCCTTCGCGTTCCTCGTGTCCTGACGGCATGGCCGGGCGCTTCGTCCCGACAGCGGCATGAGCGGGCGCCTCGCCCCGACAGCGGGGGCTCGACTTGACCCTGCGAGGCTCTCCGCATGAGTGAGCCCGGAAAGCCGAGCGTGCGGCCACTCGGCGGTCTGGCAGTCGGTCTGTCACTGGTCGCGCTGATGCTCGCGCCCACGTACTTCTCGAGCCCGTTCGCCTACATCTCGGCGGCCCTCGCGGTTTTCCTAGGCGTGGCGGCGCGCACCGATCTGCCGAGCCGAAGACTGGGGACGATCGCCGTCGCCGTCGCAGCCGTCTCGATCGTCGTCGCGACCACGACGTTGGTCCTCGTCGGGTCTGGTTGGGACGCGTAGCCCGTGGCGGGGGTAGCGGACCACTGTCTCACTCGAGCCTGCCGTCCTGCACGCGGCATGAGCGGGCGTTCGCGTCGTAGACTCCGCCAGAGCCACCCAGCGCCCGGAGGTTCGTGTGGAGTTGAAGCGTGCCCTCGCAGTCCTCGCCGCGCTCGTCCTCGGCTCGTACGCGACGTGGCGTACGGCGAGTTGGCTGGCGTGGCGGCGAGCGGGGCTCGATCGTGATGCAGCGGTCGGGAGTGCTGACTGCGACCAGTGCGAACTGACGGTGCTGCTCGACCAGGTCGGGTCAGTCCTCGCCTGCTTCGCGGTCTACTCCATCGTCGTCGGGACTGCGTGGCTCGTCTGGCGGCGGCGCACTCCCGTGACCGAGGCCGCGCACTGACGCTGCCACACCGGGCGTCCAGTGTTCGCACATCGACATGACGAGACGGTCGCCGCCTGACGCCGTGCCACCGGTGAGGGCGCGCCTCACAGGGCGTAGACGTGGGCGCCGACCTCGCCGGGCAGCGTGAGGACGCCGTCGCGCAGGTCGGCGGGCGCGCCGGCGAGCGTGGTCGCTGCTCGCAGACCGGGCTGCAGGGCGGCCGCGGGCAGCCGCACGGGGGCGCCAGGGGTGTCGGCGCCCGGGCGCACGACGTGCACCAGCACCGAGCCGTCGGGGTGCTCGCGCACGAAGGTGAGCACGTCGCCCTCGGCGTGCAGCCACCGCAGCCCGCCGCGCCGCAGCGCGGTGTGCTCGCGCCGCAGCCGCACCCAGTCGGCGTACGCCGCCAGCGTCTGGCCGTCCCACTCCGACTCGCGGCCCCAGGGCATGGGCGTGCGGGCGTGCTCGCCGTCGACGGCGGTGAGGCCGAGCTCGTCGCCGGCGAAGACCACCGGCACGCCCGGCAGCGTCATCTGCAGCGCCAGGCCGAGCAGGTGCCGCTCGCGGCCGGTGCCGGCGGCGTCGACCCAGCCGTCGGTGCCGCCGCCGGCGACCGTGCGGAAGCGTGGGGTGTCGTGGGAGTCGAGGTGCAGCGTCGAGCCCGTCCAGGCCGTCCACGGCGCGGCCGCGTGCACCTCGCGCATGGTCGCCACGGCCTGCTCGGCCCGCAGCACGGGCACGTCGACGGGCAGGCCCAGCCAGTTCAGCCCGTGCTCGCGACCCGGGCCGCCCGGGGCGCCACCGTTGAGCCAGCACCACACCGGGCGGGTGAAGCCGGAGTAGTCCATCGTGCCGTGCCAGCCCGGACCCGCGAGGTCGAGCGAGGCGTCGTGCCCGTGCTCGGCCAGCAGCCACGCGTCGGGGCGCACCGCGTCGATGGTGCGCCGCAGCGCCTGCGCCACGCGGTGTGCGTGGTCGTCGGCGCCCATCCGGCCGGTCATGTTGGCCACGTCGATGCGCCAGCCGTCGAGGCCGGCGCGCAGCCAGCGGGCGACCACGGAGGCGTCGCCGTCGTAGAGGCGACGGGCGAGCTCGGCCGAGCCGTGGTCGAGCTTGGGCAGCGAGTCGATGCCCAGCCAGCTCTCGTAGGACCCGTCGTCGCGGAAGCGGTAGAAGCCGCGCTCGGGTGAGGCGGGGTCGGCCTGGGCCTTCAGGAACCAGTCGTGGTGGTCGCCGGTGTGGTTGGTCGTGAGGTCGCCGACCACGCGCAGCCCGCGGGCGTGCGCGGCGTCGAGCAGGCGCTGCAGCGCCGCGTCGCCGCCCAGCAGCGGGTCGACGTGGTCGAAGGAGGCGGCGTCGTAGCGGTGGTTGGACCACGCCTCGAAGACCGGCGTCAGGTAGAGCGCGGTCACGCCGAGCCGCTCGAGGTGGTCGAGCCGCGTCGCGATGCCGTCGAGGGTGCCGCCGTAGAGCTGGTAGGGCACGTCGGGCCCGCGGTGCACGACGGGGTCGTCCCACGCCGCGGGCTGCGCCCACGCCGGCGTCGGCACGCCGACCTCGGTGCGCTCGAAGCGGTCGGGGAAGACCTGGTAGCCGACCTGGTCGGGCACCCAGTCGGGCAGCCGGTGCCGGGTCGAGAGCCGGAAGTCGCCGGCGTCGGTGACGTCGCGGTCGTGCACGCCCGATGCGTTCAGCCAGGCGTAGCCACTGCCCGACCCGGCCCCACCCGCCACGAGGAAGCGGTAGGACGTCTCGGGGTTGACCACGTCGAGCTCGGCGCGCCACCACGAGCCGCCCTCGTCGCTCGACTCGAGCGTGGCCTCGGCGACCGCGGGCTCGCCGTCGCGCACCGAGCGCAGCACGACCGTGCGGGCGCCCGGCGAGCCGTCGGCCGCGTGCGGCACGCGCACCCGCAGGGGGACCCGGTCGCCCAGGGAGGGGCCCGCGGGGCCGACGGGACCGGCGTACGCCGGGGAGCCGTCGTGGTGGGGCGCTCGGGGGGCCGCCCGCCTCACTCCTTGACCCCGCCCGCGGTGATGCCGCCCACGATGTAGCGCTGCAGGAAGAGGAAGAGCAGGATCACCGGGATCGCCGTCAGCAACGCCCCCGCGGCGAAGACGCCGAGGTTGTTGGAGCGGTCGCCGTCGATGAGGCCGTAGAGGCCGGTCGCCAGCGTCTTCTGCGAGGTCTCGGTGAGGAAGATCGAGGCCAGCAGGAACTCCGCGATCGTGGCGACGAAGACCAGCAGGCCGCTGACCGCCAGGATCGGGCGCACCAGCGGCAGGATGATGCGGAAGAACGTCTGCACGTGGCTCGCGCCGTCCATCATCGCCGCCTCGTCGAGCGAGCGCGGCACGGAGTCGAAGAAGCCCTTGATCAGCCACACCTGCCCCAGTGCACCGCCCGAGAGCACGAGCACGTAGCCCGCGAGGGTGTTGAGGCCGATCGCCGGCACGACCTCGCCGAAGTCGGTGAAGAGGGTGAACAGCGCGACCGCGGCGAGGAACTGGGGGAACATCTGGATCAGCAGCAGCGCCAGCAGACCGCCGCGGCGGCCCCTGAAGCGGAAGCGCGAGAAGGCGTAGGCCGCGAACGCGCTGAAGAGGATCTGCACCAGCACCACCGCGGTGCAGACCACGAGCGTGTTGAGGGCCCACCGGCCGAAGGGCACCGAGGGGGAGGAGAAGAGCTCCTCGAAGTTGCCGAGGCTGAAGGAGCGGGGGATCAGCGACGTGCTCACCACGGTGCCGAGCGGGTTGAAGGCCGCGCTCACGATGTAGGCGACCGGGAAGAGCGCCCAGAGGCACGCGACCACCCCGACGACGTGGCGCCAGCCGACCTCGCTCCACCAGCGGCGGCCCTTCAGCCCGCGCGGGGGCGGGCCGGTGGTGCGGCCCGCGCCGCCTGTCGTGTCGGGCTCGTCGACGCTCTCCTCGGGGGCGAGGTCCTGGGGGTAGGAGGTGGGGGTCGACATCAGTTCACGTCCTCGAGTGCGCGGGTGGCGCGGAACTGCAGCGCCGCGATGACTCCGGTGATGACGAAGAGCAGGACCGAGACCGCCGAGGCGAACCCGATCTGCGCGCCGCCGGCGCCGAAGGCGAGGCGGATGGTGTAGCTGATGAGGATGTCGGTGCCGCCGGCCGTGGGGTTGTCGGGGGAGTAGGGCCCGCCCTCGGTGAGCAGCGCGATCGCGTTGTAGTTGTTGAAGTTGAACGCGAAGGTCGCGACCAGCAGCGGCGCCACGGTCACCAGCAGCAGCGGGAAGGTGATGCGGCGGAAGCCGTCCCACCCGCTCGCCCCGTCGAGGCGGGCCGCCTCCTGCAGGTCGCCCGGGATGGCCTGCAGGGCGCCGGTGCAGACGAGGAACATGTACGGGAAACCCATCCACAGGTTGGTGATCACCACCGCGACCTTCGCCATCGTGGCGTCGCCGAGCCAGTTCACGTCGAGGCCGGTGACGTCGTTGATGAGGCCGAAGTCGCGGTTGTAGAAGCTCGCCCACAGCAGCAGCGAGATGAAGCCCGGGATGGCGTAGGGCATGATCAGCAGCGCGCGGTAGACCTTCTGGCCCCGCAGGCGCGCGTCGTTGAGCGTGACCGCGAGCAGCAGCCCGAGGCCGAAGGTGGTCACCACCGACAGCGTCGCGAAGGCCACGGTCCAGGCGAAGATGCGCAGGAAGTCGCTGCTGATGCGGCTGTCGGTGAGGATCTCGACGTAGTTGCGGAAGCCGACGTTGGCCGTCCAGGACTGGTCGGAGACCCGCTCGCCGTCGGGGGAGACGAAGTACTCGCGGTCGCCCTGCTGCTGAACGGTGTAGACCGTGCCGGTCTCGGTGTCGGTGATGGTGTCGGCGGCCTCGTCGTACTGCAGCGTCGTGGTGCCCTCGAAGGCCTGGCTGATGCCGAGCTGGCGGATGGCGGTGCCGTCGTCGGTCGGGACGGTGAAGTCCTGCAGCGCGGGGCCGGCGTCGTTGAGCTGGACGCCGGTGAGGATCTCGTAGCCGTCGGCCGCGCGCACGAAGCCGCCCTCGAGCGTGACGGCGTCGGGGTCGAGCTCCTCGAGGCCCTCCGGGGTGCCGGCGAAGGCCGCCTCGGTCTCGGGGTCGACCAGGAAGAAGGTGAACGGGCCGTCGGTGGTCGATCCGGTGGTGCCGACGGTGAGGTTGTAGCGCGGCGCGTCGGGTGTCTGGCGCACCGAGCTGCCGACGATCTGCGCGACCGTCTCCTCCTTCGAGGTGCGCGTGCCGTCGCCGTAGTTGGTGAACGAGGTCTGCACCGTCATCACGATCGGGACGACGACGAAGAGCGTCAGCAGCAGCGTGCCGGGCAGGAGGTACTTCGCGGGCAGGGCGCGGCCGGTCGCGTAGGTCGCGACGAGCAGGGCCACGATCACCCAGAGGCCGACGAGGAAGAACCACTGGTCCTGCAGCAGCAGGGTGGGGGTGAGGGCGGCCGCGACGCCGACGGCGGTGCCGAGGCCGAGGACCTTCACGAGCAGGGGCAGCGGTCGGGTGCTGCCGGTCGGTGTTGCCAGGGCCACGGGGAAGCCGCCTCGTCGTCCGGGTTTGGTCAGGGGGGTGCCGGCCGGTGCGCCCGGCGGCTCGAGGCCGCCGGGCGCACCGGTGCTGCGGAGGGCGGGGTCAGCCGCCCTGGATGGCGGACTCGATGGTGCGACCCGCGTCCCTCATCGTCTTCTCGGGGTTGGCGCCCCCGACGATGGCGGCGTAGGCCTTGCCGAGGGGCTCCCAGACGGCGGCCATCTCGGGCAGGGCGGGCATCGGCGCGGCCTGGTTGGCGGCCTCGGCGAAGAGCGCGATGTCCTCGTCCTGCAGACCGTCCTGGACCGAGGTCATGGCCGGGGGCAGGGTGGCGCCCTCGTAGAGGGCCTGCATGGCCTCCTCGTTGTTGACGCCGACGGTCACGAACTCCTGCGCGAAGGCGGCGTTCTCGGCGCCGGAGGCGACCATGAACGCCTGCGCGCCCATGAACGGCTCGGCAGGCTCCTCGCCGGCGAAGCCGGGGATCGGCTGGATGGCGTAGTCGATGCCCGAGGCCTTGATGTCGCCGAGGGCCCAGGGGCCGGAGATGAGGAACGCGGCCTTGCCCTCGGTGAAGAGCGCGATGGAGTTGTCACCGCTGATCGAGGTGCGCAGCACGCGCTCCTTCGCCAGCTGGGCCACCTTGCGGGCGGCCTCGACCGAGCCGGGCTCGCCGACGCCGAGATCGGAGGCGTCGTAGCCGGATGCCTCGTCGTAGGCGAAGAGGTAGCCACCCATCGAGGTCAGGACCGGCTGCATGTGGTAGGCGTCGCCGTTCTCGCCGACGGGCAGGTTGAGGGCCGACTCCACCTCGCCGGCCTGGACGGCCTGCTTGCCGGCGTCGATCGCCTCCGTGAGGTTGGCGGGCTCCTCGGGCACGACCTCGGTGTTGCGGTAGAGCGCGAGGGCCTCGATGCCGTAGGGCACGCCGTACAGCTGGCCCTCGTAGGTGGTGGCCTGGACGGCCTTCTCGGAGTAGCCCGAGAGCTGGTCGGGGGTGAGCTGCAGCGGCTCGATCGCGCCGTTGGCGACGAGGTTGCCGATCCAGTCGTGGGCGCCGACGACGACGTCGGGGCCGTTGCCCGCGGTGTTGGCGGTGACGAAGTTGGTCTGCAGGTCCGAGGAGACGGCCTGGACCTCGACCGAGATGCCGTTCTGCTCGGCGAAGGTGTCGGCGACCGTCTTGACGGCGTCGATCTTGAGCGCGTCGGTCCAGATCACGAGGTCGGCGTCACCGCGGGTGGGGACGGCCTCCTCCGTCGAGCTCTCCGTGGGCTCGGAGGGCGTGGTGTCGGCGGAGCTGGTCGAGCTGCCACCACCGCCTCCGCAGGCGGTCAGTGCCACGGCCAGGACGGCGGGCACGAGGGTGCGGGCGATGCGCATGGTCAGGAGACTCCTTTAGCGGTTCTGCGTGTGAGGGTCGCCACACGCTAGCAAGGTCCGTTGCGAATGGGTAGTCCGCCTGCAAAAAATTGCAGCCCCTTGCGCGCGGTCCAACCCTCGTCCAGGCTGCAGGTGCAGGCCGGCGCCCGCCAGGATGCCTGCAAACCGCTGCCAGCCGTGCGGCGATCCTTGCAAGAACAGCGGCCGCCAGGCGGCCCAGGGGGGTACGGTGACGGACGTGAAGATCCGCCTGGCCGAGATCGCCGACCGCGCCGGCGTGAGCGTCAGCACCGTCAGCCGCGTGCTGAACGACAAGCCCGGCGTCAACCAGGCCACCCGGCGCCAGGTGCTGACGGCCGTCGACGTGCTCGGCTACGACCGCCCGGCGCGGCTGCGTCCGCGCAGCGGCGGCCTGGTCGGGCTGGTGGTGCCGGAGCTGGAGAACCCGTTCTTCCCGCGCTTCGCCCAGGCCATCGAGAACCACCTCAAGCAGCGCGGCTACACCCCGGTGCTGTGCACCATGACCCTCGGCGGCATCCACGAGGACGACTACGTCGCGACGCTGCTGGAGCACGGCGTCTCGGGCATCATCTTCGTCTCCGGCGTGCACGCCATGCCGACGACCGACCCGCGCCGCTACCGCCGCCTGACGGAGACCGGGCTGCCGGTCGTGCTGGTCAACGGCCACCTGCCCGGCGTCGGCGCCGCGAGCTTCTCCACCGACGACGTCGCCGCGATGGACCTCGGGGTCATGCACGTCGCGCACATGGGCCACGAGCGGGTGGGCCTCGCGATCGGGCAGATGCGCTACACGCCGGCCATGCGCAAGACCGAGGGCTTCCGGGAGGCCGTCGCCCGGCACGTGCCCGGAGGGCCTCCGGGCCGCGTCGTCGAGACGACCTACACCGTCGAGGGCGGGCTGCAGGCCGGCCACGCCCTCCTCGACGAGGGCGTCACCGCTGTGCTGTGCGGCTCCGACGTCATGGCGCTGGGCGTGGTGCGGGCCGCGCGGCAGCGGGGGCTGCGGGTGCCCGAGGACCTCTCGGTCGTGGGCAGCGACGACAGCACGCTCATCGAGTTCACCGACCCGCCGCTCACGACGCTGCGCCAGCCCACGATGGCGCTGGCCGCGGCGGTGTCCCGCTCCCTGGTCGACCAGGTCAACGGCGCCGCGCCCCCGCCCGACGAGGTGTTCTTCCAGCCCGAGCTGGTGGTGCGCCACTCCACCGCCCGGGCGCCGCAGGGAGCCGTGCCCGGGCACCCGGTCGTGCTCGCGTCGCACCCGTGAGCGGGGCCGCGACGCCCGGTCCGTCGGCGGGGGGTACGCCGGACCACGTCCACGTGGCCTTCCTGCGCGCGGTCAACCTGGGCGCGCGCCGGCGCTTCCCGGCCGCCGACCAGGCGGCGGTGACGGCGGCGGCGGGGTTCCGCGGCGTGGCGACCTACCTCGCGACCGGCAACGTCCGGGTCGAGGCGGCCACGACCGACCCGCGCGAGGTGCAGCGGCGCCTCGAGCAGGCGTACGCCGCGGACCGCGGCTTCGACGTGCCGGTCGTCGTGCTCCCGGCAGCCGAGCTGCGCGCGGTGGTGGCGGCCGGCGTCGAGGTCGAAGCGGCCCGCTCAGTTCCGCCCGGTCGCCACCACGTGTCGCTGCTGCAGGAGGAGCCCGACCCGGCCGCCCAGGCCGAGCTGGTCGCGGCCGCGGCGGAGGGGGAGCAGGTCGTCGTGCGCGGGCGTGCGGTGCACCTGCTGATCGGCGAGAGCTACCACCTCGCGCGCGTCGACGGTGCCCGCGTCGAGCGGCTGCTCGGGGTGAGCACCAACCGCACCTTCGCCGTGCTCACGACGCTGGCGCAGCGGTGGTGCCCGGAGCCGCCGGCAGGGTGACGCCGGGTGCGGGGTCGTCCGGCGTCGGGTCCGGGGCCGGGTCGGCGGGGGCGCGCTGGAGCGTCCGCACCTCGCGGGAGCCGAGGACGGCGAGCGCGAGGACGACGTACAGCACGCCGCCGGCGACGATGGTCGGCCGCACCCCGAAGGTCGAGGCGAGGGGCCCGGCCAGGAGCTGGCCCGCGGGGATCGCGGCGTAGGAGCCCAGCTGGTCCCAGGAGTAGGCGCGGGAGAGGAGCTGCTCCGGCACGTTCTCCTGCAGGGCGAGGTGCCAGCCGAGCGTGTAGACCTCGACCCCGACGCCGGCGAGGAACGCCGTGGCGACGAGCGGGACCACGCGGGGGTCGGCGCCCAGCGCGAGGATCGGCAGGCCGGTCACGGCGATCGCCAGCATGCCGACGAGCAGCGGGCGGCGCAGCCGCACCCCGAGCAGCGCGACGGCGCCGAGCAGCAGGCCGAGCGCGAGAGCCGAGAGCGCGAGCCCCCAGCCGCGCTCACCGACGGTGCGCAGGGCGAGCGGGGGGCCGAGGGTGGTCCAGGTGAGCGCCTGCACGGCGTTGAGCACGGCGAAGACGCCGACGACGGTCCAGAACCACCGCAGGTGGGCCAGCTCGCGGCGCCCGGCGGCGAGTTCGCCGAGCACGCCGCGCACCCCGCGCGCCGCGGCGCGGTCGTGGACCACGGCCGGGAGCGGCACCCGGGTGAGGAGAGCGGCGGCGAGCAGTGCGGCGACGGCGTCGACTGCCAGCGCCCAGCCCGGCCCGGTGGTGACGACGAGGAGGGCGGCGAGGGAGGGCCCGGCGACCGCGACGGCGCCGCGGGTCACCGAGAGCAGCAGGTTGGCCTCCTGCAGCTGGGCGCGCGGGACCAGCTGGGGCACGACGCTGCGCAGGGCCGGCAGCGCGGCGGCGGTGGCCGTGCCACCGACGGCACCGAGGGCCGCGAGGTGCCACACCTCCGCGCGGCCCGTGACCACCAGCGTCGCGGCGGTGGCCTGCGCCGCGCCCTGCACGACGTGGGCCACCTGCATCAGCGCCGTGCGGGGCAACCGGTCGGCGAGCACGCCCCCGACGAGGAGGAAGCCCAGCATCGGCAGGGTCGCCGAGGCGAGCACCGCACCGAGGGCGCCCGGGTCGTCGGTCAGGTCGAGCACGGCGAAGGCGAGCGCGAGGGGCGCGGTCGCCGCGCCGACGACGCTGGTCAGCCGGGCGGCGAAGTACCAGCGGAAGGCAGGACGGCGCAGCGGGTCGATCGCCCGCTGCACGGTCGTGCGCGCAGCACCCATGGGTGCCTCCGTCCGCCCGAGCGTGGAGGTGCCTGGTCGGGGGCCATCATGCCGTGCCTGCCGTCGCGGCGACAGGCCCGGGTGGTGGAGCGGTGGACGGAGCCCGCGGCAGCCGCCGGACGGAGGGCGCCAGCAGGGTGGCGAGGGCGACCGCGGCGATGCCGACGCCCGCGGCCAGCATCACGGGTCGCAGCCCGAAGGCGGCGGCCAGCGGGCCGGCCGCCAGCTGGCCCAGCGGGATGGCCAGGAAGGAGCCGAGGGCGTCGAAGGAGTAGGCCCGGCTGAGCATCGCGGCCGGCACCTGCTCCTGCATCGCGAGGTTCCACCCCAGGCCGAAGACCTCGATCGCGGCGCCGGCGGCGAAGGCGCACAGCAGGACCGTCGCCAGCGCGGGGTCGAGGCCCATCGCGACCAGGGGTGCGCCGTACACGGCCGTGCCGAGCATGCCCAGCAGCAGCGGGCGCTCGAGGCGCACGCGCAGCAGCACGAGCCCGGTCAGCACGAGGCCGAGGGCCTCGGCGGACAGCACGAGGCCCCAGCCCTCCTCGCCGATCGCCTCGGTGTCCTTCGCCAGGACCGGGCCGAGGGTGTACATCCCGCCCTGGTGCAGCGCCACGATCACGCAGAAGGCGAGCACGACGACGCAGAACCACGGGGTGGCCCGCACGAAGCGCCACCCCTCGCGCAGCTCGCGCAGGGCGCCGGCGGGCCCGCCGGGCGCGTCGAGGTCTCGCTCGGGGCGCGGCAGGCGCACCTGCGTGAGGAGCAGCGCGGACAGGAGGTACGTCGTGCCGTCGACCGCCAGCGCCCACCCGGGGCCGACGGTGACGACCAGCAGGGCCGCGAGGCTCGGGCCGACCACCGTGAAGCCGCTACGCGTCATCGACACCAGCACGTTGGCCTGCTGCAGCTGCTCGCGCGGGACGAGGCTGGGCAGCACCGACGCCAGGGCCGGCAGGGTCATCGCCGCGGCCGTGCCGTTGACCGCCGCGAGGGCCGCGAGGTGCCACAGCTCGGCGGTGCCGGTCAGCAGCAGAGCGGCGCTGGTGAGCTGGCTGAGACCCGCGGCGACGTTGCCGGCCTGGATCGTGCGCGTGGGCCCGATCCGGTCGGCCACCACGCCGCCGGCCAGCAGGAAGAGGACCATCGGGGTGCTGAACGCGGCGAGCACGGTGCCGAGCGCGGTGGGGGAGTCGCTCACCTCCAGCACGGCGAAGGCCAGCGCGACCGACGCCATCGTGGAGCCGACGAGGTTGACCGCGCGCGAGGCGAAGTACCACCGGAAGGGCCGCTCGCGCAGCGGTGCCAGGGCGGGGCCGCGGCTCACCCGCGGTCCTCGTCGGTGGGCGGGGCCATCGCGAACGCGCCGAGAGTGAGGGCGACGTGGCGGGTGCCGGGCGTGCCCGGGGGGCGCGCGCCGTCGTGCAGCAGGGCGCCGGCCTCGCGCAGCAGGTCGAGGGCGCGCGACCACGTGGCGGGGTCGACCCAGACCTCCGCGTCGGTGAGGGTGCCGCGGTCGGTCTCGGCGGTCTCGGCGGTCTCGGCGGTCTCGGCGGTCTCGGCGGTGACGGTGCCCGAGGTGTGCGGGGCCCGGGCGTCGTAGCGGCGCACCAGCTCCTCGGCCATCGCCCGCACGTAGCCGCGCAGCTCGGCCGGGTCCGCGGGCGGCCCTGCCTGCTCGAGCTCCGCGCGCTCGCGCCAGGGGTGGCGGTAACGCTTGGCGACGCCGCCGCGCACGACCTCCTCGCCGGCGACGACCACCTCGCCGGCCTCGAGCAGCACGCGCAGGTGGTAGCTCGCGTTGGCGTGCGTGGTGCCGAGCGCGCGCGCCACCTCGGCGGCGCTGAGCTCGGCGCCGGTCAGCAGCGAGAGCATGCGCAGCCGCAGCGGGTGCGCGGCGGCGCGGAGCCGGCGTACGGCGGTGGGTGCTGCGGGCGCGTCGGGCGCCGGGTCGTCGACCAACGGAGACCTCCCAAGAGTCGTTGGGGAGTCTGGCACGGTCGCGGCCGACCGTCAAAGGGGTGTTGGGGTGTCGCTCACTCCCCACGGAAGGTGGGGCGCCGCTTCTCGCCGAAGGCGCGCATGCCCTCCGCGACGTCGGCGGTGCGCAGGAGCAGCGTCTGGCCCACCCGCTCGGTCTCGAGCGCGGCGTCGAGGCCGCACGGGGGCGCGTCGACCGGACCGAGGGTCGCGGCGTTGACGGCGCGCTTGGTAGCGGTGAAGGCCAGCGGTGGCCCGTCGGCGAGGCGACCGACCAGCCGGTCGACGGACTCGCGCAGCTCCTCGTCGGGCACGAGGTGGGTCGCGAGCCCGGCGTCGTAGGCCTCGCGGGCCGACAGCGGCTCGGCGAGCAGTGCCATCCGCATGGCGCGGGCACGGCCGACGGCGGCGGCCACCGTCGCCGACGCCCCGCCGTCGGGCATGAGCCCGATGCGGGCGAAGGCGAGCAGGAACGCCGACGACCCGGCTGCGACCACCAGGTCGCAGGCGAGCGCCGTGGAGCAGCCGACCCCGGCGGCCACCCCGTTGACGGCGGCCACCACGGGCTTGTCGCAGCGCACGATGCTGCGCACGAGCCGGTTGGCGCGCACGAGGGCGGACTCGTCGAAGTGCAGGTGGGCGTCGGCGCCGCCGATGTCGGCACCGGTGCTGAAGGCGCTGCCGGGCCCCTCGCCGGAGCCCGTGAGCAGCACGACCCGCACGGCGTCGTCGGCGCTCGCGCGCTCGAGGAGGGCGGCGGTCGCGTCCGTCATCGCAGCCGTCAGCGCGTTGAGCTGCGCCGGACGGTCGAAGGTGATGCGCAGGACGCCGTCACCGCGCTCGACGCGGAGCCCGTCGGGGAGGCCGTGGGGGAAGCCGTCGGGGGTCTGGGCGTCAGGCAAGGCGCACCCCCGCGTCGCGCATCTCCGCCAGCGCCGCCTCGGTGGTCGCCGGGGCGACCCCCGCGCAGTGCGCGAGCAGCACGGTGGTCGCGAAGCCCTCAGCCGCGGCGTCCAGCGCGGTGGCGCGCACGCAGTGGTCGGTGGCGATCCCGACGACGTCGACCGCGGTGACGCCGCGCTCGCGCAGCCACGAGGCGAGCGGCGTGCCGGCGGGGTCGTGGCCCTCGAAGCCGGAGTACGCCGCGGCGTGCTCGCCCTTGGTGAAGACGGCCTCGACCGCCTCGAGCGCCGCGGCGTCGAGAGCCGGGTGGAAGGCCTCGCCGGCCGTGCCGACCTCGCAGTGCACCGGCCAGCTGTGCTCGAAGTCGGGGGAGTCCGACCAGTGGTCGCCGGGGTCGACGTGGTGGTCCTTGGTCGCCACCACGTGCGCCCAACCGCCCGCGCCGGCGGGGTCGGCCCGCCAGGCCCGGAGGGCGTCGCCCAGCCCGGCCGCGACGGCCGCGCCCCCCGTCACCGGTAGCGAGCCCCCCTCGCAGAAGTCGACCTGCACGTCCACCACCACCAGCGCCCGCCGCGGCCCCTGCTGCGTCTGCTCCGTCATGGCCGCGACCCTAGCCGCGGCCGGCCCCGCCCTGCCGGTCGAGCAGCGAGCCCCGGAAAGCGTGTCGAGACCCGGTGAGCGGCCCGCAGACCTGAGCCGAGGGGTCGCGCGCTGGGCTCGTGTCGAGGGGTCACGCGCTGGGCTCGTGTCGAGGGGTCGCGCGCTGGGCTCGTGTCGAGGGGTCGCGCGCTGGGCTCGTGTCGAGGGGTCGCGCGCTGGGCTCGTGTCGAGGGGTCGCGCGCTGCTCACCCGCAGAGGGGTCGCGCGTTGCGCTCGTGTCGAGGGGTCGCGCGCTGCGCTTGCGTCGAGGGGGCGCACGCTGAGGCAATGAGGTGGTCGAGGAGGCTCGTCAGGGCTGGCGCGAGACCACACCCCGAGTCGCAGTGTGGTCCGGTCGTGGGCCACTGGTCGTGCACAGGCCGACGGCCCGGATCCGTTGTCCACAGCCAGATCCACGCTGGCGGCGACTGTCGGTGGTGGCTGTTTGACTCCTCTCATGACCACCAGCCCCGCACCCGAGCTCGACACCGCGGTCGCGGTGCTCGACGCCACGGTTGCTGCGGTCATGGACCAGCGCGCCGCGGACGCCCGGCTGATGTACGCCGCGTGTGTTTGGGCTGACCTGCACCCCGCCGACGCGTTGGATGCGGCGACGGTGGCCGGCACCTACGGCGACACCGCACTCAAGGCCGCTGGGGCGTATGCGCCGGGGGTGACGGAGTTCGCGGTGGCGGAGTTCGCCACCCGGCTGGGGCGTTCCACCACCTCCGGTGCCGCCTACCTCGGCCAATCCCTGGTGTGCCGCCACCTGCTGCCCCGGTTGTGGGATGCGGTGCAGGCGCACCGGGTGGACGGGTGGCGTGCCCGCCTGGTCGCGCGGATGGTGCTCGGCAGAGACCTCACCCCGGAGGCAGCGGGGTGGGTGGACCGCCACGTGACACCGGTGGCGCAGACCATCGGCGCCACCACCCTGGAGCGCCTCGTCGCCGAAGCACTCGCGCGGTTCATGCCCGACGAGGCCGAGCTCGCCCAGGCCGAGGCGCGCGAGCGACGCCGGTTCGAGGTGCACCTGGACGATCGTCCCGTGGATGACCTGACCGGGACGGTGGACGCGAGTGGTTGTTTCGACCTGCCCGACGGGATCACCATCCACGACGCCGTGGTCGAGGAGAAGCAGCGGCTGCGTGCCCTGGGCGCCACGGCTGAGTCGGGGCCGTTGTCGGCGCAGGCCCTGCTCAACCTGGTGGTGCGGGGTTCCGACGGGGCGTCCGCGCAGGGCACCCTCGACCTCCTCACCGGCGTCGATGGTGCAGCAGCTGGTGGTCGAGCAGCGGCCCCCGAGCCGAGCACCGGTGGTCGAGCAGCAAGCCCCGACGAGCGCGTCGAGACCCCGGAGACTCCTGCGGGTCAGTCGTCGCCGCGGCAGCGACGGCGGTATCTGCTGCACCTGCACCTGTCCGACGCGGTCCTGCGCACCTCGATGTTCCCCGGACGGCTGGCTGCCGGCGACGGCGCGGTCGGACGGGTGGAGGAGACCCGAGCGCCGGTGTCGGCCACCGCGATCCGCGACTGGCTCACCACCGCCGGCATTGACGGGGTCGCACCCCACGTGACGGTGCTGCCGGTGCTCGACCTCGCCGAGGCGGTGCACACCGAGGCCTACGAGGTCCCACGCCGACTGCAGACCCAGACGGCCCTGATCCACCTGGCGTGCGTGTTCCCGTGGTGCGGCCGCGCCGCACGCAGGTGCGACCACGACCACACCGTCCCCTACGACCCCACCGACCCGGATGCGGGTGGGCCGACCTGTACCTGCAACATCGCACCGCTGTGCCGGCCGCATCACCGGTTGAAGACCCACGGCCACGCCGCCACCCGGTGGACCCTCACCCCCGCCGGCGCCGGCGCGTGGCTGTGGAAGTCACCGCACGGGGCGCACTACCTGCGCGACCACACCGGCACCCGACCACTCGACGGGCCCCTCGACGGGCCCCTCGCCCACGACACCGCACCGCCCGACGGTGGACCAGCGCCCCCGGACCCCGGCCCGGCCTACGACACCGGGCCGCCGTGCGACGGCGACCAGCCGCACCGCGACGACACCGGTCCACCCGCACCCGCGGACTGACGACCCGCGCGTACGTCACCGGGTCTCGACACGGGCCTGACGGCCCTGCTCGACCAACGGACGAGGCGCGACTCCGGCACGACTCGTTCGCCTCGTACGCCCCCGTCCGCCTCCACTCGGCGACAGCCCGCACCCCATCTCCGGGGTGACGGGCTCGTCGTGCTGCCCCGTGCACCGCGGGCGCCAGGTGCGGGGGGGGATGGCACGGGCCCGGCGGCACTGCTCGACCCCCGAGTGACGGGCGGCCCGCTGGCCCCGCCGGGCCTCAACACGGGCCCGGCGGCACCGCTCGACCCCCGAGTGACGGGCGGCCCGCTCGCCCCGCCGGGCTTCGACACGGGCCCGGCGGCACTGTTCGTCCCCGAGTGACGGGCGGCCCGCTCGTCCCGCCGGGTCTCGGCACGGGCCCGGCGGCGTTGCTCGACCACCGAGGGGGCGGCGGCCCGCTCGTCCCGCCAGGGTCTCGACACTGGCCCGGCGGCCCTGCTCGACCACCGAGGGCGCGGGCGACCCTGCTCGACCAACACCACCTGGCGGCGCAGCACGACCACCGGCGGGGGGCCGACCGAGGCCCTCAGGCGGAGAGGGTCACCAGCACCGGGTCGCCCTTGGAGAGCTGCTGGGCTGCCGCCGGGAGGGCGGCGCGGGAGGCGAGGTGGCGCTCGCGGGCGGCGTCGAGGGGCTCGCGACCCACGGCCTCCCCGTCGCGGACGAGCGGCACGAGGAGCCGGCGGTCACCGGGCTCCGGCGGCGCCGGGGGCTCCTCGCCACTGCCATGCTGTCCACCCAGGGGCCGGGTCGTGACCACCTCGGCGACGGCGGTGCCGGCGGCGTCGTGGCGGCGGAAGGCGTCCTTGCGGCCGCCGTGGGAGCCCTTGAGCGGGCTGCGCTTCTCGACCGGCTGCAGGGTGCCGTCCGCGCCCTCGCGCGCGACCAGCTTGTAGACGAAGCCCGACGTGGGGTGGCCAGACCCGGTGACCAGCGACGTGCCGACGCCGAAGACGTCGACGGGGCAGGCGGCCATCGCCGCGATCGCGTGCTCGTCGAGGTCGCTCGTGACGACGATCTTCGTCGCGGTCGCGCCGAGCGAGTCGAGGAGCTCGCGCACGCGCACGGCGACGGCGCGCAGGTCACCCGAGTCCAACCGCACCGCGCCCAGCTCGGTGCCCGCGACCTCGAGCCCGGTGCGCACGGCCTCCTCGACGTCGTAGGTGTCGACCAGCAGCGTGGTGCCGACCCCGAGGGCGTCGACCTGCGCGCGGAAGGCGTCGCGCTCCTGGTCGTGCAGCAGCGTGAAGGAGTGCGCGGACGTGCCCGTCGTCGGCACCCCGTGGCGCGCGCGGGCCGCGAGGTTGCTCGTCGAGGCGAACCCCGCGACGTACGCGGCGCGCGCAGCCGCCACGGCCGCCTCCTCGTGGGTGCGCCGCGAGCCCATCTCGATGCACGGCCGGTCACCCGCGGCCATGGTCATGCGCGAGGCCGCCGACGCGATGGCCGAGTCGTGGTTGTAGACCGACAGCAGCAGCGTCTCGAGCAGCACCGCCTCGGCGAAGGTGCCCTCGACCACGACGAGGGGGGAGTACGCCGTGTAGACCTCGCCCTCGGCGTAGCCCCAGACGTCGCCGGTGAAGCGGTAGCCCGCCAGCCACTCGAGCGTCGGCCCGTCGACGACCCGGCCCTCCTCCAGCACCGCGAGGGTGGCGTCGTCGAAGCGGAAGCGCTCGAGCAGGTCGAGGGCCCGGCCCACGCCGGCCACCACGCCGTAGCGGCGGCCCTCGGGCAGGCGGCGGCCGAAGAGCTCGAAGACCGCCCGGCGTGTGCCGGTGCCGGCGGCCAGCGCGGCCTGCAGCATCGTCAGCTCGTAGTGGTCGGTGAGCAGGGCCGAGCTGGTGGGCGCGGCCGCGGGGGTCGCCGCAGCGGACGCCAGGGGGCCGTTCGACGGGGTCACCCGGGCCAGCCTAGGGGTGTGCCACGATGACGGCGTGTCCGCCGCCAGCCCGACCGAGGTCGTCCCCGACCTGGGGTCCGAGGAGCTCGCCGACACGGTGGTCGCGCCGGCGACGCCCTGGGTCACGATCGTGTGGAACGACCCCGTCAACCTGATGTCCTACGTCACCTACGTCTTCCAGGAGTACTTCGGCTACGACCGCAAGAAGGCTGAGCGGCTCATGCGCGAGGTGCACGACGACGGTCGCTCCGCAGTGAGCACGGGCAGCCGCGAGGAGATGGAGCGCGACGTGCAGGCGATGCACGAGTACGGCCTGTGGGCCACCATGGAGAAGGCCGAGTAGTGCCCGGGTTCGCACGCCACCGCCGCAGCGGCCGGGTCATCGCCAGCTTCACCGGCTTCGAGGCCGACCTGCTGCGCTCGCTGGCCTCCCAGCTCGTCGAGCTGCTGCGCAACGAGCGCGCCCAGCCCGACGACGGCCGCGACCCGCTCGAGGCGATGCTCGACTTCTCGGGGCCGACCACCGAGCCGGAGGACCCCGTCCTCGCACGGCTCTTCCCGACCGCCTACCGCGAGGACCCCGAGGCCGCCGCGGAGTTCCGCCGCTTCACCGAGGGCACGCTGCGTGACGGCAAGGCCGCCGCGGCCGCCGCCGTCATCGACGGGCTCGAGGAGGCCGGTCTGCCGGCCCTGCTGACCGAGGACGGGCTGGTCATCGACGTGGAGCTCGACGAGGCCGAGGCCAAGACCTGGATGCGCTCCTTCACCGACCTGCGCCTCGCCCTCGCGACCCGGCTCGGGGTCGAGGAGGACGACGAGGAGCGCTGGCTGGCGATGCCGGAGGACGACCCCCGCTCGCAGGCTCACGACATCTACGAGTGGGTCGGCTACCTCCTGGAGACCCTCGTCGACGCGCTGAGCCGCTAGACGACCCCGAGCGCGAGCATCGACTCGGCGACCTGCAGGAAGCTCGAGATGTTGGCGCCGGCGACGTAGTTGCCGGGCAGGCCGTAGTCGTCCGCGGCGTGGGCGCACCGCTCGTGCACGCCCACCATGATGCGGCGCAGCTTCTCCTCGGTCTCCGCGAAGCCCCACGAGTCGCGCGAGGCGTTCTGCTGCATCTCCAGCGCGCTGGTCGCCACGCCGCCGGCGTTGGCCGCCTTGCCGGGGGCGAAGAGCACGCCGGCCTCCTGGAAGACCCGCACGGCGTCGGGGGTGCAGGGCATGTTGGCGCCCTCGGCGACCGCGACCACGCCCTGCTCGACGAGCCGGCGCGCGGCGGCGTCGTCGAGCTCGTTCTGCGTCGCGCACGGCAGCGCCACCTCGCAGGCGACGTCCCAGACGCGGCCACCGGTGACGAACTCCGCGCGCGGTCGCTGCGCGGCGTAGTCGGAGACCCGGCCGCGGTCGACCTCCTTCACCTGGCGCAGCAGGTCGACGTCGAGGCCGTCCTCGTCGATGACGTAGCCGGAGGAGTCCGAGCACGCGACGACGTGGGCCCCGAGGGCGGCGGCCTTCTGCGCGGCGTAGATCGCCACGTTGCCCGAGCCCGAGACGACCACGCGTCGCCCCGACAGCGACGTGCCGCGCGTCGCCAGCATCTCCTCGGTGAAGAAGACCGTGCCGTAGCCGGTCGCCTCGGTGCGCACCTGCGAGCCGCCGTACGCCAGCCCCTTGCCGGTGAGCACACCGGACTCGTAGCGGTTCGTGATGCGCTTGTACTGGCCGAAGAGGTAGCCGATCTCGCGACCGCCCACGCCGATGTCACCGGCCGGCACGTCGGTGTGCTCGCCGAGGTGGCGGTAGAGCTCGGTCATGAGCGACTGGCAGAAGCGCATGACCTCGGCGTCGCTGCGGCCCTTGGGGTCGAAGTCCGAGCCGCCCTTGCCGCCGCCGATCGGCATGCCGGTCAGCGCGTTCTTGAAGACCTGCTCGAAGCCGAGGAACTTCACGATGCCGAGGTAGACCGAGGGGTGGAAGCGCAGGCCGCCCTTGTAGGGGCCGAGCGCGGAGTTGAACTCGACCCGGAAGGCGCGGTTGATCTGCACGCGGCCCTGGTCGTCGACCCACGGCACCCGGAAGATCAGCTGCCGCTCGGGCTCGCAGATCCGCTCGATCACGGCCTGGTGCAGGTAGTCGGGGTGGCGGCGCACGACCGGCCCGAGGGACTCCAGCACCTCCCGCACGGCCTGGTGGAACTCCTGCTCGCCGGGGTTGCGGGCGAGCACGGTGTCGAGGTGCGGCTGGAGGAGCTCGTCGAGTTGGTCCACGGGCGCAGGGTACGAGGCGCCGGCCCCACCCCCGGCGGGTGAGGGTCCGGATGCTGGCGGGTGTCCGGCATGCGGGACGCACCGCCTACGCTGGAGGAGTGCTGACGATCGACCAGGCGACGTACGACGCCATCGTGGCGCACGCGAAGCGGGACCACCCCGACGAGGCGTGCGGCGTGGTGGCAGGCCCCGAGGGCTCCGACCGCCCCGAGCGCTTCGTGCCCATGGTCAACGCGGCCGGCTCGCCGACGTTCTACGAGTTCGACTCCACCGAGCTGCTGCGGCTCTACCAGGAGATGGACTCCCGCGGCGAGGAGCCGGTGGTCGTCTACCACTCCCACACGGCCACCGAGGCCTACCCCAGCCGCACCGACATCGGCCTCGCGATGGAGCCCGGCGCGCACTACGTGCTCGTCAGCACACGCGAGCACGGGAACAACGACGGCCCGGTGGAGTTCAGGTCCTACAGAATCGTCGACGGCGAGGTGACCGAGGAAGAGGTCAGCGTCGTCGCGCACCTACCTGCCGGGCACCCCGGCGACTGAGGAAGGAACAGCACATGGCCATCGAGGTCCGCATCCCCACCATCCTGCGCACCTACACCGGGGGCGAGAAGTCCGTCGAGGCCCAGGGCGGCACGCTCGCCGCACTGATCGACGACCTCGAGTCCCACCACCCCGGCATCAAGGACCGGCTGATCGAGGGGGAGGGCGACCTGCGCCGCTTCGTCAACGTTTACGTCAACGACGAGGACGTCCGCTTCATCGGCGGGCTCGAGGCCACGCTCTCCGACGGCGACCAGGTCGTCGTGCTCCCCGCCGTCGCGGGCGGCTGAGCGAGGCAGGGCCGGTGACCGCCAGGCGCACCTTCGTCCTCGTCGACGGCGAGAACATCGACGCGACGCTGGGCAACGCGCTGCTCGGTCGCCGTCCCCAGCCCGACGAGCGGCCGCGCTGGGAGCGCGTCACCGCCTTCGCCGAGGCGCGGTGGGGCCAGCCCGTCACCGGCCTGTTCTTCCTCAACGCCTCCCACGGCCAGCTGCCGACCAGCTTCGTGGCGGCGCTGCTGGCGATGGACTACCGCCCGGTGCCGCTCGCCGGGCGCGCGGACGAGAAGGTCGTCGACGTCGGCATCCAGCGCACGCTGGAGGCGCTGGTCGCCCGGCCCGACGCCGACGTGCTGCTGTGCTCGCACGACGGCGACTTCGCGCCGTACCTCCCGCCGCTGCTCGAGGGCGATCACGGGTCGGAGCGCCGCGTGGGCGTGCTGGCGCTGCGCGAGTACGCCTCGTCGCAGCTGACCCTCCCCGACGTCGAGCTCTTCGACCTCGAGGACGACGTCGCGGCCTTCAACGTGCCCCTGCCGCGGGTGCGGATCATCCCGCTCGAGACCTTCGACCCCGAGTTCTTCCTGCGCTGAGGCGCACGAGGAGGAGACCCACCCCATGCGCTTCGACGACCTGCTGTCCTCGGTCGGGCACACCCCGCTCGTCGGGCTGCCCCGCCTCTCGCCGAGCCCCGACGTGCGGTTGTGGGCCAAGCTCGAGGACCGCAACCCCACCGGGTCGATCAAGGACCGCCCGGCGCTGCGCATGGTCGAGCAGGCCGAGAAGGAGGGCTTGCTGCGGCCCGGCTGCACGATCCTCGAGCCCACCTCGGGCAACACCGGCATCTCGATCGCGATGGCCGCCAAGCTCAAGGGCTACCGCTGCGTCTTCGTGATGCCGGAGAACACCTCGGAGGAGCGGCGCCAGCTGCTGCGGATGTGGGGCGCCGAGATCTACTCCTCGCCGGCCGCCGGCGGCTCCAACGAGGCGGTGCGGGTCGCCAAGCAGATGGCCGAGGAGCACCCCGACTGGGTGATGCTCTACCAGTACGGCAACGCCGCGAACGCGCTCGCCCACGAGGAGGGCACCGGCCCGGAGATCCTCGAGGACCTGCCGAGCGTCACCCACTTCGTCGCCGGGCTCGGCACCACCGGCACGCTCATGGGCGTGTCGCGGTTCTTCCGCCGGGCCAAGCCCGACGTGCGCATCGTGGCCGCGGAGCCGCGCTACGGCGAGCTCGTCTACGGCCTGCGCAACCTCGACGAGGGCTTCGTGCCCGAGCTCTACGACGCCGACCTCATCGACACCCGCTTCTCGGTCGGCCCGCGCGACGCGGTCCGCCGGGTGCGCGAGCTGCTCGAGATGGAGGGCATCTTCGCCGGCATCTCCACCGGCGCGATCCTCCACGCCGCGCTCGGGCAGGCCGCCAAGGCGGTCAAGGCCGGCGAGCGTGCCGACATCGCCTTCATCGTGTGCGACGGCGGCTGGAAGTACCTCTCCACCGGCGCCTACGAGGGCACGATCGACGAGGCCGAGGACCGCCTCGAGGGGCAGCTCTGGGCCTGAGGCCCCGGCTCGGTCGGGGCTAGGATCCGGCGGGTGACCCGACTCGCCGCCGTCCTCGCCTCGGTGCTGCTGACCGTCCTCACCGTCGCGTACGGCGTGCCCGCCGCCCCCGTGCAGCGCGCGGCCTCCGCGAGCGCGGCCACGACCGCGCCGCCCACGGTGACCGGCACCGCGCGGGTGGGGGAGGTCCTCCGCGCCGTGCCCGCCGACGGCGACCCCGCGTCGTACGCCTGGCGCTGGCTGCGCGACGGGGTCGCGGTCGCGGGGGCCACGGCCTCCACCTACCGGCTCACCGCCGACGACCTCGGCGCGCGCCTGAGCGCGGAGGCCACCGGGCCCTCGGCCGACGGCTCGACCAGGGTGGCGACCAGCGAGCCGACCGACCCCGTGCAGCGCGGGCAGCTGCGGGTCACGCGGGCGCCGTCGGTGGCGGGGGAGCCGCAGTGGGGCTCCACCCTGACCGCGCGCCGCGGTGCGTGGTCGCCGTGGCCCGACACCCTGCGCCTGCAGTGGCTGCGCGACGGCCGTCCGGTGCCGGGCGCGACCGGGCGCCGCCACGTCGTGCGGCCCCAGGACGTCGGCCACCGGCTGGCGCTGCGGGTGACGGCCCGCAAGGCGGGCTACGACGCGCGCGCGGCCACGTCGCGCCCGGTCGCGGTGCGCCACGCCGTGCCGGTCCGGCGCACCGTGACCTACCGCGTCGAGACCCGGGGCCGGGTCACCGCGGACGTCGCGACCTTCGCCCGGCTCGCACAGCAGACCTTCGACGACCCGCGGGGCTGGCGCGCCGGCGGCACGGCCTTCCGGCGGGTGCGCCGCGGCGGCGACTTCTCCCTCGTGCTGGCCACCCCCGAGCAGCTGCCCCGCTTCTCGTCGGTGTGCAGCGTCGAGTGGAGCTGCCGCGTCGGGCGCTACGTCGTCGTCAACCAGACCCGCTGGCAGCGCGCCTCGCCGGCGTGGAACCGCGCCGGCGGCTCGCTGCGCGACTACCGCCACATGGTCGTCAACCACGAGACCGGGCACTGGCTCGGTCGCGGCCACCGCGGCTGCCCCGGGCCGGGCCGTCCCGCGCCGGTGATGATGCAGCAGTCGAAGGGGCTCGACGGCTGCCGCTTCAACCCCTGGCCGACCGCCGCCGAGCGCTGAACGGCGAGCGCCGAGCGCTGAGCGTCGAGCGCTGCCCTGCGCCGGGCGCGCCGCGCGTCAGCGGACGTCGAGGTCCTGGCGGGCGTCGGCCAGCGACCCGCGCACGACCGGCAGGCCCAGCAGGTCGAGCGCGAGGTTGGCGACCTCGGCGTTGCGCACGGGCTGCCCGGTGCGGCCCCACGCGGGTCGACCGGTGCCGGGGTGGACCCGGTCGGGGTTGAGGTCGTAGAGGTCGGTGCCCGGCGCGACGCCGGCGCCCCACACCACGAAGGGCACGCGGTGGTTCGCCAGCCGCTCCGCTTGGGCGTGGCCGTGGTGCCCGGAGCCGCCGTGGTCGGCGGTGAGCACCACCGTGGTGCCGGACAGCGCCGGCTCGCCCTCGACCGCGGCGAGCAGGCGGGCCAGCTGCGCGTCCACCCGCTCGACCGCGGCGAGGTAGTCGGGGCCCAGGAAGCCGTGCTCGTGCCCGGCGACGTCGGGGTCGGCGAGGTGGACGAACCGGAAGGCGCGCCGCGTGCGTCTGAGGTCGGCGAGCACGAGGTCGACCAGCCGCGCCGAGCCGGGACGCACCACGAAGCGGTCGACGCCGGCGGGCCACGAGCGCCGGAAGAGCGCGAACTTGGACTTCATCGCGAAGAGCGCGCCCGAGCGGTCGTGGCGCTCGAGCACCTCGAAGACCGACGACACGTGCTCGCCGGCGCGGTCGTGCACCGTGCCCGGCACGGCGTGGTTGACGGTGACGCCGTGGCCGCCGCGGCGTGCCAGGATCCGCCGCCCGGTGAGCATGCCGGTGTGGTTCGGCAGCGTCTCGGTCTGCTCGCGCGCGGTGCGGGCGTCGAGCGTCGAGGCGCCCTCTGCGACGAGCCGGTGCAGCGTCGAGGCGCGCTCGGCGCCGAGCCGCGCCAGCGCGGTCGGGTTCAGGCCGTCGACGGAGACCGCCAGCACGCCGGAGGTCGCGACGCCCACACGCGACAGGGGCGTCGCGTCCCCGGCCGCGAGCACCGCCGCGGGGGCCTCGGCGCGTGGTCGTGGCTCGGACCCACCGCAGCCGACGAGCAGCGCGGAGGCCAGGATGGCCGCCGCGAGGACACGGGGAGCCGGGTTCGCGCGCACCGCCACCATGCTAGGACCGGTGCGGGGCCGTGCGGGACCACCCGGAGGGAGCCTGCGGCGTGACCTCCGTCGCGGCTGGTGGCCTCGCGACCCCCGGGGACCTAGCCTTGCCTCCCATGAGCCTGGCCGCGGTCGACCTCCCCTCCCGCGGCGGTGGGCCCGGGCCCGGCGTCGACGCCCCGATCGGCATCTTCGACTCGGGCTTCGGGGGCCTGACGGTCGCCCGCTCGGTGATCGACCAGCTCCCGCACGAGTCGATCACCTACGTCGGCGACACCGCGCGCCAGCCCTACGGGCCGAAGCCGATCGGCGAGGTGCGGGAGTACGCCCTGGAGTGCCTCGACCACCTCGTGCACCTGGGGGTCAAGGCGCTCGTCATCGCCTGCAACTCGGCGAGCGCCGCGATGCTGCGCGACGCCCGCGAGCGCTACGACGTGCCGGTGGTGGAGGTGATCTACCCCGCCACCCGCCGTGCGGTCGCCGCCAGCCGCACGGGCCGCATCGGGGTGATCTGCACCCGCGCGACCGCCGAGTCCATGGCCTACGACGACGCCTTCGCCGCCGCGCCCCACGTCGAGCTGCACACCCGCGCCTGCCCCCGCTTCGTCGACTTCGTCGAGCGCGGCGTGACCGGGGGCGACGAGCTGCTCTCCGTGGCCCACGACTACCTCGACCCGCTCGTCTCCCGCGGTGTCGACACCCTCATCCTCGGCTGCACCCACTACCCCCTGCTCACCGGCGTCATCTCCTACGTCGTCGGCGACCAGGTCACGCTCGTCTCGAGCGCCGAGGAGTGCGGCAAGGCCGTCTACGCGGTGCTGACCCGCGAGGGCCTGCTGCGACCCGGCGGCACCCCGGTGCACCGCTTCCTGACCACGGGCGAGCCCGGCGAGTTCGAGACGATCGGCCGCCGCTTCCTCGGGCCGGAGCTGCGCTCCGCCACCCAGTTCGTCGGGGGTCTCGCGTGAGCCGCGGTGCCGTCGGCGGCGGCCCGCTGGGCATGCGGGTCACGATCGTCGGCTGCTCGGGGTCCTACCCCGGCCCGGACTCCCCGGCCAGCTGCTACCTCGTCGAGGCGGAGGACCACGAGCGCACCTGGCGCATCCTGCTCGACTGCGGCAACGGCGCGATCGGCGCGCTGCACCGCTACGCCGACCCGCTGACGATCGACGCGGTCTTCCTCAGCCACCTGCACGCCGACCACTGCCTCGACCTGTGCGGCTACTACGTCATGCGCAAGTACCACCCCGACGGCCCGCAGCCCCGCATCCCGGTGTGGGGGCCCACCGGCACCGCCGACCGCATGGCCAAGGCCTACGACCTGCCGCTCGACCCGGGCATGCACGAGGAGTTCGACTTCCGCGAGCACGCGCCGGGAGCAGCGCTGGAGGTCGGGCCCTTCACCGTCACCGCCGTGGCGGTCAACCACCCCGTCGAGGCCTACGGCCTGCGGGTCGAGGCCGGCGGGCGCGTGCTGGCCTACACCGGCGACACCGCGGCCTGCCCCGGGCTCGACCGCCTCGCCGACGGCGCCCACCTGCTGCTGGCCGAGGCGTCCTTCCGCGACTCCGACGACAACCCGCCCGACATCCACCTCACCGGGCGCGAGTGCGGCGACGTCGCCGTGCGTGGGCAGGTGCAGCGCATGGTCCTCACCCACGTGGCGCCGTGGCACGACCCGCAGGTCGCGCTCCGCGAGGCCCGCACGACGTACGACGGGCCGCTCGCGCTCGCCGTGCCGGGGGCCGTCCACGTGGTCTGAGCGCCGTCTCGGCGTCCCAGGGCCGACCTGCGGGTGACCCCGAGGTGACCCTTCGCGGACACGCGGGGGGTCTCAGGGGTTTCCCGGATGCACCACCTGCTGGGGTGGTGCAAGGTGGACCCATGATCACCGTGGAGGGACTCACCAAGACGTACGGCGGCTTCACGGCCGTCGACGACGTCAGCTTCAGCTGCCGTCCAGGCCGGGTGACCGGCTTCCTCGGCCCCAACGGGGCCGGCAAGACCACCGCGATGCGGGTGATGGTGGGCTTGACGCCGCCGACCCGCGGGCAGGTGACGATCGGGGGGCTGCGCTACCGCGACATCCCCAACCCCGGTCGCCACGTCGGCGTCCTGCTCGACGCCTCGGCCCAGCACGCCGGCCGCACGGGCCGCGAGATCCTCACCGTGGGCGCCCGCACGATGGGGCTGCCGACCTCGCGGGTCGACGAGGTGCTGGCACAGGTGTCGCTGAGCCAGGACGAGGCCGGCCGCCGGCTGCGCAACTACTCACTCGGCATGAAGCAGCGCCTCGGCCTGGCCCACGCGCTGCTCGGCGACCCGTCGGTCCTGATCCTCGACGAGCCGGCCAACGGCCTCGACCCCGCCGGCATCCGCTGGATGCGCGACGTGCTCACCGGCTTCGCCCGCGCCGGCGGCACGGTGCTGCTCTCGAGCCACCTGCTGCACGAGGTGGAGCTGATCGCCGACGAGATGATCCTCATCGGCCGCGGCAAGATCGTCGCCCAGGGCGACAAGAAGACCCTGCTCGCCGGTGCCGGCGCCGCCAGCACGCTGGTCTCGTCGCTGGACGACGCGGCGCTCGCCGCCGGCCTGCGTGCCCGCGGGGTGGAGGTGGAGCCGGCCGGGGAGGGCCTGCGCGCCCACGCCGAGCCCGCCGAGGTCGGCCGCGCCGCCCTCGAGCTCCAGGTCGTCCTCACCGACCTGCGCCTGGGCAACGCCGGGCTCGAGGACCTCTTCCTCGAGCTCACCGCCGACAGCCAGCGCGAGGGACACGTCGACGGCCCCGTCGACGGCCCCGCCCGTCGCACCGAAGGAGTGCCCGCATGAGCACCGCCACCGCCCCCGGCGCGCCCGCGCCCACGACGCTTGACGTCTCCGGCACCTCGCGGGTGCCCTTCGCCCGGCTCGTGTCGGTCGAGCTGCGCAAGTCGGCCGACACCCGCGCCGGCCGCTGGCTGCTCGGCGGCATCGTCGCGATCACCGCCGCGATCATGGTGATCTTCTTCCTCGTGGCCGACGCCGACGACCGCGTCTTCGAGAACTTCATCGGCATCGCGGCCACGCCGCAGGGGTTCCTGCTGCCGGTGCTGGGCATCCTGCTGGTGACCAGCGAGTGGGGCCAGCGCACCGCCATGGTCACCTTCGCCCTCGAGCCGTCGCGTCCGCGGGTGATCGCGGCCAAGACCGTGGCCGCCCTGCTCTTCGGCGCCGCCGCGTTCGTCGCGGCGATCCTCCTCGCGGCGGCCTGCACGGCCGTCGGGGGCGCCGACGGCGGCTTCGAGGGCCTCACCGCCAGCGTGTTCGGGCTGTTCTTCCTGCTGCAGCTGCTCACGATCGTGCAGGGCCTGGCCTACGGCCTGATCTTCTTGAACACCCCGGCCGCCATCGTGTTCTTCTTCGTGGCCCCGATCGCGTCCTCGATCGTCTTCAACCTCGTGCCGGCACTGCGCGACTCGGCGGCCTGGCTCGACCTGGGCACGGCGCAGCAGGCGCTCTTCCAGCTCGGCGGCGAGGCCAGCCTCACCGGCGAGCAGTGGGCGCAGCTCGGCACCACCTCGCTGATCTGGATCATCCTGCCCTTCGCGGCGGGCTGGGTGCGGATCAGGCGGGCCGAGCTGAAGTGAGCCCGGCGACCCATCGCTGACCGTCGCGGCACGACGAGCCGCACGAGCCCACCGCCCCCAGCCGGGGGCGGTGGGCTTGCTCACAACCGGCCCAGCCGCGTTGCACAGCAGGCGATCGCGGCGTTCACTGGTGCCTTCCGCCTGGAGGAGGGAAGACCCCGCATGCACACCGCGCACGACGACCGCTGGAGCGACCCGCGCCCGGCAACCCGACCGTCGGCGACCCGCGCCGCGACCGCCCGTTGCCAGACCTGCCGCACCGTCCAGGCCGAGGGCCCCTGCCCGGTCTGCCTGTCGTCGCGCCCCGGCGACGTGGTCGGCGACCTGCAGGCGCTCCGGGCCGGTGAGCCCGGCCGGGCCGGCTGACGCCGCTCCGGTCTAGGGTCGCGGCATGACTGCGACGCCTGGCACCCCCACCCCGCGCGCCGACGGCCGCGCCGACGACGAGCTGCGGCCGGTCCGGCTCACCCGCGGCTGGCTCGACCACGCCGCCGGCTCCGTGCTCGTCGAGTACGGCGCCACGCGCGTGCTCTGCGCGGCCTCCGCGAGCGAGGGCGTGCCGCGCTGGCGCAAGGGCTCGGGCCTCGGGTGGGTCACCGCCGAGTACGCCATGCTCCCGGCCGCCACCAACGAGCGGTCCGGCCGTGAGTCGGTCAAGGGCCGTGTCGGTGGCCGCACCCACGAGATCTCCCGGCTGGTGGGACGCGCCCTGCGCGCGGTGGTCGACTACTCCGCGCTCGGCGAGAACACCATCCAGCTCGACTGCGACGTGCTGCAGGCCGACGGCGGCACCCGCACCGCCGCCATCACCGGCGCCTACGTCGCACTCGCCGACGCCGTGGCCCACCTGCGCTCCACCGGGGCGCTGAAGGGCGAGCCGCTCACGGGCTCCGTCGCAGCCGTCAGCGTCGGCATCGTCGACGGCCTCCCGCGCCTCGACCTGCCCTACGTCGAGGACGTGCGCGCCGAGACCGACATGAACGTCGTCATGACCGGCGACGGCCGCTTCGTCGAGGTGCAGGGCACCGCCGAGGGCGCCCCCTTCGACCGCGCCGAGCTCGACGCGCTCCTCGCCCTCGCCGAGAAGGGGTGCGCCGACCTCACCCGCCTGCAGCGCGAGGCGCTGGACGCGCCGGCCGCCGGGTTCCGTGCCTGACGCCCCCGGCGACCCGGGCGCCCCGCGGCTCTTCCTCGCCTCCCGCAACGCCGGCAAGGTCGCCGAGGTGCAGCGGCTCCTCGCCGAGCACCTGCCGGGCGTGCAGGTGCTCGGCCTCGCCGACGTCGCGGCGTACGACGAGCCGGTCGAGGACGCGCCCACCTTCGCCGGCAACGCGCTGCTGAAGGCCCGGGCCGGGGTGGCCGCGACCGGGCTGGCGTCGATCGCCGACGACAGCGGGCTGTGCGTCGACGCGCTCAACGGCATGCCGGGCGTGCTGTCCGCCCGGTGGTCGGGGCTGCCCAAGGACGACCGCCGCAACAACCGGCTGCTGCTCGACCAGCTGCACGACGTGCCCGACGAGCGCCGCGCCGCCCACTTCGCGTGCGCCGTCGCGGTCGCCACCCCCGAAGGCCGTGAGCTCGTCGTCGAGGGCCGGATGCCCGGGCGCGTCGTCCGCGAGGAGCGCGGCGAGGGCGGCTTCGGCTACGACCCGCTCTTCGTCGCCGACGAGCACGCCGCCGCCGGCCCCGACGGCCGCGGCCTGACCTCGGCGGAGCTGCCGCCGGGGGAGAAGGACCGCATCTCCCACCGCGGCCGGGCGCTGCGCGAGCTCGCCCCGCAGCTGGCCGACCTGCTCAGGCCTCGGTGACCGACGCCGGGCCGATCGCCGAACCGCGGTCGGGCCCGGTGTCGGGCACCGCGTCGCCGGACGCGGTGTCCTCGGGGCGCACCTCGTGGCGTGGCACCTCGCCGCGCGCGATCTCCTCGGCCCAGTGGCAGGCGACCCGGTGGCCGTCGGACACGCCCGGGAGGTCGACGGTGCGCAGCACCGGCCGCTCGTCGTCGCACCGGGTCGGCCGGCGCCACGGGCACCGGGTGTGGAAGCGGCACCCGCTGGGCGGGTCCGACGGGGACGGCAGGTCGCCGGTGAGGAGGATCTGCTCGCGCCGGTCCTCCACCACCGGGTCGGGCACGGGCACCGCCGACATCAGCGCGCGGGTGTAGGGGTGCAGGGGCACGTCGTAGAGCTCGCCGGCCTCGGACTCCTCCACCAGGCCGCCGAGGTACATCACGCCGATGCGGTCGCTGATGTGCCGCACGACGGCCAGGTCGTGGGCGACGACCAGGAAGGTGAGGCCGAGCTCCTCCTGCAGGTCCGCGAGCAGGTTGACCACCTGCGCCTGCACCGACACGTCGAGCGCGCTCACCGGCTCGTCGGCCACGATAGGCCTCGTTCTGGTCGAACATCCGCTCGAAGTTGGCGCAGACAGCCTCGGCGTCGAACTGCGTGCCGTCGTGGAAGGTCACGTCGTCGCGCAGCGTGAACGTCCACTCGGTGCCCTTCTCGTTGGAGGTCCAGTCGGTGGCCAGCTCGGGCACCACCTCGGCGCCGCCCGGCTCAATGCCCAGGAGGCCCTGGAACATCTGGCGGGTGACGCGGAAGGTCTCGCCGTCGGTGGCGTAGAGCGGGTCGAACATCTCGGGCGCGCCGGCGGCGCCGAAGGTGAAGGTCGACTCCGCGGAGCCACCACCGCCCTCCTCGTGCTCGGACTCGGCGCAGGCGGTCAGCGTGAGCGCCAGTGCGCCCACCGCCGCCGCCGCGGTCACGGTGCGGATCCTCTTCATCGAGCCCCTCTTCGTCCGAGGCCCGCTCCCGTCGGCGGGCCGTCCCGGTCGGTGTGACCTGGGTCTCACCAAGCTGTGACCGGCACCCCAGCGGCCTCTCGGGGCGGCGCGGCGCACGGCGACGTCACAGGCAGGTCACGAACGGGTCTCGACGACGATCGACGGGTCGAGGGTGCCGGAGGGGGGACTCGAACCCCCACGCCCTGCGGGCACAGGAACCTAAATCCTGCGTGTCTGCCAGTTCCACCACTCCGGCGGGCGCGTGCGCGCGGCGCCGATCCTACGAGCCGAGGCGGCGGGTGCTCAGGCCGCGTCGAGACCGAGGTCGCGGCGCAGCTTGGCGACGTGGCCGGTGGCCTTGACGGCGTACTGCGCCAGGGTGATCGTGCCCTCCTCGTCGACGACGAACGTCGAGCGGATCACGCCCTGCACGACCTTGCCGTACATCTTCTTCTCGCCGAAGGCGCCCCACGCCTGCATCGCCTGCTTGTCGGGGTCGGAGAGCAGCGTGATGCCCAGGCCCTCCTTCTCCCGGAACTTCGCCAGCGTGGCCGGCGAGTCCGGCGAGACGCCCACCACCTCGTAGCCCGCGGCTCGCAGCGACTCGAGGGACTCGGTGAAGTCGCAGGCCTGCTTTGTGCACCCCGGCGTCATCGCGGCGGGGTAGAAGTAGACGACCACCTTGCGCCCGCGCAGGCCGGCCAACGAGACGGTCGCGCCGGTGTCGTCGGCGAGGGTGAGGTCGGGGGCGGCGTCGCCGACGGAGAGGCGCGGGGTCTCGCTCACGGGTGGCTCCTGTCGTGTCCGGCTTGTTGCGAACTGTGTGCAACAACGTAGGGTGGGCGCCGGGCCGTCCGGTCCCGACGCGGCACCGGACAACCTACTGATCACCACCCACCCCGCGGCCGTCGGCCGCCGCCGCCAGGAGGCGCCATGCACGTGCCGGACGGGTTCCTCGATGCCTCGACCTCGATCGCCACGGGGGCGGTCGCGGTCGCGGCGGTCGGGGTCGCGCTGCGCAAGGCGCGCACGGAGCTCGACGACCGCACCGCCCCGATGGCCGGGCTGGTCGCGACCTTCGTGTTCGCCGCGCAGATGCTGAACTTCCCGGTCGGCGCGGGCACCAGCGGCCACCTCATGGGCGGTGCCCTCGCGGCCGTGCTGGTGGGGCCGTGGACGGGCCTGCTCTGCGTCAGCGTCGTGCTGCTGGTGCAGGCACTCCTCATGGCCGACGGCGGCATCACGGCGCTCGGCACCAACGTGGTGCTGATCGGCGTCGTGACCGTCGCCGTGGGGTGGGTGGTCTTCCGCGGGCTCGTGGCCGTGCTGCCCAAGCGCGCCGCCACCATCGCGCCGGCCGCCGCGGTCGGGGCCCTGCTGGGCGTGCCGGTGGCCGCAGGCGTCTTCACCGGCCTCTTCGCGGTCGGCGGGCTCGCGCCCGTCGACCTCGGCGACGTCCTGGTCGCGATGCTGGCGTGGCACACCGTGATCGGGGTCGGTGAGGCCGTCATCACCGGGCTGGTCGTCGGCTCGGTGGTCGCCGCCCGGCCCGACCTGGTCCACGGTGCCCGCCACCTGCTCCCCGCCCGCCCGCTCGAGATCCGGGAGGTGGCCGCGTGAGTCGCCGCGCCTTCTACGCCGTCGCGCTCCTCGTCAGCCTGCTGCTGGCCGGTGTCGTCAGCTCCTACGCCTCCTCCCACCCGGACGGCCTCGAGCACGTGGCCGAGCAGACCGGCTTCCTCGACAGCGCCGAGGACAGCCCGACCGCCGACAGCCCGCTCGCCGACTACTCCACCCGCGGCGTCGACGACGCGCGCGCCGGCACCGCGATCGCCGGCGTGGTCGGGGCCCTCGTGACGCTCCTCCTCACCGGCGGGCTGGCGCTCGGGCTCCGACGACGGCGCGGCGGCGCCACCGACGGCGCCACCGGCGGCGCCCCTGACGGCGACCTGGCGCGACGCTGATGGGGGCCGGGCACGGCCACCTGCTGCACTACCACGGGCACAGTCCCGTCCACCGGGCTCCCGCGCACCTCAAGCTCCTGGCGCTGGTCGTCTTCGCGCTGGTGGTCGTGGCCACCCCGCGGAGCGCGTGGCCCGCCTACGCGGCGTACGCCGTGGGGTTGCTCGCCGTCGTCGCCCTCAGCCGCGTGCCGCTCGGCTACCTCGCGCGCCGCATGGTGGTGGAGGTGCCGTTCGCGGTCTTCGCCGTGCTCATGCCCTTCGTCGCGACCGGGCCCCGCACCGAGGTGCTCGGGGTCGCGGTCTCGCAGCCGGGTCTCGACGCCGGCCTGGCGCTCCTCGTCAAGGGCAGCCTCGGGGTGCTCGCCTCGCTCACGCTCGCCGCGACCACCGAGGCCACCGACGTGCTGCGAGGGCTGCGCCGGCTGCGCGTGCCGGAGCTCGTCGTGCAGATCGCCGGCTTCATGGTGCGCTACCTCGAGGTGGTCACCGGCGAGATGGGCCGCATGCTCACCGCGATGCGCTCACGCGGGTGCGACCCGCGCTCGCCGCGCCACTGGCCGACGCTGGCGCGCTCGCTCGGGGCGCTCTTCGTGCGCTCCTACGAGCGCGGCGAGCGGGTGCACCTCGCGATGGTCTCCCGCGGCTACACCGGCACGCTCCCGACCGGCCTCGACCCGCGGTCGCGGGTCGGCGAGGGTCGCGCCCCCGGGGCGAGGGTCGCGTGAGCGCGCCCGTGCTCGACGTCCGGGGCCTGGCGTACGCCTACCCCGACGGCCACCAGGCGCTCTTCGGCGTCGACCTGCACGTGCACGCCGGTGAGCGGGTGGCGCTCCTCGGGCCCAACGGGGCCGGCAAGACGACGCTCGTGCTGCACCTCAACGGCATCCTCACCGCCGGTGCGGGCTCCGTGGCGGTGAGCGGGCTGCCGGTGACGAAGGCGAGCGTGGCGGAGGTCCGCCGTCGCGTCGGCGTGGTCTTCCAGGACCCCGACGACCAGCTCTTCATGCCCACGGTGCGCCAGGACGTCGCCTTCGGCCCTGCCAACGCCGGGCTCCGGGGCGCGGCGCTCGACCGCCGCGTGGAGGCGGCGCTCGAGCAGGTCGGCATGGCCGAGCACGTCGACCGCCCCCCGCACCACCTGTCCTTCGGCCAGCGCCGCCGCGTCGCGGTGGCGACCGTGCTGGCGATGGAGCCCGAGGTGCTGGTGCTCGACGAGCCGTCGTCCAACCTGGACCCCGCGTCGCGGCGCGAGCTCGCCGACATCCTGCGCTCGCTCGACGTGACGGTGCTGATGGTCACCCACGACCTGCCCTACGCCTTCGAGCTGTGCCCCCGCTCGGTCGTGCTCAGCGACGGCGTCGTGGTGGCCGACGGGTCGACCTTCGACGTGCTCACCGACGACGCCCTCATGCGCGCGCACCGCCTCGAGCTGCCCTTCGGCTTCGACCCCCGCACGATTGGTAGCCTTCCGGCGTGACCACCCCCGAGAAGGACCTCAAGGCGCTGGAGTCCGAGATCGAGGCGACGCGCGAGCGCCTGGCCGGCAACCTCGACCAGCTGCTGCACCGTGCGAGCCCGAAGACGATCGTGCGGCGCGAGGTGAGCTCGGTCCGGGGCTACTTCGTCGACGAGTCCGGCGCGCCGCGCACCGACCACGTCCTCAAGGTCGTGGGCGGGGTCGTCGGCTTCGTGGCGCTCCTCGTCGTGGTCCGCAAGGTCGCGTCCTGACCGTCGAGGGCCTCGCGTGAGCACCGCCGGGGGCGTCCCGGTCAAGATGCTGCACGACCGGCTGCTCGTCGAGGTCGACGACGAGGCCGGCGAGCGTCGCAGCTCGGGCGGCATCGTCATCCCGGCGACCGCCGCGATGGGTGCGCGCCGCCTGGCGTGGTCGCGCGTGGTGGCGTGCGGCCCCCACGTGCGCGCGGTCGAGGTGGGCGACCGCGTCCTCTTCGACCCGGAGGACAAGGCGGAGGTCGAGGTGCACGCCCACGTCTACGTCGTCATGCGCGAGCGCGACGTGCACGCCGTCGCGGCCGAGCGGGTCGCCGACGAGGGCGCAGGCCTTTACCTCTAGCCCCAGGGTCACGGACCCGTAACGTCGACCCTGCTCCGCAGTTGGCACAGGCAACCGTGTCCACCGTCACAGGAGCCCCCGTTGCGTCGTAGACCCCCCGTCCGCCGACCCGTCGCCGCCCTCGCGGCGCTGGCCGTCGGCGCCGCCCTCACCCCGGCGCTCGTGCCGGGCGCCACCTCGGCCGCTGTGCCGGCCCCGGTCACGGCGTCGACCACCGCGACGGCGGCGCCCACCCTCGCCGGCGCCGCCGCCGGCCCCGCCGCCGCGGTCGACCTCGACGGGCGCGCAGACGGGCGCGGTCCGCGCTACCGCGCCACCGTCACCCGCACCCGCCACGGCATCCCGCACATCACCGCGCGCACGTGGGGCTCGCTGGGCTACGGCTCCGGCTTCGCGACCGCCGAGACCCACATCTGCAACCTCGCCGACACGGTGCTGACCGGCCAGGGCCGACGCTCCCGCTGGTTCGGCGCGACGGCGCGCTACGACGACCAGGTCGCCATGAACGGCACCAACCTCCAGGTCGACACCCTCGCCGCCGACCTGCGCGCACGGAGGGTCGTCGAGCGGCTGCTGGCCGACCCCGTCAACGGTCCCGGCCGGGAGACGAAGGCGATGGTCGCGGGCTACGTCGCCGGCGTGGAGCGCTACCTGCGCAGCGTGGGCGGCCCGGCCGGCGTCCGCGACCCCGAGTGCCGCGGCGCGGCCTACCTGCGGCAGCGGGTCACCTCCGTCGACCTCTGGTACGGCGTGTACCTCGCCAACCTGCTCGCCTCCAGCGGCTTCCTGGTCAAGGAGATCGTCGAGGCCGACCCGCCCAGCCCCGACGACCCGGGGCTGCCGCAGGTGCCGCTCGCGGCCGACGTCGACCGCGAGGCCCTGCTGCGCGGTCTCGGCAAGGACCCCGAGGCCCCGTTCGGCTCCAACGCGACCGCCGCCGGCGCCGACGTCACGACCACGGGCCGCGGCATGGTGCTGGGCAACCCGCACTTCCCGTGGCGCGGGCGCTACAAGTTCGCTCAGCAGCACCTGACGATCCCGGGCCGCTACGACGTCGCCGGAGCCAGCCTCGTCGGCTCCCCGGTCGTCAACATCGGCTGGAACCGCGACGTGGCGTGGAGCCACACCGTCTCCACGGCCTACCGCTTCACGCCCTACGAGTTCCCGACCGTCGGTCCCGACACCATCCTGACCGAGAGCGGCCCGCAGCCGCTCGAGCGCCGCGTGGTGCGGATCCCGGTGAAGCAGGCCGACGGCTCGGTCACGACGGTCGAGGAGGACCTCTACCGCACGCCGGTCGGCTACGTGCTGGACGCGCCGGCGCTGCTCATGGGCTGGTCGCCCGCCAGCGTGTGGGCGGTGCGCGACGCCAACGCCGAGCACCTGCGCACCGTCGACACCTTCCACCTCATGGCGAAGGCCACGAGCGTGCGCAGCCTGCTGGCCGCGCAGGACCGCGGCGCCGGCATGCCGTGGGTCAACACGATCGCGGCCGACCGCCGCGGCGACGTCCTCTACGCCGACCACTCGGTCGTGCCGAACGTGCCCGACGACCTCGCCGCGGTCTGCACCACGCCCGTGGGCAAGGTGCTGCAGCAGGTCGCCGGGCTGCCGGGCCTCAACGGCGCCCTCGCCCAGAGCGCCTGCGCCTGGGGCGACGACGCCGACGCCGCGCGGCCCGGCATCTTCGGCTCCGCCAACCTTCCCGACGCGGTGCGCCGGGACTGGGTCGTCAACGCCAACGACTCCTACTGGCTGCCGAATCCCGCCCAGCCCCTCGAGGGCTTCGCCGGCATCATCGGCTGCGAGCGGTGCGAGCGCAGCCTGCGCACCCGGATGGTCTACCGCTACGTCCTCGACCGCCTCGCCGGCACCGACGGGCTCGCCCGCGGCCGTCGGGTGTCGCCCGAGACGCTGCGGGCCAGCCAGCACGAGAACCGCGTCTTCGGTGCCGAGCTGATGCGCGAGGGCGGTGACCTCGCGGCGGTCTGCGAGGCGGCCGAGGTGGGTCGGGCCTGCGACGTGCTCGCGGCCTGGGACGGTCGCTCCGACACGACGAGCCGGGGCAACCACCTCTTCGAGGAGTTCGTGCGCCGGCTGCCCACCGACGGCTCGATCTGGGAGGTGCCCTTCGACGCCGCCGACCCGGTCGGCACGCCGCGCGACCTCGACGAGGGCAACGCCGCTGTGGTCCAGGCGATGGCCGACGCCGTCGCCGAGCTGCGGGCCGCGCGGGTGCGGCTCGACGCCCCGTGGGGCAGCCTGCACGTCGCCGGCGACCGCGGCGCCCCGCCGCTGCCGATCGGCGGCGGTGAGGGCACGACGGGCAACGCCAACGTGACGGTGTCCCGCACGCCGCTGCGCAACCGCGACCGGCTCAGCCCGGTGACCTACGGCTCGTCGCACGTGCAGTCGGTCGCGTTCCGCCGCGACGGCTCGGTGCTGGCCCGCACCATCCTCACCTACGGGCAGTCCGAGGACCCCCGCTCGCCGTGGTCGACCGACCAGACGCGGCTCTTCGGTCAGGAGCGGTGGGTGACCTTCCCCTTCACGCCCCGCGAGGTGGCGCGCGCGCGGGTGAGCCGACGCGTCCTCAGCGGCTCCTGAGCCCGCCGGGTACGTCACGAGGCCCGCACTCCCCGGGTGGGGGAGTGCGGGCCTCGTCGTCGGTGCTGTGGTGCTGTGCGTGCGGGCCGGGTCAGCCCTCGAAGCACGCCCCTTCGAACTCGTAGGCCTCCGCGGTCGGGCCGGTGAAGAAGTCCTCGCGGATCGTCAGGCCGGCCGCGGCCTCGGGGTCGACGTCGCTCAGGACGGTCTGCTTGAAGATGTCGTTCTCACCGGTGCGGTCGCCCGCCTCCTCGGGCAGCATGCCCTCGAAGTCGACGGTCTCCAGGTTGCCGATGGCCTCGACCAGGCCCGCGCGGGTCTTGTCGTAGTCACCCTCGAGCCACTCCTCGAGCGCCGCCTTCAGCGGGTAGCTCCAGGCCCAGCCGGAGGTGTAGCCGTCGTTGGGCTGGTCGACCTCGCCGATGGCCTCGCGCATGGCGGCGTGGCCGTCGGTGTCGCTGCTGAAGCTGCCCCAGGGGCCGCTGTGGACGAACAGCTGCTCGAGCGCCGGCGCGGCCGGGCTCTGCAGGAGGGCGGGGTTCCAGGTCGGGGCGGTGCCGACGAACTGGCCGGTGTAGCCCTGCGCCGCGGCCTGGCCGACGATGACCGCGGTCTCCGTCGGGCCGACCGAGAGCAGCACCAGGTCGGGGTTCTCGCGCACGATCTGCGAGATGGCGCCGGCCTGGGCCTCCTGGCCCGGAGCGGTCTCGACGTTGGTGAAGTCGATGTTCCGCTCACCGGCGGCGATCTCGGCACCGGCTGCGGCGTCGCCGCCGAAGTCGCCGGGGTAGCCGACGGCCATGACGGAGGCGATGCCCTCGTTCTCGACGAAGTAGTCGACGACGTTCATGCCCTCCACGCAGTAGCTCGCGCCGGACTCGAGGATGTTGTCCTCGAAGCCCCACAGCGAGGTCCACGAGGCAGGGGCCCCGACGACGTCGTTGTTCTCCATCTGCGACAGGATCGCGAGGGTGGTGGGGGAGCCCAGGGTCTGCGCGAGCGCGAGCACGTCGGGCTCGATCTCGTTGTAGACCTGGGCGTGGGTCTCGGGGTTGTAGAGGTTGTCGCGGACGTACTCGGTGACGTCGATGTCGTAGCCGCCGATCCCGCCCTCCTCGTTGACCCGGGCCCAGAAGGCCTCCTGCGCCTCGGTGATCGGCACGCCCAGCGGGGCGAACGGACCCTGGGTGAGGTCGGAGATCGTGCCCAGGTAGATGCAGCCGTTGTCCTCGTTGACGGCCTCGGGGCACGGCTCCGAGGTGACACCGGGGGCGTCGACGCCCCCGGCCTCGCCACCGGAGTCCCCACCCCGGCAGCCCGTGGCCACCAGGGCCAGCACGGCGAGGCCGACGGCGCCGGCCCGCCTCTTGTTGCGCAACTCCACAGCTTCCTCCTTCGTGTGTCCGACCGGTTCAGTAGCTGAACGGCCAGCTCTTCCAGTAGGTGCGGATCCGCACCCAGATGCCGAACAGGCCCCGAGGCTCGAAGAGCAGGAACGCCACGATCAAGAGTCCGTAGAGGATCTGCTCGACCTGGAAGACGTTCGGCGTCTCCGTGACCTGACGACTGATCAACGGGATGTACTCGGGCAGCTCCCGGGTGAGGGTCGGGAGGAGCGAGATGAACAACGCCCCGGCGATCGTGCCGCCCACGGTGCCTGCACCGCCGATGAGGACCATCGCGATGAACTGCACCGAGAGCAGCAGGTTGAACGACGCGGGGTCGAAGAAGCCGGACACGCTGTAGAGCAGCGCGCCGGCGCACCCGGCGTAGAACGAGGAGATGGCGAAGGCCAGCAGCTTGGTGCGCGGCAGGTCGATGCCCATCATCTCGGCGGCCATGTCGCGGTCGCGCACGGCCGAGAAGGCCCGGCCGAGCCGGGAGCGCGCGATGTTGCGCGCGGCCAGCGCGAAGACGAGCAGCAGCGCGAACATCAGGAAGAAGAGCTGCTGGTCGCGGCTGAAGGCCTCGCCGCCCTGGCTGAGGTCGTAGCCCGCGACGACGGGCGTCGCGGCCTCGCGGCCCACGCCGGCGCCGCCGGTCAGGTCGCTCCACTCGCGGAAGACGTGCTCGCCGATGAAGACCAGGCCGAGCGTGACGATCGCCAGGTAGAGCCCGCGCAGGCGGGTGGCGAGCGGCGCGACGAGCACGCCGAAGAGGGCAGCGACGAGCCCGGCGGCGGGGAGCCACACCACCATCTCGGTGATGCCGAAGCCGATCGTGCGCCCCTCGGGGTCGCCCGAGATCGCCGCGGCGGTGTAGGCGCCCACACCGAGGAAGAAGGCGTGGCCCAGCGACACCTGACCGGCGAGGCCGGTGACGATGTTGAGGCCGAGCGCGCCGATGGCGAAGACGAAGGCGACCGCGAGCGTGCGCAGCAGCGCGTCCTCGAGGACGAAGGGCAGCACGAGCGCGACCAGCACGACCGCACCGACCGCGACCCGCTTGGGCCGGGTGTTGAAGAGCGCGAGCTCCTGCTCGTAGGAGCGGTAGAAGCCCGGCCGGCCGCGCAGGCTGCGCCCGCGTCCCGACGACGGGCCGGCGGGGCCGGCGGGCGCGGCGGTGGGGCCGTCGGCGGCGTGCGCGCCGGTGCCGTCGGTGCGGGGGGCCAGGGTGCTCATACGCGCCTCACCTCTGCGGTGCCGAAGATGCCGTAGGGCTTCGCCAGCAGCACCACGAGCATCAGCACGTAGGGCGACACGACGGCGAAGTTGTCGCCCAGCCAGGGGGCGAAGTCACGCTGGTAGGTGCCGACGAGGGACTCGACGACGCCGACGGCCAGGCCGCCCACGACGGCGCCCTCGAGCGAGTCGAGGCCGCCGAGGATGATCGCCGGCAGGGCGACGAGCGCCACGAGCCACAGCTGGCGGTCGACACCCGCGCCGGTCGCCAGGAGCGAGCCCGCGATGGCGGCCAGAGCGCCGGCCATGCCCCAGGAGAGGGCGAAGACGCCGCCCACGCTCACGCCCTGGGTCATCGCGGCCTCCTGGTCGAAGGCCGCCGCCCGCATCGCGAGGCCCCACCGGGTGCGCTGGAAGAACCAGAACAGCGCCGCGACCACGACGGCGACCGTGCCCATCATGACCAGGTGCCGGATCTGCACGTCGAGCCCCAGGAGCTCGACGCGGTCCAGGCCCCACGGGAAGCCGATCGGCCGGGCGCCGAGGCCGATGAAGCCGTTGACGACGACCCGCACGGCGATGTCGATGCCGATGGTGATGATGGCGACGGTGAAGACCGCCTTGCCGACCATCGGCCGGATCGCGAGCCGCTCCACCACGAGCGCGACGCCGGCGGTCAGGATCGCCGCGATGGTGACCGAGACGAAGAACGACAGGCCCGTGATGGCCAGGACGCCGATCGCCGGCGTGACGTAGCTGGTGATCACGGCCCCGGTCAGCATGAACGCCGGCTGGGCGAAGCTGATGACGGTGGTGGCCTTGTAGATGATGACGAAGGCGAGGGCCAGCAGGGCGTAGACCGAGCCGGTGCCTAGGCCGCGGACGAGGGACTCCAGCAGCTGCTCCATCAGGCCGCACCCCGTCCGTACATCCCGTCGACGAGGTCGGCGAAGGCGGTGGTGACCGCGGACCGCTTGACCTTCTGCGTGGCGGTGAGCTCGCCGTCCTCGTGGTCGAGCTCCTTGGGCAGCAGCCGGAAGGCCTTGACCTGCTCGACGCTGGCGAGGCGGGTGTTGACGTCGTCGACGACGCTCTTCACCAGGGCCTGGACCTCGGGCTTCTCGGTGAGGTCGCGGTAGGTGCTGTAGCCGAGCTGGCGGCGCTGTGCCCACTCGCCGACGGTGTCGAGCTCGATGCCGATGAGGGCCGTGAGGAACTTCTTGCCGTCGCCGACCACGATCGCCTCCTTCACGTAGGGGGAGGCCTTCAGCTCGTTCTCGATCATCGAGGGCGAGATGTTCTTGCCGCCGGCGGTGATGATGATGTCCTTCATCCGGTCGGTGATCTTGAGGTGCGTGCCCTCGACCCACTCGCCGACGTCGCCGGTGTGCAGCCACCCGTCGGCGGTGAGCACGGCGGCGGTGGCCTCGGGGTTGCGCCAGTAGCCGGCGAAGACGCCGGGGTGGCGGGTGAGGATCTCGCCGGTCTGCTCGTCGACCCGGACCTCGGTGCCGGGGTGGGCCTCGCCGACGGTGCCGAGGCGCACGCGTCCCGGCCGGTTGCCGGTCGCGACCGCGGTGTTCTCCGTCATGCCGTAGACCTCGTGCATCGGCACCCCGAGCCCCATGAAGTACTTCAGCACCTCGGGGGCCACCGGCGCGGCGCCCGAGGAGGCGTAGCGCACCCGGCGCATGCCGAGCCGCTCGCGCAGGGCGCGGTAGCAGAACAGCCACCCCACGGCGTACAGCAGCCGGGTCTTCGCGGTGTGCTCGCCGCCGGTGCGCACGAGGGTGTCGCCGATGCCGCCGGCGACCTTCAGCCAGAAGCGGGCGTTGGCGCGCTTGAGGCGGGTCGCCCCCGAGAGCCGGGTGTCGACGCTGGCGAGCAGCTTCTCCCAGATCCGCGGTACGCCGAACAGGATGGTCGGCTGCACCTCGCGGAGGTTCTGCGGGACCGTCTCGATCGACTCCGCGAAGTTCACCTGGGTGCCGGCAGCGGCGTTGAACCAGGTGGTGAAGATCCGCTCCGCGACGTGCGACAGCGGCAGGTAGGACAGGCTGAGGTCGTCCGGCCCGGGGGGCGGGTCGGTGAAGGCGCCCTCCTGCACCAGCACCTGGATGGCGAACTCCACGTTGCGCACCGTGAGCATCGCGCCCTTGGGCGGGCCGGTGGTGCCGGAGGTGTAGATCAGGGTCGCGAGGTCGTCGGGCTCGGCCGCGTCGGCGAGCTCGTCGACGGCGCCCGGGTGCTCGCGGCGGTGCGCCGCCCCGAGGGCGAGGAACTCCTCCCACGACATCAGGGCCTCGTGGTCGTAGCGCCCGCGGATGCCCCGCGGCTCCACGTAGACGATGGTGCGCAGGTCGGGGCACTGGTCGAGGACCTCGAGGGCCTTGTCGACCTGCTCCTGGTCCTCCGCGAGGAGCACCGTGGCGCCGGAGTTCTGCAGCAGGTAGGCGACCTCGGCGGCGGGGTTGGTGGGGTAGACCCCCACCGAGGCGGCCCGCACCGCGAGCGCGCCCATGTCGGTGATGAGCCACTCGGGGCGGTTCTCCGAGTGGATCGCCACCCGGTCACCCGGGGTGACCCCGAGCGCGAGCAGGGCGTGCCCGGCGAGCTGCACGTGCTCCCAGTAGTCGACCCAGGTCCACTCGCGCCACACGCCGAGGTGCTTGTCGCGCAGGGCGACGGCGTCGCCGCGGGTGCGGGCCTGCTCGCGGATGCGGGTGGCGGGGGTGCTGGTGGTGGGGGCCGTCGGGCCGCTGCGGACCCGGTCTGCTGTGGCGGTCACGTCGAGAGCTCCTCTCCCAGGTAGGCGCGGACCACGTCGGGGTGGCGCTGGACCTCGTCGGGGGTGCCCGTGGTGATCGGGGTGCCGAAGTCGACGACCATGACCCGGTCGGCGAGGTCCATCACCAGGCCCATGTCGTGCTCGACCATGATGATCGGCACGTCGAGCTCGTCGCGGATGTCGAGCACGAAGCGGGCGGTGTCCTCGGTCTCCTCGAGGTTCATGCCGGCGACCGGCTCGTCGAGGAGCAGCAGCTTCGGCTCCATCGCGAGGGCGCGGCCGAGCTCGACGCGCTTCTGCACGCCGTAGGGCAGCAGGCCGACGGGCAGCGCGCGCCAGGCCGCGAGCTCGAGGAAGTCGACGATCTCCTCGACCTTGCGGCGGTGCTCCACCTCCTGGCGCCGCGCGCGTCCCCACCAGGCGATCGCCGCGCCAGCGCCGTAGGAGATGTGCTGGTGGCGCCCGAGCATCATGTTGTCGATCAGCGTGAGGTGCTCGAAGAGCGCGATGTTCTGGAAGGTGCGCGAGACGCCGCGCGCCGCGATGTCGCTGGGCTTCTTGCCGAGCACGTCCTCGCCCAGGAAGCGCACGCTGCCCTGCTGGGGCTTGTAGACCCCCGAGATGACGTTGAACAGCGAGGTCTTGCCAGCGCCGTTGGGCCCGATCACCGCGAAGAGCTCACCGGGGCGGACCTCGAAGCTCACGCCGTTGACGGCCTTGACGCCCTTGAACGACAGGTGCACGTCGTCCAGCTCGAGCACCGGCGTGCCGGTGCGGTTCGCGCTCATGCCGACCACCGCTTCTTCCTCCGGTAGTGCTTGGTGTCGCGGAAGGACTTCCGGCCGTCCTCCCCGGGGTGCAGGCCGAGGTAGAACTCGCGGACGTCGTCGTCGGCGAGCAGCTCGGCCGCGGGCTTGTCGAGCACGACCCGCCCGGTCTCCATGACGTAGCCGTGGTGGGCGATCGAGAGCGCCATCGTGGCGTTCTGCTCGACCAGCAGCACCCCGGTGCCCTGGGCGTTGATCTCGACGACCACGTCGCGGATGGCCTCCACCATCAGCGGGGCCAGTCCGAGGCTGGGCTCGTCGAGCAGCAGGAAGCGGGGGTCGGACATCATGGCCCGGCCCATCGCCAGCATCTGCTGCTCGCCGCCGGAGAGGTAGCCGGCCGTCAGCGTGCGACGGTCGGCGAGCACCGGGAACAGCCCGTAGACCCGGTCGAGGTTGGCCGCCATCTTCGCGCGCGCCGTGTGGGCGCCGACCTTGAGGTTGTCCTCGATGCTCAGCTCGACGAAGACGCGGCGGCCCTCGAGCACCTGGCGCACGCCGCGGGAGACGATCTTCTCCGGCGGGGTGCGTCGCAGGTCGTCGTCGTCGAGGGTGACCGAGCCCTTGGTGACCTCGCCGTCGTGCAGGTCGAGCAGGCCGGTCAGGGCTCGCAGGAGGGTGGTCTTGCCGGCTCCGTTGGAGCCGAGCAGGGCGACGATCCTGCCGTCGGGGACCTGCAGGCTCACCCCGCGCAGGGCGAGCACGACGTCGTCGTAGACGACCTCGAGGTTGCGGGCGCTCAGCACCGGTTGACTCCTGCCGTTCAGGGGTGGGCGGGACGGGTGTGACGGTGCTCTCACTGAACAGCCGGGGTGTGGCACGTGTCACTGGTGAGCCGCACAGTCTTGGGGCCACGGCACCTGTGACCGCGTCACAAGGGCCTCCGGGTCCCGCCGGTCTCGACCGGCGTCCACGTCGCGGGCGCGTCGGTGGTGTGAGCGCGCTCACCCCGGCACACTGGGTGGCCCGGCCGTCGCGGCCGGGTGGGGCGGCGGGGCCGGGGGGCCCGCCTCGATCGGAGGATCCGCATGACAGCACTGCCGCAGGAGCGCGGGGCCGGGCGGGCGGGGGAGGACGTCCTCGCGGCCTGGGTGCGCGACCGCGCCGACGACATCGCGGCCCGCGCGACGGTCGCGATCTGGGAGGAGATCGAGGCGTACGCCGACCTCGCCGACCGCACCCTGCGTGCGGAGGTCGAGGCGCACTGCCGTCAGGTGTTCACCGCCTTCATCGCCACGGTGCAGGACCGCCGCGACCCCTCGCGGGCCGACTTCCCCTGGACCGGTCGGCACGCGATGCGACGCGTCGACCTCGGCATCACGCTGACCGACTTCATGAAGGCCTTCCGCATCGGCCAGATCTCGCTGTGGGACGAGGTCGTCGAGGCGGTCCGGGTGCACCCGGGCACCACCGACGCGGCGCTGACCGTCGCCGGTCAGCTCATGCGCACCATCGAGGCCGGCAGCACGGCCGCCGCCGAGGCCTACCTCGAGGCGCAGCAGTTCACGGTGGCCGACCACGCCCGCCTCGCCCGCGACCTGCTCGACGACCTGCTCGAGGGGCGCCCGCCGACGGTGCGGCCCCGTCTCGAGGCCTTGGCCGACGTCGGCATCGACGCGGCCTCGCGGCTCGTGGTCGCCGTGGGCTCCTACACGGTGCCGGGTGACGCCAGCGGCGACCGCAAGGCGCACGCGATGCTGCGCTCCGCCCTGACCAACCCCGGGCGGGGCCTGGTGGTGGTGCGCCACGACGAGGTGGTCGCGGTGCTCCCGGTCGAGCCGGGCCTCGACGCTGCCGAGGCGGAGGAGCGCGTGCTCGGCCGGGTGCGGGCCCAGGTGGCCTCGCTCGCCAGCCGCGGCGTCTACCCCAGCGTCGGCGTCTCGTCGGTGCGCGAGGGCTTCCTCGACGTGCCCGAGGCCTACGAGGAGGCGCGCCTGGCGCGCCGGTCGCTGCAGGGACGCTCGGGGGTCCAGGCGTTGTCGCGGATGTCGACGCTCGACTACCTCGTGCAGACCCACGACCGCTCGGCGCGCCGCCTCGTGCGGCCGGAGGTGCGGGCCTTCGTGCAGGAGGACCTCGCGAGCGGCAGCACCTTCACGGAGACGCTGCGCGCCTACGTCGCCGCCGACCTCAACGCCAAGATGGCGGCCGTGCAGCTGCACGTGCACCCCAACACCGTCTACTACCGCCTCGAGCGCATCGCCGAGCGGACCGGCTGCGACGTGCGCCGGGTCGAGGAGCTGATCGACCTGCTGCTCGCCGTCGGCCTGGTGCGCGGCAGCACCGACTGAGCGCTCCCTCAGGTCGCCCGGAGGTCTGCGCAAGAGGTCCGCAGCATTCGCGCGCACGCGTGTGCCGGCGCCGGGCGCCGGGTTGACTGGGGGAGGTCCGGCGCGCGCGTCCCGGTCCGGGAGGAGCGGCGAGGTGCAGGTGGGGACGGGGCTCGTGGCCCTCGTGGCCGACGACGACGCCGACGTGCGTGCGCTCCTCGTGCACCAGCTGCGGCGCTGGGGCTTCACCACCCACGAGGCGGTCGACGGCCACGAGGCGATCGCGGCCGTGACGCGCCTGTCGCCGCACCTGGTCCTGCTCGACGTGGACATGCCGGGCGCCGACGGCCTCACCGTCCTCGCGGCCGTGCGCCGCGAGCAGGCCGGCCGGCCGGTGCAGTCGGCCGTGCTCCTGGTGACCGCCCAGGCCTCGGGCGACGACGTCGCGCGAGGCCTGGCCGCGGGCGCCGACGACTACGTGCGCAAGCCCTTCCACCTCGGCGAGCTGCAGCAGCGGGTCAGCACCGCGGTCAGCCGCGCGCGGCGGCTCGCCGACCTCGAGTCGGTGCGCGCGGCCGTGCGCCAGCCCCGGGTGCCGTCGCGTCCGGGTCTCGACGTGGCCGCCACCTCGCGGCCGGTGGGCGGAGCGGGCGCGGGCGGCGACCTCATCGCGGTGGTCGACGCGCCCGACGGACACGTGGTGGCAGTCCTCGGCGACGCCATGGGCCACGGGCCCGCCGCGGCGGCGCACGCGACGTACACCCGGACGCTGCTGAGCAGCACCGCCCGCTTCGAGCCCGACCCCGGGCGGGTGCTCGCGCTCGCCAACAACGCCGTGCACGTCGACCCCGACCTCGCGCCGGGGCTCGAGACCGAGTTCGTCACCGCGTGCGTGGTCAGCGTCCAGCCCGCGACGGGTCTCTTCCGCTGGGCCTCCGCAGGGCACTCCGGCCCGTGGCAGGTCGAGGCCGGCGCCGTGACCCCCGGCGACCTCGACGCGGTGGTGGGCCCCCCGCTGGGCCTGGGCCTGCACACCGACTACCCCGTGCGCCACGGCTTCCTGCGCCCCGGCGGGCGCCTCCTGCTGCACTCCGACGCCCTCGCGGTGCGCACCCGGACAGGCGCGGACTTCCTCGACGACGTGCTGCCGGGGGTGCTGGCGCGCGGCAGCGACGACGTCGAGGCGCTGCTCGAGGAGGTCGCGGCCTCGCTGGCCGTGCACGACGACGGCCGGCACCCCGACGACACCAGCCTGCTGGTGCTCGGTCGGCCGCCCTGCCCGGTGGTCGAGCAACCGCTGCCCGGCGCCTGAGGCGCGCCGCGCGCGCCGCGGCGCCGGTCAGGCCTGGCTGTGCTGGGGGTCGCCCACCGGCACGCCGCAGATGGTGAGCACGCGGTGCGAGATGGTGCCCGGGGTCGCGACGAGCTGGAAGCCGGTGCCGGCCTGGTCGGCCGCGCGCACCGCCGTCACCAGCACGCTCACCGCGGCGCTGGGCAGGAAGGTGACGTCGCTCAGGTCGACGGTCACCGGCGGCGCGCCGGGCTCGACGAGGGTCGTGAGGGACTCGCGCAGGCGGGGTCCGGTGACCTCGTCGATGTCACCGGTCACGACCAGGGTGCGCCGACCGGCGTCGAAGTCGGCGGAGTAGGGCAGGTCCTCCATGCGCCACACCTTAGTAGGCGGGTGGGGGCCGGCACCCCCGGCCCACCCCGACGCGCTCGCAGGCACGCGCCGGGCGGGCGCGCGGGGGCCTCCTGAGGGCCTAGTGTCGGTGTCGTGGACACCCTCTTCGCGACCGCCGGGTCGCTGCGCGAGGCCTACGCCGCGGTCGCGTGGGAGCGCACGCCCCTGGGTGCGCCCGAGGGGTGGAGCCCCTGCCTGCGGCAGTCGGTGCGCACGGTGCTCGACTCCCGCTTCCCCATGACGCTGATGTGGGGGCCCCAGTTCGTCCTCGTCTACAACGAGGCCTACGTCGAGCTCATCGGCGACAAGCACCCGGCCGCGCTCGGGGCCACGAGCCGCGAGGTCTTCCCGGAGGCCTGGGAGCAGATCGGGCCGTGGATGTCGGACGTGCTCACCACCGGCGAGGGGCACTACGTCGAGGACGCGCTGGTGCCGCTGGAGCGCCACGGCTTCCTCGAGGAGTGCTACTTCACCTTCTCCTACTCCGCGGTGCGCTCGTCGGGTGGCGTCGTGGAGGGGGTCCTCGACATCGCAGCCGAGACCACGCCACGGGTGGTCGAGCGGCGGCGTCAGCAGGTGGTCGCCGAGCTGGCCTACGAGCTCGGTGCGGTCGACACGCTCGAGGAGGTGCCGGCGGTGGTCGCCCGGGTGGTCGCCGAGTCGGTCTCGCCGGACCTGTCGGCGGCCGCCCTGCGGCTCCCGCAGCTCGCGCCCGGTCCCGGTCACCGTGAACCCTCCGACGGCCTGCCGCCCACGCCGGACGACCTGCTGCCGGCCCTCGACCCGTTGGTCGTGCGCGACGACGAGGGGGAGGGCGCCACCGGCTTCCTCGTGCTCCCGGCGGGCCGCCTCGGCCGGGACCGCGCGGTGCTCGTCGCCCGGCTCGGCGGCGGCCGGGCGCCCGACGCGGCGTACCGCTCGTTCCTGCGGCAGGTCGGCGGCGTCGTCGACCAGGCGGTCGAGCGGATGCGCGTCGTCGCTGCGGAGCGGGAGGTGGCGCGCCGCGAGCGCGGGCTCTCGGAAGCGCTGCAGCGCAGCCTGCTCACCGACCTCCCCGAGGTCGAGGGCCTCGACCTCGCGGTGCGCTACGTGCCTGCCGCCGAGGTGGCCTTCGTCGGCGGCGACTGGTACGACGCGTTCCCGACGCCCGACGGGTCGCTCGCGGTGGTCATCGGCGACGTCGCCGGTCACGACCGCGACGCCGCGGCCGCGATGGGACAGGCGCGCAACCTGCTCCGCGGCATCGCCTACGCCGTGCCGGGCGGGCCGGGCGCGGTGCTCACGACCTTCGACGAGGTCTTCGAGCGCCTGGCCGTCTCCAGCGTCGCGACGGTGGTGCTGGGCCACGTGACGCGGCACGGCGACGGTGGTGCCACGCTGTGCTGGGCCAACGCCGGGCACCCACCGCCCGTGCTGGTCTCCTCCGACGGCTCGGCGCGGCTGCTCGAGGTCGGGGTCGACCCGCTCCTCGGGCTCGCGCCCGGCCGGGAGCGCTCCGACCACGAGGTCCGGCTCGAGCCGGGCAGCACCCTGGTCCTCTACACCGACGGCCTGGTGGAGCGGCGCGGCGTCGGGCTCGACCTGGGGCTGGCGTGGCTGGTGGGCCAGCTCGACGCGGCCGGCGCGACGGCGGGCACGACGACGGCAGAGGACGTCTGCGAGCTGCTGGCCACCGCGGTCCCGGCGCAGGCCGAGGACGACATCGCGCTGCTGGTCCTGCGCGTCCCGGGCTGAGACCGGGGTACCTCCACGAGCGGGTGCCCGACCGTCGGGCCCCGCTGCTGAGGAGGACCCGTGGCCCGTCGCCCCCGCACCGTCCCCGCACGTGAGCTGCCGCCCGGGGCGGTGCGCCGCGCCGGCCCCTGGGCGGTCGGCAACCGCGACGGCGAGCTGTTCGCCGTCTCGCGCCGCTGCCGACACCAGCTCGCCGACCTCTCCGAGGGCCACGTCGACGCCGACGGCTGCCTGGTCTGCCCGTGGCACCAGAGCCGCTACGACGTCGAGACCGGCGAGATGGTGCAGGGCCCGCGCGGGTTCCTCGGCTACCACGGCCCCGCCCCTGGCTACGCCGCGTTCGTCCGGTCCTACAGCAAGGTGCTGCGGCTGCGGGTCGCCCGGGCGCTGCGCCGCGGCGACGAGGTGGTCGTCGAGCGTCGGGGCTGAGCGCCCCGTGCCCGAGCTGCTCGTCGTCGGTGGCGCCCTGGTGGTGCTGCTGACCTTCGTCGACGCCTTCGCGACGACGCTCGCGGTCTCCCGCGGGGCCGGGCCGTTGACCCGCACCGTGCTGGCCGTGCTGTGGCGCGCCGCCCTGCGCGTGCACCGTCGCGACCGGGAGGGCGGCTGGCTGGTCGCCGGGGGACCGGTGCTGCTGGTCACGACGGTCGGGCTGTGGGTGGGTGCCCTCTGGACGGGGTGGACCCTGGTCTTCCACGGCTCGCAGGCCGTGGTCACCTCGACCGGTGGGCGGCCGGCCGGGCTCGCGGACGTCGTCTACTCAACCGGGTTCACGGTCTTCACCCTCGGGACCGGAGACTTCGTCGCCGCGACCCCGGGGTGGCGGGTCGTGATGGCGGTCGCGACCTTCTCCGGCCTCTTCCTCGTCACCCTCGCCATCACCTACCTCATCTCGGTGGTCGCCGCGGTGGTGGCCCGTCGGGTGGTCGCCGTGCAGGTGCACGGCCTCGGCGACTCCCCGGCGGAGATCGTGGCGCGCGGGTGGACCGGCGAGGGCTTCGGCAGCATGTTCCAGCAGCAGCTGGTGTCGTTGTCGACCGCGGTGGCGACCTCGGCCGAGCAGCACTGGCCTACCCCGTGCTGCACTACTTCCACTCCGGGACCCGCGGCCTGGCCGCGCCCGTGGCCGTCGCGCACCTCGACGACGCGCTCACCACCATGACCGCGATGGCGCCCGAGCACCGGCCCGAGGCCAGCGCGGTCGACCCCCTGCGCTCGGCGGTCGAGCGCTACCTCGCCACCGCCGCCGGCACCGCCTGGATGCCCGACGTGGAGGTGCCCGCACCGCCGAGCACCGCGGGCCTGCGCGAGGCCGGCGTCCCGGTCGACGACGACGCGGTGCGCAAGGTCGCGGAGCGCGAGCGCGAGCGGCGGGCCTGCCTGAGGCGGTTGGTCGTCAGCGACGGCTGGGCCTGGCACGGCTGCTGACGCGACGAGGGCCAGGACGCGTGGTGCGTCCTGGCCCTCGTCGTGTGCGGTACGCCATCAGGGACTCGAACCCCGAACCCGCTGATTAAGAGTCAGCTGCTCTGCCAATTGAGCTAATGGCGCGCGGTGAAGCGTCCGCAACACTAGCAGCCGGTGGCGGTCGGTCGAAATCGGACGGTCGACCTGCGACGGTGGCGTGCCTCACCCCGACCCGTTCGGTCTCAGCGGGACTCGAGCACCGCCATCGCCGCACTGTGGCCGCCGAGACCGCTGACGGCGCCGCCGCGCCGAGACCCCGAGCCGCACAGCAGCACCGACGGCGTGTCGGTCGCGACGCCCCAGCGCCGGGCGGGGGTGTCGAGCAGGGCGCGCTGGCTCGCCCACGGCCAGTCGAGGTCGCCGTGGAAGATGTGGCCGCCCGGCATCGCGAGGTCGGCCTCCACGTCCTGCGGGATCTTCGCCTCCAGGCACGGTCGGCCCTCGGCGTCGGTCGCCAGGCAGTCCGCGATCGGCTCCTCGAGGTGCTCGTCGAGGGAGGCGAGGGCGCGGCGCACGGCCTCGGCCTTCGTCGCCTCGCGGTCGCCGTCGAAGAGCGACGCGGGCGTGTGCAGCCCGAAGTAGGTGAGCGTGTGGGTGCCCTCGGGTGCGTCGCCGAGGATGCTGGGGTCGGTCAGCGAGTGGCAGTAGACCTCGCCCGGCAACCGCGCCGGCAAGCGGCCCGCCTCCGCGTCGGCGCGGGCGGCCTCGAGCGCGGAGAGCTCCTCGCCGAGGTGCAGCGTGCCGGCGAAGGCGACGGTCGGGTCGACGCCCGAGCGCAGCCGGGGCAGCCGGCGCAGCAGCATGTTGATCTTCAGCTGCGAGCCCTCCGGCTTGGTGGCGGGGTCCTCGGGCTCGCCGAGCAGGATGCGCAGCACCCAGGGGGCCACCCCGCTCAGCACGTGCCGCGCCGCCACCGTGCGGGTGCCGTCGCCGTCGTGCCAGGTCACCTCGGCGCCGTCGTCACCCGCGACGATGCGGGACACGCCGGCACCGGTGAGCACGGTGGCGCCTGCCTCGACGGCCCGCGCGGCCAGCGCGTCGGTGAGCGCGCCCATCCCGCCGACGGGCACCCGCCACTCGCCGGTGCCGTTGCCGACGAGGTGGTAGAGGAAGCAGCGGTTCTGCACCAGCGAGGGGTCGTGCAGCGAGGCCGTCGTGCCGATGAGGCCGTCGGTGGCCACCACGCCGCGCACGGTGTCGTCGCGGAAGCGGCGCACGACGGCGTCGCCGAGCGGGCGCTGCACGACGTCCTCCCAGACCTGCGGGTCGACGCGGTCGCGCAGCTCCTGCTCACGCGGCAGCGGCTGCAGCAGGGTGGGGGCGACGACCTCGGCCAGGCCCTGCACGCCGGCGTAGAAGTCGCGCCAGGCGTCGTGCTCGTCGTCGGAGCCGGTCAGGGCCCGGAAGGACGCGCGGGTCGCCTCGCCCTCCTCGTGCTCGACGAGCAGGCCGCCGGCGCGGCCGTCGCGCACGACCGGGGTGTACGACGCGGTGCGGCGCGAGACGAGCCGCACGTCGAGGTCGAGCTCGCGCAGCAGCTCCTCGGGCATGACGCTGACCAGGTAGGAGTAGCGCGACAGCCGCACGGGGTGCCCGGCGAAGGCCTGCGACGACACCGCCGCGCCGCCGGTGCGCGGCAGCCGCTCGAGCACGAGCGTGCGCAGCCCCGACCGGGCTAGATAGGTGGCGGCGGTGAGGCCGTTGTGGCCGCCGCCGACCACCACGACGTCGTAGCGTGACTGCTCCGTCATCCGGCCAACCTAGCGCCCAGCAGCGCCCCGGCCGGCTCCGCCCGCGCCCGGAGGTGCCGTCCGTGGGAGCACTACCCGCCTGGGCCGTCGTGGCCGTGCTCGCGCTGCTCCTCGGGCTCGCCGTGGTGGCGACCGGGGCCCGGGCGCTGTCCCGTGCGCTGCGCCGGCTGCGCTCGGCCACCGCGGAGGCGGACGCCGCGCGCGAGCGGGCCGAGCGGCTGCTCGCGTGCAGCGCCGGCACGGCCATCCTCGCCTGCGACGTCGACGGCACCGTCCAGCTCGCCAACCCGGGGGCGGTCGACGCCTTCGGGCACCCGGCCGCCGACCTGGTCGGGCGCTCGGTGGCCTTCGTCGTCGCCCCCGGCGAGCTCGCCGACCAGGCCGCCGCGCTGGGCACGACCCCTGACCTGCGCTCGGTGCTCGCGGCCTGCGCGCGCACACCCGGCGCCCGGCGCGAGTGGATCCTGCGCCGTGCCGACGGCGAGGCACGGGTGCACGCGGTGGCGGTGGCGCCCATGACCGGCGCCGCCGGCCGCCTCGTCGGCTTCGTCGTCACCACCGACGACGTCACCGACCGGGTCCGGGCCGAGGAGGCCCGGGTGCTCGCCTACCTCGCCGAGCACGAGGCGGCGCGGCGGCTGCGCGAGGCCGACGGCGTGAAGGACACGCTGGTGGCCACCGTGAGCCACGAGCTGCGCACCCCCATCACCAACATCACCGGCTTCACCGAGATGCTCGCGGAGGGCGACTTCGGCGAGCTCACCGCAGCGCAGGCCTCCGCCGTGCAGCGCATCACCGACAACAGCCGGCGCCTGCTCGCCCTGGTCGACGACCTGCTCGCGCTCGCCCGGCTCGAGGCCGGACTCGTCAGCCCCGAGACGCGGCTGCTCGACCTGCGCGTGGTGGTCGAGGAGGCGGCTGCCGCGAGCCGCACCGCGCTGCGCGGGCGCGGCCCCGCGGTCCGGCTCGACGTCGGCCTGGCCTCGTCCTGGGTGGAGGGCGACCCCGAGGCGCTGCGCGAGGTCGTCGTCGCGCTGCTCGACAACGCCGCGAAGTTCACGCCCGGCGACGACCCCGTGGTGGTGCGCCTCGCGACCGCCGGTGACGAGGTCGTGCTCACCGTGGCCGACCGCGGCCTGGGCATCCCGGCCGACGAGGTCGCGCGGGTGACGGAGCGCTTCTTCCGCGCCCGCAACGCCTGGGACCGAGCGGTGCAGGGCACCGGCCTCGGCCTCGCGGTCGTCGCCGCGCAGGTCGCCCGCCACGCCGGGCGGGTGGAGGTCGCCTCCGTCGAGGGGGAGGGCACCACCGTGGCCGTGGTCCTGCCCCGCGCGGCGGGGCCGACCGGCACCCCGGCCGGCCGGGGTGACGGGCCGGGCGCCGCGGGGGTCCCCGTGGCGCCCGACCACCCGGCGTACACCGCGGCGGCAGGGGACTTCGAGGTCCCCCACGCGCCGCGGCACCGGGCCTGAGGTCAGTCCCGCATCTCGCCGAGGAAGTCGCGGACCTGGTCGCGCAGGTGCCCGGCAGCCCGCGTCATGCCCTGCTTCTCCTGCGTGCCGTCGACCGCGGCCGCCACGACGCCGACCATGTCGGTCATCGTCGTCACCGTGCTGCCGACACCCGACATCACCTGCACGGCGTCGGTGCTCGCCGCCTGGATCTCGTGCACCTGAGCGGAGACCCGCTGGGTCGCCTCGGAGGTCTGCGTCGCGAGGTCCTTCACCTCGGCCGCGACCACGGCGAAGCCCTTGCCGGCCTCGCCGACGCGCGCGGCCTCGATGGTGGCGTTGAGCGCGAGCAGCCGGGTCTGCGCGGCGATCGTGTCGATGAGGCGGGCGACGTCCTGGATGGCCGACGACGACTCCGAGAGCGAGTCGACGGTCTCGCGGGCCCGACGCACCTCGTCCGCGACCTCGTGCGCGGACCGGCTCAGGGTGCCGGTCGTCCCGCTGACCTCGTCGGCGGCGCCGACGACGTCCTGGGTGAGGGTGAGCACGACCGACTCGAAGCGGTCGGCGAGCTGCTGGCGCTCGCCGGCGGCCTCGGCCACCTGGCCCGCCGCCGCCTCCATCGCGGCCGACCCGCGGTTGATCTCCGCGGCGCCGGTGCGGAAGGAGCCCGGCATGCCCACCTCGACGAAGCTGCGGTGGAAGCGGCCCTCGGCCGCAGCCACGAGCGAGGCACCGGCCTCGCGCACGAAGGCGTCGGTGAGGTCGAGGGTGCGGTTGGTCGCGTGGCGCAGGGCGGTCAGGGCCGGCAGCCCCTCGATGCCGGGCACGTGGCGCACGCGCGCCTCCAGGTCGCCCTGGCCGGCCGCCGTCAGCGCCCGCAGCACCTCGTCGGCGAAGGCGCGGTGCACGGCCAGCTCGTCGGTCGCGGCGGCGCCGCGACGGGGTGCGGCCGCCATCACGCGGCCTGCTTCTCGAGCAGGGACCAGACCCACCGGTCGTACGTCGTGCCCGACTCGCCCAGCGCGGCGTGCAGCTCGGCGGTGCCGGCCGCGGTGGCCGCCCGGCCGCCGGACTCGCGGCGCTCGGCGACGAGCAGCCGGTCGTAGAGCCGCTGCACCCGCTCGATGGTGCGGGGGCTGACGCTGCGCCGGTTGGAGTGGTAGCCGGTGACGGCGCCGCTGCGGTCGCGCGTCGGCGTGACGTGGGCGAAGACCCAGTAGTGGTCGCCGTTGGCGCAGAGGTTCACGACGTAGGCGAAGAGCTCCTCGCCGCTCTGCAGCGTCTCCCACAGCAGCCCGAAGACCGCGCGGGGCATGGACGGGTGGCGGATGATGTTGTGCGGCTTGCCGAGGAGGTCGGCCTCCTCGTAGCCGCTGATGTCGACGAAGAGGTCGTTGACGTAGGTGAGGTGGCCGCGCAGGTCGGTCTTGCTGACGATGATCTCGTCGTCACCGAGCACGCGCGCGCGTCCCGTGGGGACGATGGTCTGGCTCATGGGGGCAGGGCCTCCGGTCAGGGGGGTCGGGGGTCCCGTCCGGGGGGTGACGGGTTCCTCGCCAGGATCGACGCCCCACCCGCGTGGGTGAGCCCGCACGCGCACGTCGGGACCGTCGGCGGCCCACCTCGGGGCGATCGGCCCGCGGGAGCGGGTCGAAGGTCCCGCCGACGCACGAGGGCCCCGTCCGCGGCAGCGGACGGGGCCCTCGGTGACGTGGGGTGAGCGACGGGACTCGAACCCGCGACCCTCGCGACCACAACGCGATGCTCTACCAGCTGAGCTACGCCCACCACGGCGCGACGGAGACCGTCACGACGGGGAGGACCATACCGTCACTCGGGCCGGGGCGCCGCATCGGGGGCGGGCTGCTCGGTCGCCGCGTCGCCGGTGGCGGACTCGCTGGCCGACGCGGTGGCGGACGCGGCAGGCGACGGAGCGGGGGCGGGGCCCAGCCCGGTCAGCGACCCACCGTGCTTCTCGGCCACGACCCGCGAGGCGGCGGAGTCGGGCCCGGGGGAGGGCACGAAGACGGCCTCGCGGTAGTAGCGCAGCTCCTCGATGCTCTCCTGGATGTCGGCCAGCGCCCGATGGTTGCCGCGCTTCGCCGGTGCCTGGAAGTAGGCCCGCGGGAACCACCGACGGGCCAGCTCCTTGATCGAGCTGACGTCGACGATGCGGTAGTGCAGGAACGACTCCAGCTCCGGCATGTCCCGGGCGAGGAAGGAGCGGTCGGTGGCGACGGTGTTGCCGGCGAGCGGCGGGCGGCTGCCGTCGGGGCAGTGCTCGCGCACGTAGGCCAGCACCTGCGCCTCGGCCTCGGCGAGCGTGACGCCCTGCTCCAGCTCCGGCAGCAGCCCGGAGGTCTCGTGCATCGACCGGACGAAGTCGCCCATCTGCTCCAGGGCCTCGGCGGGCGGGCGGACCACCACGTCGACCCCCTCGCCGAGCACGTTGAGGTCGAAGTCGGTGACGAGGGCGGCGACCTCGATCAGCGCGTCGGCGCCGAGGTCGAGACCGGTCATCTCGCAGTCGATCCACACGAGTCGTTCGTTCACGAGGCGCCACCCTACGCTGGCGTCCGTGCCCCACCGCCTCACCGACTTCGTGGCCGGCCTGCCCAAGGCCGAGCTGCACGTCCACCACGTCGGCTCCGCCTCGCCGGAGGTCGTCGCCGAGCTCGCCGCCCGCCACCCCGGCGGCCCGGTGCCGAGCGACCTGGAGCAGCTGCGGGAGTTCATGACCTTCCGCGACTTCGCCCACTTCATCGAGGTCTACCTCGCCGTCGTCGACCTGGTGCGCACCCCCGAGGACGTCGAGGTGCTGACCTACGAGGTGGCGCGCGAGATGGCCCTGGGGCAGCGGGTGCGCTACGCCGAGCTGACGTGCACGCCGTACACCTCGGTGGTGCGGGGCATGGCGATCGGCGACTACACCGCCGCGCTCGAGCGGGCGCGCGAGGCCGCGGAGCGCGACTTCGGGCTGGTGCTGCGGTGGGTCTACGACGTCCCGGGCGAGTCCGGGGTCCCGGCGGCCGACGCCACGCTGGAGTTCGCGCTGCAGCACCGCCCGGAGGCACTCGTCGGCTTCGGCCTGGGCGGACCCGAGATCGGCGTGCCGCGCCCGCAGTTCCGCCGACACTTCGAGGCCGCCCGTGCGGCCGGCCTGCGCTCGGTGCCGCACGCCGGGGAGACCACCGGGCCGGAGACCGTGTGGTCGGCGCTGGACGACCTCGGCGCCGAGCGGATCGGCCACGGCACCTCCGCCGCCCAGGACCCCGCGCTGCTGCGCCGCCTCGCCGACGAGGGCGTCGTGCTCGAGGTCTGCCCGACCTCGAACGTCGCCACCCGGGCCGTCGCCTCGCTCGCCGAGCACCCGCTGCCGCGCTTCGTCGAGGCCGGGGTGCCCGTCGCGATCGCCTCCGACGACCCGCCGATGTTCGGCACCACGCTCAACCGCGAGCACGAGGTCGCCGCCGACCTGCTCGGCCTCGACGAGGCCGGCGTCGCACGGCTCGCGCTGGCCTCGGTCGACGCCTCCTTCGCCGACGACGAGCTCAAGCGGGCGCTGCGCGCCGAGGTCACGGCGTACGCCGGGGCGCGCGGCGTGCGCCTCGACGGCTGAGGCCGGCCCGGGGCGGGGTCGGCTGAGGCCGGGCTTGGCCGCGGCTGGTTCGCTCGCGGCATGAGCGAGACGACGACCCGCGCGACCGGCTCCGGCACCTTCCGCATCGGCGGCGAGACCGAGGTGGTGCGCCTCGGCTACGGCGCGATGCAGATCACCGGCGAGGGGGTCTGGGGCCCGCCCGCCGACCACGACGGCGCGCTGGCGGTGCTGCGCCGCGCCGTCGAGCTGGGCGTGACGCTGATCGACACCGCCGACTCCTACGGGCCGAACGTGTCGGAGGAGCTGATCCGCGAGGCGCTGCACCCCTACGCCGACGACCTGGTGATCGCCACGAAGGCGGGGCTGACGCGGACCGGCCCGGGGGAGTGGGTGCCCGTGGGCCGCCCGTCCTACCTGCGCCAGCAGTGCGAGCTCAGCCTGCGCCGGCTCGGGGTGGAGACCATCGACCTGTTCCAGCTCCACCGCATCGACCCCGACGTGCCGCTCGCCGACCAGGTCGGCACGCTCCGCGAGCTGCAGGAGGAGGGCAAGGTGCGCCACCTCGGCCTCTCCGAGGTCGACGTCGACGAGCTGCGCGCGGCCCAGGAGGTCGCCCAGATCGCGACGGTGCAGAACCTCTTCAACCTGGGCAACCGCGACGCCCAGCCGCTGCTCGAGGTGTGCGAGGCCGAGGGCATCGGCTTCATCCCGTGGTTCCCGCTGGCGACCGGCGAGCTCTCGCAGACCGACGGCCCGCTGGCCGACGCGGCCCGGCGCCACGACGCCTCGCCCTCGCAGCTCGCCCTGGCGTGGCTGCTGCAGCGCTCGCCGGTCGTGCTGCCGATCCCGGGCACCAAGAGCGTCGAGCACCTCGAAGACAACCTGCGCGCCGCCGACCTCGAGCTCACCGACGAAGAGGTCGCCGCGCTCGAGGACGCGGTGGGGTGAGCGCCGCGCCCGGTCGTCGCCCACTACGGTCGGACCCATGAGCGAGACGCCCCGCGCCGACGACCCGACGCAGCCCACCGGCGCCCCGCCGACCCCGGGCCGCGCGCCCCAGGAGGCCCCGTCGACCCGGGAGCCGGCGGCGTCGCGGCGCGACCACGACGAGGACCCCCTGCGCGGCTCGCGCACCTCGGGCCTGTGGGTGACGATGGTCGTCGTCGGCGTGCTGATCGTGCTGCTGGTCGTCTTCACCCTGCAGAACACCCAGCCGGTCGACCTGGCCTTCCTGGGCTGGGAGGGGCGCACGCCGCTCTCGGCGGCCATCCTGATCGCGGCCGCCGCCGGCATCCTCATCACCGCGCTGGCCGGGTCGCTGCGCATCCTGCAGCTGCGTCGCCGGGTCAAGCGCCAGGGGCGCTGAACGCCGCGAGGCCGGGGCGTCCGCCCCGGCCTCGCGTCGTCGTGCGCGTCGTGCGACGGCTCAGTTGCCGCCGGTGAGCCTGCCTGCCACCGTGACCACGCGGCGGGCGAGGTGGTCGAGCGAGTCGAGGTCGACCTGCGACAGCTCGCCCGAGTTGTCGCCGCCGCTGACGAGCGAGGCGCCGTAGGGGTTGCCGTCGGCGAACTTCAGCTGCTCGGTGTAGCCCGGCGGCACGATGATGCCGCCGAAGTGGTAGACGACGTTGTAGAGCGCGAGCAACGTCGACTCCTGGCCGCCGTGGGCGGTCTGGCTCGAGGTGAACCCGGCGTACGCCTTGTCGGCGAGCTGGCCCTGCGCCCACTGCGGGCCGAGGGTGTCGATGAACTGCTTGAGCTGGCTGGCCACGTTGCCGTAGCGGGTGGGCGTGCCGAAGATGACGGCGTCGGCCCACACGATGTCGTCGGCCGTCGCGCGCGGCTCGTCCTTGATCGCCTCGACGTGCTCGCGCCAGCGGGGCTGGGAGTCGATCGCGGCGTCCGGTGCGATCTCCTCGACGTGGCGCAGGCGCACCTCGGCGCCCGCCTTCTCCGCCGCGGCCTGCAGGTGGCGGGCCATCCCGTCGACGTTGCCGGTGCTGGAGTAGTAGATGATCGCGAGCTTGACGCTCATGTCGCTCCTTCGGGTCGAGGCGGCCGGGCGGGTCCCGGACCTGGGTGTGCCACTCCCGAGCATGCCGGAGAGGACCTAGGAGGTTGAGGGCTCAACCACCCCTCCGGTGGGGACGACGAGTGACGCGGGGAGCACCGTGGGGGCCGGTCGCACCCGTGCCGTGCGCGTCACTCGTCGTCCGCGGCGCCCCCGGCAGGACTCGAACCTGCGACAAGCGGATTAGAAGGCCGCTGCTCTGTCCAGCTGAGCTACGGAGGCGGGACCCCACCGATCCTAGGGGAGTGGGACACCCCGGACCGGGGTAGGACGACTGCGCGCCGGCACGGGGCCGGCGGACAGCGACAGGAGCACACCGTGCAACACCTCCAGCCCACCACCCCACGCCGCCACCTGCTGCGACGCGCCCTGGCGACGACGACGCTGCTCGCGACCACCGTCGTGGCCTCCCTCGGCGCGACCGGCGCGACCGGCGCGGCCGCCGCGTCGGCGAGCGCCGCCACCGCGGGCGGGGCCGACGCACGCTCGAGCAGCTGCCGCACCGACGAGTACCGCACGCGCATCCGCAACGTGCGCGGCACGCAGCAGATCGGCCTGACCCGGGTACGGGCGGTGACCTACCCCGGGCGCACGACCATCAAGAAGGGGCAGAGCGTCACGGTCTCGACCGACCGCGTCTTCAGCGCGGGGGTGAAGAACACCGTCTCCGCCACCTTCGGGGCCTCGGCGATGCTGAAGAAGGTCGTCGGCATCTACGGCGAGATCAGCGGGCGCACCCAGCTGCGCGCGAGCATCGGCAGCACCCGCAGCGAGAGCACCACGGTGTCGTCGAGCACCAAGATGGTGATCCCGGGCGGCCGCTCCGTCGCCTGGTTCCGCGGCTACCGCGTGGTGGGCGGCACCTTCGAGTACTCCTGGTGCCACCACTACTCGGGCATGCCGTCGCAGGTGGGCACCGTCGAGTGGGAGCGGGCCCGGTTCACGACCTACGGCTACCGCAGCTCCGGCGGCCAGCGCTGCGACGTCAAGGCCTACGAGCCGGTCGCGCAGGCCGCCAAGCGGGCCGTCTGCTCCTGACCGCGGTCGGGGCACCGGCCCCAGCGGGTCGGTGCCCCACCGTCAGGCGCGCAGCCGCGCCATCCACTCCTCGACCTCGTCGGCGGGGCGGGGGAGCGCGGCCGAGAGGTTGCGCGAGCCGTCGGCGGTCACCAGCACGTCGTCCTCGATGCGGATGCCGGTGCCGCGCAGCTCCTCGGGGACGAGCAGGTCGTCCTCCTGGAAGTACAAGCCCGGCTCGACGGTGAGCACCATGCCCTCGGCGAGGTCGCCGCGCGGGTAGACCTCGAGCGCCGCGCGCCCGCAGTCGTGCACGTCCATGCCGAGCATGTGGCTGGTGCCGTGCAGCGTCCAGCGCGCGTAGACCTTGCTCTGCGGGTCGAGCGCCTCCTCGGCGCTCACCGGCAGCAGGCCGAGGCCGTCGAGGCCGCGGGCCAGCACCTGCATCGCGGCCTCGTGGGCCGCCAGGAACGGTACGCCGGGGCGCACGGCGTCGATGCCGGCCTGCTGGGCGGCGAGCACGAGGTCGTAGAGCTCGCGCTGCAGCGGCGTGAAGGTGCCCGAGACCGGCAGGGTGCGGGTCACGTCGGCGGTGTAGAGGTTGCGGCCCTCGACGCCCATGTCGAGCAGCACCAGCTCGCCGGGCGTGATCGGCCCGGTGTTGTCGATCCAGTGCAGCGTGGTGGCGTGACGTCCTCCGCCGACGATGGAGTCGTAGCCGATGTCGTTGCCCATCGCGCGGGCGCGGCGGAAGAAGGTGCCCTCGACCCAGCGCTCGCCGAACTCCAGCACGCGGTCCCACTCGCGCACGGAGTCCTCGAAGCCGAGCGTGGTGACGTCGCACGCCTCCTGCAGCTCGGCGACCTCCCAGTCGTCCTTGACCAACCGCATCTCCGAGGCCACCCGGGCGAGCTCGCCGTCGCGTCCCTCGTCGGCGTCCACGAGCCGGTCGACCCCGGCGTCGACGCCGCGGTGCACGCGGGTCTTCCCGCTGCGCGTCAGCGCGTCGGGCAGTTCGTCGACGTGGCGCACCTCCAGGCCCAGGCTGTCGGACATCTCGCGCACCGACGGCCGGCGGCCGGCCCACAGCTCGCCGTACTGCCGGTCGCGGAAGAACTCGTCGGTCTCGCGGCTGGAGCGCGGCCGGGCGTAGAGCACGGCGTCGCCGTCCTCGAGCACCAGCACCGCGTCGGTGGTCTGGTTGCCGGAGAAGTAGGTGTGCGCGGTGTCGGGCCGGAAGCGGTAGTCGGTGTCGTTGGAGCGCACCTTGAACGTGCCGGCCGGCAGCACGAGCCGCTCCCCGGGGAACGCGTCGGCCAGCGCGCGGCGGCGCGCCGCGGCGTACGGCGCGACCGGGTGCGGCGGCAGGTCGAGCTCGCGCTCGCCCCAGCCGGTGCGCATGAACGCGGCGTAGGCCTCCGGCACCGCCGGGTCGTGCGACTCCGTGCGCGGCTGCTCCGCCGCCGCGTCGTCGGTGCCCTCCGGCGGGGTGGCTGCGGTGCTGTCGGCGGGGTCAGTGGCGCTCACCTCCCGCACTCTACGCCGGTCGCGACACGCCGTCCCACCTGCTCCGATAGGCTCCCGGCATGGCCAGGCGACCCCGCGACAGCGTCGCGTTCACGGTCGTGGTGACGGTCCTGGTGGCGCTCTGCGCGGTGCCGCTCGCGCTCGTCGTGGCCCTCTCCGGCGCCCCCGGCACGGTCCTGCTCGCCACGGTGCTCGCGGCGCTCCCGGTCGGACCGGTCGTCGCCTGCTTCGTCTGGCTCGACCGCTACGAGCCCGAGCCGCGGCGGCTGCTGGCCGCCGGCCTGGTGTGGGGCGGCGTGGTCGCGACCGCCTTCGCGCTGGTGCTCGGCGGCATCGGCGGGCTCCTGGTGCCCGTGACCGAGGCGGCGAGCCTCGCGGTCGTCGCGCCGGTCACCGAGGAGCTCACCAAGGGCCTGTTCCTGCTGCTGCTCCTGTGGTGGCGGCGCCACGAGCTCGACGGCGTGCTCGACGGCATCGTCTACGCCGGCATGGTGGGCGTCGGCTTCGCCTTCGTCGAGAACGTCCTCTACCTCGCCGCGGCCTACGACGGCACCGACGGCGTCGGGCCCGGCGGCGTCGAGGCCGTCACCGGCACCTTCCTCGTGCGCTGCCTCTTCAGCCCCTTCGCGCACCCGCTCTTCACCGCCTTCACCGGCATCGGTGTCGGCATCGCGGTGGGCGCCCGGTCCGGGCTCGTGCGCGTCACGGCGCCCCTGACGGGGTACGCACTGGCCGTGACCGCCCACGCCCTGTGGAACGGCTCGACCCTCTTCGGGTTCGGCGGGTTCCTCGGCACCTACCTCCTGCTGATGGTCCCCGCGTTCTTCTTCGTCGCGGGGCTCTCGGTGTGGGCGCGGCGGGCCGAGGGCCGGGTGCTGCGGATCGCGCTGGAGGACGCCGCCGCCCGCGGCCTGCTGCCGGCGGTCGACGTGCCCTGGCTGGTCGACCTGCAGGCACGCCGCGCCAGCCGTCGCCACGCGCGCGCGGTCGGCGGGCCCGCGATGCTGGCCGCGGTCCGCGACTACCAGCAGGCGGCCGTCGAGCTCGGCTTCCTGCACCACCGCTACCTCCGCGGCACCCCGCCGCCCGACTTCGCCGAGCGCGGTCAGCACTTCGTCGCCCGCATCCACGCCGTGCGACCGCACGTCGCCCTCCCCGGACAGGTGGTCCCCGCCCGATGAGCCCCGAGCCGACCGAGCCCCCCGAGACCCCCGGGCCCGCCCCGAGCGGCCCGGCCGCCCCGGCCGCCCAGAGCACCCGCATGCTGACCGCGCTGGTGCAGCTGCGCAGCGCGCTGCAGGGGGCTGCGCTCCCGCTGGACGTGCCGGGCGTGGCGGAGCAGCGTGCGGCCCGCCGCGAGATGGTCGACCAGCTCGAGGACTACGTCATCCCGCGCCTGATGACCATCGACGCGCCCCTGCTCGCCGTCGTCGGCGGGTCCACGGGCGCCGGCAAGTCCACCCTGGTCAACTCCCTCGTGGGCCACCGCGTCACCGCGCCGGGCGTCCTGCGCCCGACCACCCGCTCCCCGGTGCTCGTGCACCACCCCGACGACGCCGAGTGGTTCGGCCAGGACCGGCTGCTGCCCGACCTCGAGCGGGTCCCCTACGCCACCGACGACCCCGACGCGCTGCAGCTGGTCGCGACCGAGGCGGTCCCGCGCGGCCTGGCGGTGCTCGACGCGCCCGACGTCGACTCGGTCGAGGAGCGCAACCGCACCCTCGCCGCCCAGCTGCTCGCGGCGGCCGACCTGTGGCTCTTCGTCACCTCGGCGGCCCGCTACGCCGACCAGGTGCCGTGGAACTTCCTGCGCCTGGCCGCCGAGCGCTCGACCGCGGTCGCGATCGTGCTGGACCGCACGCCCGAGGAGGCCGTCGAGACGGTCGCGACCCACCTGGCCCGCATGCTGGCCAGCCGCGGCCTCCAGGACTCCCCGCTCTTCGTGGTGCACGAAGGCCCGATCACCGAGGAGGGCCTGCTGCCCGCCTCCCACGTCGCCGACGTGCGCGGGTGGCTCGACTCGCTCGCCGAGGACTCCGAGGCGCGCGCAGCCGTCGTCAAGCAGACGCTCGACGGCGCCGTCCGGTCGCTGTCGGGCCGCTCCCACGTCGTCGCGGACGCCTCGGCCGAGCAGGTCGCGGTCGCCGAGCGCCTGCGGGCCGACGCCGCCGCGGCCTACGACCTCGCCCGCGAGGCCGTCGCCCGCGCCTCGGCCGACGGCACCCTGCTGCGCGGCGAGGTGATGGCGCGCTGGCAGGAGTTCGTCGGCACCGGCGAGCTGCTGCGCTCGCTCGAGCACCGCGTCGGCAAGATCCGCGACCGCATCGTCAACGCGGTCAAGGGCAAGCCGCAGCAGGCCGAGCGGGTCACCGTCGCGGTCGAGTCGGGCCTCGAGACGCTGGTGCTCGAGCACGCCGAGGCCGCCGCCGAGCGCGCGGCCGCCTCGTGGTCGTCCCACGCCGCCGGCGCCGCCCTCCTGGCCGACGCCGGCGAGGACCTCACCCGCGCCTCGCGCGACTTCCGCCGCCGGGCCGAGCGCGAGGTGCGCGAGTGGCAGGGCGGCATCCTCGAGATGGTCCGCACCGAGGGCGCCGACAAGCGCACGACCGCCCGGTTCCTCGCGTACGGCGTGAACGGGCTGTCCGTCGCACTGATGATCGTGGTCTTCGCCCACTCGGGCGGCGCGCTGGTCGCCGCCGAGGGCGCGATCGCCGGCGGCGGCGCCGTCGTCGGTCAGAAGCTGCTCGAGGCCGTCTTCGGCGACCAGGCCGTGCGCCGCCTCGCCGACCGGGCCCGCGCCGACCTCGAGCGACGCGTCGACACCCTCCTCGGGGCCGAGCAGGACCGCTTCACCGCGCTGCTCGACAGTCTCGAGGTCGACCCGCAGGCCGCCGAGACGCTGCGGGCGGCGTCGCGCCGCGTCGACGACCTGCGCTTCGAGGAGGCCAAGACCCCGCGAGGGTGAGGCGGGCACCCCCTAGGCTGGGAGCCCGCGCGACGCACCACCCGCACCGTCCGCCCCGCACCGCGCGCCACTCCACCCCCACGATCGCCACGACCGCAGCGCACCTGCACGAGGAGAAGATGACGTCCCTGCTCGAGGGAGCCCGCCGGCTGGTCTCCCGTGGTTCCGGCACCGACGCCCGCGTGGAGGCCCTGCGGGCGGCCGTCGAGCTGGCGCGCGGGCGGGTGGCCGACGACGTCGTCGACGAGGTGCAGGCCGTCGTCGAGCGCTCCGAGGGTCGGCTGCGGCTCTCGGCCGACCACACGGTGGTCGCCATCGCCGGCGCGACCGGCTCGGGCAAGTCGTCGACGTTCAACGCGCTGACCGGGCTCGAGCTCTCGGCCGTCGGGGTGCGCCGGCCCACGACCTCGTGGGCCACCGCGTGCGTGTGGGGTCGTGAGGGCGCCGAGGAGCTGCTCGAGTGGCTCGGCATCCCCGCGCGGCACCAGGTGACCCGCGACTCGATGCTCGACACCCGGCGCGAGGACGGCGCGCTGCAGGGCGTGGTGCTCCTCGACCTGCCCGACCACGACTCCACCGAGGTCGCCCACCACCTCGAGGTGGACCGGCTCGTGCAGCTCGCCGACATGCTGGTGTGGGTCCTCGACCCCCAGAAGTACGCCGACGCGGCGATCCACGACCGCTACCTCGCCCCGCTCGCCACCCACCAGGACGTCATGGTCGTGGTGCTCAACCACGTCGACCGGGTGCCGGAGGAGCGGCGAGCCGCGATGCTGGCCGACGTGCGCCGCCTGCTCGACGCCGACGGGCTCGACCGGGTGCCCGTCATCGCCGCCAGCGCCCGCGAGGGGTGGGGCCTCGACGAGCTGCGCGAGCGCATCGGCGCGCAGGTGAAGAGCAAGAAGGCGACGCGGGAGCGTCTCGAGGCCGACCTGCAGGCCGCTGCCCGCCGGCTCGGCACGGCCGCCGGCGACGGCCGACCGCGCGACCTCGGCGCCCCGCGCGTCGTGGAGCTGCGCGACGCGCTCGCCGACTCGGCGGGGGTCCCCACGGTCGTCGACGCGGTGCAGACCGCGACCCGCGTGCGCGCCGGCCGGGCCACCGGCTGGCCCCTGGTCTCCTGGGTCTCGCGGCTGCGTCCCGACCCGCTGAAGCGGCTCCACCTCGACCTCGGCTCGTCGGGCCGCGAGCTCACCGGTCGGGCGCGCACCTCGGTGCCCGAGGCCACGGGCGTGCAGCGCGCGCGCGTCGACGCGGCCGTGCGCGCGGTGGCCGACGACGCCGTCGGCGAGGTGCGCGGCCCCTTCGCCGACGCGGTGCGCCGCGCCTCGGTCTCCCGCGTGCCCGAGCTCGGCGACCGCCTCGACGCGGCGGTCGCGGGCACCGACCTCGGCGTCGCCCGGCTGCCGTGGTGGGCGGGCGCCCTGCGCGTCGTGCAGTGGGCCCTGCTGCTCACCGCCCTGGTCGGGGCCGCCTGGCTGGGCGCGCTCGCCGCCGCCGGCTTCCTCCAGCTCGACCTGCCCGACGCGCCGTCGTACTCCGGCCTGCCGGCGCCGACCGCCCTGCTCCTCGGCGGGGTCGCGGCGGGCATCCTGCTCGCCCTGCTGGCGCGGGTGCTGGTCTCGCTGACCGCGCGCGCCCGCGCGCGCTCGGCCGACCAACGACTGCGCTCCGCCATCGCCGACGTCGCCGACGAGCTGGTGGTGCACCCGATCCAGGCGGAGGTCGCGGCCTACCGCGAGCTGCGCGCCGAGGTCGCCCGCATCACGGGCTGAGGCTCCCGGCCACCGACCGAGGTCGCGTCAGGACCCGGCGGCGAGCCCGCGCACGTCGTCGACCGCGGCGGCGGCCAGCGCGCGGGTGAGGGGGCACGGCTCGCCGGTCGGCAGCGTCGCGTCGACGGCCAGCCAGAGGTCGTCGCCCAGCGGCAGGAAGTCCACGCACGCGGCGCCGTCGCCGAGCTGCTGCTCGAGCGCCGCCTCGCCGCCGACCTCGACCTCGCTCGTGACCGTGCCGTCCGGGCCCGTGCCCGTGCCGAGCTCGGCGGCGTAGACGCGCACCCCCACCACGGCGTCGGTGGCGGTCCACGTGCACGATGGCAGACCCTCGACCTCGCCCTCGGAGACGTCGAGGCCGCCGACCAGGACGTCGCCGGAGCGCTCGTCGAAGCGCGCCGCACCCGACTCCACCAGCAGCTCCTCCACCGGCGCGTCCCCGACGGCGCGGCACAGGTCGCGCCCGCGGACCTGCTCGTACGCCGCGGGGTCGGCCCCGTCGTCCTGCCCGCCGCAGGCGGTGGCCAGGAGCAGGGCCGCCGGCACGAGCACGCGGAGCACGGCGGGTCGGGAGGGAGGTGAGGAGGTCACGGGGACATCCTCCCAACCGGGCCGCCACGCGTGCACAGGCGCGCCCGGGCTGGTGTCCGTCCACAGGTCGGGGGAGGCCCGGCCCTCCGGCGTCCGGCCCGCGCCAGGGTGGCGACCGGTGGCGCGGAGGGTCCGCGCCGGAGAGGAGCACCGTGCACGAGCCCGAGATCACGTTGCGCGGCTGGCTGGGCAGCGACGTCACCGTCACCGAGACGAGCGGGGGACCGCTGGCGTCCTTCCGGGTCGGCTGCACGCCGCGGCGCCGGCGCGAGGGCGGCTGGGAGGACCTCCCGTCGGTGTGGTTCACCGTCAAGGCCTGGGCGCACCTGGCGCGCAACGCCGCAGACTCGCTGCGCCAGGGAGACCCGGTCGTGGTGCAGGGGCGCCTCGTGGCCGAGTCCTGGCGTCGCGATGACGGCACCCGGGCGTCGCGCCACGTCGTCGTCGCCGACGCGGTGGGGCACGACCTCGTGCACGGGGCCGGGTCGTTCACCCGACGCCGTCCGCACCGCGAGGCGCCGACCGGGGCCGCGGCCGGCGCTCCTGCGACGCCGGCCGGCTCCGACCCGGCGCCCGTGCCCGCGACGGCCGCGTGAGGCCGGCTTCCCGGCCGGTGCCCCGAGGGGCGCGCCGAGCGCGTCCGGCCGTAGGCTCGGGGGCATGGCGGAATACGTTTTCACCCTGCGCGGGGTGCGCAAGGCCCACGGCGACAAGGTCGTCCTCGACGGCGTCACCCTCTCGTTCCTCCACGGCGCCAAGATCGGCGTCGTGGGGCCCAACGGCGCGGGCAAGTCCTCGCTGCTGAAGATCATGGCCGGGCTCGACCACCCCAACAACGGCGACGCGATCCTCGACCCCGAGGCCACGGTCGGCATGCTCCAGCAGGAGCCGCCGCTGAGCGAGGGCAAGACGGTCCTGGAGAACGTCGAGGAGGCGGTGGCCGAGACCAAGGCCAAGATGGCGCGCCTCGACGAGCTCTACCTCATGATGGGCGACCCCGACGCCGACCTCGACAAGGTCAGCGCCGAGGCCGGCGACCTGCAGAGCGAGCTCGACGCCGCCAACGTGTGGGACCTCGACAGCCGCCTCGAGCAGGCGATGGACGCGCTGCGCTGCCCGCCGCCGGACGTCCTCGTCGACCACCTCTCCGGTGGCGAGCGGCGCCGCGTCGCGCTGTGCAAGCTGCTGCTGCAGCAGCCCGACCTGCTGCTCCTCGACGAGCCCACCAACCACCTCGACGCCGAGTCGGTGCAGTGGCTCGAGGGCCACCTCAAGTCCTACCCCGGCGCCGTCCTCGCCGTCACCCACGACCGCTACTTCCTCGACAACGTCGCGGAGTGGATCGCCGAGGTCGACCGCGGTCAGATCCACGGCTACGAGGGCAACTACTCGACCTACCTCGAGACCAAGAAGGAGCGCCTCAAGATCGAGGGGCAGAAGGACGCCAAGCGCGCCAAGATGCTCGAGAAGGAGCTCGAGTGGGTGCGGTCGAACCCCAAGGCGCGCCAGGCCAAGAGCAAGTCCCGCCTCGCCCGCTACGAGGAGATGGCGGCCGAGGCCGACCGCATGCGCAAGATCGACACCTCCGAGATCAACATCCCGGCCGGTCCGCGCCTCGGTGACGTCGTGCTCGAGGCGAAGGGCCTCACCAAGGGCTTCGAGGGCCGCACCCTCATCGACGACCTCACCTTCTCGCTGCCGCGCGCCGGCATCGTGGGCGTGATCGGCCCCAACGGCGTCGGCAAGACCACCCTCTTCCGCATGATCACCGACCAGGAGCAGCCCGACGAGGGCGACCTCGCGGTCGGGCAGACGGTGAAGATCTCCTACGTCGACCAGAGCCGCGGCGGCATCGACCCCCAGAAGAACGTGTGGGAGGTCGTCTCCGACGGGCTCGACCACATCAAGGTCGCGAACTTCGAGATGAACAGCCGGGCCTACGTCGCGTCCTTCGGCTTCAAGGGCCCCGACCAGCAGAAGAAGGCCGGGGTGCTCTCCGGTGGTGAGCGCAACCGCCTCAACCTGGCGCTGACCCTCAAGATGGGCGGCAACCTGCTGCTGCTCGACGAGCCGACCAACGACCTCGACGTCGAGACCCTCAGCTCGCTCGAGGACGCCCTGCTCGACTTCCCCGGCTGCGCCGTGGTCACCTCCCACGACAGGTGGTTCCTCGACCGCGTCGCGACCCACATCCTCGCGTGGGAGGGCGACGCGGAGGAGCCGGCGAAGTGGTTCTGGTTCGAGGGCAACTTCGCCGCCTACGAGGAGAACAAGGTCGAGCGGCTCGGTGTGGAGGCGGCGCGCCCGCACCGGGTCACGCACCGCCGCCTGACCCGCGACTGACCGGCGCGCCGGCCCTCGGGCGGCCCGTGCCGGGCCGCCCGGGGTTCAGCGGATGTCGGCGCCGGGGTGGCCGCCCACGAGGCGGTCCGCCACGGCGTCCATGACCCGGCCCATGGCCGCGAGGTCCTCGTCGCTGACGAGGTCGACCAGCCCGGCGCGCACGCCCGCGACGTGCAGCGGCGCGGCCCGCTCGAGCAACCCGAAGCCCTCGTCGGTCAGCGTGGCGAGGATCCCGCGCCCGTCGTCGCCGCAGCGCGAGCGCTGCACGAGCCCCGCGGCCTCCATCCGGCCGACCGTGTGGGTCACGCGGCTGCGGCTGTGGCGCAGCGAGTCGGCGAGGTGGGCCATCCGCAGGGCACGCCCGGGGGCCTCGGAGAGCCGCACCAGGATCTCGTACTCGCCGAGCGAGAGGTCGAAGCCGCGTCGCAGGTCCTGGTCGAGCCGGTCGTAGAGCAGCGTCGTGCCCACGAGCAGCGCGCGCCACGCGTGCTGCTGCCGCTCCTCGAGCCAGCGGGTGGTGCCCCCCTCGGTCATGCGCCCGATCCTAGGTGGGGGACCGGCACGCAGGAGAGCCCGCCCCGCGGCCGTGGGCGGGACGGGCTCTCCTCGGTCAGCGGTGCCGACCCGAGGTCAGGACATCCGCTCCAGGATCAGCGCCATGCCCTGGCCGCCACCGACGCACATGGTGATGAGGCCGGTGGACTTGTCGTGCCAGTCCAGCGAGTTGAGCAGGGTGTTCTGCAGGCGGGCGCCCGTCATGCCGAAGGGGTGGCCGACCGCGATCGCGCCGCCGTTGACGTTGAGGCGGTCGAGGTCGATGCCGAGGTCCTGGTAGGACGGCACCACCTGGGCGGCGAAGGCCTCGTTGATCTCCACGAGGTCGATGTCGCCGATGCTCATGCCCGCGTTGGCCAGGGCACGGTTGGTCGCCTCGACGGGGCCGAGGCCCATGATCTCGGGCGAGAGGCCCGACACGCCCGTCGACACGATGCGCGCGAGCGGGGTGAGGCCGAGCTCGGCGGCCTTGGTGTCGGACATGACGACGACCGCGGCCGCGCCGTCGTTCAGCGGGCAGCAGTTGCCGGCCGTGACGACGCCGTCGGGGCGGAAGGCGGGCTGCAGCGCCGCGATCGCGTCGTACGTCACGCCGGCGCGCGGGCCGTCGTCGGCCGTGACGACGGTGCCGTCGGGGGCCGTGACCGGGGTGATCTCGCGCGCCCAGAAACCGTCGGCGATCGCCTTCTCGGCGAGGTTCTGCGAGCGCACGGCGAACTCGTCGAGCTCCTTGCGGTCGAGCCCGCGCAGGGTGGCGACGTTCTCGGCCGTCTGACCCATCGCGATGTAGGCGTCGGGGACGAGGCCGTCCTCGCGCGGGTCGTGCCACGTGCTGCCGCCCTCGGCGGTCTTCTTCGTGCGCGCCTGGGCGTCGGCGAAGAGGGGGTTCTCCGTCTCGGGCCAGTGGTCGGAGGTGCCCTTGCGGAAGCGCGACACCGTCTCCACGCCGGCGCTGACGAAGACGTCGCCCTCGCCGGCCTTGATGGCGTGGAAGGCCATGCGGGTGGTCTGCACCGAGGACGCGCAGTAGCGCGTGACGGTCGCGCCCGGCACGGTGTCCATGCCGTTGACCACGTTGACGACCCGGGCCATGTTGAAGCCCGACTCGCCGCCCGGCAGGCCGCAGCCGAGGTAGAGGTCGTCGACCGTGGTCGGGTCGAGTGCCGGCACCTTGTCGAGCGCCGCCTTGACGATGGTGGCGGCGAGGTCGTCAGGACGCAGGTCCTTGAGCGACCCCTTGTTGGCGCGGCCGATGGCCGACCGGGCGGCGGAGACGATGACTGCCTCGGGCATGAGGACTCCGTTCGAGCGTGCGGGACTGCGGGGCCCGGCCACCCTAGACGGTGCGCCGGGTGCCGCAGGTGGCAGCATCCGTGGTGTGCGCCACCTCTACGAGTGCCAGCTGCGCTGGGCCGACATGGACATGCTGGGCCACGTCAACAACGTGACCTACGTGGACTACCTCCAGGAGGCGCGCATCGACATGCTCCTCACCCACGCCCCGGACCCGGCGGTCGGGGAGCTGGCCGAGGGCGTCGTCGTCGTGCGCCACCAGGTGCGCTACCTCGCGCCGCTCACCTTCCGGCTGACGCCGGTGCACGTCGAGGTCTGGATCACCGAGGTCCGCGCGGGCTCGTTCACGATGGCCTACGAGCTCTTCGACCACCTGCCCGACGGCGGGCGGCGCGTCTACCTCCAGGCGACCTCGCTGCTCACGCCGTACGTCTTCGCCACCGAGCAGCCGCGGCGGTTGCGGCCCGAGGAGCGCGAGGTGCTCGGTCGCTTCCTGGAGCCGGCACCCGCCCGGGGCCCGTTGCAGGTCGACCCCGCGGGCTTCGACGACCCCGCCGGCCGGCTGCCGCTGCAGGTGCGCTTCTCGGACGTCGACGTCTACGGCCACGTCAACAACGTCGAGTACTTCACCTACTTCCAGGAGGCCCGGGTCGCCTACATGGCGGCGCTGGCCGAGGAGGCCGGCACGTCGGCCGCACCCGGCTCGGTGGTGCTCGCCCAGTGCGACGTCGACTACCGGGTGCCGGTGCTCTTCCGCCCCGAGCCGTACGACGTCCGCTCGCGCGTCGCGCACGTCGGACGCACCAGCTTCGTCATCGAGAACGACCTGCGCGACGGCGACCGCTCGCTGGCCACGGCCCGGGTCGTGCTCGTCGGCTTCGACGCGACCACGCAGCGCGCCGCCCCGCTCGTCGAGGACTACCGCTCGCTGCTGTCCTCGAAGGTGTTGACCATGAACTGAGCGGCGTGGGTGACGTAGTCCCAGAACCGCTGGTCCTGCTCGGGCGGCAGCGCCACCGCGTCCAGGCCGGCGCGGAAGTGCACCAACCACCGCTCCGCGGCGTGCGGCGTGACGGCGAACGGCGCGTGCCGCATGCGCAGCCGGGGGTGGCCGCGGCTGTCGGAGTAGTCCGTCGGGCCGCCCCAGTACTGCTCCAGGAACAGCCGGAAGCGCTCCTCGGCCGGCCCGAGGTCCTCCTCGGGGTAGAGCGGGCGGAGCACCTCGTCGGTCGCGACGCCCTCGTAGAACACCGCGACGATGCGCTCGATCGTCGCGCGACCGCCGATCTCGTCGTAGAACGTGCTCGCCTCACCCATGGTGGGACCCATTGTGCCCACGCGGCAGGATGGTCGCCGACCCGCCCCGCGCCCGGCCGCGCGCCGCGACGGGGCACCCGCGAGAGAAGGAGCCACCGTGCCCACCACCCGCACCGCCCAGACCCGCTGGCAGGGGAGCCTGACCGAGGGCTCCGGCCAGGTCACGCTGCAGTCCTCCGGCGTCGGCACCTTCGACGTCACCTGGCCCTCGCGCGCCGAGGAGCCCGACGGCCGCACCAGCCCCGAGGAGCTGATCGCGGCCGCGCACTCGTCCTGCTTCTCGATGGCGCTCTCTGCCGGGCTCAGCAAGGCCGGCACCCCGCCCACCTCGCTCGAGACGACCGCGGAGGTGGAGCTCACCCCCGGCACCGGCATCACGGGCATCCGCCTGACCGTCGTCGGCACCGTCGAGGGCCTCACCGAGGAGCAGTTCGTCGAGGCCGCGGAGGGCGCCAAGGCCGGCTGCCCGGTGAGCAAGGCGCTGGCCGGCGTCGACATCACCCTGCAGGCCTCGCTCGCCTGACGAGACCGCTCAGGACCGGTCGGCGGCGTCCCCCTGCAGGTCGGCGGGGACGTCGCCGCGGTGCCACACCACGCGCTGCGGGAAGGGGATCTCGATCCCCTCGAGGTCGAAGCGCGCCTTGATGCGTGCGCGCATCTCCCGCGCCACGCCCCACTGCTCGCCCGGGGCCGTCTTCATCGCGACGCGCACCGCGACGCCGTCGACCCCGAGGTCCTGCACGCCCCACACCGAGGGCTCCTCGATGACCCGGCCGCGGAAGTCCTCGTCGTCCCACAGGTCGTGGGCGACCTCCTCCAGCACCCGCTTCACGTGCGTGAGGTCCTCGCCGTAGCCCACGGTCACGTCGAGCACCGTGCGCGACCAGTTCTGGCTGGCGTTGCCGACGCGGAGGATCTCGCCGTTGCGGACGTACCAGACGACCCCGTGCAGGTCCCGCAGCCGCGTGACGCGCAGCGTGACCGCCTCGACCACGCCGTACGCCTCGCCGAGGTCGACCTCGTCACCCACGCCGTACTGGTCCTCGAGGATCATGAAGATGCCCGAGAGGAAGTCGCTGACCAGGCTCTGCGCGCCGAAGCCGAGCGCGATGCCGACGATGCCCGCGCTCGCGATCAGCGGCGCGACGTCGAGCCCGAGCTCGGAGAGCGACATGATCACCGCGATCGCGGCGAGCGCACCGGTCACGATGCTCTTGAGCAGCGAGCCCATCGTCGCGACCCGCTGGGAGCGGCGGTGCGCGACGGCGGGGTTCTCCGCGCTGGCCGCCGACGGGGTGCCGAGGAACAGCCGGCCGCGCCGGCGCCGCTCGCGGCGGTGGGGCAGCACCCCGGTCTCGGCGCGGCTGACGACGCGGTCGATGAGGCGGTGCAGGAGCCAGCGCGCCACGAACGCGATGAGCAGGATGCCCAGGACGGCCGAGGGCTTGCCGACCAGCCACGTGGCGGCCTCGGCGGCGGTGGCGTTGCCGGTCACGTCGTAGGTGAGGCGGCACGACAGCGCCTGGTCGGGCTCGCACGCCTCGACCGTGTCGAGGGCGCGCAGGGCGAAGGGGAGTGCGGCAGGCATGCCGCCCATTGTCGGAGGCGGGCAAGCGCCTGCCCACGCCCCGCCCCGGGCCGCCGGCCCCCCGCGCGACCCGATATCCTCGGGCGCGTGACCACGCACGCTGACCGCCCCGCCCGCAGCCTCCGCGCCCGCCGCGGCGCCGTCGTCGGCCTGGCCACCGGCGCCGCGCTGGCGCTCCTCGCCCCGGTCGCGCCCGCCGCGGCCGACGTGCCCGAGGGGTGGAGCAACCCCGACGAGGTCGGTGCCGGCCCGTTCCTGCTGGTGCTGGTCGGTGCGCCCTTCGCGCTCGCCCTGCTGATCGCGCTCGCCGTCTACGTGCCCGCGCTCGTGCGCGGCGAGAAGGTCACCCCGGGCCCCGTCCAGGTCGAGGACCAGTGGTTCGGCGGTCCGCGCCCGGGTGCCCGCGAGCTCGCCGGCCCCGACGACGAGACCTCGCAGGCGGGTGGCGCCGGTGCCCGCTGGTGAGCTGCGCGCCGGCGACCGCGGTGCGGTCGACGCGGCGATCCGCCGCGCCGAGCAGCTGAGCCGCTTCGAGTTCTCCGTCTTCGTCGGCCGGTCCGAGGGTGACCCGCGCGCCTTCGCGACCAGCCTGCACAACTCGCTCGTCGCGCCCCCGCGGAGCGTCCTGGTGATGGTCGACCCGCAGGCCAAGGTGCTCGAGGTCGTCACCGGCGCCCAGGTGCGCCAGCGACTCTCCGACCAGGAGGTCGAGCTGGCCGTGGTGTCGATGCGCCACGACTTCGCCGCCGGCGACCTCGTCGGCGGCCTGCGCCGCGGCGTCGCGATGCTCGCCGAGCACGCCCGCCCGCAGCGCACCCTCCACGCCGGCGCCTGACGCGCAGGGCCGCCGGGCCCCACTCGTTGGTCGAGCAGGGCCGCCAGGCCCGTGTCGAGACCTGGGTGAGTCGCGCGCGGTGGTCTCGACACGCTCGCTGGCGCTCGCTGTTCGACCAGCGGTGGGAGACCCGTTGGTCGCCCTTCGAGACGGCGCTGGCGCGCCTGCTCAGGGACCACGGGGCCGCCGGGCCCCACTCGTTGGTCGAGCAGGGCCGCCAGGCCCGTGTCGAGACCAGGGTGAGTCGCGCGCGGTGGTCTCGACACGCTCGCTGGCGCTCGCTGTTCGACCAGCGGTGGGATACCCGTTGGTCGCCCTTCGACACGGCGCTGGCGCGCCTGCTCAAGAACCGCAGGGCCGCGAGGCCCGTGTCGAGACCAGGGTGAGCTGTCCTCCACAGACGGGTTCGTGGTCCTGGCGCCCGGTGTGGCGCGGGACCACGATGGCTGGGTGCCCTGGGTCTACCTCCTGAGCTGCCGCGACGGCTCCTTCTACGTCGGCAGCACCGTCGACCTCGAGCGACGGCTGTGGGAGCACCAGGTCGGCCTCGGCGCGGCATACACCCGGCGCAGGCGCCCGGTCGAGCTGGTGTGGTGCGAGGAGCACGAGCGCGTGGACGCGGCGTACGCCCGGGAGAAGCAGGTGCAGGGTTGGAGCCGGGCCAAGAGGCAGGCCCTCGTGGACGGCAGGTACGCCGACCTGCCGCGCCTGGCCGAGGGGCACTGGCGAAGAGGTCGGTAGCGCGTCTCGCGGTGGTCTCGACACGCACGCACGCTCGCTGCGCTCGCTGCTCGACCAGCGACTCCTCGTTGGTCGAGCAGGGCCGCCAGGCCCGTGTCGAGACCAGGGTGGGTGGCCCGCGGTGGTCTCGACACGCTCGCTGGCGCTCGCTGCTCGACCAACGGTGAGCAGGGAGGGGCGTCAGGCCCGGTCGCGCTCCTGGGCGGCCAGGGCGCGCTGCATGTCGTCGAGGCCCTCGCGGACGTAGCGCTTCGCCGCGGGGTTGGCGCGGCTGTGCTCGAGCCAGGTCTGCACCCGCTCGACGGTGGCGGGGGAGACCAGCGGCATCGGGAACATGTACTCGAGCACCGTCGAGGCGCGCTGCGTGCCGCGCTCCTCCCAGACCGTCTCCGCCATCTGGAGGTACTTCTCGAGGTAGGGCTCGAGCAGCTCCTCCTGACCGGCGGTGGGGAAGGCGTACGCGATCTGGCGCTGGGTCTCGTTGGGGACGTCGTCGCGCTCGATCGCGTCGCGCCAGGCCTGCGCCTTCGCCTCGGCGGTGGGCCGCACCGTGCGCGCCATCGCCGCCCGCTCCTGGCCGGAGATGGTGTTGTCGCGGCTCAGCTCCTCGCCGATCCGCGCCTCGTCGGCGCGCCCGTGGGTGGCGAGCGCGGTCAGCAGGGTCCAGCGCAGGTCGGTGTCGACGGTGAGCCCCTCGACCGTGGCCGACCCGTCGAGCAGGGCGGCGACCAGGTCGAGCCCCTCGTCGGTGTGCGCCGCGGAGGCGTAGGCCCGGGCGAAGGCGAGCTGGTGGTCCGAGCCCGGGTCCGCCGACTCGAGCAGGCCGCGCAGGCCGCGCTCCCACGTCGCCTTGAGCTCGGTCCGGCCCGCCGGGTCGGAGTAGAGGTTGACCGCCGTGCGGGCGTAGAGCGGCAGCCGGCTGACGGCGGTGAGGTCGGTCTCGGTGCCGATGCCGCGCAGCACGAGCGCGACGAAGTCCTTGGTGCTCATCTCCGCGTCGCGGGTCATGTCCCAGGCCGCGCCCCAGAGCAGCGCGCGGGCGAGGGAGTCCTCGACCGCGTCGACGTGCTCGACGGCGGTCGCGAGCGAGCGCTCGTCGAGGCGGATCTTGGCGTAGGTGAGGTCGCCGTCGTTGAGCAGCACGAGGTCGGGCTGGCGCTCACCGACCAGCTCCGGCACCTCGGTGCGCTCGCCCGCCACGTCGGTCTCGACCACCGAGCGGCGCACGACGCGGCCCTCGACGAGGTCGTAGAGCCCGATGCCGATGCGGTGTCGGCGGATGGTCGGGAACGCCTCGGCGGCGCTCTGCTGCACGGCGAAGGAGCGGAAGGCGCCCGCCTCGTCGACCTCGAAGGCGGCGGACAGCGTGTTGACCCCGGAGGTCTGCAGCCACTCGCGCGCCCAGCTGTCGAGCTCGCGGCCGGAGGAGCGCTCGAGCGCGGCGAGCAGGTCGCCGAACTCCGAGTTGGCGAACTGGTGGGCGCGGAAGTACTCCCGCAGCCCGGCGAGGAACTCGTCGATGCCGACCCAGGCGACGAGCTGCTTCAGCGTGGAGGCGCCCTTGGCGTAGGTGATGCCGTCGAAGTTGACCTCGACGGCCGCCAGGTCGTGGTTGTCGGCCGCGATGGGGTGGGTCGAGGGCAGCTGGTCCTGGCGGTAGGCCCAGTTCTTGCGGGCGTTGGTGAAGCCGGTCCACGCCTCGGTGTACTTCGTGGCGCTCACCATCGCGTGGTGGCTGGCCCACTCCGCGAACGACTCGTTGAGCCAGAGGTCGTCCCACCACTTCATGGTCACGAGGTCGCCGAACCACATGTGGGCCATCTCGTGCAGGACGGTGTTGGCGCGCTGCTCGTAGAACGCGTGCACCTGGCGGGAGCGGGGGAGGTACTCGTCGCGGAAGGTCACGCAGCCCGCGTTCTCCATCGCGCCCATGTTGTACTCCGGCACGTAGAGCTGGTCGTACTTGCCGAAGGGGTAGGGGAAGTCGAAGGCGTCCTCGAAGAAGGCGAAGCCCTGCTTGGTCAGCTCGACGAGCTCGTCGACGTCGAGCTGCTCCTTGATCGACTGGCGGCAGTAGTGGCCGAGCGGGATCGTGCCGTGCGCGCCCTCGTAGGTGTCGAGCACCTCGTGGTACTCGCCGGCGACCAGGGCGGTGATGTAGGTCGACATCCGCTCGGTCTCGGGGAAGCGCCAGACGGCCGACTCGGTGCCCTCGACGGGCTCGGGTGCGGGGGTCGGCGCGTTCGAGACGACCTTCCAGTGGGCGGGCGCGGTGACCGTGAAGGTGAAGGTGGCCTTGAGGTCGGGCTGCTCGAAGGTGGTGTAGACGCGGCGGGCGTCCGGCACCTCGAACTGGGAGTAGAGGTAGACGCGGTCGTCGGCCGGGTCGACGAAGCGGTGCAGGCCCTCGCCGGTGCGGCTGTAGGTGCAGTCGGCCCGCACCACGAGCTCGTTGTCGGCTGCCAGCCCGGTCAGCGCGATCCGGCTGTCGGCGTAGGCCGCGGGGTCGACCGTCTCCCCGTTCAGCACGATCTCGTGCACCGTCGCGCCGACCAGGTCGGCGAAGGTCGCGGCGCCGGGCTCGCGGCAGGTGAACCGGATGGTCGTGGTGGACCCGAAGGTCTGCTCGCCCGTGGTGAGGTCGAGCTCGACGGCGTACGACGCGACGTCGAGGAGGGCGGCGCGGGTGGCGGCCTCCTCGCGGGTCAGGTTGGTTCCAGGCATGCGCCGCATCATGTCACCCGGTGACCCCGCGTCGCGGCCCGGGAACACCCGTGCCCGCGGTCGCGTTGGGGCGGGCATGACCACCGACACGAGCGCGCCCGCGCGCGGCACCGCCGACTTCTGGTTCGACCCGCTCTGCCCCTTCGCCTGGATCAGCTCGCGCTGGATGCTCGAGGTCGAGCAGGTGCGCGACGTCGACGTGACGTGGCACGTGATGAGCCTGGCCTACCTGAACCAGGACAAGGACGTCCCGCAGGAGTACCGCGAGATGCTCGAGCCGGCCTGGGGTCCGGTGCGGGTGCTCGTCAAGGCCGAGCAGGAGCACGGCAAGGAGGTCTTGCTGCCGCTCTACACCGCGATGGGCGAGCGCATCCACCTCGGCGGCCGGCCGATCTCGCGCGAGCTCGTCGCCGAGTCGCTGGCCGAGGCCGGGCTGCCCGCCGAGCTGGTCGAGGCGATGGACGACACCTCGCTCGACGCCGCGGTCGCCGAGTCGCACCACCGCGGCATGGACCAGGTCGGCGACGAGGTCGGCACCCCGACCATCGCGGTCGAGGGTGCGGCGTTCTTCGGTCCGGTGCTGTCGAGGATCCCGCGCGGCGAGGAGGCCGGGCAGCTGTGGGACGGCGCCGTGCTGATGGCGAAGGTGCCCTACTTCTACGAGCTGAAGCGCAGCCGCACCGGCGAGCTCGACTTCGGCTGAGGTCGGCGGCGGCCCCGACGACACGGTCGGCGGGCCGACCCGGGGGAGTGCGAGCAGGCCCCCCGGGGGTCGACTCCTGTTGCAGGTGGGACGCATGATGTCTGTGTGACTTCCCCGCTCCGCCTGTCCGTCGACCGTGCCCGCCGCCTCGTCGCGCGTCCCGCGGCCGCGGTCGGCCTCGCAGGGGCGCTCGTGCTCGCCCCGCTGCCGGCGCTCGCCGCGCCCGCGGCGGGCCTACAGGCGGCGGCCGGCCCCACGGCGTACGCCGTGCACGTCGCGGCAGCGCGCGGTGGCGGCCTGGAGCCGCTGAGCCTGCGACCCGACCCCGGCGGCCCGGCGGCCCGCGGGCCGCAGCGCCCGCGCGGTGCCGACCCGGTGCGCGCCGCGAGCGCTGCGGTCGCGCGCGGCCAGGTCCGGCGCGGGTGGCGCACCGACGGGTTCCGCCAGGTCGGCGTCACGTGGCGCGGTGGCGAGCCCGGCGTGAGCATCCGCACCCGCGCGGCGGGTGGGGCCTGGACGCCCTGGACCACCCTGGAGCACCTGCACGACGGACCGAGCAGCGGCGCCGGGGAGGGCAACGGGCGCCACGCCACGGAGCTGCGGTGGGTCGGCGACGCACGCGACCTGCAGCTGCGCGTGCGCGGCGCGCACCGAGGCCTGCGGGTCGTGGTCATCGACCCCGGCACGGCCGCCCCCGGGTCGACCGCCCGGCCCGCCGCGGCCCGCACCACGCCCACCGCGGCCACCGCGGCCACCGCGGCCACCGGGACCGCCGCGACCAGCGCGACCAGCTCGGCCACCGCGAGCGCCCGGCCCGCCCGGCGGACGCGGGCGCCGCGGCCCGAGGTGCGGCTGCGTCGCGCGTGGGGGGCCGACGAGTCGTGGCGCGACGGCGCGCCGCGCTACAACACCCGGCTCGACCAGGTGCACGTGCACCACACGGTCAACAGCAACGACTACCGCCGTGCCGACGTGGCGCCGATGATCCGCGGCATCTACCGCTACCACACCCAGAGCCTGGGCTGGTCCGACATCGGCTACAACTTCCTGGTCGACCGCTTCGGCCGGGCGTGGGAGGGCCGGGCCGGCGGCTGGGGCCGCAAGGTGCGCGGGGCGCACACGCTCGGCTTCAACGAGAACAGCACCGGCGTCGCGGTCATCGGCAACTTCGAGCAGGTGCGGGTGCCGCGGGCGGCGCGGTGGACGCTCGCCCAGCTCGTGGCCTGGAAGCTCGACGCCGCGGGGCACCGCCCCGGCGGCACGGGACGGGTCTGGTCCCACGGCAGCGACCGCTACCCCCGCGGCAGCCGGCCCCGGCTCCCGCGCACCGCCGGCCACCGCGACACGAACCAGACCGCCTGCCCCGGGCGGCTGCTCTACGCCGACCTCGGCGGCATCCGCCGGGCCGCGCAGAGGCGCGCCGACCGCTGGTCGTGACCGGTCGGGCCGGGACCGGGGCGGGTCGGGACGAACCCTAGGATCGGGCCCATGACCCGAGTGCTGTCCGCCGTCGCCTGGCCCTACGCCAACGGGCCCCGCCACATCGGCCACGTGGCCGGCTTCGGCGTGCCCTCCGACGTCTTCAGCCGCTACATGCGCATGGCGGGGCACGACGTGCTCATGGTGTCGGGCTCCGACGAGCACGGCACCCCGATCCTCGTCCTCGCCGACAAGGCCGGCACCACGGCGCGCGAGTTCGTCGAGCGCAACCACGCGGTCATCGCCCAGGAGCTGGCCGACCTCGGCTGCTCCTACGACCTCTACACGCGCACGACGACCGGCAACCACTACCGGGTCGTGCAGGAGATGTTCCGCCGCTGCCGCGACAACGGCTACTTCGTCGCCCAGGCACAGCAGGTCGCGCTCGAGCCGTCGACCGGTCGCACGCTGCCCGACCGCTACATCGAGGGCACCTGCCCGATCTGCCGCTACGCCGAGGCGCGCGGCGACCAGTGCGACAACTGCGGCAACCAGCTCGACCCCGTCGACCTGCTCGAGCCCCGCTCGAAGGTCACCGGCGCGACGCCGGAGTTCGTCGAGACCGAGCACTGGTTCCTCGACCTGCCGGCCCTCGCCGAGGCCCTGACGGCCTGGCTCGACGGCCGCGAGCGCGACGGCGACTGGCGCCCCAACGTGATCCGCTTCTCGCAGAACATCCTCAGCGAGATCCGGCCGCGGGCGATGACGCGCGACATCGACTGGGGCATCCCCGTGCCCGGCTGGGAGGACCAGCCCACCAAGCGCTTCTACGTCTGGTTCGACGCCGTCATCGGCTACCTCTCGGCCTCCGTCGAGTGGGCGCGGCGCAGCGGGGACGACGACGCCTGGCGTGCCTGGTGGAACGATCCCGACGCCCTGTCCTACTACTTCATGGGCAAGGACAACATCGTCTTCCACTCCCAGATCTGGCCCGCCGAGCTGCTGGCCCACAACGGTCAGGGCGCCCGCGGCGGCGAGCCCGGTGACCTGGGCGTGCTCAACCTGCCCACCGAGGTGGTCTCGAGCGAGTTCCTCACCATGGGCGACCAGCAGTTCTCCTCCAGCCGCGGCCACGTGCTCTACGTCCGCGACGTGCTCGAGCGCTACGGCCCCGACCCGCTGCGCTACTTCATCTGCGCCGCGGGGCCGGAGACCTCCGACGCGGCCTTCACCTGGGCCGACTTCGTCACCCGCAACAACTCCGAGCTCGTGGCGGGCTGGGGCAACCTGGTCAACCGCACCGCCACGATGGTGGCGAAGAACTTCGGCGAGGTGCCGCCCGCCCACGCGCTCGAGCCCGTCGACGAGGCGGTGCTCGCGGCGGTGCGCGCGGGCTTCGACCAGGTCGGCGACCTGCTGCGCCGTCACCGGTTGCGCGCGGCGGTCGCGGAGGCCATGCGGGTGGTCGGCGAGGTCAACAAGTACCTCACCGTCACCGAGCCCTACAAGATGAAGGACCCCGCCCAGCGCGACCGGCTCGCCACGGTGCTGCACGTCGCCGTGCAGTGCGTCAGCGACTGCAACACGCTCCTGGCGCCCTTCCTGCCGCACGCCGCCAACCGGGTGCACGCCGTGCTCGGCGGGGAGGGCGACTTCGTGCCCATGCCCCGCGTCGAGCAGGTCGAGGAGCTCGACCCCGACAGCGGCGCCGGCCTGACGACCTACCCCGTCATCACCGGAGACTACGCGGCCACCCCCGCGTGGGCGTCGCGCACCGTCGTCGTGGGCACGCCGATCGCGAAGCCGACACCGGTCTTCACCAAGCTCGACCCGGGCGTCGTCGACGAGGAGATCGCGCGGCTCGCCGGTGGGTGAGCGGCGGGAGGTCGCCGGGTCGAGCAGCCCTCGTGACCTGCGGCGACGGCCTCGCGTCGGCCGCGACCGCGTGGGCGCTCGCTAGGTTCGGCCCGTGACCACGCCGACCCCACGCGAGCTCTTCGCCGTCTTCGAGCCCCTCCACGTCGTCACCTACTTCGCGCCGCAGGCGCGCGAGGCGACGGAGGCCGCCGGGCTGCGCGGCTACTGGCGCGGCTACTTCGCAGGCCGGGCGGCCGCGCTGGGGCGGGCGCCGGCGACCACCGTCACCGCCCTCTTCCACGGCTTCGCGCCGGCGGTTGTCGAGCGCGCGATCCCGTCGGTGTGGGACCTGTGCGCGCCGGAGGACGCCCTGCGTGCCCGGCTCGCCGGTGCCGTCGCCGCGCTCCGGGCGCTCGACCTCGACGCGGCGTCCGTCGCCGAGGCCGCCGAGCTCGCGTCGCAGGCCGCGCGCTCCGCCGACCACGGTGGCCGCGCCCTCGGCGCCGCCGAGGCCGCCCAGCCGTGGCCGGTGGACCCGCTCGCGCGGCTGTGGCGCGCTGCCACCGTGCTGCGCGAGGTGCGCGGTGACGGGCACGTGGCGGCGCTCGTCGCCGCGGAGCTCTCCGGTCTCGACGCACTCGCGCTGCGGGCCGGCCGCGACCTGGAGCGGGCGCCGCTGCAGGCCGCGCGCGGCTGGAGCGACGCGCAGTGGGACGCCGCGGTCGCGGGGCTGCAGGCCCGCGCCCTGCTGGACGCGGACGCTCGGACCACCGAGGCCGGCACGACCCTGCTCGACGGGGTCGAGGCCACCACCGACCGGCTCGCGGCCCAGCCGTGGCGCGTCGTGGGGGAGGCGGGTGCCGCCCGGTTCCGCGCGCTCGCGGGGCCGCTCGCGGCGGCCGCGCTCGCGGCGTACCCGGGAGCGGCCGCGATGGGTCTCGCGCCGCGCGCCGGCGGCTAGTCTCCGGGACATGAGCGCCGAGATGCACCTGCCGCTGTTCACCGTGCGGCAGCGCTTCGCGATGACGACCAACCGCTACGAGCTGTGGGCGACCGCGCCCGACGGCTCGCCCGGCCCCCTCATGGGCCTCGCGGAGCAGAAGCGGTTGGCCTTCAAGGAGCAGGTCACCTTCTTCTCCGACGACACCAAGGCGCGGCCGGTCTTCGCCTTCAAAGCGCGCCAGGCCCTCGACCTCGGCGCCGGCTACGACGTGACCGACGAGGGCGGGCAGCAGATCGGGTGGTTCAAGAAGGAGTTCGGCGCGAGCCTGCTCCGCACGACGTTCCGCCTCGAGGGGCCGGGCTACCAGGGCGTGGGGCAGGAGCGCAGCCAGGCGGTGGCCCTCGTGCGCCGCTTCCTCGACATCCCCTTCCTGCCGATCCACTTCGACTTCCACGACGGTGGCGGGGCGCCGCTGCTCTCGGTGGAGCGGGAGGCGAGCGTGCGCGACCGCTACACCGTCCGCGTGCCCGACCCGCGCGTCGACTTCCGGGTCGCCGCCGCGGTGGCGGTCGGCCTCGACGCGCTGCTCGCGCGCTGAGGGGCGGGGTCGTGCTCTTCCCCGACGCCCGTCGCGCCGTCGAGGCCGCCCGCGGTGACCTCCCGGTCCACCACCCCGACTTCGACGTCGTGGCCACCCGTGCCGCCGACCGCGAGGCCGCGCTCGCGGCGCCGCGCGAGGAGGTCGCCGAGGTGCTCGACGTCGACGCCGGCGGTGTCCCGTGCCGGCTCTACCGCCCCGCGGGCGCCGTCCCCGGCGTCGTGGTCCACCTGCACGGTGGCGGCTTCGTGCTCAACGACGTCGAGGTCCATGACCCGCTGGCCCGGCGACTGGCGAACCGGGCGGGCCTCGCGGTGCTCAGCGTCGACTACCGGCGCCCGCCCGAGCACCGCTTCCCCGCCGCGCCCGACGACGTCGACGCGGTGCTGCGCTGGCTCGACGAGGCGGGCGCCGCCCACGGCCTGGACGGACCGGCGTACGCCCACGGCGACAGCGCGGGCGGCAACCTCGCGCTCGTCGCGGCCCTGCGCCACCCGGGTCGGTTCCGCGCCGTGGTGCTCGTCTACCCGTTCCTCGACCCCGAGCAGGGTTTCGCGTCCTACCGCACCGCCGCCGACGGCTTCGACCCCGCGGAGGCCGCGTGGTACTGGCAGCAGTACGCCGCCTCGTCGGCCGACCTGACCCACCCCGACCTCGCGCCGCTGCGCTCCGACCGGCTCGGCACGCTGCCGCCCACCCTGGTCGTCACGGCCGAGCACGACCCGCTGCGCGACGAGGGGGAGCACCTCGCCGGGCTGCTCGCCGAGGCCGGCGTCGAGGTGACCGCCACGCGCTACCTGGGTCAGGTGCACGGCTTCTTCCGCCACCACGACGCCTTCACGGCGGCCGAGCCGCTGACCCGGCAGGTCGCGGCCTACCTGCGCCAGCACCACCCGTAGGGGGCTCGGCCCGGCGACGCTGGCACAATCGCGCCCCATGCGCGTCCACATCGGTTCCGACCACGCCGGCCTCGAGCTCAAGGACCACCTGACGACCGCGCTGACCGACGCCGGTCACGAGGTCGTCGACCACGGCCCGTTCACCTACGACGCGCTCGACGACTACCCGGTCTTCTGCCTGCGGGCCGCCGAGGCGGTCGCGGCCGAGCGTGCGGAGGGCGGCGACGCCCTCGGTGTCGTGGTCGGCGGCTCGGGCAACGGCGAGCAGATGGCCGCCAACAAGGTCGCGGGCATCCGGTGCGCCCTGGTGTGGTCGGAGGAGACCGCCGTGCTGGCGCGCGAGCACAACGACGCCAACGTCGTCTCGGTCGGTGGCCGCATGCACAGCCTCGACGACATGACCCGCTTCGTGGAGGTCTTCCTCGCGACCGCGTTCAGCGGCGACGAGCGCCACGTCCGCCGCATCGGGCAGCTGGCCGACTACGAGACGACCCGCGAGCTGCCGCCGCTCCCGGCCTCCGCGCTGCAGGGTGCCGCGAGCGCGTCGGCCGGCGACGACTGAGCGCGCGTCCCTCCGAGGTCGGCCCGCGCGCCGTACAGTGACCGCGACCGACTCCCCGGGAGGTGCGATGACGACGACCCGACCGGGCACCGGCGCGCCGACCCGCGGGCCGGGCGGGCCCTCCGGCGCAGGCGGCGCAGGCGGCGCTGGCGGCGCAGGCGGCGCAGGCGGCGCAGCACCCCGCCCCGGCGCCGACCGCGCGTCGTCGGGCGGCTCGGGACCCGTCGCGCCGGACCGCACGGCCCAGGCACGTCGTCCGCGGCGGGTGCTCGGGCGTCGCCGGGTGAGCTCGGTCGGCATCGGCGGCGCCCACCCCGAGCGCCGGGCGCTCTCCGGCTTGGCTGCCCTGACCGCGGTCATGACCGTGGCGCTCGTCGTCGAGCCCGACGAGCTCCCGCTCACGATGCTGATGGTGCCGCTGGTGCTGGGCAACCTCTGGCTCGGGCCCCGCCGGCTGCCGTGGTTCACCGTGGCCGTGCTGTGCGCCGTCGCGCTCGTGGTCAGTCGCCAGTCCGACATCACCGTCCGCACCGCCGGTGCGGTCCTCGTGATGTTCGTGCTGGGCTTCATCATCTTGATGTCCGCCTTCCGCCGCAGCCGGCTCGGCGTCGCGGGCCTGCGCGGCGAGTCGATGCTCGTCGACCTGCGCGACCGCATCCTCAACCAGGGCCGGCTGCCGGATCTGCCGCCCGGCTGGGGTGCGCAGCTGGTGCTGCGCTCGGCTGGCGGCACCCCCTTCGCGGGCGACTTCGTCGTCGCGGCCCCGCGCACCGACGACGACCGGCTCGAGCTGGTGCTGGTGGACGTCTCGGGCAAGGGGGAGCAGGCCGGCACGCGTGCGCTGCTGCTCTCCGGCGCCTTCGGCGGGCTGCTCAGCGCCCTGCCCGCCGACCGGTTCCTCCCGGCCGCCAACGACTACCTCCTGCGCCAGGACTGGGAGGAGGGCTTCGCGACGGCGGTGCACCTCGCGGTCGACCTGCGCTCCGGCGACTTCGAGGTGCGCACGGCCGGCCACCCGCCGGCCGTGCAGCTGAGCGCCGGCTCGGGCCGGTGGCGGGTGCTCGACTCCGACGGGCCGCTGCTCGGCGTGCTCGGCGGCGCCGAGTACGCCCCGTGGCGCGGTCACCTCGCCCGCGGCGACGCCCTCATGGTCTACACCGACGGGCTGGTCGAGGGCGCCGCCGGTCGCGACATCTCCCTCGGGATCGACCGGTTGCTCGGCACGGCCGAGCGCGAGCTGCAGCGCGGCCTCGACGGCGTGGCCGACCGCCTCGTGCGCAAGGTGGGCGTCGACACCGACGACCGCGCCCTGCTGCTGCTCTACCGGCTCTGACGCGCGTCCGGGGCACCGGCGCCGGTTGGGGCGGCCCCCGCGGGGTGTGGCACGATGAGCGGCGCACGAGACACCGGTGCGCGCGGATGTAGCTCAATGGTAGAGCCCCAGTCTTCCAAACTGGCTACGCGGGTTCGATTCCCGTCATCCGCTCCAAGCGGTGCCCACCCCCGGGCGGGCGCACTTGGCGGGGCGTAGCGTAGTGGCTAGCGCGCCTGCTTTGGGAGCAGGAGACCGCAGGTTCGAGTCCTGTCGCCCCGACTGACCCGTGCTGAGCACGTGCCGACCCCCGAACCAGACGAACGATGAGGAGACCAGCGGTGAAGAGCGCCGTCGAGACCTTGAGCCCGACCCGGGCCAAGATCACCGTCGAGGTGCCCTTCGAGGAGCTCAAGCCGAGCCTCGACGCGGCCTACAAGCAGATCGCCCAGCAGATCAACGTCCCCGGCTTCCGCCGGGGCAAGGTCCCGCCCGTGGTGATCGACCGCCAGGTCGGTCGCGGTGCCGTCCTCAACGAGGCCGTCAACGACGTGCTGCCCCGCAAGTACGCCGAGGCGCTGCAGGAGAACTCGCTCGAGCCGCTCGCCCAGCCCGAGATCGAGGTGACCCGCATCGACGACGGCGACGTGCTGGAGTTCACCGCCGAGGTCGACGTCAAGCCCGACTTCGAGGTGCCCGACTACGCCGGCGTGGAGGCCCAGGTCGACGACCTCGAGGTCACCGACGCCGACGTCGACGAGCAGGTGCAGGCCCTGCGCGAGCGCTTCGGCACCCTCAACGACGTCGAGCGGGCCGCGGCGGACGACGACTACGTCGTCCTCGACCTCAAGGCCACCCAGGACGGCGAGCCCATCGAGGGCGCCGAGGTCAGCGGCATGTCCTACCGCGTCGGTCGCGGCGGCATGCTCGAGGGCCTCGACGAGGCGCTGGTGGGCATGGCGCCCGGCGACTCCACCACCTTCACCTCCCAGCTCGTGGGCGGCGAGCTCGTCGGTCAGGACGTCGAGGTCCAGGTGACCGTCCACCAGGTCCAGGAGCAGGAGCTCCCCGACCTCGACGACGACTTCGCCCAGATGGCCTCCGAGTTCGACACCGTCGCCGAGCTGACCGACGACGTGCGCGAGCGCCTGACCCGCGGCAAGCGCCTCGAGCAGGCCGCGGCCGCCCGCGACGCGGTCCTCGAGGCGCTCCTCGAGAAGGTCTCCATCCCGCTGCCCGAGACCCTCGTCACCGAGGAGCTCAACGCGCGCCGGCAGAACCTCGAGCAGCAGCTCGTCTACGCCGGCCTGACGATGGAGAAGTACCTCGAGGACGAGGGCCAGACCGTCGAGGAGTTCGAGGCCGACCTCGAGCGCCGGGTGCGCGACGCCGTCGCCGCGCAGTTCCTCCTCGACGCGGTCGCCAAGGCCGAGGAGCTCGGGGTCGACCAGCAGGACCTGTCGCAGCACATCGTGCGCCGCGCCCAGCAGTCCGGCCAGGACCCGCAGGAGTTCGCCAACCACATGTTCGAGCACAACCACGTGCCCGAGCTCGTGCAGGAGATCCTGCGCGGCAAGGCACTCGCGGCGATCGTGGAGCAGGCCGTCGTCACCGACGCCTCCGGTCAGCACGTCGAGCTCGCGCTGCTGCAGCCCGACGGCAGCATCGGCGAGCCGCCGGCCGAGGAGCCCGCCGACGCCGACGCCGACGCCGCCGCCACGGACGAGGCTGACGAGGCCCAGCAGCAGGCCTGACCCGCCGCACCGGCACCCGCGGCCCCGCTTCCCGGATCCCGGGAGCGGGGCCGTCGTGCGTCCGCACGCGGTAGAGTGCACACATGTCCACTCAGATGTCGGCGCGGTCGGCGGGGCCCGGCGTGCTCGACGCGCTGTCGCTGCTCTCCGAGGTGGCCGACGGCCTGGTGCTGCGCTCGGTGCGCGACACCCACGTCGCCGTCCTCGACCGGGTCCACGGCCTGCTGCGGCGCCCGACCGGCGGGACGGCCGGCGTCCCCGAGCTGGTGCACCGCGGCATCGCGGGCGGGGTCTACGCCGGCCTCGGCCTCGGGCTGCGCGGCGCGTCCCGTGCGCTCGCCGCGGCGGCGAGCGCCGACCTCGACCCGCGGCTCGAGGACGACCCGCGCGGTCGGTGGCTGAACGCCGCGGTCAACGGGCTCATCGGTGACCGCCTCGCCGACGAGCGGCCCCGCATGGCGATCACGATGTCGCCGCGGGTCGCCGGGCGCGACGTGGCCGTGACCCGCGACGCCCTCGCCGCGGCGTACCCCCGGGCGACGGGGCGCGTCGTCGTGCTGCTGCACGGGCTGTGCGAGGACGAGGAGTACTGGACGCGTGACCGCGGCGGGCGCGGGACGACCTACCCCGAGGAGCTCGAGGGCCTCGGGTGGACCCCGGTGCTGCTGCGTGCCAACACGGGGCTGCCGCTGCGCCGCAACGGCGTCGCGCTCTCCGCGCTGCTGCAGCGGCTCGTCGAGCAGTGGCCCGTCGAGGTGCGCGAGGTCGCCCTCCTGGGCCACTCCATGGGTGGGCTGATCACGCGCGCCGCCGCCGCCGTCGCGGTGCCCGACCACGACCACGAGGCCGGAGCGCCGTGGACCCGCCTCGTGACCGAGGTGGTCACGCTGGGCACGCCCCACCTGGGCTCGCCGGTGGCCCAGGGCGTGGGCCACGGCTCCCGGGCGCTCGCCCGGGTGCCCGAGACCGCCGCCTTCGGGCGCATCCTCGACTGGCGCTCGCGCGGCGTGCACGACCTCGTCGAGGGCCTGGGGGAGGACGTCGCGCCGCTGCCGCACGCGCGCTACCGGCTCGTCTCCGCCAGCCTCACCGCCTCCCCGGACCACCCGGTGGCGGCGACCGTGGGCGACCTGCTGGTGCCGCCGCGCTCGGCCTGGGGTCGCAGCCGGGCCGGACGGGCGCTCTTCCCCGACGGCGAGACCCTGCACCTGGGGCGGGCCCACCACTGGACGCTGCTGAACGACCCCCGGGTCAGCGCCGCGCTGCGCCGCTGGCTGGCCTGACCGAGCACGGAGCGGGTGGGCGGGGCAGCCGCCGGGCCGCCCCGGCGCACCCGTCGAATCCGCTGTCGGCGAACAGGGCGGGATTCGCTCCGGTTCTGTCCGTGGCGGCGGCTACTGTCGCAGACGTGAACACGACCCTCAGCTCCGCGACCTCCCCGCAGATGAACGGGGGCATGCCCTCCTTCGGCCTCGACAGCGACGTCTACCAGCGGCTGCTCCGTGAGCGCATCGTCTTCCTCGGCTCCGAGGTGCGCGACCAGAACGCCAACGCGATCTGCGCCCAGCTGCTGCTGCTCTCGGCCGAGGACCCCGAGGCAGACATCTTCCTGCACATCAACAGCCCGGGCGGCTCGGTGGACGCCGGCATGGCGATCTACGACACGATGAACTACATCCCCAACGACGTCGCCACCGTCGGCATGGGCCTGGCCGCCTCGATGGGCCAGTTCCTGCTGTGCGCGGGCACGAAGGGCAAGCGCTACGCCCTGCCCCACGCCCGGATCATGATGCACCAGCCCTCCTCGGGCATGGGTGGCTCGGCCTCCGACATCAAGATCCAGGCGCAGCAGTCGCTGCACATCAAGAAGGTCCTGCTGGAGCTGATCTCCGAGCACACCGGCCAGAGCGTCGAGCAGGTCACGGCCGACGCCGACCGCGACCGCTGGTTCACGGCCCAGGAGGCCTTGGAGTACGGCCTGGTCGACCAGGTCGTCAAGAGCGCCCGCGAGGCCGCCGACGAGGGCCGCCCCGCCCACACGAAGGACTGATGACGATGAGCCAGCACACCCCCGACCTGAGCCCCTCGATGAACTACTACATCCCGCAGTGGGAGGAGCGCACCTCCTACGGCTTCCGCCGCATCGACCCCTACGGCAAGCTCTTCGAGGACCGCATCATCTACCTCGGCACCCCGATCAGCGACGACGTCGCCAACGCGGTGATCGCCCAGCTGCTGTGCCTGGAGTCGATGAACCCCGACCAGGACATCAGCATCTACATCAACAGCCCCGGCGGCTCGTTCACCGCGCTCACCGCGATCTACGACACCCTGCGCTTCATCCGCCCCGACGTGCAGACGGTGTGCATGGGCCAGGCCGCCTCGGCCGCCGCGATCCTGCTCGCCGCCGGCACCCCCGGCAAGCGGATGGCGCTGCCCAACAGCCGCATCCTGATCCACCAGCCCTACACCGAGGGCACCTTCGGCCAGACCTCCGACATCGAGATCCAGGCCAACGAGATCCTGCGCATGCGCGAGCTGCTCGAGCAGATGATCTCCGAGCACAGCGGCAAGGGTCGCGACGAGGTCAGCAAGGACATCGAGCGCGACAAGATCCTCACCGCCCAGCAGGCCGTCGACTACGGCCTCATCGACTCCGTGCTGGAGTCGCGCAAGGCCGTCGCGGTCTGAGCACCGCCGCGACGCGAGCGACGAGTTCCCCGTGTCCGGCCTGCGCAGCGGGCCGGCTCGGGGTACCGTCGCAGGTGCCGGGCCCGCCGCCCCGACCGGCTGCGACCGAGCCGCCCTGGCACCCCCCGTCGGTCCCGCCCCCGCAGGCCGACCCGCACGACGCAACACGACAGCCCACCCACCCGTGGGCCCGACCGGAGGATGACCGCCGTGGCACGCATCGGTGACGGAGGCGACCTGCTGAAGTGCTCCTTCTGCGGGAAGAGCCAGAAGCAGGTCAAGAAGCTCATCGCCGGACCCGGCGTCTACATCTGCGACGAGTGCATCGACCTGTGCAACGAGATCATCGAGGAGGAGCTCGCCGAGGGCTCCGAGGTCGGCCTCGACGAGCTGCCCAAGCCGCGCGAGATCTTCGAGTTCCTCAACTCCTACGTCATCGGCCAGGAGCAGGCCAAGAAGTCGCTCGCGGTCGCGGTCTACAACCACTACAAGCGGGTGCAGGCCGGCGTGCAGAGCGCGGGCAAGCACAGCAAGGACGAGGCCGTCGAGGTCGCGAAGTCCAACATCCTGGTCATCGGTCCGACCGGCTGCGGCAAGACCTACCTCGCCCAGACCCTCGCCCGCATGCTCAACGTGCCCTTCGCGATCGCGGACGCCACGGCGCTGACCGAGGCGGGCTACGTCGGCGAGGACGTCGAGAACATCCTGCTCAAGCTGATCCAGGCGGCCGACTACGACGTCAAGAAGGCCGAGACCGGCATCATCTACATCGACGAGATCGACAAGGTGGCCCGCAAGGCGGAGAACCCCTCGATCACGCGCGACGTGTCCGGTGAGGGCGTGCAGCAGGCCCTGCTGAAGATCCTCGAGGGCACGACCGCCTCCGTGCCGCCGCAGGGCGGGCGCAAGCACCCGCACCAGGAGTTCATCCAGATCGACACGACGAACATCCTCTTCGTCGTGGGCGGCGCCTTCGCCGGGCTGGAGCACATCATCGAGCAGCGCGTGGGTCGCAAGACGCTCGGCTTCGGCGCCGAGGTGCGCGGCCAGGCGGAGCGCGACGCCGACGACCTGCTCGCGCAGGTCCGGCCCGAGGACCTCACGAAGTTCGGCCTGATCCCCGAGTTCATCGGCCGCCTCCCGCTCATCGCCAGCGTCAACAAGCTCGACCAGGCCGCGCTCGTGCAGATCCTCACCGAGCCGCGCAACGCCCTCGTCAAGCAGTACCAGAAGCTCTTCGAGCTCGACGGCGTCGAGCTGGAGTTCACCGACGACGCGATCACCGCCATCGCCGACTCCGCCATGGAGCGCGGCACCGGTGCCCGCGGGCTGCGCGCCATCATCGAGGAGGTCCTGCTCCACGTGATGTACGACGTGCCCTCCCGCGGCGACATCGCCAAGGTCGTGGTGACCGGCGACGTCGTGGTGCACGACGTGGCGCCCACGCTGGTCCCGCGCGAGGCCGAGGTCAAGAAGAAGAAGTCCGCCTGACCGGCACTCGGGCACGCGTCGCGGTGACCACCGCGACGGTCTAGTCCACCGCTGCCGGATCCGGCGTTCGATTGGTCCAGACCACGCGGGCGGGCGAGAATCCCACCCGAGGGTGAGGAGACCACGATGAACGCCGAGCACCGCGGGCCGATGGCCGCCTTCGTGCTGGTCGCCGGTGTCGTCACCACGCTCGTGGGCCAGGGGATGCAGGCCGGTGCGCTCCCGCGCCTCGTGGCCGACCAGGTGGAGCGGAACGTCTACGGGACCGCGGAGCGCATGCTCGATCCCTTCGTCCCCGACCCGGTCCTCGGCTTCGCCCTTCAGCGCGACCGGGTCGGCCCCCCGGCGACCCCGCCGGCCGCCGCGACCGCGCCCGCGCCCGCGGTTGCCGACGCGCCCACGCCGGTCGAGCCGTCGCCCGCCGACCCCGGTGCGACCTCGGCCTCCACGTCCGACTCCTCCGGCGCCTCCGGCACGTCTCGATCCGGTGGTGCGGCGCCGGCCCGTGGCCCCGGCCGCGGCGGCCGCGGCTCGCAGCAGGCGCCCGAGGGCGTCCTCGGGTGGGACTCCGGCGACCGCGACCGCGGCGAGGGGCCGGAGGCTCCCGACCAGACAGCGCCCGGCGTGGCCCGTCCTCCCGAGCCTGGCCCGGGCAGAGCTGCGGACGGCGCCGAGGAGAAGCGCCGCGAGCAGGCCGCGAAGGCCGAGGAGAGGCGCCGCGAGCAGGCCGCGAAGGCCGACGAGAAGCGCCGCGAGCAGGCCGCGAAGGCCGACGAGAGGCGCCGCGAGCAGGCCGCGAAGGCCGACGAGAGGCGCCGCGAGCAGGCCGCGAAGGCCGAGGAGAAGCGCCGCGAGCAGGCCGCCAAGGCCGACGAGAAGCGCCGCGAGAAGGCCGACCGCGGCAACGGCGGCAAGGGCCGCGAGAAGGCCGACCGCGGCAACGGCGGCAAGGGTCGCGACAAGCCGGGCAAGGGCCGCGGTCGCTGACCGCATCCGCACGGGCGAGGCACGGGCCGAACGCCCGGGGGCGCCCGGCTCCGGGTGTCAGCCGGCGGGGGCCAGCTCCACCTCGACGCCGATCTCCTGCGCGTCCTCGCGTGCCTCGAAGACGAGCTCACCCGAGACCTTGCCGGCCTTGCGCAGGTCGTCGGCCGCGGCCTCGGCGGCGGTGACGAGCGCCGCCGGGCCGGTGACCACGGCGCGGAGCACCTCGGTGCGCATGGAGACCTTCGCCTGCGACTTGGCGCCGCGGATGCCCGCGACGGCCGCGGCGACGGCGTCGAGCAGTGCCGGGTCGGCGGCGGCCGCGGAGCCGAGGTCGGCCGAGGTCGGCCACGCCTGCAGGTGCACCGAGCCGTCCTGCCACCACGACCAGACCTCCTCGGTCACGTAGGGCAGGAACGGCGCCAGCAGCCGCAGCTGCACGTGCAGCGCGGTGGCGAGGGTTGCGCGGGCGGAGGCGGTCGCGACGCTGCCGTCCTCGGCGTACGCCCGCTCCTTGACCAGCTCGAGGTAGTCGTCGCAGAACTCCCAGAAGAACTTCTCGGTGACCTCGAGCGCGGTGGTGTAGTCGTAGGCCTCGAACGCGTCGGTCGCGCGGCGCACGACCGTCTCGAGCCGACCGAGCAGGGCGCAGTCGATCGGCTCGCTGACCTCGAAGAGCGCGAGCTGCGAGGCGCCGACGCCGCCGAGCACGAACTTGGAGGCGTTGAGCACCTTCATCGCCAGGCGCCGGCCGACCTTCATCTGCGACTCGTCGAAGGGGGAGTCCAGTCCGGGGCGGGCCATCGCGGCGCGCCACCGCACCGCGTCCGCGCCGTACTGGTCGAGGATCTCGGTCGGGACGACGACGTTGCCCTTCGACTTCGACATCTTCTTGCGGTCGGGGTCGACGACGAAGCCCGAGACCAGCGCGGTGTGCCACGGCACGACGCCGTGCTCGTGGTGGGCGCGCACGACGCGCGAGAAGAGCCAGGTGCGGATGATGTCGTGGGCCTGCGTGCACAGGTCCATGGGGAAGACCCGCTCGAAGAGGTCGGGGTCGGTCTCCCACCCGCCCGCGATCTGCGGCGTCAGCGACGAGGTCGCCCAGGTGTCCATCACGTCCGGGTCTCCCAGGAAGCCGCCGGGGGCGCCGCGCTGGGACTCGTCGTAGCCCTCGGGGGCGTCGGTCGACGGGTCGACCGGCAGCTGCGCCTCGGTGGGCAGCAGCGGGTGCTCGTAGTCGGGCTCGCCGTCGGCGTCGAGGGGGTACCACACCGGGAAGGGGATGCCGAAGAAGCGCTGGCGCGAGATGAGCCAGTCGCCGTTGAGGCCGCCGACCCAGTTGTCGTAGCGGTGCTTCATGTGGGTCGGCACCCAGGTGATCTCGCGGCCGTCGTCGACGAGCTCGGTGCGCAGCTCGGCGTCCCGCCCGCCGTTGCGGACGTACCACTGGCGCGTCGCGACGATCTCGAGCGGCTTGTCGCCCTTCTCGTAGAAGTTCGCCATGCGCTGGGTCGGCTTCGGCTCGCCGTCGAGGTCGCCGCTCGCGCGCAGGGCCGCGACGACCGCCTCGCGGGCGCTGAAGGTGGTCTTGCCGGCGAGCTCGGAGTACGCCGTCGCAGCCGGCTCGTGGGCCAGCCACGCGGGCGTCTCCCGCAGGAAGCGACCGTCGCGCCCGATGAGGGTGCGCACCGGCAGCTGCAGCTCGCGCCACCAGGTGACGTCGGTGAGGTCGCCGAAGGTGCAGCACATCGCGATGCCGGCGCCCTTGTCGGGCTCGGCGGCGGGGTGCGCGAGCACCGGCACCTCGACCCCGAAGACGGGCGAGGTGACCGTGGTGCCGAAGAGCGCGGCGTACCGCTCGTCGTCGGGGTGGGCGATCAGCGCGACGCAGGCCGGGATGAGCTCGGGCCGCGTGGTCTCGATGTGGAGCGGGGTGCCGTCGGGTCGGTGGAAGGCGACGCGGTGGTAGGCGCCGGGGTACTCGCGGGCCTCGAGCTCGGCCTGCGCGACCGCGGTCTGGAAGGTGACGTCCCACAGCGTGGGGGCCTCCTGCAGGTAGGCCTCGCCGCGCGCGTAGTTGCGCAGGAACGCGCGCTGGCTCGCCAGCTGCGCCTTCGGGCCGATGGTCGTGTAGTGCTCGTCCCAGTCGACCGAGAGGCCGAGGCGGCGCCACAGCTCCTCGAAGACCTTCTCGTCCTCGACGACGAGCCGCTCGCACAGCTCGACGAAGTTGGGGCGGCTGATCGGCACCTGCCGCTTCGGGTCGGGCTTTCCCGGCGGGATGAAGCCGGGGTCGTAGGACAGCGAGGGGTCGCAGCGCACGCCGAAGTAGTTCTGCACGCGGCGCTCGGTCGGCAGCCCGTTGTCGTCCCAGCCCATGGGGTAGAAGACGGTCTTGCCGCGCATCCGCTGGTAGCGCGCCACCAGGTCGGTGTGGGTGTAGGAGAAGACGTGGCCGACGTGCAGCGAGCCGGAGACGGTCGGCGGCGGGGTGTCGATGGAGTAGACCTCGGCGCGCGGGCGGCTGCGGTCGAAGCGGTAGGTCTCCTGCTCCTTCCACCGCTGCGACCAGGTGGCCTCGAGGCCCTCGAGGGCCGGCTTGTCCGGTACGACGACGGCGCGGGGCGTCGTCGTCGTGGACTGCTCGGTCTGCTCGGGGGTCTGGGTCATGTGCGCATGCTACGGAGTGCCGCGGGTGCTCCGGAAACCAGTTCCCGCACCACGCGCGGCTAGGCTCGGGCCCGTCATGGACCACGACTCCCAGGCCCGCCCGGCGGCGACGCTCGCCGAGGTCGAGGACGCCCTCCTGTCGCGCTGGCCCGAGACCCGCCTCGAGCCCAGCCTCGACCGGATCGCGGCCTTCACCGAGCTGCTCGGTGACCCCCAGCGCGGCTACCCCGTCATCCACCTCACCGGCACCAACGGCAAGACGTCGACGTCGCGGATGGTCGACACCCTGCTGCGCGCCCTCGAGCTGCGCACCGGCCGCTTCACCAGCCCCCACGTGGAGTCGATCACCGAGCGCATCAGCGTCGACGGCGAGCCGCTGTCGGACGAGGCCTTCGTGCGCGCCTTCACCGACGTGGCGCCCTACACCCACCTCGTGGACGCCGAGGCCGACCACCCGCTGTCGTTCTTCGAGACCGTGGTCGGGATGGCCTTCGCCGCCTTCGCCGACGCCCCGGTCGACGTCGCCGTGGTCGAGGTCGGGATGGGGGGTTCCTGGGACGCCACCAACGTCGCCGACGCCGACGTCGCCGTGCTGCTGCCGGTCGCGCTCGACCACGCGAAGTACCTCGGCGCCACCCCGGCCGCGATCGCCGCGGAGAAGGCGGGCATCGTCAAGCCCGGCTCGCGGGTGGTTGTCGCCGAGCAGTCCGAGGCCGTCGCGGCCGTGGTCGCCGACCGCGTGCGCGAGGTGGGCGCCACCGCGGTGCTCGAGGGCGTCGACTTCGGCGTCGAGGCGCGCTCGCCCGCGGTGGGCGGCCAGGTCGTCGACCTCCGCGGCCTGCGCGGCACCTACCCCGAGGTGTTCCTCCCGCTCTACGGCGCGCACCAGGCGCAGAACGCCGCCGTCGCGCTCGCGACGGTCGAGGCCTTCCTCGGCGGGGACGCCCCCCTGGCCGACGAGGTGGTGCGCGCGGCCTTCGCCGAGGTCACCTCGCCCGGGCGCCTCGAGATCGTGCGCCGCAGCCCCACCATCGTGCTCGACGCCGCGCACAACCCGCACGGCGCCGAGGCGCTGGCCGCGGCGCTGGAGGACTCCTTCTCCTTCGAGCCGCTCGTGGGCGTGGTCGGGGTGATGGCCGACAAGGACCACGAGGGGCTGCTCGCCGCCCTCGAGCCGCGGCTGGCCCACGTCGTGGTGACCCAGGCCAGCACCGACCGGGCCCTGCCCGCCGAGGAGCTCGGCGCGGTCGCGCGCGAGGTCTTCGGCGACGGCCGGGTGAGCGTCGTGCCCCGGCTCGCCGACGCGCTCGACGCGGCTGCGGCGCTCGCCGAGGCCGGCGACGCGCTCAGCGGGTCGCTGAGCTCCGGCGCGGTCCTGGTCACGGGCTCGGTGGTGACCGTGGGAGAGGCCCGGCGGATGGTCGTCCGCACGCGGCCCGCAGGAGGCGAGCGGTGAGCGACGAGCGCACCCGGTCGCCGCGCCGCGGCATGTGCGCGGCCGTGCTGTCCCTCGAGGCGGTCGTGCTGGGCCTCACCACGCCGGTGATGGTGGTCATCGCCGACGTGCCGCTGGTCACCGCGCTGCTGGTGGGCCTCGGCCTCACCGTTGCCTGCGTGCTCGTCGCCGGCATGCTGCGGCGCGAGTGGGCCTACGTCGCGGGCTGGGCCATCCAGGTCGCCGCGACCGCCCTCGGCTTCGTGGTGCCGCTCATGTTCTTCCTCGGCCTGCTCTTCGGCGCGCTCTGGGCCACCGCCGACCTGCTGGGCCAGCGCATCGAGCGCGAGCGCGCCGAGGCGTTCCGCGCCTTCGACGCCGAGCGTCGCGGCGAGGCCGGCGACGACCCCGCGGCCGACGAGGGCTGAGCCTCCCGCACCTCAGACCGTCGGCTGCAGCCCCCGCACGAGCGCGGCGAGGGCCCGGTCGAGCTGCTCGTCGGTGCAGCCACCGAAGCCGACGACCAGGCCGTGCAGCTCCGCGCTGCGGGCGTGGTCGGCGAGCAGCGGCACGGCGAAGCCCGCGGCGGCGGCCGCGCGCCGTGCCCGCTCGGCGGCCTCGGCGCTCGTGCGCAGCGTGGCGTACATCCCGGCCACCGGCCCGGCGAGCTCGCCGTGCGGCGCGAGCGCGGCACCGACCCGCGCCGCGCGCGCGGCGTACACCCGGCGGGCGGAGCGCACGACGCGGTCGACGTAGCCGTCGCGCAGCAGCGCCACGAAGGCCCGCTGCACCGGCCACGGCACTGCGTCGTGGGTGCGGGCGCGCTGCGCTGCGACCCGGTCGGCGAGAGCGGGCGGTGCGACCAGCCAGCCCAGCCGCATGCTCGGCGCCACCGACTTGCTGGCGGTGCCGAGGTAGGCGACGCGGGCGCGGTCGAGGGAGGCGAGCGCGGGCACGGGTGCGACGTCGTAGCGGAACTCGGAGTCGTAGTCGTCCTCGACGACGAGCGCGTCCGCGGCCCGGGCGGCCGCGAGCAGCGCCACCCGGTGCGGACCGGGCATCGTGGGGCCGAGGGGGTGCTGGTGCGCCGGGGTGACGTACGCCGCGGCGCACCCGCCCAGGTCGGCCACCGGCTGCAGCGCCGGCAGGTCCCGCACCTCGCGGCCTGCCGCCTCCACGGTCGCCACGGCGGCGCGGTAGCCGGGGTCCTCGACGGCGACCGGGCCCGGGGGCAGCGCGCCCAGGAGGTGCCGCAGCCCGTCGGTGGTGCCGGCGACGACCGCCACCTCGTCGGGCCCGCAGGCCAGCCCCCGCAGTCGACCGAGCCGCGCGGCGAGCAGCTCGCGCAGCTCGGGCAGGCCGCGGGGGTCGTCGTAGCCCCGGGGCGGTCGCGCCGCGGCCACCTCCCGCCAGGCGCGCCGCCAGGCCGCGGCGTGGCGCGGGTCGATCCAGGGCGTGCCGGTGCCGAGGTGGACCAGCCCCGTCGGCTCGTCGCGGGCGGAGGCGACCGGCGCCGGAGGTGCGGTGAGCGGCGCGGCGCCGGGCACCCCGGCGACGAAGGTGCCGCGGCCGTGCCGGCCCTCGAGCCAGCCCTCGGCCACCAGCTGGGCCCAGGCCTGCTCGGTCACCGCGCGCGAGCAGCCGAGCTCGGCGGCCAGCGACCGGCTGCTCGGCAGCCGGTCGCCGGGACGCAGGGTGCCGGCGACCACCTGCGCCCGCACGGCGTCGGCCAGCTGCCGGGGGAGCGGGGCGCCGCCGGCGCGGTCGAGGGTGACGGCGAGGCTGGCCACGTCACCAGCGTGCCCGGGGTCGAGTGGCCTGCGCAACCGCTCGTGGATTGGCCTGTGCCTGCAGGCCACGATCCAGGCACGCTGTCCGGGTGCCCACGACCTCGCCGCCCCTGTCGCCCACACCGCGCACGACGGTCGTCCGCGGCCACCGCCGAGCGACGGCGGACCGCGCGGCGCTCCACGACGTGCTGCGCCACGCCCTGGTCTGCCACCTCGGCGTCGTCGTGGGCGAGGGCGCCGACGCGCACCCCGTCGTGCTGCCGACCGCCTTCGGGTGGGACCCCGACGGCCCCGACGAGGGCGGGTCGCTCTACCTCCACGGCTCGGTCGCCTCGCGCTCGCTGCGGGCGGCGCCGCGCGCCACCGTGTGCGTGACCCTCACGCTGCTCGACGGCCTGGTGCTGGCCCGCTCGGCCTTCCACCACTCGGCGAACTACCGCTCGGCGGTGGTCCTGGGCACGCCGCGGGTCGTCACGGACCCGGCCGAGCGCGGACGCGCGCTGGACCTGCTGGTCGAGCAGGTCGTCCCCGGACGCGCTGCGACGCTGCGTGCCCACACGCGCAAGGAGCTGGCGGCGACCTCGGTGCTCGCGCTGCCGCTGCACGAGGCGTCGGTCAAGGTGCGCGCGGGCGACCCGGTCGACGAGCCCGACGACGTCGCCGCGGGTGCCTGGGCCGGCGTGCTGCCGCTGCGGCAGGTCGCGGGTGACCCGCAGGGAGCGGCGGACGCGGGCGCGCCGGTGCCGCTCGACGTACGGCGTCGCGCCGCCGCCCTCGCGCCCCACTAGGGTGAGCGGCATGAGCCAGCGCACCCTCGTCCTCCTCAAGCCCGACACCGTCCGCCGCGGGCTGGTGGGGGAGGTGCTGCGCCGCTTCGAGGCCAAGGGCCTGCGGATCGTGGCGATGGAGCACCGCACCATCGACGGCGCGAAGGCCGACGAGCACTACGCCGAGCACGTCCAGCGCGACTTCTACCCGCCGCTGCGCGACTTCGTCACCAGCGGTCCGCTCGTGGCGCTCGTGCTCGAGGGCGACGAGGCGATCGAGGTCGTGCGCGCGCTCAACGGCGCCACCGACGGCCGCAAGGCCGCGCCCGGCACGATCCGCGGCGACCTGTCGCTGTCCAACCGCGAGAACCTCGTGCACGGCTCGGACTCCCCGGAGTCGGCCGAGCGCGAGATCGCGATCTGGTTCCCGGGCCTCTGAGGCCCGGCTGACCTGCCTCGGCGCTGCTCCTGACGCCGGTCGGGGTCACACCCTGCGAGGCGCACCCGTGGGCCGGTGCGGTGGCGGCGTCCTGTGGACGGTGCCCTCCGCCCCGGGGGCTGTGGAAGAACGGCACGCGCGCACCGGCCGAGCGCGACCGTGGGTGGGTGATGCCTCCCTCCTCGCCTCCCTCCTCGCCTCCCTCCTCGCCTCCCTCCGCGCCGGCTGCCGCGCTGCGCCTGACCCCTGGTGCCCACGACGCGGTGCGTGCCTGGCAGGCGCGCGCGGCTGAGGCGTCGGCCGCGGCCGCGCTGGTCTCCTCCGCAGGCACCAGCGGGCTCTCGCCCGACGCCGCCACCTCGGTCGCGCGGGCCCTCGCGAGCCTGCGGGACGGCGCCGACGGGCTCGCCGCCGCCGTCGCGCGGCACGCGGGTGCGCTCGCCGAGACCGTCGACGACCTCGAGGCCACCGACGAGGAGGTCGCGGCGGTCGTCGACCGCCTCGCGCCGGTGCTGCCCGCAGCGGGTGGGTGGTGAGCGCGGTCGTCGGGCCCGAGCCCCCGCCGCTCCCGCCGACCTCGGGCGACCCGGGCCCGGTCGAGGAGGCGGGTGGGCGGCTGCTCGTCGCGGCGGCCGTGCTGGGCGAGGTGCGCGACGGCCTCGCCGACGGAGCGGACACCGGGGAGGGGTGGGCCGCCTCGGCCGCGGCGGCGGCCGCCGAACGACTCCGGTCGGGCGCCGACGACGCCGTCGACGCCGTCCGCGCGCTCGCGGTCGGCCTGCTGCGGCACGCCGAGGCGCTCACGGCGCTCGGGGCGGCCCGGGCCGCGCTCGCGGCCCGCGCGGGCGACCTGCGCGGCACGCGCGCGGGGCTGGTCGCCGAGCACGCGGCACTGGTGGCCGCGGGCGCCGCCTCGCCCGCCGCCTTGGCCGGCCTGCCCGCGTGGCGGGCGCGCGTCGCCGGCCTCGACGCCGACCTGGCCCGGCACCGCGACGCGGTGGGCCGCTGGCGTGCGGCGTGCCTCGACGCCGACCGGGCCCTGGTCGCCGCGGCGGCCGGCTCGGTCCGCTCCGCCGGACCGCGCCCGACCCGTCAGCAGGGGCCCGCGCTCGGCCGGGAGGACGTGCCGGACGGCTGGTCCTCGACGACCGCACCGTCGACCGCACCGCCGAGCGTGCCGCCGAGCGCGCCGCCGGCCGACGCCGCGGGTCCTGCCGCGGCCGCCGCCTGGTGGGCGGCCCTGCCCGACCCGGTCCGGTGGACCCTCGTCGCGACCCTGCCCCTCGTCGTGGGGCGCCTCGACGGGCTCCCGCCGGCGGTGCGGGACCGCGCCAACAGGCTCGCGCTGGCGCGCGACCTGGTCACGCTCACGGCGCGGGAGGGGGCCGGGGTGCTCGCCGCGGGCGACCGCCGCCGCCTGGCGCTGGCGGGGGCCGCGGCCGAGGCGCTGCGGGCCGCCACCCGCCACCGCGACCCGCGCACGGGCACGGCCGTGCCCGCCCTGCTCTGGGACTGGGTGCCGCGGGCGCACGGCGGCGACGGCACCGCGGTCCTCGCGCTGGGCGACCCCGCGGCGGCGCGGCGGGTGGCCGTGGTCGTGCCCGGCCTGGGCACCGAGGGCACCGACCTGCCGGCCCGGGCCCGCGACGCGTGGCACCTGTGGGCCGCGGCGCGTCGCGCGAGCGCCGACTCGGTGGCCACCGTCGCCTGGCTCGGCTACGACGCCCCCGACCGCTGGGGCTCGGGCGACCTCGACGGCTGGCGGGTCGCGGGGCAGGGCCTGGCCCGCACGGGCGGCGACGCGCTCGCCGCCGACCTCGCGGGCCTGGCGGCCGCCCGGACGACCGACCCGCACCTCGTCGTCGTGGGCCACAGCTACGGCGCCGTCGCGCTCGCCCACGGGGCCGCCGGCCCAGGCCTGGCCGCCGACGACCTGGTGCTGCTCGGCGCTCCGGGCGCAGGCCCCGCGCAGGACGCACGCGACCTCGGCCCCGCCCCGGTCTGGGTCGGGTCCGCGTCGAGCGACCCGGTCACGCTGCTGGGCGACGAGGGCCGCCTCGGCGGCCCGGGCACCCTGGGGCGCGACCCCGCGGGGGAGGACTTCGGTGCCCGACGCTTCGCCGCCGAGCACCGCGACCGCGACGTCGGGCTGCGCTGGTCGCTCGACCAGCACCGCGGCTACCTCACCCCCGGCGGCGAGTCGCTGGCCGGCCTCGCGCTCGTCGTCGCCGGCCGCGACGAGGAGGTGGCGCACGCCGAGCCCCGCCGCGACCCGTGGTGGCGCACCCCGGTCGACCCCGAGGCCGACCGCCCGGTGCGGGCGCGGCCGTGAGCCGCGGCGTACGGCGTGGCTCCCCGGAGGGGCGCCCGCGCGCTCCTACCCTGCTGCAGGACCCGGAGGCACCTCCGGCCCCACCTTCCCCACGAGTCCCACCTGCGAGGGCGTCCGCACATGGCGAACAGCTTCATCGGCCGCGACATGGCCGTGGACCTCGGCACCGCCAACACGCTGGTCTACGTGCGTGGCAAGGGCGTGCTGCTCGACGAGCCGTCGGTGGTGGCGCTGAACTCCGCGACCGACGAGATCCTCGCGGTCGGCCACGAGGCCAAGCGGATGATCGGGCGCACCCCCGACTCCATCACCGCCATCCGCCCCCTCAAGGACGGCGTCATCGCCGACTTCGAGGCGACCGAGCAGATGCTGCGCTTCTTCATCCACCAGGTGCACCGCCGCCGCTACTTCGCCAAGCCCCGCATGGTCGTCTGCGTGCCGAGCGGCATCACCGCCGTCGAGCAGCGCGCGGTCAAGGAGGCCGGCTACCAGGCCGGCGCGCGCCGGGTCTACATCGTCGAGGAGCCGATGGCCGCCGCGATCGGCGCCGGCCTGCCCGTGCACGAGGCCACCGGCAACATGGTCGTCGACGTCGGCGGGGGCACCACCGAGGTCGCCGTCATCTCCCTCGGCGGCATCGTCACCTCGCTGTCGATCCGCACCGCGGGCGACGACCTCGACCAGGCGATCATCGCGTGGATGAAGAAGGAGTACTCCCTGATGCTGGGGGAGCGCACGGCCGAGGAGGTCAAGGTCACGCTCGGCTCGGCCTTCCCGCTGCCGGCCGAGCCCGAGGCCGAGATCCGTGGGCGCGACATGGTCTCGGGGCTGCCCCGCACCATCACGGTGAGCTCCGCCGAGGTGCGCCAGGCCCTCGAGGAGCCGCTGCACGCGATCGTCGACGCGGTGCGCGCCACCCTCGACCAGACCCCGCCCGAGCTCGCCGGCGACATCATGGACCGCGGCATCGTGCTCACCGGCGGCGGTGCGCTGCTGCGCGGGCTCGACGAGCGCCTGCGGCACGAGACCGGCATGCCGGTCCACGTGGCGGAGAGCCCGCTGTCCTCCGTGGCCCTCGGGGCCGGCCGCTGCGTCGAGGAGTTCGAGGCGCTCTCGCAGGTCCTCGTCTCCGACCCGCGGCGCTGGTGAGGGGGAGCAGGTGGCGACCGACCGGGAGAAGCGGTGGCGCGGGCTCGAGCGGGAGGGCCCGCGCGGCTCGCGCTCGCTGCTCGTCGCGCTGCTGCTGTGCTGCCTGACGGTGCTGACCGTCGACGTGCGCGGCGGTGACGACTCCGCGCTCGACCCCGCCCGCGCGGCCGTCGGCGAGGTGCTCGGCCCGGCCGAGACCGCTGCCGGCGCGGTGGTCCGCCCGTTCACGGCCGTGCCGCGGTGGTTCCGCACGCACGCGTCGCTGCGCGAGAGGGTCGCCGCGCTCGAGGCCGACAACGCCGACCTGCGCGCCGACCTCGCCACCACCGACCTCGACCGCAACCGCCTCGCCGAGCTCGACGGGCTGACCCGCGCCGCTGCCGACCTCGGCACCGCGCTGGTGCCCGCCCGCGTCGTGGCGCTCGGCGCCCGGCAGTCCTTCACCCGCACCGTGACCATCGACGCCGGCACCGACGCCGGCGTCGACGCCGACATGACGGTGGTCAACGCCGACGGCCTGGTCGGCCGGGTGCTGCGCGCCACCTCGACCACCGCGACGGTCCTGCTCGCCGCCGACGCCGACTCCGTCGTCGGCGCGCGGCTCGGCAGCAGCCTCGAGATGGGCTTCCTGCGCGGGCGCGGCGGCCTCGGCGACGACGACCTGCTCGACCTCGAGCTGGTCGACGGCAGCGTCGTCCCGGCCCGCGACGACGTGGTGGTGACGTGGGGCAGCCGCGGGGGCGCGCCGTACGTCGCGGGGGTGCCCGTGGGCCGCGTCGTCGACGTCTACCGCAACCCCCGCACCACCAGCCAGCGGGCCGTCGTGGTGCCCTTCGTCGACTACAGCGCGCTCGACGTGGTCGGGGTGGTGGTGCCCTCCGGCACCCGCAGCGACCGCGGGGTCGTCGAGGCCGACGGGAGCCTGCGGTGAGCCTGCTGCGCGCGGCGGTCACCGCGCTCGCCCTGCTGCTGGCCCTCGTGCTCCAGCTGACGGTCTTCCCGCACGTCGCGTGGGCCGGCGTCGTGCCCAACCTCTGCCTGCTCGTGGTCGTCGGCACGGCCCTCGCGCGGGGCCCCGACGTGGGCGCCGCGACCGGCCTGGCCGCGGGCCTGCTGCTCGACCTGGCCCCGCCGGCCGACCACCTCGCCGGCCGCTGGGCGATCGCCCTGGTGCTCGTCGGCTGGGTCGTCGGCCGTGTGCGCGCCGAGACCCGCACCCCGACCTCGGTGGTCGCGACCGTGGCGGTCGCCTCCTTCGTCGGCACGTCGGTCTTCGCGCTCAGCGGCGTCCTGCTGGGCGAGCCCGTCGGCTCGGTGGCGACGATGCTCGCCGTGGTGGCCGTGGCCGTGGTCTGGGACGTGCTGCTCACCCCCTTCGTGCTGCCCCCGCTGCTCGCGGTCCTGGCGCGGCTCGACGGCCGTCGGCGGCCCGAGCGCCGCGACCGCGGCGCGCGCACCGATCGGCTCGAGCGGCTCGACCGGGTGAGCGGCGGATGACCGTGGGCGCGGGGCGTCCCGACGTCGGCGCCGAGCGCAGCCGGGTGCGCCTCGTGGTCGTGCAGGCCCTCGTCTTCTCCCTCTTCGCCACGCTGCTCGCGCGGCTGTGGTTCCTGCAGGTCCTCGACGGCGAGGAGTACCGCGCCCAGGCGGCGTCGCAGTCGGTGCGCGAGGTCGTCGTCCAGCCGCAGCGCGGGCTGATCGTCGACGCGCAGGGCCGGCCCCTGGTCGCCAACCGCCCGTCGTGGGTGGTCAGCGTCGACCGCACCCTGCTGGGCCGGATGGGCGAGGACGAGCAGGCGGTCGTGCTGCGCCGCGTCGCCGCCGAGGTCGACCTGCGCCCCGCCCGGCTGCGCCGCGCGCTGCTCGACTGCGGCGTCGCCGGCAGCATCGCCGGCGAGTGCTGGAACGGCTCGCCCTACCAGCCGGTACCGGTCGCCACCGACGTGCCCGAGCAGACCGCGCTGCGCATCCTCGAGCAGCCCGAGGACTTCCCGGCCGTGCTGGTCGAGCAGCAGACCGTGCGCGCCTACCCCGAGCCCTTCGGCGTCAACGCCGCCCACCTGCTCGGCTACCTCAGCCCGATCACCGAGGACGAGCTCGACGCGGCGGAGGCGGCCGACGACCGCTCGGTCAACGGCGCCTCGTCGGTGGGCCGCGCCGGTGTCGAGAAGCAGTACGACGCGTGGTTGCGCGGCATGCCCGGCTACCGCCGCGTCGCGGTGGACTCGATGGGTCGCACCCTCGACGACGCCGAGGAGGTCGAGGGCGTCCCCGGGAGCACGCTGGTCACCTCGATCGACGCCAAGGTGCAGTCGGTGGTCGAGCAGCAGCTCGCGCAGACCATCGCGACCGCCCGCGCCACCCTCGACACCGTCACCGGCCGCCGCTACGTCGCCGACTCCGGCGCGGCCGTCGTGCTCGAGGCCGACACCGGCCGCGTGGTCGCGATGGCGAGCCAGCCGACCTACGACCCGGGCGTGTGGGTCGGCGGGATCTCGAGCCGTCAGCTGGCGCGGCTCTACTCCGAGGCGGCCGGGACCCCGCTGCTCAGCCGCGCCACGCAGGGCCAGTTCGCGCCCGGCTCGACGTGGAAGCCCTTCATGACCGCCGGCGCGATGCAGCACGGCTACGACGAGGACACCCGCCTCGCGTGCTCGTCGGGCTTCCAGGTCGGCAACCGGGTGTTCAAGAACTACGAGTCCGGCGCCTACGGGTCGATCTCCTTCGCCAAGGCGCTCGAGGTCTCGTGCAACACCTTCTTCTACCGCATCGGCTACGACTACTGGCAGCGGCTCGGCTCCGACGTCGACGACGTCGCGGCCCGCGACCCGCTGGTGCGCGAGGCGCAGGAGTGGGGCTTCGGCGCCGAGACGGGCATCGACGTGCCGGGCGAGGCCGCGGGCCGCATCGCCGACCGGCAGTGGAAGCGCGACTACTACGAGTCGCAGAAGGACTACTACTGCGCGATCGCCGCCAAGCCGCGCAGCCACCCCGACAACAAGGGCGTCAGCGACTTCGTCCACCGCTTCGCCGAGGAGTTCTGCGTCGAGGGCTACGCCTACCGCGCCGGCGACGCCGTCAACTTCGCGATCGGGCAGGGTGACACCATCGTCACGCCGCTGCAGCTCGCCCGCGCCTACGGCGCCATCGCCAACGGCGGCACGCTCTACGAGCCGCGCGTCGGCAAGGCGGTGGTCGGACCCGACGGCAGCGTCGTGCAGCGCATCCCCCCGGTCGTGCAGGGTCGTGTCGACGCCCCGCGCGACGTGCTGCGCTACCTCGACGCCGCCCTGACCGGCGTCGCGGCCAACCCCCAGGGCACGATGAACTGGCGCCTCGGCGGCTTCCCGCTCGACCAGGTGCGCATCCGGGCCAAGACCGGCTCGGCCGAGGTCTACGGCAAGCAGTCGACCTCGTGGGTCGCCTCCTACACCGACGACTACGTGGTGGTGATGATGGTGAGCCAGGGCGGCACCGGTTCGGGCACCTCCGGCCCGGCGATCCGGGCGATCTACGAGGCGCTGTACGGCGTGCAGGGCGAGCAGGTGCGCCCGGCGGCCGCCGCGATCCCCGGCACCGTGCCGCCGCGCCGGCTGCCGCGCTTCGAGCTCGACGGCTCCATCCTGCCGCCGGTCGTGCGCCGCGCCGCGGGGGCGCGGTCGTGAGCCGCGGCGGCGCGTCGGCGCGCCCGGCCCTGCGGGCCTCTCGCGCGCAGGGCGTCGACTGGGTGCTCCTCGGTGCCGTCCTGGCGCTGTGCGTGGTCGGCACCCTGCTCGTGTGGTCGGCCACCAGCACGCGTGACTCGCTGACCGGCGGCGACAGCACGGCGTACCTCCGCAAGAGCCTCGTCAACGTCGCGATCGGGGTGGTGCTCCTCGTCGTCGTGACGGCCACCGACCACCGGTGGGTGCGCATCCTCGCGCCGCTCGCCTACCTCGCCAGCCTCGTCGGGCTGGGGCTGGTGCTGGTGGTGGGGCAGACCATCAACGGCTCGCGCTCGTGGGTGCAGGTGGGCGGCATGTCGATCCAGCCGGCGGAGTTCGCCAAGCTGGCGGTCGTCATCGGCGCGGCGCTGCTGCTCGCCGAGCGGGCCCAGGCCCACCGGCACCGCCCCGTCGGCACCGTCGAGGTGGTCGGCATGCTGCTCATCGCGGCCGTGCCGGCCGGGTTGATCCTGGCCCAGCCCGACCTCGGCACCATGCTGGTGCTCACCGCGACGGTCTTCGGCGTGCTCGCGGTCTCCGGCGCACCGCGCGGCTGGCTGGTCGGCCTCGCCGCGTCGGGCGTCGCGGTCGCGCTGACCGCGGTCGCGCTCGGCCTGCTCGAGGACTACCAGGTCGACCGCTTCCTCGCCTTCACCGACCCCGAGCTCGACCCGCGCGGGGCGGGCTACAACGTCGAGCAGGCGCGCATCGCGGTCGGCAACGGCGGTCTGCTCGGCCAGGGCCTCTTCGACGGCTCGCAGACCCGCTCGGGCTTCGTGCCCGAGCAGCACACCGACTTCGTCTTCACCGTCGCGGGCGAGGAGCTCGGCCTGCTCGGCGCGGGGCTCCTGGTCGGCCTGCTCGGCGTGGTGGTCTGGCGTGCGCTCGCGATCGCGCTGCACGCCGACGACGTCTTCGGCCGGGTGGCCGCCGCCGGCATCGCCTGCTGGTTCGGCTTCCAGACCTTCCAGAACGTCGGGATGTGCCTGGGCATCATGCCGGTCACCGGCGTGCCGCTGCCGTTCGTGTCCTACGGCGGGTCCTCGATGTTCGCCGGGATGCTGGCGGTCGGCCTGCTGCAGAACGTCCACCTGCGCTCGGCGGCGCCGCTGCCGACGCGCTACACCGCCGCGCCCGCCCTGCTGCGGGGGTGAGCAGACCCCGTCAGGGGTTGATCGCGAGGAAGACGAAGGCGGCCAGCAGCACCAGGTGCACGCCGCCCTGCAGCGGCTTGGCCCGCCCCGGCACGACGGTCAGGGTGGCGACGACCGCGGTCACGGCGAGCAGCACCAGCTGCACCGGCTCGAGCCCGAGCGAGAGCGGCCCGTCGAGCCACACCGAGGCGACGGCGATGACGGGGATCGTGAGGCCGATCGAGGCCATCGCGGAGCCGAAGCCGAGGTTCAGCGCGATCTGCACGCGCCGGCGGGCGGCGGCCCGGGTGGCGGCGATGGTCTCGGGCGCCAGCACCAGCAGCGCGATGACCACGCCGACGAAGCCGTAGGGGAACCCGAGGGCGGAGACGGCGGCCTCGATCGCGGGCGACTCGACCTTCGCCAGGCCCACGACCGAGACCAGGGCCACCAGCAGCAGGGCGAGGCTGACCGCGGTCTCGCGGCCCGTCGGGGGGTCGGCGTGGCCGTCCGCGTCGTCGTCGGGCCGGTCCAGCGCGCCGCGCGGCACCTCGCCCGGCAGGAAGAAGTCGCGGTGGCGCACGGTCTGGGTGAAGACGAAGAGCCCGTAGAGCACGACGGAGACCACCGCCGCGAAGGCCAGCTGCGGCCCGGAGAACTCCAGCCCCGAGGCGCTCGTGGTGAAGCCCGGCAGCACCAGGGTGAGGCCCGCCAGGGCGAGGACGGTGGCGAGCGCCGCGCCGGCGCCCTCGGGGTTGAACTCCGCGAGGTGGTGGCGCAGCGCCGAGACCAGCAGCGCGAGGCCGACGATGCCGTTGAGGCTGATCATCACCGCCGCGAAGACGGTGTCGCGGGCGAGGGTGTCGACGCCCTTCCCGCCGTCGAGCATCAGGGTGACGATCAGCCCCACCTCGATGACCGTGACGGCGACCGCCAGCACGAGCGAGCCGAAGGGCTCCCCGACCCGGTGGGCGACCACCTCGGCGTGGTGCACCGCCGCGAGCACGGCACCGACGAGGAGCGCCCCCGCCACGACGTAGACCACCGTCTGCAGCGCACCCCCGGGGGAGCGGCCCCACGTGAGGGCGAGGACGACCGCCGCCACGGGGGGCGCCACGACGGTCCAGTGCAGCCGGCCGGTGGTGGTCGCGCTCATGCGGTCAACCTACGGGCGGCGTGCGCAGGCCGCGCCGCCCCGTCGGGGGTGGCGCGCGGTTCGGCCGGCGCCGCCCCACGCCGTACCCTGGGAGCGCCCTGCCCCCGTGAGGAACCTGCGAGGTCCACCCGTGCCTGCCCCCGCGCCCGAGAGCGTCTTCCCCCGCCTCGAGCCGAAGCTCCCCGGCGTCTCCAAGCCCATCCAGTACGTCGGCGGCGAGCTGGGCTCGACGGTCAAGGACTGGGACTGCGGCGAGCAGGCCGGCACCGGCCCCACCGTCCGCTGGGCCCTGATGTACCCCGACGCCTACGAGGTCGGCCTGCCCAACCAGGGTGTGCAGATCCTCTACGAGGTGCTCAACGAGCGCGACTGGATCGTCGCCGAGCGCACGTACGCCGTGTGGCCCGACATGGAGGCCGTCCTGCGGGAGGGCGACGAGCAGGGCCCCATCCCGCAGTTCACCGTCGACGCGCACCGCCCGGTCGGCGACTTCGACCTCTTCGGCCTGAGCTTCTCCACCGAGCTCGGCTACACCAACATGCTGACCGCGCTGGACCTCGCCGGCATCCCGCTGCACGCCGCCGACCGCACCGAGGAGCACCCGGTCGTGCTCGCGGGCGGCCACGCGGCGTTCAACCCCGAGCCGGTGGCCGACTTCCTCGACGCGGCCGTGCTCGGCGACGGCGAGGAGGTCGTGCTCGCGATCTCCGAGGTCGTGCGCGAGTGGAAGGCCGACGGCTGCCCGGCGGGCGAGATGCCGACGCCGCGCGAGGAGCTGCTGCGCCGCCTCGCCGTGAGCGGCGGTGTCTACGTGCCCCGCTTCTACGAGGTCACCTACCTGCCCAGCGGGGAGATCGCGGGCTACACCCCGACCGTGCCGGGCATCCCGCACCGCGTGCGCAAGCACACGCTGATGGACCTCGACGCCTGGCCCTACCCGCGTAAGCCGCTTGTGCCGCTGGCCGAGACGGTGCACGAGCGCTTCTCGGTGGAGATCTTCCGCGGCTGCACCCGCGGCTGCCGCTTCTGCCAGGCCGGCATGATCACCCGCCCGGTGCGCGAGCGCTCGATCGGCACCATCGGCGACATGGTGGAGCAGGGCATCCGCGCCACGGGCTTCGAGGAGGTCGGCCTGCTCTCGCTGTCGAGCGCCGACCACACCGAGATCGGCGACGTCGCGAAGGGCCTCGCCGACCGCTACGACGGCTCCAACGTCTCCCTGTCGCTGCCCAGCACGCGCGTCGACGCCTTCAACATCACGCTGGCCAACGAGTTCTCCCGCAACGGGCGCCGCTCGGGCCTCACCTTCGCACCCGAGGGCGGCAGCGAGCGGATGCGCAAGGTCATCAACAAGATGGTGACCGAGGAGGACCTCATCCGCACGGTCGCCACGGCCTACTCCCACGGCTGGCGCCAGGTGAAGCTCTACTTCATGTGCGGCCTGCCCACCGAGACCGACGAGGACGTCCTGCAGATCGCCGAGCTGGCCAAGCGCGTCATCGCGAAGGGCCGCGAGGTCTCCGGTCGCAACGACATCCGCTGCACCGTCTCGATCGGCGGCTTCGTGCCGAAGCCGCACACCCCCTTCCAGTGGGCTGCGCAGCTCGACCCCGAGACCACCGACGAGCGGTTGAGGAAGCTGCGCGACACCGTGCGCGAGGACAAGCGCTTCGCGCGCGCGATCGGCTTCCGCTACCACGACGGCAAGCCCGGGGCGGTCGAGGGCCTGCTCTCGCGCGGCGACCGCCGCGTCGGCGCGGTCATCGAGCAGGTGTGGCGCGACGGCGGCCGCTTCGACGGCTGGAGCGAGCACTTCTCCTACGACCGCTGGGTCGCGGCCGCCGAGCGCGGTCTCGCCGGCACGGGCGTCGACCTCGACTGGTTCACCACCCGCGAGCGCGGCTACGACGAGGTCCTCCCGTGGGACCACCTCGACTCCGGGCTCGACAAGGACTGGCTGTGGGCCGACTGGGAGGACGCGCTCGCGGTCGCCGACGGCTCCTCCGACGTCGAGGTCGAGGACTGCCGCTGGACCCCCTGCTACGACTGCGGGGTGTGCCCCGAGATGGGCACCGAGATCCAGGTCGGGCCCACCGGCCAGCAGCTGCTGCCGCTCTCGGTGGTCTGAGGGCCGCCGCCCGGGCTCAGCCGCGCCGGCCGCGGGTGCGGTCGGCCAGCTGGTCCTCGACCGCGCCGGGGCGGGCGCAGTAGATCCCGACCAGCGCCTGCGGCAGCGTGAGCACGAGCAGCAGGAGCACCGGCACGGTCCACCCGCCGGTCGCGTCGTGCACGACGCCCACCGCGAAGGGCCCGGCCGCGGCCAGCAGGTAGCCCGCCGCCTGGGTGCTGCCGGAGAGCGCCGCGGTGCCCTCGGGGGTGCGCGAGCGCAGGTTGACCAGCGTCAGCGCGAGCGGGAAGCTGCACAGCCCCGTGCCGACGAAGACCGCCCACACCCACGCCAGCTCGGTCGGGCCGAGCACCAGCCCGAGGTAGCCGACGGGGTAGCAGGCCATCAGCGCGAGGTGGATGCCCACCTGGCTCTCCCGGCGCGCCGCGAGCGACGGCACGAGCGCGGAGAGCGGGATGCTCACGCCGGCGACCAGGCCGACGAGCGCCCCGGCGGCCTCGGCGGAGGAGCCGGCGTCGCGCCAGAGGGTCGCGAACCAGCCGAAGACGGCGTACGCCTGCATCGACTGCAGACCGAAGAACAGTGCCATCGCCGCCCCGAGCCGGGTGCGGAGCACCGACCGAACCGACACGGCCCGCGCCCGGCGGTCGAGCCGGCGGTCGTGGGTCGCGAGGGCCACCCACGGCAGCGCCGCCACGGCCGCGAGCCCGGCCCACGTCGCCAGCGCAGGGCGCCACCCGACCACGGACTCCAGGGGCGCGGTCAGCGTCAGGGCCGCGGTCAGCCCCAGCGCCAGCGCCGTGGTGTAGACCGACGTGAGCAGGCCGGTGCGGTCGGGGAAGTGCAGCTTGACCAGCGAGGGCAGCAGCACGTTGGCGGTGGCCATCCCGGCGAGCGCGACGGCCGACCACAGCAGGAAGGTGGGCCCCGATCCGGCCGCGGCGCGCGCGAGCAGCCCGCCGACCACCGCGAGCAGGGAGAGCAGGGTGACGCGGTGCACGCCCACCCGGGCCGCGAGCCCGGGGGCGAGCGCGCCGAAGCCGGCGAAGGCGAGCACGGGCAGCGAGGTCAGCAGGCCCGCGGCCGCACCACCCATCTCGAGCGCCGCGCGGACCTCCTCGAGGACCGGCCCCACGCTGACCGCAGCGGGCCGCAGGTTGACGCTGAGCAGGACGATGCCGGCGAGCACCAGCCACCGCGTGCGCAGCGGCGCAGGGGTGCGCGTCGTCGCGGTGCCGGTCACGGTGCTCAGCCCGCCAGGCAGGTGGGCAGGGTGCGCAGGTCGAGGTCGACCTGCACCGCGATGTGGTCGGAGACCTGTGAGCGCACCGTGCGGGCGGCGACCGGGGTCGACCAGAAGTCGTGCAGGACGTAGTCGATGCGGCGGCGGGGGGCGCGTGGGGGCACCGTCAGCCCGGGCCCGTCGCCGACGACCGGCCACGGGTCGGCGAGGTAGCGGCGGGCCACCTGCAGCGCGGCCGAGGCGGGCCCGGCGTTGAAGTCGCCCGCGAAGACCTTCGGCACCGGGTCGGCGGCGATGACCTGGAGGGCGGCCTGCATCTGCTCGAGGCGCGCCGGGCCCCGCGTGTGCTGCAGGTGCGTGCCGTACGCGTGGAGCGGGGTGCCCTCGACGTCGATCGCGGCGAAGAGCAACCCGCGCTGCTCCAGGCCGGGACGGTTGGGCAGCGCCAGGTTGCGCTGGTCGACGATCGGCCAGCGCGACAGGATCGCGGTGCCGTACTGCCCGCCGCGGGGGTGGCGCACGTTGCTGCCGAAGGCCACCTCCATGCCCAGGCGCTGCGCCAGCAGGGCCGGTTGGTCGGTGCGGCCCGAGCGGGCGCGGAAGCGGTCGACCTCCTGCAGGAAGACCACGTCGGCGCCGGTCGCGGCGATCTCCTCGGCGACCCTGCCGAGCTGCAGCCGGCCACCGCCGAGCCCGGCGTGGATGTTGAAGGTCAGGACGCGCAGGCGGCGCGGGCCGGTCGCGGCCCCGGTCGCGCACACCTGGTCGGGTGCGACGGGCGACGGCGAGCCGGGAGGCGCGGTCGGCGGGCCGCTGGGCGTGGCCGTGGGCGCGGGCAGAGCGGTCGGGGCGGGCGCCGTGCCCGACGGAGCAGGGGAGACGGTGGGGGTGGGAGCGGTCGGACCCGCGGTCTGCGAGCCGCGCTGCGCGGTGAGCGCGAGCAGCGTCGCCACGACGGCCAGCAGGCCGACCACCACGGCCGCCGTCAGGGCCTGCTGCTGCTTCACCCGGCCATTCTGCAGGGTGGCGACCGGGCAGGATGAGGCGCGTGCGCACCGTCACCGACCACGAGCGACGAGCCCGGCTGGCACGACGCCACGCGCTCGCCCCGACGGAGCGCGTCGGGGACGCAGTCGCCGCCACCCGTGCGGTCACCGTCCTGCACGCCACCGAGCCCGCGACCGTCGCGCTCTCGCTGCAGGCCCGCGTCGCGGACCTCGCACGCGACGACGTGCGCGCCGCGCTCGAGGTCGACCGCACGCTGGTCAAGCAGCTGGCCATGCGGCGCACCCTCTTCGTCTTCCCGCGCGACCTGCTGCCGGCCTCGTGGGGGAGCGCCTCGGCCCGGGTCGCGACCCAGCAGCGCGGCCGCCTGGCGCGCGAGGTCGTCGCCGGCGGGCTCGCGGCCGACGGCGAGCAGTGGGTGGCGCAGGCCGGCGACGCCGTCGTGGCGCTGCTCGCGGAGCGCGGCGAGCTCCAGGCGGCGGAGGTGCGTGCCGCCGTGCCCGCCCTCGACGTGGGGATCGAGGTCGCGCCGGGCACGGCGTACGGCGGGACCCAGCCGGTCGTGCCCCGCCTGCTCACGCTGCTGGGGCTCGAGGCGCGGGTGGTGCGTGGCACGAACGCCGGGCACTGGCGGGTCTCGCGCCACCGCTGGGCCCTGGCCGAGGACTGGCTCGGCGAGCAGCCCGCGCCGTGGGACGAGCGCGCGGGGTGGGCCGAGCTGGTGCGGCGCTGGCTGCGCTCGCACGGTCCGGGCACCGCGGCCGACCTGCAGTGGTGGCTCGGCTCGACCAAGACGGCGGTGACGCGCGCGCTGGGCGACGTCGACGCCGTCGAGGTGCGCCTCGAGGACGGGCGGGCGGCCTGGCTGCTGCCCGACGACCTGGCGGTCGAGCCCGACGTCGCGCCGTGGGCCGCGCTGCTCCCCGTGCTCGACCCGACCACCATGGGCTGGAAGGAGCGCGACGCCTACCTCGGTCCTCACGCTGCGGCGGTCTTCGACCGCAACGGCAACGCCGGCACGACTGCGTGGTGGAACGGCCGGGTCGTCGGCGTGTGGGTGCAGGACGACGCGGGCCGGGTCGTGGTGTCCCTGCTCGAGGACGTGCCGCCGACCGGCCGCGCGGCCCTCGCGGTCGAGGCCGAGCGGCTGACGGCGTGGCTGGACGGCGAGCGGGTCGGCACCGTCTACCCCTCGCCCGCGATGCGGGCCGCGCTGGCCTAGCCTGGGCCGGTGAAGCAGCAACCTCCGCAGCAGGCGCCGCCGGTGCAGAAGCTGCGCATCCGCTACGCCAAGCGCGGGCGGCTGCGCTTCACCAGCCACCGCGACTTCAGCCGGGCCTTCGAGCGGGCCGTGGTGCGCGCGCGGCTGCCGATGGCCTACTCCTCGGGCTTCAACCCCCACCCCCGCATCTCCTACGCCGGCGCCTCGCCCACCGGGGCCGCGAGCGAGGCGGAGTACGTCGAGGTGGGGCTCGCCCAGGTCCTCGACCCCGCAGCGGTCGCGGACGCGCTCGCCGCCTCGCTGCCCGACGGGCTCGACGTGCTCGCGGTCGTGGAGTCGCCGGGCGGTTCCCTGGCCGACCGGCTCGAGGCGAGCCACTGGGTCGTCGAGGTCGGTGCGCCGGCCGCGGACACCGCCGCCGGCGTCGCCGCCTTCCTCGCGGCCGACGCGATCGAGGTCGAGCGGATGACGAAGAAGGGGCTGCGCACCTTCGACTGCCGCGCCGCCGTCGTGCGGCTCGAGGTGGTGGCGCCCCGGCACGAGCGCGCAGGGTCGGCCCTCGAGGTCGTGGTGCGCCACAGCGAGCCCGCCGTGCGACCCGACGACGTGCTGCGCGGCGTCGGCCGCGCCGGGGGCGTCGACCTCGGCGCCGCGGTGCTGGTGACGCGGCTCGCGCAGGGTCCGCTGGTCGACGGTGAGGTCGGCGACCCCTTCGCGTCGTGAAGGGTCGTAGGGCCGCCGTGTGCGATACTCGCCACGGTCGGTCCGCGGCAGCGCTGCGGGCGCCGACCCGACGACGTCCTCGTCGGTCCTGGACCGGCACGCCCGACCGACGTCGGCACCAGACCGCGACGCGGTCCGGCTCGGTGGTGACAGCACCGGGGCGGCCCAGCTGACCGCGGCAGGTGCCGGTGGAGCGACGGCGACGCGACCGAGCGGAGGTCGTCGCCGCCACACGCAGGCTTTGCGTCGCCGGCCCGGCCGGCGGCCCGACCCGCCGTCGCTCCCCGCGGCGGCCGAGGAGCACTCCTTGCTCGACGAGACGACCCCGGCAGACGACAGCAGCAGCGCAGCGGGGGCCGACACGTCCCCCGCCGACGTCTCCGCGCCGGCCCCGGCCACCAAGGCCACCCGCAAGCGCAGCACCAAGAAGGCCGCCGCCACGGCCGATGCCACGGCAGACGCCACCGCAGACGCCACCGCCGACGGGTCAACGAGCGACGCGGCCGACCAGGGCGGTGCCGCCCCGGCGAAGAAGGCGGCGGCGAAGCGGACGGCCACGAAGAGGACCGCCGCGACGAAGGCGACGGCGCAGGCGACGACCGCGGGGGAGTCGGCTCCCGAGGCGGCGGCCCCGAAGGAGACGCCAACAGAGCCGGCGGCGGCTGCGAAGCGGACGACGGCGAAGAAGTCGACCGCGAAGAAGTCGACCCCGAGGAAGTCGGCGGCGAAGGCGTCAGGGGCGGAGGAGTCGGCCACGACGGCCGCAGACGACGCTGCCGCGGGTGACACCGCTGCGCCGGCACCCGAGGAGGCGCCTGCGGCCGAGCGGGCGCCCGCGAAGAAGGCCGCCAAGCGCAGGACCACCACCAAGGCGGCCGCCGCGTCCGAGACCCTCGAGGCGCCGGCCGCCGAGCCCGTGCTCGAGCCCGCCGCCGACGGCAGCGTCGACCAGCCCCTGCCCGGTGCGCCGGTGCCGCTCTTCCAAGCCCCGGCAGCGACGCCCCGCAAGCGCGCGTCGCGCCGGAAGGCCGCCGAGGCGCCTACGACGGACCCAGCGACGGACGCCGCGGCAGACGCCGAGCCCTCCACCCAACTCTCCGCCCAGCCCACCGCCCAGCCCACCGCGGAGGCGACCGCCGAGGCGGGCAGCGAGCCGGCCCCGGCACGCCGTACGCGCTCCCGCAGCGCCGCCGCGCGGCGCGCCGTGCCTGTCGAGGAGCCCCCGGCCGACGCGGCCGAGGAGTCCGACGACCAGGCGGTCGAGGAGGCGGTCGAGGAGGAAGGCGCCCTCGCGGACGCCGCGGCGGACCAGGCTGCCGACCCGGTGGCCGCCGACGCACCCGAGGACGCCGACGACGAGGACGCGAGCGAGGACTCGGACGACTCGGACGACTCGGACGACTCGGACGACACCGACGAGCAGGGCACGGGCGGGCCGCGCCGCCGCCGGCGCCGCGGTGGCCGACGTCGTCGCCGCGGTGGCGGGGGAGGGAGCCAGGACAGCGCCGACCCCGAGAGCACCCCGCGCGCCGACGAAGGTGACTCGCAGGACGCCGAGACCGCCGAGACCGCCGGCGCCGACACCGCTGCCGACACCGCCGCCGGTGACGACGCCGAGGCGGCGGAGGGCGCCGAGGAGGGCTCCGGGTCCGGCTCGTCGCGCCGTCGCCGCCGGCGGCGACGCTCGGGTGACGACGCCGGGGAGGGCGGGGACGGCGCGGACGACGCGACGACGACGACCCGCACCCGCAAGCCGCGCGCCGCCGAGGACCAGATCACCGCGCTGAGCGGGTCCACCCGCCTGGAGGCGAAGAAGCAGCGCCGGCGCGAGGGGCGCGAGGCCGGCCGCCGCCGCGCGCCGATCGTGAGCGAGGCGGAGTTCCTCGCCCGTCGCGAGGCCGTCGAGCGGGTCATGGTCATCCGCCAGCGCGAGGACCTCACCCAGATCGCGGTGCTCGAGGACAAGGTGCTCGTCGAGCACTACGTCGCGCGGGAGTCGCAGACCTCGCTCATCGGCAACGTCTACCTCGGCCGCGTGCAGAACGTCCTGCCCTCGATGGAGGCGGCGTTCGTCGACATCGGCAAGGGCCGCAACGCCGTGCTCTACGCCGGCGAGGTCAACTGGTCGGCCCTCGGCCACAAGGACGGTCAGCCCCGCAAGATCGAGTCGGTCCTCACCTCCGGCCAGTCGGTGCTCGTGCAGGTGACGAAGGACCCGGCCGGCCACAAGGGCGCGCGCCTCACCAGCCAGGTCAGCCTGGCCGGCCGCTTCCTCGTCTACGTGCCCGACGGCACCAACTCCGGCATCTCCCGCAAGCTGCCCGACACCGAGCGCGCCCGCCTCAAGGCGCTGCTGAAGGAGGTCGTGCCGGACGGCGCGGGCGTCATCGTCCGCACCGCCGCCGAGGGCGCCAGCGAGGAGGAGCTGACCCGCGACGTGGAGCGGCTCAAGGCGCGCTGGGAGGACATCGAGGCGAAGTCGAAGGGCCAGGGCCCGAAGCTGCTCTACGGCGAGCCCGACCTCACCCTGAAGGTCGTGCGCGACCTCTTCACCGAGGACTTCTCGAAGCTCGTCATCGAGGGCGACGACGCCTGGGAGACGGTGCAGCAGTACGTCGCGCACGTCGCCCCCGACCTCGAGCCCCGCCTCGAGCGCTACAGCGGGGAGGGCGTCGACTCGTTCGCGGCCTTCCGCATCGACGAGCAGATCGCGAAGGGCCTCGACCGCAAGGTCTGGCTGCCCTCCGGCGGCTCGCTGGTGATCGACCGCACCGAGGCGATGACCGTCGTCGACGTCAACACCGGCAAGTTCACCGGCTCGGGCGGCAACCTCGAGGAGACCGTCACCCGCAACAACCTCGAGGCGGCCGAGGAGATCGTGCGGCAGCTCCGGCTGCGCGACATCGGCGGCATCATCGTCGTCGACTTCATCGACATGGTGCTCGAGTCCAACCGCGACCTGGTGCTGCGGCGCCTCGTCGAGTGCCTCGGGCGCGACCGCACCCGCCACCAGGTCGCGGAGGTCACCTCGCTCGGGCTGGTGCAGATGACCCGCAAGCGCATCGGCACGGGGCTGCTCGAGGCCTTCACCGAGACCTGCGAGCACTGCCAGGGCCGTGGTCTGCTGCTGCACGACGTGCCGGTCGAGCCCCGTCGCGAGGACGACGGCGGCCGCCGCGGCGGCCGCAAGCGCGGCGGCAAGGGTCGCGACGACGACGGCGCCGGCGGCGCCGGCGGCGGCGGCGGCGACCGGTCGGGCGACCAGGGCGGCGAGCGCGGTGGTGACCGGGCTGCCGAGCAGGCCGGCGACGGCGAGCCCGGCGGCCGCTCGCGCGGCGGTCGTGGTGGTCGCGGACGCGGCGGCAGCGGCCGAGGCGACGGCGACGCAGCAGCCGTGACCGCGCCGGTCGTGCCGTCGCCCGCCGCCGTGGCGGCGATGGCGCGCCACGAGGCCCCCACCGCAGACGCGCCCGCCGAGCCGACCGAGGCGACCGAGGCGTCCGCCGCCGAGCCGACCGGCCAGCCGACCGAGGCACCCGCCGCGGTGTCCCCGGAGGTCCCGGCGGAGCCCGAGGTGCGGGCGGAGCCCGAGGTCCGGGCGGAGCCTGAGGTCACCGAGGAGCCCGAGGCCCCCGCCGAGCCCGAGGCGCCGCGCGTGGTGGCCCGGACCCGCCGCCGGGCGGCCAGCCGCCCGGGGGGCGTGACCACGCCAGCCGCCCCGGTCGCGATCAGCGTGCCGAGCCCGGAGCAGGCACCGGACCAGGCACCGGACCAGGCACCGGACCAGGCACCGGACCAGGCACCGGACCAGGCACCGGACCAGGCACCGGACCAGGCGCCGGAGCCCGCCGCGCAGGCGGCCCCAGCCCCGGAGCCGGCGGCACCGAAGGTCGTCACCCGCACGCGTCGCGGGGCCTCGCGCCCCGCTACGACGGCGGGGTCGGCCACCACCCTGACCGGCGCGGCTCCCGCCGCGCCCGCGGGGGACGAGTCCGACAGCAGCGACGACCAGCCGCCGGTCGACCACGTGCCGGTGAAGAAGAAGGGCACGCGCAAGCGCTGAGCGGCGCGGGCCGACGGCCTGGCCCGCCGCCTCCCGGTCGTTTTGCGCCGGGGGGCGCGGGTCCGTACGATGGTTCCTCGGTGTGCCCCGTGCGCACCCCTCCGAGCTCCACCCCCTCCCGACGCCGCGCGGCCGCCCGCGCCCCGCGTCGTGGTGCGTGCGGGTCCGGAGCCGGACCCCCGGACGAGCACCACCAAGCACTCGACGAAGGAGACCGCGGTGTACGCGATCGTGCGCGCAGGCGCCACCCAGCAGAAGGTTGCCGTCGGCGACGTCATCGAGATCGACAAGAACGCCACGGCGCCCGGCGAGTCGGTGACCCTGCCCGTCGTGCTCCTCGTCGACGGCGAGACGGTCACCAGCGACGCCGCGACCCTCGGCAAGGCCTCGGTCACCGCCGAGGTGCTCGGCGCCACCAAGGGCCCGAAGATCGTCATCCAGAAGTACAAGAACAAGACCGGCTACAAGAAGCGCCAGGGTCACCGCCAGCACTACACCCAGGTCAAGGTCACCGGCATCAACGCCTGAGCCTCCGGCTCGGCACCTGCGCAGACCCCCTCCGACTCGACGAAGGATCCAGACTCATGGCACACAAGAAGGGTGCGGCCTCGACCAAGAACGGTCGCGACTCCAACGCGCAGCGCCTCGGCGTCAAGCGCTTCGGCGGTCAGGTCGTCAACGCGGGCGAGATCATCGTCCGCCAGCGCGGCACGCACTTCCACCCCGGCAGCGGCGTGGGCCGCGGCGGCGACGACACCCTCTTCGCCCTCGTCGGCGGTGCCGTCGAGTTCGGCACCAAGCGCGGCCGCAAGGTCGTCAACGTCGTCCCGGGGGCGTGAGCTGACGCTCCCCCCGCACGGTCCACGGTCGAAGGGCGTCCCTGCACAGGGGCGCCCTTCGTCGCCTTCCCACCCTCCTCGAGGAGCACCCTGATGGCCCTGCCCACCTTCGTCGACCGCGTGGTCCTCCACGTCAGCGCCGGTCGCGGCGGCAACGGCGTGGCCTCGGTGCACCGCGAGAAGTTCAAGCCGCTCGGTGGACCCGACGGGGGCAACGGCGGCCCTGGCGGCTCCGTGGTGCTCCGGGTGGACCCCGGCACCACGACGCTGCTCGACTACCACCACAGCCCCAAGCGCCGTGCCGAGCACGGCGGCCACGGGGCCGGTGCGCACCGCAACGGCGGCCACGGCAAGGACCTCGTGCTCCCCGTGCCCGACGGCACGGTCGTGGCGCGTCCCGACGGCACGGTGCTGGCCGACCTGGTCGGCCCGGGCACCGAGCTCGTCGTGGCCCAGGGCGGCCGCGGCGGCCTGGGCAACGCCGCCCTCGCCTCGGCCAAGCGCAAAGCACCCGGCTTCGCGCTCCTCGGCGAGCCCGGCGAGGAGCTCGAGATCGTGCTCGAGCTGAAGGTCGTCGCCGACGTGGGGCTCGTCGGCTTCCCGAGCGCCGGCAAGTCCTCGCTCATCGCCGCGATGTCGCGGGCACGGCCCAAGATCGCCGACTACCCGTTCACGACGCTGGTGCCCAACCTCGGCGTGGTCACGGCCGGCGACACCGTCTTCACGGTCGCCGACGTGCCGGGCCTGATCGAGGGGGCCAGTGAGGGCCGGGGGCTGGGCCACCAGTTCCTGCGCCACGTCGAGCGCTGCGCCGCGCTCGTCCACGTCGTCGACACGGCGACGATCGAGCCCGGCCGCAACCCGGTCGAGGACCTCGACGTGATCGAGTCCGAGCTCTCCCGCTACGGCGGTCTCGAGGACCGGCCCCGGCTGGTCGCGCTCAACAAGGTCGACGTGCCCGACGGGCGCGACATCGCCTCCTTCGTCGTCGACGAGCTGCGCGAGCGCGGCCTGCGTGTCTTCGAGGTCTCGGCCGCCTCCGGCGAGGGGCTCAGGGCCCTCACCTTCGCGATGGCCGAGATCGTGCAGGCGGCCCGCGCCGCGGCGCCGGTGGTCGAGGCGGAGCGCATCGTGCTGAGACCGCCGTCGGTCGACGGCGGCGAGGACTTCGAGGTCGTGCTCGAGGAGGAGGGCTGGCGCGTGCGCGGCACCAAGCCCGAGCGCTGGGTGCGCCAGACCGACTTCAGCAACGACGAGGCGGTCGGCTTCCTCGCCGACCGGCTCGACCGCCTCGGCGTCGAGAAGCGGCTGCTCGAGCTCGGCGCGGTCGAGGGCGACGCCGTGCTGATCGGCCATCCCGACGACGCCGTGGTCTTCGACTTCAAGCCCGGCATGGACGCCGGTGCCGAGGTGCTGGGCCGTCGCGGCGAGGACAACCGGTTCTCCGACGAGCGCCCCGCCGCGCGCCGCCGCCGCCTCATCGACGAGGCGATGCCCGACCGCGCCGAGGGCGAGACCCGCGCCGATGTCGCGCGCCGCCTCGGCCTCACCGTCGGCGAGCAGACCGGGCGCGGCACCGGGAGTGGGCAGGGCCCCTCGTCCTACGAGATCGGCGGTGCGGACGACCCCGACTGGTCCGAGAGCGACCCGGGGTGAGCCTGCGCCCCGAGGTCACGGCGGCCCGCCGCGTCGTGGTGAAGGTGGGCTCGTCCTCGCTCACCACCGCCGCCGGCGGCATCGACCCGGCACGGGTGCGCCGCCTCGTCGACGTGCTCGCGTCGGTGCGGGCCGCCGGCGCCGAGGTCGTGCTGGTCTCCTCCGGCGCGATCGCCGCCGGCCTGGCGCCCCTCGGGCTCGCTCGGCGCCCGCGCGGGCTGGCGGCGCAGCAGGCCGCGGCCTCGGTGGGCCAGGGGCTGCTCGTGCACCGCTACACCGAGGAGCTCGCGCGCCACGGCCTCACCGCCGGGCAGGTGCTACTCACCGTCGACGACGTCACGCGGCGCGCGCACTACCGCAACGCCCACCAGACCTTCGCCACCCTGCTCGAGCTCGGGGTGCTGCCGGTCGTCAACGAGAACGACACGGTGGCGACCTCCGAGATCCGGTTCGGCGACAACGACCGCCTCGCCGCCCTCGTCGCCCACCTGGTGCACGCCGACCTCCTGGTGCTGCTCTCCGACGTCGACGGCCTCTACGACGGTCCGCCCAGCCGCCCGGGAGCGCGGCTGCTGACCGACGTGCGCTCGGAGGCCGACCTCGCGGAGGTCGCCACCGGGTCGGTGGGCGCCGCGGGCGTCGGCACCGGCGGCATGGTCACCAAGGTCGAGGCCGCCCGCATCGCCACGGGCGCCGGCATCCCGGTCGTGCTCACCTCCGCCGACCGCGCCGCGGAGGCCGTCGCCGGCGAGCCCGTCGGCACCCTCTTCCACGCCACCGGCCGACGGCGGCCGACCCGGCTGCTGTGGCTGGCCCACGCCACCGACACCCGCGGCGCGCTGCTGCTCGACGCCGGCGCGGTGCGCGCCCTCACCGAGCGGCGCGCGTCGCTGCTCGCGGCCGGGGTGACGGGGGTGCGCGGCGACTTCGTGGCCGGCGACCCGGTCGACCTGTGCGGGCCCGACGACGCGGTCGTCGGGCGGGGCCTGGTCAACTTCGACGCCGCCGAGGTGCCCCGCCTCGTGGGTCGCAGCACCACCGACCTCAAGCGCGAGCTGGGCGCGGCCTACGAGCGCGAGGTGGTCCACCGCGACGACCTGGTGCTGCTGCGGCGCGGCAGGGTCGGCTGAGCGTGCGCCCCGCCGGCGCCGCGCGGGCGGGCCGCCTGCTCCTGGGGTCGCTCGTGGTCGTCGTGCTGCTCGGCTGCCTCGGGGTCACCCTCGCCCGGGCGTCGCAGACCGGGTGGGGGCCCGCGGTCCGGGCGGCGTCGTTCGCCCCGCTCGCCCTCCCGGCGTACGCCGTGCTGGCGCTCGCCGCGCTCGTCACGGCCGCGCGACGCCGCCGCCGGCTCCGCACCCTCGCGGCGGCCGTGGTCCTGCTCGCCCTCACCGGGGTGCACGCCGCGTGGGTCGCCCCGCAGCTGGTGGGCGCGCCCGCGGTGGTGCCCGACGGCACGCCCCGGCTGCGCCTGCTCGCGCTCAACCTGCTCGGGGGCGGCGCCGAC